>JBHENP010000023.1:0-55535 GCA_046261995.1 Pyrinomonadaceae bacterium
GAAGTGCGGATTGAGAAATACTGGGATGTGTCTTTCGCCGGAGAGTCGAACGGCTCTGCCGGGTCGAATGGCGGCAAGCGTCGTGATGAAGATTATGTGGCCGAGTGGTCGGAATTATTCCGCACGTCCGTCCGCCTGCATTTGATGGCTGATGTGCCGCTCGGCATGTTCCTGTCCGGCGGCATCGACTCGTCCGCTATCGCCGCCGTGATGAGCGGGATGGTCGACCAGCCGATCAAGACTTTCTCAGTCGCCTTCAAAGAACGCGAGGCGAACGAGTTGGAATACGCGCGCGTTGTTGCCCGCGCCTTCAAGACGGAGCATCACGAGATCATCGTCAGCCCCGAAGACTTTTTCAACGCCTTGCCCCGCCTCGTCTGGCACGAAGACGAGCCGCTCGCGCACCCCTCAAGCGTTGCGCTCTACTTTGTCTCGCACCTCGCTTCGCGACACGTCAAAGTCGTGCTGACCGGCGAAGGCAGCGACGAAATGCTGGCCGGCTACGATCGGTACCGCAAAACCGTCTTCAACCTCTCGCTCGGCGCCCGGTACCGTTCGTTGACAAACGATGCCATGCGCGGCATCGTGCGCCGCAGAATCGAAAGTCTGCCCGCCGGCTCGAAGGTGCGGCAGAAACTTTCGCGGACTTTCCTGTGCCTCGAACCCGACATCGAAACGATCTATTTTGACAATTTCGCGGTCTTTTCACGCCAGATGCAACGGCGGCTGTTGACGCCGGAGACGCGGGAGCGCGCCGGCGGCTCGCTTGAACCTTACGCGGGCGTGACGCATCACCTCGCGCACACCGACGCCGACACCCTGCTCGAAAAACTGCTTTACGCCGACACGAAGACCTACCTGCACGAACTGCTGATGAAGCAGGATCAGATGAGCATGGCTGCATCCATCGAGAGCCGCGTGCCGTTCCTCGATCATAAGTTGGTGGAGTACACCGCCGGATTGCCGGAGCGCCAGAAACTGCGCGGTTGGACGACGAAATACATTCTGCGCCGCGCGATGGAGGGCGTCTTGCCGGCGACAATTTTGGAGCGACCCAAGATGGGTTTCCCCGTTCCGGTCGGCGCGTGGTTCCGGGGGCCATACAGTCCGGTGATTGACGAGTACGTATTGAGCGAGCGTGCCACAAGTCGCGGCCTCTTCGACGAGACGTTCGTGCGCGATCTCGTCAGACGACATCAAACGGGCGGAGAGAATCACACGGAGCGGCTATGGTCCCTTGTCAATTTCGAGATGTGGTTGCGGCGTTTCATCGATGGCGAAGCGGCGCGCGAAGCGCAACCCGTTACCGGCGAAGTCTCTGCCGTGTTGACCTGAAGGTAGCGACGCGGAAGAATAGACGCGCCGTCTTTAACTCTCTCCCCGTTAAGCCACCATCGGTATGAAAAGTTTTGGAACAATTGTTTGATCGCTATGAAAATCTTATGGGTCAAAGCCGGCAAACTGCTTCCCGTCGATGCGGGCGGGAAGATTCGCTCTTACAATCTGCTACGGCAATTGGCCGCGCGGCATGAAGTAACGCTGCTTTCCTATTATGGCGGGCGGCGCGATGAGAAATACGAGCGGGAGATCGCGGAGCATCTGCCGGGAGCCGAGACGATCTGCACGGGCGCGCCGGAAGCCGCGCCCGTTCGACAAGGCTTGGATTATCTGCGGCACGTCGCATCGAACGCGCCTTATGCCGTAACGAAATTTACTGCGCCGGAAGTGCGTCGGCGCGTCGGCGCGTGGTTGAACGAGCGACGTTGTGCGGTGGCCGTGTGTGATTTCCTTTCGGCGTCTCTGAATTTCCCGCGCGACCTTGTGACGCCGACTGTGCTGTTCCAACACAATGTCGAGTCAGCTTTGTGGGAGCGGCAAGCTACGCACGAGCCGAATCCGGTAAAGCGCGTCGCCTTCAAACTTGAAGCCGCGAAGATGCTTGCTTACGAGCGCGCGACGGTGGGACGCTTTCATCACATCATCGCGGTCTCGGAGCATGACCGCGAACAGATGATGTCGATGACTGAGCCGGCGCGGATTACGGTCGTGCCGACCGGCGTCGATCTGCGGCAGTATAGCGCGGCAGCGGGGTCAGTGGCGGCAACTGCGTCGGAGAGCACACCGCTTGTGATGTTCCTCGGCTCGATGGATTGGGAGGCTAACATCGACGGGGCCGTTTATTTTTGCCGCGACATTTGGCCGGGGGTGCTGGCTGCCGTGCCCGGTGCGCGCTTCCGCATCGTCGGGCGCAACCCGCACCCGCGAGTTAGAAAGTTGGCGTCGGATTCGGTCGAAGTGACGGGGACAGTGTCTTCCGTAATTGATCATTTGAAAGAAGCCGCCGTGTTCGTCGTGCCGTTGCGCGTCGGCGGGGGTACGCGGCTCAAGATTTTTGAAGCAATGGCCATGGGAAAGGCCGTTGTCTCAACTACTATTGGCGCAGAAGGCCTGGACGTTACGCACGGCCAAGACGTGTTGCTGGCCGACGACGCACGGACATTCGCCGACAGCGTGCTCACACTCTTGCGCGACACGACGATCCGGCGGGAATTTGCAGAGGCGGCTGCCAAATTGGCCGCGCAGCACGATTGGTCGGTGGTCGTCAACCGTTTCGAGGACGCGCTGGTCGAAGCCGTGAAATTCAAGGGCGAAGATGCTACCGTCAGAACGGAAGCTGTCTCGGTGAGCGCATGAAAGTATTAGTCCTTGACGGGAACGATAATCAAGCGGTGGCCGCCGTGCGCTCGCTCGCCCGCGCC
The DNA here is from genome assembly GCA_046261995.1 of Pyrinomonadaceae bacterium. Classification (GTDB taxonomy): domain Bacteria; phylum Acidobacteriota; class Blastocatellia; order Pyrinomonadales; family Pyrinomonadaceae; genus PSRF01. The sequence continues at coordinate 2,760 of JBHENP010000023.1, forward strand.
GGGCATTTCGTCACGGTCGGCGCGGCTACGCCGTGGTCGAAGGCCGGGTGGTCGCGCTACTGTCGAGAGACGTTTACTTATCCAGACCCGCAACAGGACGCGACGGGCTTTGTCGCGCGCATCGCGGAAGAAGCGCGGCGCGCGCCGGGGGCGTTGGTGATGCCGATGACCGAGCGCACGACGCTGCCGCTCTCGGCGCATCGAGCGGTGATCTTTTCCGCCGGTGGGCGGATGGCGTTGCCGCCTCACGAAGTTCTTCTGCGCGCCTTCGATAAAGAGCAGACGACGCAGCTCGCCCATTCACTCGGCATTGCCGTGCCACACACGGTGCTGGTCGAAAGCGGCGCGCAGGCGCGCGAGTTGGCTGGCGCGCTCAGGTATCCATTGGTGTTGAAGCCGCGCAGCTCAGAAGAAATTTCAAGTGATAATAAAGTAGTGCCGACGGGCGCGCCCGTTTACGCGCGGGACGCGCCGGAGTTCGCCGCCGGATACGAGGAGATCAGCCGCCGCTGTTCGGCCGTGTTGGTGCAAGAGTTTGTCACAGGCGCGGGCGCGGGCTACTTCGCGCTGATGCGCGACGGCGAATTGCGCGCGGAGTTCGCGCACCGCCGCCTGCGCGACGTGCGCCCGACGGGTTCGGGCAGCGCGCTGCGCGTCAGCGCGCTGCCCGAATCGCGTGTGCGCGAGGCGGCGCTCGCGATATTGCGCGCGCTGCGATGGCACGGCGTCGCGATGGTCGAGTTTCGCGTGCGCGCCGACGGAACGCCGGTCTTCCTCGAAGTCAACGGGCGGTTTTGGAATTCGCTGCCATTGGCTGTTTACTCAGGCGCGGACTTTCCGGCGTGGCTGGCCGAGATGGTCGAACGCGGCGACATAGCGACGCCGACCGATTACCGCGCGGGCCTGCGTTGCCGCTGGCTGCTCGGCGACGCGCGACATTTGTTGGAAGTCTGGCGCGGCGCGCCGCAAGGGTTTCCGGGAAGCTTCCCGCGTCGGCTGCCGACTCTGGCCGCGTTCCTCACGCCAATCCCGGGGACGTTCCACGACAACTTTACTTGGCGGGACCCACTGCCGGAGTTCGGGGACTGGATCGATTTTGTCTTCCGCAAACTACCGGCGAGCGCGCGCCGGGGCACGGCGGCGGGAAAGGATTTACATGCTGAAGGGCGCTATTCACATTCATAGCACTTACTCCGACGGCGAATACACGCTCGCAGAGTTGCGCGCCGTGCTGCTCGGGTTGGGGTGCCGGTTCGCCTGTCTGACCGATCACGCGGAGTGGTTCGATCGACAGAAACTTGAGGCTTACGTCGCCGAGTGCGCGGCCTTATCTGACGACGATTTCCAATTCATTGCCGGGCTGGAATACGAATGCGAACGGAAGCTACACGTCCTCGGCCTAGGCGTCACTTCGTTGGTTCAGACAGAGAATCCGGAGGAAGTGATCGGCCACATCGAGCGCGAGGGCGGCGTCTCGGTGATCGCGCACCCGATGGATTCGATGTTTCCGTTGATCGAGTCGTTCGACGTGCTGCCGTTCGGCATCGAGACTTGGAACTCGAAGTATGACGGCGAACGCGCGCCGCGCCCCGGCACGTTCAATTTGCTGAAACGCTTACAGGATCGGCGGCCGGAGATGCGGGCCTTCTACGGGCAGGATTTACATTGGAAGCGGCAGCCGCGTGTATTGTTTATGATGATAGAAGGCGCCTCGTTCCGGCGTACGGAGGTCTTGGCAGCATTCAAACACGGCGCCTACACGGGTTCCAAAGGCGAGTACCAACTGCCGTCGGATGGCCTGTTGCCTGAGCAGTTGCTAGACGAGTTCGGTGTCGCCAGCGAGCAGCATTTCCGGCGGCAACGCTTATTCAAGCGCGTCAAAAAACTCTCCGGACGTTTGGGCAAGAGTTTGCCCGCGCCGGTCAAGTCGCGGATACGAAGGATTTTTTCATGACTGACGCCGTTTTTTTGATGTACCACGAACTGGAAGCGCCGGGCCGCCCGACGGTTCAGAACGCGGCGGGCTACATGCGTTATGTCCTCTCCGCCGAGGACTTTCGCCGCCACCTCACGCACTTGACAGCAACGGGCCAGCGCGGTGCGAGCGTCGGCGAAGCACTCGCGGCGATGAATGAACAAGCGACGGCCGGCGCGTCGCCCGCGAACGCCGGACAGCCGCGCCCCCGCGTTGTAATCACTTTCGACGACGGCTGCGAGAGCGATCTGCTGCTCGCCGCGCCGTTGCTCGGAGAGGCCGGCTGCAACGCGACGTTCTACATCGTTACCGGCTTTACCGGGCAACGCGGCTACATGAATGAAAAGCAGGTGCGTGAACTCAGCGAAATGGGTTTCGAGATCGGCTCTCACTCAAAAACTCACCGCCTGCTCTCCGACCTTGACGCCGACAGTTTGCGCGCCGAGATTGTTGAATCGAAAGAGCGATTGGAGCAAATAGTCGGCAAACGGGTCGAACATTTTTCGTGCCCAGGTGGCCGTTGGACTAGCGCCGTTGCGACGATGGCCGCCGAAGTCGGGTATGCTTCAGTGGCCACTAGTCGCACCGGCAAAAATTCGCCGTCCTCGCGCTTTCGTCTCGCGCGCATGACGGTGATGCGCGGGGCCGGCGTGGAAAATTTCGCACGCCTGTGCCGCGCCGAAGTGTCGCCGCGGCAGCGCGCGCAGGGGGCTGTCTTGAGCGCCGCCAAGCGGCTGTTGGGCAACTCGGTGTACGAGAGACTCCGCTCGACCGTGCTCGATTAAAGCCTTTCGAAATTATATCTCTGCCAAACGTAACCCTATGTTGCGGCTGTGCCAACTGTTGTGCGGAAAAGGGACCAATTGAAGCTCAGTGTTTTCGGTTTAGGCTATGTCGGCTGCGTCTCGGCAGCGTGCTTCGCGAAAGGGGGGCACGTGGTCGTGGGTGTGGATGTCAACAGCGTCAAGGTGGAGATCATTAACGGCGGCCGAAGCCCCATCGTCGAGGCGGGAATCGGCGAGTTGATCGGCGAGATGGTCAAGGCCGGAAGCCTGCGCGCGACGACCGACACGGCTGAGGCTGTCAAGAAGTCCGAGCTGTCGTTGGTCTGCGTTGGCACGCCGAGCAACGCCAACGGCAGCCTCGATCTGTCTTTCATTAAGCGGGTGTGCGAAGAGATCGGCACAGCTCTCAAGGCGAAGCGCGAGAGGCACGTCGTCATTATCCGCAGCACGATGTTGCCGGGGACCATCGAGGGCGTCGTGGTGCCGACCCTGGAAGCTCATTCGGGCAAGCGGGCCGGGCGCGATTTCGGCGTCTGCATCAACCCTGAGTTTTTGCGCGAAGGCACGTCGCTGAAAGACTTTTACGCACCGCCGTTCACGCTCATCGGCACTGACGAAGCGGACGTGGCGGCGAGCGTGAGCCGACTTTACGGCGGCATCGACGCGCCGCTCTATGTGACGAGCGTCAAGGCCGCCGAGATGGTCAAGTACGCCTGCAACTGTTTCCACGCGATCAAGGTCAGCTTCGCCAATGAAATTGGAAATATCTGCAAGGTCCTGGGAATTGATAGCCATCAAGTGATGGACGTGTTCTGTCAGGACACGAAGCTCAATCTGTCGCCTTATTACTTGAAGCCGGGGTTCGCCTTCGGTGGCTCGTGTTTGCCGAAGGATCTTCGGGCGATCAACTACAAGGCGAAAGAGTTGGACGTGGAGACACCCGTGCTGTCGTCCATCCTGCCGAGCAACCGCTTGCAGATCGAGCGCGCAGTCGAGATGATTCTCCGCACGAAGAAGAAGAACATCGGCGTCCTCGGCTTCAGCTTCAAAGCCGGGACCGACGACCTGCGGGAATCGCCGATGGTCTCTTTGATCGAGACTTTGATTGGGAAGGGGCTGCGGCTTTCGGTTTACGACAGAGACGTCTCGCTCGCCCGCTTGTTCGGCGCGAACAAGGAGTACATCGAGCGCGAGATTCCACACATCTCGCAACTTATGTGCGGCAGCGTCGAAGAAGTGTTGGGGGGCGCGGAGGTTTTGATCATCGGCAACAAGGCCGAGGAGTTCCGCGACATCGACACGAAACTGCGCGAAGGCCAGATCGTGATCGATCTCGTGCGGCTGTTCGCTGATCGCACTACGAGCGGCGACTACCAAGGCATCTGCTGGTGAGAGAAAGATTCACAGAGGAAAGCGACTTGATGCCGAGAAAGTGAAATTTGACAGTAATCCATTGAAAGAGGTGATGACCGATGCTGAGAGAGTTAGCGATAAAAGGCGCGCGATTGACTCCCAAATTTGTGAAGAACGCAGTCCACCGCAGCCGCTTTCTTGACCGCCTCTCTCGCAGGGCGTTTGAGGGCGCGATGTCTGCCGGCGGGGGGGTCGTCCGCATCCAGTCCGGCCCACTGGCCGGGCTTAATCTGTCCGTCAGCGAACACGTCAGCCACGCGCATGTCACTGGGACCTACGAGATCGAAACCCAGCGCGCCATCGATGGCCTTGTCCGGCCCGGCTCGATCTGCTATGACTTGGGCGCGAGTATCGGCTATTTGTCCTTGCTGATGGCGCGTAAGGCAAAGCAAGTTTACGCCTTTGAGCCGGCTCCGCACGCCATCGCCGAGATCAAGAAGCACGCGGCGGCCAACCGTTTTGATAATATCGAAGTGGTGCCGAGTCCGGTGAGTGACCGGGAGCGCACCGTGGAGTTCTCGCTCACCGACACTGCTTACGGATCACGCATTACCGAGACAGAGACGCGCTGGCCCAAGTTACAATTTACTACGATCACGCTCGATGATTTCGCGGCCACGCATCCTTTCCCGGATTTCATCAAGATCGATGTCGAAGGCGAGGAGGGGCGCGTCCTTGAAGGGGCGAGATCGATTCTCCTCGAGAGGAAAACGACGCTCTGCTGCGAGCTGCATTCGGAAGAAGCCGCGCGGCACGTGCAGAACGTTTTGTCGGAGTATGATTACAGCATCACGACGCTCGACGGAAAGCCGTTCCAGATTACAGAAGAGATCATCGCCGGGGAAGTGCAAGTCATCGCCGCCCCGCAGCAGTAGTGACGCGAAGAACGCACCAGAGCGGTAGTCGAGTGTGCGACGCCAACCCCCTTAAGCAAACTCGCGTGATCAGGTCGAGCGCACGGTGGGCCTTATGGCGCGGTGCGGCTCTTATATTGGCGCTGTGGCCGTTTGCGGCCTGGGCGGCGGCCCGTTACCTACTGGTCCAGACGCCGATAGCGCGCGCTGACGCCATCGTCGTCCTCAGCGGTTCGGCCGCTTATGGTGAGCGCACGCAGAAGGCCGCCGCGCTCTATCGTGAGGGCTATGCCCCGCGCATTATTCTAACGGACGATCATCAGCAAGGCGGGTGGTCAAACACCGAAGGGCGAAATCCTTTCTTCGTCGAGCGCGCCCGCCGCGAGCTGGAACGCGCGGGCGTTCCGCCGGAGAAAATAGAATCGCTGCCGCAGATGGTGGTAAGCACACACGACGAGTCCCGTTTGTTGCGAGACTACGCCCGCTCGCGCGGCCTGAACTCGCTATTAGTAGTGACTTCAGCTTATCATTCGCGCCGCGCAATGTGGACGATGCGACGAGTGTTTGAGGGAGACGACGTGCGTCTCGGCTTCGCTGCGGTCGCCCCCGGCGGGCAAACGCCACCGGCCTCAACCTGGTGGCTCCATTCACGCGGTTGGCAAGCGGTCGCGGGCGAATATGTTAAGCTCGCTTATTACTGGCTCCTTTATTCTTAACGCAGCTTGACTTTGGAGCGATCTCTGGCGAGAACATTCTATGGTTAGAACATTGATCGTGACGACGCGACCAAGACTCTTTCTACTGGCAATCTTTTTTTTGCTCCTGCTCGGTTTAGCTTTCGTTATGGCGCAGCGGCGAGAGTCCGGCGGGCCACAGCAGCGCCCGCGCAGGGTTTCCAGGGCTGGTTCCATCATCACCGTCAAAGCGAGAGGAGATCTCCAAGCGGCGCTTAATGCGGCGCAGCCCGGAGACACGATTCTCTTGGAAGCTGGCGCGACCTTCCTCGGCCCCTTTGTGCTGCCTTATAAGGCCGGGACCAATACCGACGCCGACTACATCACGATGCGTACCTCGACCCCCGACTCTCTGTTGCCGGCGGCGGGCGAGCGCATTACGCCATCGCATGCGAACCTCCTGCCGAAGCTGGTCACCCCGGGGCGCGGCGATACGGCCCTCAAGACGGAACCGGGCGCCCACCACTATCGGCTCCTTGGCATCGAGGTCGGATTGGAGACCCCGACCGCCTTCGCTTACGACCTCGTTACACTCGGCGATGGGTCGATGGCGCAAGACAAACTTGACAAAGTGCCGCATCACCTCATACTTGATCGCTGTTACATCCACGGCAACGCGCAGCAGGACTTGAAGCGCGGCGTTGCCCTGAACAGCGCGCACACCGAGATCATCAATTCCTACATTTCCGATTTTCACGTTAAAGGCCAAGAGGCGCAGGCCATCGGCGGTTGGAACGGCCCCGGCCCGTATAAAATCGTCAACAACTATTTGGAAGGCGCGGGAACGAACTTGTTCATCGGCGGCGCGGTCGGGGGCTTGAGCGCCTCCGGCTTAGTGCCCGCCGACATCGAGATCCGCCGCAACCACCTTCGTAAACCCATGGAGTGGCGCGCCGCCGGGTGGACGGTCAAGAACCTACTAGAGTTGAAGAACGCGCGGCGTGTCGTCATCGACGGCAATCTGTTTGAAAACAACTGGGTTAACGCGCAGTCGGGTACCGCCATCGTGTTCACGCCGCGCCCGAACGACAGCGGGCCTGCGGCAGTCGTCGAGGATGTTGAGTTCACCAACAACATCGTCCGCAACTCAGCGTCGGGGATGACCCTGCTGGGAGCGGACTACCTCTACGGTCCTGATCCGAAGGGGAACCGATTACGGCGAGTGCGGATCAGTAACAATCTCTTCACCGGCATTGACGGAGTGGCGTGGGGCGGCGGACACGGCTATTTTCTGCTGCTCTCGGAGGCGACTGATTCGGTGACGGTAGAACACAACACGGTGATGCAAAGCGGCGGCGTCGTGATGACGAACGGCGCAGCGCACACGAGCTTCGTCTTCCGGTACAACATCGCGCCGCACAACAGCTACGGCTTTTCGGGCGACAGCATCGGTATGGGCAATCAAAGCTTAGCGCACTACTATCCGCTCGCAGTGTTTGTGGGCAACGTGCTGTTTGGCGCGGGGCCGCCGCCCGACGGGCCGCTTTACGAGCCGGCGAAGTGGTACCCGGCTGGGACTTATTTCCCGCGGACGATAGCAGAAGTTGGGTTTGTGGACGCGGCGGCTGGGAACTACCGGCTAGGCGACAAGTCGGCCTACAAGCGCGCGGGCGCCGGCGGCAAGAGCTTAGGCTGCGACTTCACCGTTCTCCAAGCCGCGATGAAGGGCCCTTGATTGAATGGCCTGCGGTTACGGAACAGTGCCGCCGTCAACACCCGCTCAGCCGTAGCAGGCCGTACTAACCTCCCGCCGCCCGTACACTCTTCCGAAAATAGAAATACCTTGAATCAGATTGACGAACCCTCGTTCTATTTCATCCAGGGTGTGGCGTGCAGCCGCACATGGATGATTCCACGCAGATCCTTTAAGAGGAAACTAAACATGCCGACGCTTGCTGGATTTAAACTCCGCGTACGACAGAAGCTCTTCCCTACTCCAGTTGATGAAATACTCACAGTACGTGGATGGACCTCGCCAGAGCAGTTAGATTACCTGATGGCACAGGTCCGATCGCTGCCTGATCAAGCTTTGGTAGTAGAGTCGGTGTTTGGCAGGGGCGCTCTGCACTCGCTATGGCTGAAGCGTGCCGTGGAACAATCAAGAAAGTATTCGCCATCGACCCTTGGGAAAATTATTCTGAAGCCGACACCACGGACCATTTGAGCTATGACGGGACTGGTATTGTTAAGGCCAGTGGCAAGACTTCTTTTGATGAGGTGTACGAAACATCTCGCGCATTGGCGCCATTTTAATCTAGAAAGCTACCTGGCTCCCCTTCGGGCGATGAGTGTTCATGTTGCTAAAGAATGGACAAACGGCCCTCTCAGCCCCATCTTCATTGATGCCAATCACACCTATGAGGGGCTGATGAGTGACTTACTGGCGTGGACACCGCGCGTCACCAAAGGAGGAATAATTTGCGGCGACGACTGGGAGTTCACTGGCGACGGCGACTTCAAGAACGTCCAAGCTGCGGTTACAGATTTCGTGACCCGGAATCCGGAGTATAAGCTCGAAATACCTTGCTATAACACCTGGTCAATGCGGATCAAATAAGTAACGGGAGATCGAAGTAAGCAGTAACCCAGAGATGATCCACGAATCACACGAACAATCTTTCCAGCCTTTTACGTTCATTGGCTTCTTCCCATTACATATTTCGCGACTCCCGGCCTTCTCGATTTGTTTCGGTGGCGGTTCGCGGCAAAGAGGAGGTTTTGACAATTAAACTATGCGCGCCTCATCCGACTACGCGCGGGAACATCGTTGCCGGCGCCGGAGCGGTGATCTACTATGAAGTTTGTTGTCACGCTGAGCGTGGGATCCGGCCGGGCCGTCGGAAAGCCGGCGACCTTGGGTCGGAGCAACGAAGCGGCCGCACCGCAGTTTGCCCCAATCGCTGAGGTTTAATTGCTGCCAATAAAAGGTGCTTGACAGCGGGCGGCGAAGTTTGCTTAATAGTAATTGTTGACTGTCGAGCAATCATCGGCAGAATTGTTCTTTCGTAATGTGACGATTGCACACGATAAAGGCAAACCTGCTGCGAGGCAGGGACGCAAAGCCGTGAATCTTCTAGTGCCGCGGGGTTGGTTCAGACCGACGCGCGCCGCAAGATTGTCTGGTTGCCGAAAGCGATCGGAGAAAGTTAAATCTCCCACCCCGGACGCGGAATAAAGCCGTGGGCCGATCGCCTAGCGGCTTGTTTCACGGCAGACTTAAGGCCGCGTCCCCGTCGAGGCCTTTATTGCTCAAGTGGGAGACGTAGAACCACGAAGATGAGCCTTTCCCAAGTGCAGTCGTTGGTTCGATTTCTTCCATCGTTCCTCATTTCCTTCACTTCAAAATAGCGTCCCGATCTCTCTGGCCGGACATTGCGTCAGCAAAGCGGCGGAGCTTCAATAGCCCCGGCCGGTTACTGGCGCGGCGGCGCGCCCGTCGCAGTTTGCCCCTTCACACTTAGCGCCTGCTCGAGCGCAACCATCACCGACTAAAGGCACACCCGCAGTGATGCGGGTTCGCAAAACCAGGAGTCTCAAGTCTCCGCGCTTGAGATCGTCCGGCTACCGAAGTGAGGATAAATGAATATCTCCCAAGCGTCTGCTCTCGCAAAATATAAACCACTTAACTTTCGTCAACGCTTCTGCCTCCTCACGCTGTTCGCCGTCGCAGTGATCATCGGGAACGGGGCAGCCGCGCACGCCGCCACGCTCTCGGTTAATGCAGGAGGCGACTTCCAAGCGGCGCTGAATGCGGCGCAGCCCGGCGACACGATCATCTTGGAAGCAGGTGCCACCTTCGTCGGCCCTTTCTCACTACCAAATAAAGGCAGCTCAGAAGCGTGGATAACCATCCAATCTTCGCGGGCGAATGAATTGCCCGCCGGTCAGCGCGTCTCGCCTGCCCAGTCTGGCCTGATGCCTAAGATCGTGACTCCGGGCTTCGGCGACGTGGCGCTCCAGACCGGAGGGGGAGCACACCACTATCGCCTAATCGGCATTGAAATCACGCTGGCGACGCCGGACGCTTTCGCTTATGACCTTGTCCACCTTGGGGACGGGGGGATGGAGCAAAACACACTGGAGTCAGTCGCACACCACTTTGTTTTAGATCGTGTCTACATCCACGGCAACGCGACAATGGGTATAAAGCGTGGGGTAGCGTTGAACTCGGCACATACCGACATTATCAATTCCTACATTTCCGATTTTCACGTACGCGGTCAAGAAGCTCAAGCCATAGCCGGGTGGAATGGCCCTGGCCCGTTCAAAATTATTAACAATTATCTGGAAGGCGCGGGAACAAACTTTTTTATCGGAGGGTCAGTCGGTGGTCTTTCCGCCGCTGGTATGGTGCCCGCGGACATTGAGATTCGTCGCAACTACATGCGTAAGCCCGTTGAGTGGCGGGGTGTATGGACAGTCAAAAACATATTGGAGTTAAAGAGTGCCCGCCGTGTAGTCATTGACGGCAATGTGTTTGAGAATAATTGGGCTGATGCACAGTCAGGCCAGGCCATCCTCTTAACACCTCGCCCCAACGACTCTGGTCCTGGTGCTGTTGTTGAAGACGTGGAGTTTACGAACAACATCATCCGCAACGTTGCGGGTGCCTTCAGTATCATGGGGAAGGATTACCTCTATGCGCCTGATCCTACCTCGGTACGTTTACGTCGCGTGCGAATAGCCAACAACCTTATTACTGGAATTGACGGCCCAAACATTTATGGAGGTTATGGAGCTTTCCTGTTGTTAGTTGATGGCACTGATTCTGTAACGGTTGAAAACAATACCGCGATGGGCGGACGCTCTATTATCATAGGCGGAAGCAGCCCGCATACTAATTTTAAGTACCTTAACAACATCGCAACCCATGGTCAGGCAGGGATTATTGGTGATGGCACGGCCTCTGGCAACGCGACTTTGGCGCAATGGTATCCCGGTTCCCAGGTCATCGGTAACGTTATGATCGGGGCAGGTCCCCCGCCTAACGGTCCTTACTACAATCCGCCTAGCTGGTATCCCGCAGGGCAATTATTTCCAACGACAGATGCGGAGGTCGGGTTCGTTGACGCGGCGGCAGGAAATTACCGATTGAGCACGTCGTCGCCCTACCGCGAGGCTGGTGCGGGTGGACGAGATCTGGGCTGCGACTTCGCCCAACTCGAGGCCGCGCTCGGCGGCGCGACACCGCCGCCCGGTCCCACACCCACGCCGACTCCGATTCCAACCCCCACGCCCACTCCGACACCTACTCCGACGCACTTTGGAGAAAGTGTTTTGAGGGCTAAAAGAGACGGGCAGGATTTGAGTAATCTGATTGCATCTTCCGGTGGTGGAGTCTCACCAGGTGGCGGAAGTGCTCAAGCGATGGCCGCAGCGGAAACCGAAGCGCTCCTGCAATTCGTCACTGAGATTCAAACGGCCTTCAACCACTTTAATGCGGAGCGAGACGTTTTTCTCGCAGCTGTCAGAATCGAGGCAGAACTCGCCCTAGCGCTCCAAAGCGCCCTACAGTCACAGGGCTCTTCCCTGGCTGGGGACCTCCCTGGCGTTAGGACCCATCTCCGCGCAGCGATCTATCATTTGGAACTGGCTGGTGTGCTCATAGCGCACCCGAACGTTACTAACCCCATTGACGTTGCGTCCTATGTCGTGCGCCAGCATTACCTAGACTTTCTTGACCGCGAACCGGAGCGGGATGGGAGCGATTATTGGACCAACCAGTTCGCAGCTTGCGGAACGGACGTGGCGTGCTTTGAAGCGAAACGCATCCATGTCTCCGCCGCGTTTTTCCTATCGATGGAATTCCAACAGACGGGATACTTCGTCCATCGTATTTACAAGTCTTCTTACCGGCGTGTCCCGACGAGGGCCGAGTTTATGCCGGACAACGCGATCATCGGGCAGGGAGTCGTCGTGGGAACGGCCGGTTGGGAAGCGCGGCTCGCAGCGAATAAGGATCAGTTTCTCCAGAGTTGGGTGCAGCGATCGGGTTTCATCTCGCGCTACTCAGCTTTGTCCGATCAGCAATACGTTGATGCGCTTATTTTTAACATCGGCGTGACAATTAGCACGGCCGAACGCAATGGCTTAGTCCGGGATCTAGCGAACGGTGTATCGCGAGCCAGTGTACTTGGTAGATTGGCGGACAACGCCGTCTTCACGGCCAATGAGTTCAACAGGGCCTTCGTGCTCATGCAATATTTCGGCTACCTAAGGCGCGACTACGATAACGCTGGGTTCAGCTTCTGGCTCAACAAACTCAACCAGTTTGGCGGCAATTATCAAGGCGCTGACATGGTAAAAGCCTTTCTCGCATCGCAAGAGTATCGCCGGCGATTCGCTCTCTAAGCCTCGTCACCCGCCGTTCCATTCGCTCATGCACGCCTGATTCAGTTACACACCCCGTTCCCTTCCACGAAAAGAGGGCGACTCGAAAGAGTCGCCCTTTTTTCCATGGCACTTTCTGGTGAGTCACCTTTTCGTTCACAAAAAGTCGGGTTCACGCAAAGCCGCAACGGGGGAAAGGTGCAAAGAAAGGCCTTTCGACAAACCGTTTCTTCCTGAGGCACTTCAGTCTTTGCGTCTTTGCCACCTTTGCGTCTTTGCGTGCCAGTCTGGGAATATCTCCCATTTAGCTGTTTATCCCTAATTGCCGATGTTTGAGCTCGGCTTACATTGAACCTTTATGGCACTTGAGATAAGCTGCATGCGCATCTCCTCATGGGCTGACTGCATTTGGAGTCAACCATTCGTTTTCGCAAGGGAACTTGCCCTTTTCTTGCGAAGACCATCCAAGGGAATATAATAATGAGTGTCCTGGCCAGGAAACATCTTTGGCGAGTTCTCGCCGTCACTTCTGCGCTCGTATTCACGTATGCAATCGTACTGTCCAAACTTGGGCAGACGTGGTGGAACGATGAGAACTACTCCCACGGCATTCTTATTCCTGTCATCATTGCCTACATTTTGTGGACTCAGCGGGAGCGGCTATCCCGAGAAGCCAACAAGCCTTCAACCTTGTGGGGTGTCGCTTTTGTCTTATTCGCCTTGATGGCTCTCTGGGCAGGAACTGCGGGCGCAGAGTTGTTCCTCCAAAGAATCTCGCTGGTCCTGATTCTAGCGGGAACTGTTATCTACTTTTGGGGTTTCCGCCTGCTGCAACTCGTGCTGGTTCCTCTTAGCCTGCTAGCGCTTGCCATTCCAATTCCAGCGATCATATTCAACAAAATCGCTTTCCCGTTGCAGCTTTTTGCTTCTCGGTGTGCAGTGTGGTCCATGAGCTTATTTGATATCCCGGTGTTGCGACAAGGGAACGTAATCGAGTTGCTCCCGTTGGGCGCACTGGAAACAAAGAAGCTGGAAGTGGTCGAGGCCTGCAGCGGTATTCGCTCGCTGATGACGCTGGTAACCCTGGCCGTGGTCTTTGCTTACTTTACGCACCCAAGGTCCGATTCGTCCGCTGGCCACAGGCGCGGAACCATCGCGTGGTTGAAGAGTTATGGTTTCTGGCGCTCCGCAATAATTGTCTTGTCCGCTGTGCCGATTGCGATTTTAACGAATGCTCTGCGGGTCAGCGGTACAGGCGTACTGGCTCATTATTATGGAACCGAAGTAGCGGACGGCTTTTTCCACTCCTTTTCCGGGTGGGTGATCTACATTGCCGCTTTTCTCCTATTATTTGGTGTCGGCTGGGTGCTGGATCGTTTCCGCCCCACGGACGACAAAGCTGCGTTAGCCCAACAGGAAAAAGTCGCAACAGCCGAGCGTGGCTCATTGGTGGCCGGGTCGGGAACCCCGCCTACACCGGTGATTCAAGTGGAAGGAACAGAATAGATGAAAAGCTCGTGGCGTTTTGCAATCTTGCTTGTTCTGCTGCTGGTCGGCGGTATCGTTGTTAATGCCTGGGAGTATCTCGGCGAAAAACCCGCCGCGCGTAAGGAGCTGAAAGATTTTCCAAACCAGCTCGGGAACTGGCAGCAGGTAGGCCCGGATCAACGTTTTGACGACGCGACGCTAAGTGTATTGCGGGCGAGCGATTACCTAATGCGTAACTACCGCACAAGGGCAGGGCAGGGCGGTAACCTTTACATTGGTTATTATGCGAGCCAGAAAGATGGCGCCACTTATCACAGCCCCTTGAACTGTTTGCCGGGGTCTGGATGGACCATGAGTGCACCTGGGATAGTCACCATCGCTCCACCCGGAAAGCCGGCCTTCGAGGCTAACAGATACGTGATCGAGAACGGGGCAACCAAAGACCTGATGATCTATTGGTATCAAGGGCGGGGACGAGCCGTCGCCAGCGAGTACTGGGGTAAGGTCTACACGGTAATCGATAGTGTAAGGCTGCGTCGCTCAGACGGCGCAATGGTGCGCGTCATGGTTCCAGTCGGAACCTCTGAAACGGCTGCTCTGGCGTCCGCCACCGAGCTAGCCTCAAGTGCTTCTACTTTGCTTCCGGAGTTTATTCCGGATTGAAATGCCGATTTGGGAAACCAGATCCTGGCGGGCGGGCTTTCAATTTGCGGAAATACCGTGGAGTTGGCCTTTTCCTACTGGTATCAGCTTTGTGAAGCATATGAGGCGTTGCCCGCCTGTGATGATTAACAAAGCGAATTAAGCGAGCAGGTACTCCTGGTTCGCGATGGAGTCTGAATAGAATGAAAATGCAGTGCCAAATCAAATACGTAGCCCTTCTGTCTCTTCTGCTAACAGCCGTCCTTGCTATCGGGGGTTGCACCAATCCCGAGAAAGCAAAGGCGGCCCACCTCAGCAGGGGTGACGCTTACCTGAAAGAATCCAAGTTCCAGGAAGCGTCCATCGAGTATCGCAACGCCATCCAGATTGATGACAAGCTGGCCGCCGCCCACTGGGGTCTGGCGCGCGCTTACCAGGGCCTTCAACGCAGTCAAGAAGCCTTTGAAGAATTGCGGAAGACCACCCAACTCGATCCGAATAATTTGGAGGCCCGTTGGCAGCTGGGAACCATTTATCTCGCGGCGAGCAAGGGAAAGGCGGAGCATCTTGCGGAAGCGGAGCGGCTTGCCAATGAGATCCTGGAAAAAGATCCGAAGCACATAGAGGCACACATTCTGCTGGGCGGTATCCGCTTCGCGCAGAATAAGCCCGATGAGGCTCGAAGCAAGTTCACTGAGGCTATAGATCTTGATCCGAAGCGTATCGAGTCCTACATGAGTCTCGCGCGATTCTATATTGTGACAAAGGACGCAGCCAACGCGGAAGCAACCTTTGAGCGGGCACTCTCGATCAACAACAGTTCAGCATTGGCCCATACGGAATACGGCAAATATCTCATTCAAACCAACCGTCTGGACAAAGCCGAGATCGAATTGCAGAAAGCCGTCGAAGTAGAGCCCTCCGATCGCAACTCCCGTCTTGTTCTCGCCAGTTTCTACCTTGTAAACAAGCGGCTCGATAAAGCTGAAGAAGCCTACAAAGCGTTGGCCGACTTAGACAAGGACAAACCGGCAGGCCAGGCCGTGCTAGGTGACTATTATTCAGCCGTCAATCGTCTCGATGACGCCGTAAGAGTCTATCAGGACATTCTGACGAGAAACCCCGAGTACAAGCAGGGTCGTTACCGTTTGGGCGAGATCATGCTGATGCGGGGTGACGCGAAAGGGGCCAATGACCAGATCGATGAGCTGCTGAAGAAGGAACCGGGCGACAGGCAGGCGCTACTCCTCCGTGCGAGAACCAACGCACGGAGCGGTCAGGCTGAAGGACTTAAAGCGGCCATCGAAGACTTGAAAGAAGTCTTGAAACAAGAACCCAATTCGAAGATCGGGCTCTACTTCATGGCCCAGTCCAATTTCAGTCTTGGTTTAATCGATCAGGCTCGGGTGTTCGCTAGCGATCTTGAGAGAAATTATCCGGACTACCTGCCCGCCAAATTGATGCAGATTCAGATAGCCCTCGGGACCGGGGACTCTAAAGGAGCCGTAACTCTGTCGAACGACCTGCTTGAGCGACTTAGCAAGACCGGTCCGGACCGGGACACCTCTGCGGAGATGCTCGCTGAAGTTAAAGCGAAAACCCTCATTGCGCGGGGGGCGGCCCACGCCCAACTTGGTAACCGAGCAGCTGCGCGTCAAGACATCACAGCCGCGCGGGACCTTGCTCCGAACAACTCCGACAGTTACATCAATTTGGCCGCCCTCGCGCTCGGGGAAAACAAACCGGATGAGGCCATTGCAAATTACGAGAAGGCCCTGTCTATTGCTGGCACTGATTTCAACGCATTAGACGGCCTGATCAAGCTTTACGCAGCGCGCAGGGAGCTTGATAAAGCTCACGCCAGACTCGATCAGGTGTTGAGCACTTATCCTAATGATGCTTCGCTGCACTACCTGAAAGCGCAGATCTACGGGTATGAACAAAACCAGCAGGGAGCCGAGAGCGAGCTACGCAAAACGCTGGAATTGGATTCCAACTACCTCAACGCCTACTCGGCCCTTGGTGCTTTGTTCGTAAACACGAAGCAAGAGCCGCGCGCTATTGCCGAGTATCAGAAGATCGTCGACAAGCGTCCCGATAATGCAGCGGCCTATACACTGATCGGCATGCTTTACGACTCGCTCAAAGACTATAAGGCGGCCGCCGAGCACTATAAAAAAGCGCTCGAGAAAGATCAAAACGCGATAATCGCCGCCAACAATCTCGCGTGGCTGTACGCCGTTCAAGGTGAAGGTAATCTCGATGAGGCGGTGCGCCTTGCTCAAGGCGTGGTCCAGAAAAACCCCCAGATTGCGGGTTTCGTGGACACACTGGGGTGGGTCTACTACAAGAAGGGGCTAAATGCAGTTGCAGTCGAGCAGTTGCAGAAGGCAGTCGCCCTTGATGAGGCAGCAGCGAACAAGGTCAAAGTCTCACCAAGTCCCACTTATCGCTACCATCTGGGAATGGCGCTCAAAGCTAAAGGCGACAGGGAAGGCGCCAAACGGGAACTCGGAGTTGCCCTCCGGTTGGCCGATAAAGTTCCGTTTCGAGATGTAGAAGAAGCCCGCAAGGCCCTCGCCACACTTTGAGGACGAGATAGAGAATAGGAGTGCAGTATGAGTGTTGAATTCCGCAATCGAACGCCAGGCGAATATGCAAAGATCATTTGGAAGCGAAAGTGGCTGATTATCCTGCCAGCAATCGCGGTTGCCACTGCTGTTGGTTATGTCGTTTATCGCCTACCTGACGTTTATGAATCTTCCACGCTAATCGTCGTCAGGCCGTCAACGCTTCCAACTGCCGCCGTTCCCACCATGGGTGAAGACACCATCACGCGTCAATTGAGTAGCATTGCGCAAGTGGTCACTAGTCGCAGCTCCCTTGAGCCGCTGGTGGAGAAGTATGGGATCTACAAGACCGAAAGAATGCGCGGGGAGCCGATGGAAGTGATCATCGACAAAATGCGCAAGGACATTAAGGTAGAGATCAACACCAGTCGTAATGACATTACCAACGGCTTCAATATTATCTATCGTGGTCGCGAACCCAAGGCCACTCAGTTGGTTACTTCGGAATTGGCCAGCAAGTACATCGACGAACAAACAAAAAACACCGTCAATTCCACGCAGTCGGCTAAGCAGTTCTTCGACCAGCAGGTTAGTCAAGCCAAGGAAGAGCTCGACGCCGTTGACAATCACCGTGGCGAATTTATGCAGCAGAATGTTGACCATCTTCCTTCGGGAGCTGCATCCCTGGTCGGGCAACTTACGGGTTTACGCGAGCAGGAGAAAGCATACATTGCGGAAATCGGCCGCTTTCAGGATCGCCGATCGGCGCTGGCCGGACAGTTGGCGCTAATTAAGAAAACGACGGAGCAAGTAAGGGAAGAGGTAATCGAGAACACTACTGATCCAAAAACAACCTCGGCCTGGGCTCAACTCGCCTCGAGGAAGGCAGACCTCGAAGCACAGATGCAGCGCATGCTGACTGAACTGAAGCCCAAACATCCGGACGTCCAGTCCAAACAGGCTGAGATCGACTCGGTCAAACGGTCAATGGACGACATGGTTAGCGAATGGAAACAGAAGATTAAAGACAAGCAGGAAAAGCTCAAAGATCGACCGGACCTCCATGTCGCGAGTATTGAGGCCGAATTAAGACTGATGGACAGCGAAATAAGGCGAGGACAGGGGACTCTTGCGGACACCGAAAGACAAATCGGAGCGCTGATGCTGCGGATAAATACCGTCCCGGGTGTCGAAGTGGCTCTGGGAAAGCTCGATCGCGAGTACCAAACGAAGAAGGCCGCCTACGATTCACTTCTGGCAACCCAACAGAGAATAGCTCTTGGTGCTCAAGCGGCTACCCAGCAGCAAGGCGAAAGCATCGAGGTGATCGACTCGGCTTACTTACCCTCGCAGCCGGTGGCGCCGAAACGATTTCTGCTGTTTGCGATGGGCTTAGGGCTGGGAGTTGGTCTCGGACTATTTCTGGCCGCAGTGTTTGAAGCTCCCAAGTTGCTAACTATCCAAAGCCGTGAAGACGCGGCACATTACACGGGACTGCCGGTGCTCGCCACCGTGCCCGACTTGCGGACCCCCCAGGAAGCTCGCGCGATTCCCCGGCGGCGCTTGTTGCTGCTCACGGTCGGGATCGTGGCTACGATCGTGAGTATCCCTTTGCT
Source organism: Pyrinomonadaceae bacterium (assembly GCA_046261995.1). Classification (GTDB taxonomy): domain Bacteria; phylum Acidobacteriota; class Blastocatellia; order Pyrinomonadales; family Pyrinomonadaceae; genus PSRF01. Next base: position 21,167 of record JBHENP010000023.1, read on the forward strand.
GGCTCTGGCCCTCAGGGCTACGCAGATCGTCGAAATGTTCTCGTCAGGACGCGCCTGATCGACACGAGGGGATCTTATTAAATCCCCCACATGGAGGTCCCACAGAGTGTACGCTGAATTTTATGGGCTCAAAGAACTGCCGTTCGCGCTGACGCCTGATCCGCGCTTTATATATTTTACTCCCTCGCATACCGAAGTAATGGCTAACCTTCACTACGGAATTGAGAGCGGTAAAGGGCTGGTGGTAGTCACCGGAGAAGTGGGAACTGGCAAAACAACGATCCTGCGTTGGATGATGCAACGATTGGATCGCACGGTTCTCGTCGCCTATATTTTCAATCCCAGACTTTCTGTCCCTGAATTTTACCAGCACGTCGCGACGCTGCTCGATGTGCAGAAGTGGGAAACCAAGTCGGAGCTGCTGATGGAACTTGGACGCGGCCTGGAATCCCGTCATTCCCGCGGGTTGCGAACGGTACTAATCGTTGACGAGGCCCAGGGGCTATCTCCCCATGTCCTGGAAGAGATCCGGCTGCTGTCTAATTTCGAGTCTGACACGGCCAAGCAACTACAAATCGTCTTGACGGGCCAGCCCGAACTGCGCGAGGTGCTCAACAATCCTGATCTTCGTCAACTCAAGCAACGCGTCGCCCTCCGCTGCATAATTAAGCCGCTGCCGAACGTCGAGGAGACCGATCGCTACATTACTTCGCGTCTGCTGGTTGCGGGCGCTGAACGGACCGACATCTTTTCCGCGAGCGCAACCGACTACATCTTTCGTTGTTCTGAGGGAATTCCGCGCAACATCAATAATCTTTGCGACAACGCTTTGCTTGCAGGTTATGCATCGGGCGAGCCCACCATCGGTCGTGAGGTGATAGAAGAGGTGGCCGTAACGTTCGACATGCTTCCCTCTGCTACTCGAGGTATGCAACCGGGTGAAGAGAGAGAGGCGCCAGGGAGTATCTTCTCGGCCGCCGGCCGCGCCGAACTCTGGGCCGCCGGAACCGGCACCGCGGATGGCGAAACCGAAACGGTCCCGCCAGTACCGGTGGAACAAAGATAGCGCAACGCCGAAAACAAGAGCCGCCCGATGATCTAAGTCAAAATCGTCGTTCAAGGCGTTATTGGCGGAAGGAAATTGAGAGGAAAATCTGAATGGGAAGAGTTTTCGAAGCACTAAGACGCGCTAGCGCCACTCCGAAGAGTGGACCGGCTAAGCAACCACCATCACAAAATTCTGCGCACCGCACCGGAGGAGCCGTTCGGGGCCTGCCTTCCGCGAAGCAGGTTGAGGAACAGCTGTTTAGCGGTTCTTCGATTCTGAGTTCGAATGATGCGGTGCATAGTTCAGCGTCCACTGCGCACACTGCGGATGCACCCGACGGGTCGGCACTCCCCGGCGGTATGGCTTCGCGTGCTGTTGGGGCAACTTTGGGCGCTGCCGGCGCGACGCGTACCGCGAGATTCGTCTCTTATGACGTTTCCGCGGCACGCGTCGAGCCTCATCTAGTAGCAATCAGCCAGCCTCGATCCGCTTACTGTGAACACTTTCGCTCGCTTCGTACCAGGATCCTACAAGCTGGTGAACGCCTGCAGATGCGGGCCTTCGTGATTACGAGTTCGGGAGTTGGCGAGGGCAAGACTTTGACCGCCCTTAATCTGGCCTGGCTGCTGGCTCAGAGCGAAGGAGTGCGGGCTTTGATCATCGACAGTGACTTGCGTCGACCGTGCGCCACTGATTATCTCGGGATTGATGTACCTCTGGGACTGTCAGAAGTGCTCGGAGGGGAGATTAGTTTGCAACAGGCAATCGTGCGCCTGGATCCTGCGGGCCTTTTTCTTTTGCCCGGTGGCAGAGCTCGCGAAGATGTTGCCGAGATGCTTTCAGGCCCTACCTTCGCCCGGGTAATCACCGAAGCGCGCCGCATGTTCGACTACATTATTATCGACGCTCCCCCCTTGGGGATCTTCACCGATGCTAACGTTCTGATCAGTCGCGCAGACGCGGCACTGTTGGTGGTGCGTTCCGGCAAGACCCGCTATTCACACATCGACAAGCTGTTGGAGCAACTGCCGCGGGAAAGAGTCCTGGGTGTGGTCCTTAATCGCACGGAGGAGCAACCTGATGCCAGCTCCTACTACTACCAGCAGAGACACTATCGTCGTGATAGGGAGTTGATTCCTGAAGGGATTCCTGAAGATTCAACAGCCCTCCCCGGAGAAATTAAAAAAGAGGTTGCAATCGTCAGTTGAGACCGTCCCGACTCAATGCTCGCACCGTTCTGCTCATCCTCGCCGAAGCCGCTGTTGTTTTCGGCGCGCTGATGGGCGCTGTGTATTTGAGATTTGGAAGCGAGGGTGCGAGCTACGAACTAATAGAGCGGCAGGGATTCTTAAAGGCCGGACTGGCAACAGGCTTTTGCCTGGCTGCTTTCTACCTGTTCGATCTCTACGACTTCGTAGTAATGCACGATCGCCGGGAATTGGTCCTGCGATTGGTGCAGGCACTCGGCCTGGCGTGGATGGCACTCGCCTTCATGTTCTATGCCTTCCCGCAACTGATGATTGGACGCGGAGTAGCCCTATTGGCTTTGCCGCTGGCGCTGACCCTGATGGTCACCTGGCGCGTGTCGATCCATTGGTTCCTGGGGCATCCAGATTTCGGCGAACGGATTCTAATAGTCGGCTCCGGCAACCTGGCAGTGGATGTCGCTCGTGAGGTTCTGCAGAGGCCGGACGCGGGCTACCGCATCATCGGCTTTGTTGGTACTGATGCGGAGTTGCTGGGAAAGAGCTTAATCAATCCCAGAGTTATTGCAGTCACCTCCGAGCTCGCCGAGGTGGTTAAACGGGAAAACATAGATCGCATCGTAGTAGCCATGGGCGAGAGACGTGGGCAATTACCAACGGATGAGTTGTTGCGATTGAGTCTCGCCGGGATCGTATCTATCGAGGAGGGAGCTTCTTTCTCGGAACGACTGACCGGCCGCGTGTCTCTGAATATGCTTCGCCCTTCCTGGCTGATTTTTTCGGGGCGCGGGAGAGAGGCTCGCATTTCTGGAATCACACGCAGTGTGGTTCACCGTTTGGTAGCGTTGATTGGCGCAATTCTTTCCCTGCCGATCGTGTTGATAACAGCGATTCTCATCAAACTTGATTCGACAGGCCCGGTTTTCTATCGGCAGGAGCGGGTTGGAAAAAACGGCCGACCGTTTACGCTGCTGAAGTTTCGTTCCATGAGAGTGGATGCTGAAGAAGCAGGTCCTGTCTGGGCGAGCAAACACGATGACCGGGTTACGCGTCTGGGCCGGATTATTCGAAAGATACGCGTCGATGAGATTCCGCAGTTTTGGAACATACTGCGAGGCGAAATGAACTTCGTAGGACCTCGTCCCGAACGGCCGCATTTTGTGGCGCAGCTGGCTGACGAGATTCCCTATTACGAACAGCGTCATTTGATCCCGCCCGGTCTGACAGGGTGGGCCCAGATCAAATACACCTATGGAGCTTCCATTGAAGATGCGAGGCAGAAGCTCCAGTATGATCTCTATTACGTAAAAAATCAGAGTTTGATCCTTGACGCCATAGTCTTGTTTGAGACGATAAAGATTATTCTATTTGGACGTGGGGCGCATTAAGGAGATTGCCGATTTCCAATTGCCAATTGCCAATTTCTTCTTCGCGGGTCTTGAATGTGATTCCCGGCATCGATAACAGAGCGCAACACATCAGACCGTAGTAGATTCTGACATGTAGGCTTTTATTAATCGGCAGTCGGCAATTGGCAATGCACTTTTTGGGAGGTTGAAATGAAGATAGTGAACAGAATTGTAGTAGCGCTCGCATTCGCGGCCGCGTTTACAGTCTCCTCAGCAGCAGCCGGCTGGGCGCAAACGCAGGATCCCGGGGCCAATCAGATCCGCAAAAGAGTGGCCACAAAGTCCACTCAGGATCCGGCCAAGGCGCCGGAGCAGAAACCCAGTCCGCTCCCTAACACGGCGGACCGGCTTGAGCCCGATGAGCCGTCGGCCCAGGCTGGGGACGTCCCGGCTGATACTCAGGCAAACCGTCACGAACAGCTCTCTGAAGAGGCTGCCGTTGTTCCCTACTACAACAACTTTTTCCATACCTATAGGCTGGGACCGGAAGACGTCATCTCAATACACGTTTTCGGACAGGAGCGGTATTCAAGGGCAGGGCTCATTATTCCGCCGAGCGGACGCGTATCTCTCGCATTAATACCCGGGGGAATCTTCGTTAACGGCAAAACCGTCGACCAGGTCGCTGAAATAATAAAGCAGCGTTATGACGAGTACATTATCGAGCCGGAGGTTACTGTCTCCCTCGAAAAGGCTAATTCCTATCGCTACAGCATCCTCGGAGACGTTGCCCAACCGGGAATTCGGGTGATGAGTCATCGCATGACCGTCACGGAGGCCATTGCAGAGGCCGGTGGTGTGCTGCCAACCGGCAGTCGCAGCAATGTGGTAGTACTGCGCCGCCAGTCAACTGGGATGCTGGCACCCATTGCAGTAAACGTCTCAGATATTTATAAAGGCAAAGCTCCCGATAACACCTACCTCGTTCCGGGCGATCAAATCATCGTTCCCGGCAACAAACTCAAAACCTTTCAGAAGATCATGAGCTTTACCTCAGTCTTGAGTTTCGCTCGCATATTCACCGGAGGTTGGTAATAGTCCTGGCAATCGGTGGAAGCGAACGAATTAAGTGCTGAAGGCGGTGAGAGCCGTTCTAAGAGCAGGCGCGGACGGCAGGAGGCAGACGGCGGACCTTCAGCCGGGAGTGCGGTTGCCTAACGAATTGACCAAACATGTCTTGGTCCAAACCCACACGAAAGAGTAACTCCGGCGCATCGGGTCGGCTGCCTCCTGCCGACTGCCTCCTGCCGACTATTTTTTGCTTTCTCCTTGCCTCTCTGGTCTTTACGACATTCAGTACGCAAGCTGTGGCTCAAGGCAGCGCCTGGAAGCGCCAGTCAACGGGCACACTCGCCTGGCTGCATTCAGTTTTCTTTCTCGATCAGAACCGGGGTTGGGCCGTCGGCAGCAAAGGCGCTTTACTGGCTACCGAGGACGGCGGCAGGAGTTGGAAAGCCAAACCACGTCCGTCGGAGGATGTGCTTCGCGACATTTACTTTTCAGATGAACTCAATGGCTGGATCGTCTGTGAACGAAACGTCTACGAACTTAAAACCAAAGAGGACCCGCGCACCTATCTGATGAACACGACTGACGGCGGCGAACGCTGGAATCGAGTCGACATCGGAGGTGCTGATGTTGACGCACGTCTGGTTCGAGCCGTTTTTAGTTCCAGCGGACGTGTCTGGGCCTTCGGCGAGCACGGAGCTATCTTCACGTCAGTTGACTCTGGGGCAAACTGGACTAGATTGCGGGCTCCCACTCGCCACCTACTTCTCGGTGGCACCTTCATCGACGACTATCGCGGTTGGCTGGTGGGGGCTGGAGCCACCATCTTACAGACTTCCGATGGTGGTGAAACCTGGCACCTTTCCTCCTTGCCGGGGGCGAAGGGTGTTCGTTTCACGGCCACTTCATTTGTAGACAATCGCCGAGGATGGGCAGTGGGCAGCGGTGGAAACGTCTACCGTACGGTTAACGGAGGACGTACCTGGCAGGCGCAAAACTCTACAGTCTCTGCTGACCTATTGGACGTTAAGTTTCTTGATTCCGCGGAGGGCTGGGCCGTCGGCGCCGAAGGTACTCTAGTTTACACCCAGGACGGTGGTTTGCACTGGACCGTCGAACCAAGCGGCACGACTCATCCGCTGGAGCGAGTCTTTTTCGCGAATCGCACACATGGCTGGGCCGTCGGCTTTGGTGGCACCATCCTGGCTTATGTAAGAGCTGAAGCGCCAAAGTTGCATCGCTAACGAACTGATCAAGATAAGGGGAAGCTAGTGACAAGTTTTAGACCAGTCCGATTATTTCTCTCGCTGCGGTTGCTGGTTGTGACGCTGATCTTCACAGCGTCCGTTCCGTTGGTTTCGGGCCAAACCTCGAACAGCTCACCACAGGCTAAAGCTAAGCCGGCGCGTTCGCTGCAAGCCAAGGCTGAGCCCGCAAGTTCACCTCAGCCAAGCCCTTCACCTGAAGCAACAATTACTCGTACCCGTCGCGCAGACCAACATTTACCAGAACCAAAGCCGGACGAGTCCACTTCTACCGCAGTTGACGAACCCGTCTCAGATGACAGTACCGCTCCCAAGTCCGAAATTGCCGCGTTGCGTGAAGAAATCAACACCGCGACGAACGAAACAGAACGCGGGAGTTTGCAGCTGAAGCTGGTTGGCAATCTCATCGCGGCGGGCCAGAAGCAGGAGGCCATTGCCGAGCTCAAGGCTATGAGTGAAGAGGAGCGGTTCGATCCGCAGGGCTTCTATAACATCGCTAACGCGCAAGTGCGACTTGGTGAGTGGGAGGGAGCGATAAAGAGTTACCGCAAGGCCATCGAGCAGCGAAAGGGACGGTACTCGCGAGCTTCCAACAATCTCGGGGTAGTGCTCATGCGGGAAGGTCACTGGGATGAAGCGTATGAGGCTTTCATGTCCGCGTTGAGGCAGGAGAGTTTCCGCTATGCGGAAGCCAGCTTTAACCTGGGCCGCTTGTATTCGGCACGCGGCGAAAACGATCTCGCGGTCCGTGAATGGCGTCGCGCCGTCGCGGTCGATCCGGAACACGAGGCCGCGGCCAAAGCTCTGTCAAATACGTTGGGCGCCGGGCGCATCGCAGTTACGTCGCGAGCTAACCGCTCGGTGATTAGCACACCCTCCCGCCGTACGGCTGAGCCAACGGCGACCCGGCCTCCTGCAAGTGTCGGGGCAAGCACACCAGCGCCCGTCGCGGCGAGCAAGCCTGAGCGCGCAGCCTCGCGCCCGCTGCCTGCGTATACGATTGATTTCTGAAACTTATGCCCTGCTAAAGCGCGGGCGGACAGCTCGTGAGCGGGGTCGCCAGGAAGAGGCGGTGGAAAATTTTCGTCAGGTGCTGGCACGCATGAGCGGCTATTTCCCGCCTGCTAATCTTGAGCTTACCTACACACTCATGGCCCTGAAGCGTAACGATGAAGCCATAGCCACCCTGCTACCCGTTTCTTTAAAGGACGGCACTCAGATTCCAATCACCTACTATCATCTAGGCCGGCTTTACGAGTTACGAGGCGAACTAAAGCTGGCGGAGGACCACTATAGCCGGGCCGCCGAGGCCTACGGCGAGAGTAATAATCAGTTCCTTCTGGATATCGGCCGAGTGAGAGAAAAGCAGGGGAATCTGTTAGGTGCTCTCACGACCCTGGAGCAATACATTACCGCAATGGAACGACAAGGACAGAAGCCCGCGTGGTCCGACGAGCGCCTTACAGCTATGCGACAAAAGCTGGCAGCCTCACAGCCAAAGCCTTAAGAGTGGTAGGGCGTCCCTTCCTAGGCGCCCCAAACTATCCGCAGATTACGCAGATTACGCAGAAACACTTGGGCAGTAAGACGACGAAGTCAAAACCCTTTGTCGTCAGTGTTTCTTATAAACTGTGAAATCTGCGTAATCTGCGGATAGTTTGGGGCGCCTAGGGAGGGACACCCTACAACTCTTCTCGATTGCGCTCAGGGCGCATGTGTGGAAAGAGAATTACGTCGCGAATTGATTGTCGGTTTGTCAGCAACATGACGAACCGATCGATGCCGATTCCTATTCCTGCCGCTGGCGGCATCCCATACGACAATGCTCTTATGTAATCTTCATCCATTAGCATTGCCTCTTCATCCCCACGCTCGCGCTGTATCATCTGCTCGTTAAACCGGTCGTATTGCTCTTGAGGATCGTTGAGTTCGGAAAACCCGTTAGCGCATTCCACGCCCACGATAAAGAGTTCAAAGCGCTCGGCCACTGACGGGTCATCAGGAGAGGCCTTTGAGAGTGGAGAGACGGGCTTAGGAAAATCGGTAATAAACGTGGGCTGAACGAGGGTGTGTTCGACAGTTGCTTCGAATAACTCCGCCAACCGATGCCCATTAAGACTATCCAACTCAGACTCCGCGGTACCAGGCGACCCATATTTCCTGATCGCCTCTTTCATTGTTATTCGTTCAAACGGCTTCCCAAAATCGAGCTCGTGCTTGCCATAGGGCACCTGGGTTGTTCCCAGAACCTTGAGAACATTGGCTCGCAGCATCTCCTCACACAGGTCCATCATTTGGTTTACGTCCGCATAGGACCAGTAGAATTCCAGCATCGTGAATTCGGGATTATGTACCCGGTCAATGCCTTCGTTGCGAAAGTTGCGGTTCAGTTCGTAAACTTTTTCGAAGCCACCCACCAGGAGTCGTTTCAAGTACAACTCAGGTGCAATGCGCGCGTAGAGATCGATGTCCAGCGCGTTGTGATGAGTCTTGAAAGGACGGGCCGCGGCGCCGGTGGCCTTGGAGGTGAGCATCGGAGTCTCGACTTCCACGTAACCGCGGTCCTCCAGGAAGCGTCGCATCTCCCGGATGCTTGCCGAGCGCCGCTCAAATACCTGGCGCGGCGTTAGCTCGCCTTCCTCAACTTCTAATTTCAGACTGCCGGCAATCAGATCTGCATAGCGTTGGCGCTGCCGAATCTCAGGATCGTGAATGCCGTGCATCTTGTCCGGCAGCGGCAGCAGCGCTTTGGCCAGAAACTGCAAACTATTCACGTGGACCGATAGTTCTCCCGTTTTGGTAATAAAGAGGTAACCTTCGGCGCCGATGAAGTCTCCGTGATCCAAGAGCTCAAAGAGTTCCCAGCCCTTGCCTTCATCTTCGATCGGCGCCCTTGTGTCATTGTTGACGGCCTTCACATCAGCTTTGCGAATGTAAATTTGGAGGCGTGACATGCCATCCGAGAGGTGCACAAACGCCGCCTTCCCCATAACCCGTGGAGGCGATGCGATTCGCCCTGCCAGGCGAACTGCAACCTTATTCAGTTCCCGGTTTGCTTCTTCAATTGCTTCAGTGGCCGGGCGTGCTCCTTCCACAGACTTGGGTTCAAACCCCCGAAACTTTTCAACGATAGCCGTGATGGTGTCTTCGCTTGCGTTGTCGACGACCCGGCTGCGCTCGAATTTGTTTGGATAAACGTTTCCGACTAGCCGGCGCAACGCCTCCAGGTGTGCATGCCGCGCTTGTGTCTGATCGTTCTCTTCGATGAATGGGATGGACAAATCTCGCTCCTTAAGCAAAGCGCTGATTATAGAGAGCGATGTGTATGAGGGCAAATTCCTTGTCCATCCCGGTAGCGGACCATTTGTCGGGAAAACAGAAGGCTGAGGACGATACGTTTATCGCGCATACAAAGAGCCGGTTTTCACCCCGTTAGGGGCGAGATGTTTATAGACCCGAATGCCGCCCCTCCCGGGCTCCGTTCGGAGGAGCGGGGCGTTTCTTGAGCGTCACTCGTCTAGTTGAGTCCCGCTCCTCCGAACGGAGTGGTAATCAGGTGGCGTGCGGAGTCTATAAACATTTCACTCCCAATGGAGTGAGGAAAGGTGACTTAAATCCTCCAGGATTCGAAAACACATCTAATCTAACTTCAGTCTGCGACTGATCCACTTCCGCATTAGCTCGGCTGGGCAGATTTGGCGAAGTGGCTCCCGGTCATGCTAGATTGTTAGTCGAATGAGCGGCAAGATACTCAGCCTCGAAGATCTGCTTCGGGAGCGCATCAGCCTGCGCACGGAAGGTAAAAGTTTGGTATTCACCAACGGCGTCTTCGACCTGTTGCACGTTGGGCACGTTCGTTACCTTCAGCAGGCGCGGACGCTCGGAGACGCACTGCTTGTGGCCATAAACAGCGATCGCAGTGTTCGGGAATTGAAAGGTGACAGCCGGCCCGTAATCGTCGAGCAGGAGCGCGCCGAAATACTCGCGGCCCTGCGGCAGGTGACCTACGTGACCATTTTTGATGAGATATCGCCGCGTACCTTAATTGCAAGGGTGCTTCCCGATGTACTCGCCAAGGGCGGCGATTACGACCTCGATGAGATTCACGGCCGCGAGGAGGTAGAGGCCGCTGGTGGCCGAGTGGTTTCATTGCCGTTCATCGAGGGTGCTTCAACGACGGCGATCATTGAGAAGATGCGGAAAAGAGGTCAGTAGTCAGTGGTCAGTAGTCAGTTGTTCGTGCTTTGTACTTGGTGCTTGGTGCTTTGTACTTGGATGTGTAATGAAGATTGCTCCCTGAGCCGAAGCATGGCTCGCTGACGAGAAGTTCAAAGTACAAAGCACAAAGCTCAAAGTACAAAGCACAAAGCTCAAAGTACAAAGCACAAAGTACAAAGTACAAAGCACAAAGTACAAAGCACGAACAACTGACTACTGACTACTGACCACTGACAACTGACAAACTTGGAATGAGTACTACTACCCCCACAACCCCCGGCTTGCGCAGCACGTTGCAGCGAGTGACGCAGACCGAGGAGTTTAAACAGCTGGCTGCCGAAATCGAACGCGGGGCCCGCGTGATTTCTGTCAGTGGGCTGGCAGCCGGCTCGGCCCGCGCGCTGGCCCTGGCGGCCCTGCAACGCCAAACCGGCAAGCTTTTCGCAGTCGTCACACAGTCAAATCGCGACCTCGAGCCACTGGACCGGGACCTTCGTTTTTGGCACTGCGCACTGGCAGGCAAAACCGATTGCGTCAACGAAGTGCTGCTCCTGCCCGCCTCGGAAAACGATCCTTACGCCGGTTCGTCACCACATGCGGAAACCCTGGAACAGCGCGCGCTCACTCTGTGGCGCCTGGCTCGCCACTCGCAGGACTTCGTACTTCTGACGGCACGTGGCCTGGCCCGCAAGACTGTGGCGCCAGAGGAAATTGCTCGCGCCGGAGCATTACTTAAGAGGGATGAAGACCATTCTCCGGAACAACTTGTCGCCAAGCTGCTGAGCTCGGGTTACATGCGTGAAGATCCGGTCGGCGCCATCGGGGAATTCTCAATCCGCGGCGGCATTCTCGACGTGTGGGCGCCGGGAATTGAGTCACCGGTGCGCATCGAGTTCTTTGGCGACGCGGTGGAGTCTATTCGCGAATTCGATCCTGAAACACAGCTCTCAACCAATCAATTAGCGCAAGTCGAAATTGCTCCCATGCGGGAACTGACAGTAACCAGCCGCGACTTTCAAAACTGGGCGAAAGCCGCACGTGGGCGCTGGTTCGAGCCCCGTTATGCACGTTCGCTTCGAGATCGAACTGCGTTTGCGGATGAAGGAGAGGCTTTTAACGGCTGGGAGTGGTTGATGCCTCTTGTCCGCGAGCGCAATTCGACCGTCTTCGACTATCTTAAGAACGCCGTTCTGATAGTCGATGAACCATCGGGCATTGAGTCATACCTCAGTGAAGCCTACCAATCACTCGCCGATCGATTTAATGAAACTGAGGCCGCCGATGATCTGGCGCTGGCTCCGGAAGAGTTATATCTGACAACGGAAGAGTTACGCGCGCGGATAGACCAAAGACCCCGAATTGAGCTGCGTACGCTCGGCCGGGCTGCGGCCGAACCTGACGAACGGCTCGCGCTGGAAGCTGAGTCTCCAAAAGTGCAACTCGGTCGTATTCGAACCAAACGCCTGCCGATGTTTCTTTTCCCCGCAGTGGAGCAGGTCGCCGAAGTTGATTGGAAGACGCAGTCAGTGATGCGTTATCACGGGCGGCTGGCCGATCTTGCCGCGGATATCGCCCGGGAACGTGAGAGCGGGACAACGACCGTGTTTGTGATGCCGAGTCTGGGAGTGGCCGAACGTATCGTAGACATTCTCGATGAATATCAGGTTGATGCCGGGCTTCGTCTGATAGGCGAAAACCGTGAGGCCGAAGGGGCGGCTGAAACGATTGTAACCGTGGGGCGGCTCAGTACCGGTTTTGAAATGCCCGGCTCGCGTTTGCTGGTCCATGTGGAGGGCGACCTGTTTGACGAGGCTGGTGAGCAAGCGCTCGAGCGTCGCGGTATCTCTGCGGATGGCAGAAGGTCGAGGGCCGAAAGCAAGAAAAAAAAATCAAAGACGGCGGCGTTTCTTTCCGACTTTCGCGATCTTAAGGTTGGCGACTTTGTGGTGCACGTGGACCACGGTATCGGACGCTTTGGAGGGCTGCAGATTCTCGATTTGGGTCCCCGCAGCGGCGAATTCATGCTGCTCTACTACTCTGAAGAAGCCAAGTTATACGTTCCGGTGGAGCGACTTGACCTCGTACAAAGATATTCGAGCGCCGAGGGGCACCAGCCCACACTCGATCGACTCGGAGGTCTGGGTTGGCAAAAGACCAAGGCCAAAGCCAAACGCGCTATGCGCGACATGGCCGACGAGCTGCTGCGACTCTACGCGGAGCGAAAACTTGTCGGCGGCCACGCGTTTGCGGCAGACACGCCGTGGCAAAGAGAGTTTGAGGATGGGTTTGAATATGTGCTGACCCCGGATCAGGAAACAGCGATTGAAGACGTAAAGCGTGATATGGAAGAGCCGACACCAATGGACCGTCTCTTGTGCGGGGACGTGGGTTACGGCAAGACTGAAGTTGCCATGCGCGCGGCGTTCAAGTCGGTGATGGAAGGAAAGCAAGCGGCCATCCTCACACCGACCACAGTGCTGGCTTACCAACACTTCGATACTCTGCGCACACGCTTCGCGCCGTTCCCGGTAAAGGTCGAGCTGCTGTCTCGTTTCCGTTCCGCGAAGGAGCAGAAAGAAATCGTAAAGCGGGTGGAGTCCGGGGAGATTGACGTAATCATTGGCACGCACCGGATGCTTTCAAAGGATGTCCACTTCAAGGAGTTGGGACTGGTTGTAGTAGACGAGGAACAGCGGTTTGGCGTCGCCCACAAAGAGAAGCTCAAGCAACTGAAGAAGCGTGTTGACGTACTGACACTATCGGCGACCCCAATCCCGCGCACACTAAACATGTCTCTAACAGGCCTCAGGGACATGTCGTTGATTGAAACTCCGCCGCGCGATAGGCTGGCGATTCAGACCCAGGTTGTTCAGTTCTCTGAGAACGTCATAAAGTCGGCCATCGATCTGGAACTTGGCCGGGGCGGCCAGGTCTTTTTTATCCATAATCGGGTGGAGACCATCGAAACGATTGCGGCACTGGTGCAACGCCTGGTGCCTCAGGCTCGAATTGCGGTGGGCCACGGAAAGATGAATGAAAAGGAAATGGAGCGGGTGATGCTCGATTTCATTGAATTTAAATATGATGTTCTCGTGGCAACCACCATCATTGAGAACGGAATAGACATCCCCCGTGCCAACACAATCATCATAAATCGAGCCGATGCTTACGGTCTTTCTCAGCTTTATCAACTGCGCGGCCGTGTAGGGCGGTCAAATCGCAGGGCTTACGCCTATCTTCTAATTCCAGGCGAACAGGAGCTGTCACCAATTGCCCGACGCCGTCTGGCGGCCATTCGGGAATTCTCGGAGTTGGGAGCGGGGTTCCGCATTGCCGCTCTCGACCTGGAATTGCGCGGCGCCGGAAACTTCCTGGGTGGGCAGCAGTCAGGCCACATGGATGCGCTCGGGTTCGATCTATACACGCAGATGCTCGAGCGTACGGTAGCGGAACTTCGTGGCGAGCAGGTGGACGATGAGACGAGTGTTTCCATCAACCTGGGAGTAAATGTTGCGATTCCCGATGATTACATTCAGGACATGGGCCAGCGGCTCAGAACCTATAAGAGGGTGTCATCGGCACGCGACGAAGGAATCTTAGATGATATTCACCGGGAGACTGAAGATCGTTACGGGCGATTGCCACCGCCGGTTGAAGAACTCTTCTCTTACGCCCGCTTGCGACGGTTGGCAGAAGAAGTTGGAGTAATTTCAATAGACAAAACAGCCGATGGGATGGCGATAAAGTTTGGTGAAAAAGCGCGTATTTCACCCGAGAAGCTGCGAGTTTTAGTGAGCACCAGATCAGGCGCGACTTTCACGCCGACTGGCGTATTACGCATGAGTCTTACCGATGAAGAAGCTGACGGCGTTCTGCGGGTGGCGCGTGTGGCGTTGCTGGAACTTCGGGCGGAAGACTAGAATGCAACGCGGTAGTCAGTTGTCCGTAGTCAGTTGTCCGTAAGTTAGTGGTGACTCGGGCCTATGTGACCATCTGGGAACTTTGTGCTTAGTACTTTGTACTTTGTACTTTGTATTCTCATCGCATCGCAGGAGGCTACAAGCACACCGAACAAAGTACAAAGTACAGGGCAAGCACATCTAACAACTAACAACTAACAACTGACAACTGACAACTAACCAATCACTTTATTCAGGAGTAATTCTTGTGAAATCCAAATTCATATCACCTACATTTGTGGCGCTCACGCTGTTGGCGCTGCTCTCTTTTGTTCCCTCGGCCGCGTTAGCCCAGGAGGGTGAGCTCAAGGTTGTCGACGAAGTAATAGCGCAGGTAAACGAGGACGTGATCACACTATCAATGGTGAGACGCGAAACCAAACAGCGCATCGAAGCGCTGAAGCAGGGCGGTATGCCTGAGCAACAGGCCGTCGATGAGGTTACCAAGCACCAGGCTGACCTGATCGCTACGCTGATAAACCAACAGCTCCTGATGCAAAGGGGCAAGGAACTTGATCTGGCCAGCGAGGTCGAGGCGGAGGTCAACCGCCGCATGCTGGACGTCGCCAAAGAGCAGGGAATCACGAGCATCGAGAAACTGGATGAAGCCATGAGAGAAAGCGGCTTGGATCCCTTGTCCACACGTCAGACACTGCGTACTGAAATTATGAAGCAGGCGGTGATTCAACAAGAGGTGGACCGAAAGCTCTTTTTCAGTGTGCCGTCCGATGAACTGAAGAAGTACTTTGAAGCCAACCGCGCCAAATTCACAAAACCGGAGAGTGTCGTTCTCTCGGAGATATTTCTTAGTTATGCGGGAAAGAACGAAGCCGACGTAAAGGCCCGGGCAATGGAACTGGTCACGCAGTTGCGATCGGGCGCCGACTTTGGCGCACTGGCTGCCGCTAACTCAGAACGTGAACTCAACGGCGTCCGCGTAGCGCCACAGAACAAGGGCAAGGTCGGCCGTTTTGAAGTTCCAAATCTTCGCGAGGAGATCGCCAAGCAAGTCAAGGGTGTGAAAGTGGGCGGCGTCAGCGATCCGCTCAAGATTAATGATGGCTATCAAATCCTCCGCGTTGATGAGCGTGACGAGGCCAGCACTACGGCAGTCTTCAATGAAAATCAGGTGCGCGAGGCGATTACTATCGAACGCTCGCCTAAGGAACGGGAGATGTACCTGCGCAATTTGCTTAACGATGCCTACATCAAGATTTCCGATAATTACCGTGCATCTGTGGAGCCTTTGCTCAAGCTCAACACTACAGCCGCGGCGAAGGCTGACGAATCCACCTCCGGAAAGACCTCGGACAAAAATAAGACGAAGAAGCCCTAAGCATTTTACTTTCAATGATCATACGCTTCACTCAAGCCGCGGTCTCATGAGGTCAGTACCACCGCGCGGTAGCGGGTGGGTCATGGGGAGCGACTCCACTCCGCGTAAGAGATGAGCAGCCATGACCCACCCGCTACCGCGCGGTGGTACTGACCTCATGAGCCGCGACATGAATCTCTTAGAGGGTGAATGCGCCTGGATCTCTTTCTCAAGGCAAGTCGTCTCTGCCAGCGGCGCACGGTGGCGCAGAAGTTGTGCGACGCTGGACTTGTGTTCATCAACGAGAAACCTGCTAAGTCAGCCCACACGGTGAAGCCAGGTGACGAAATAGCGATTCGGCGCCGCGATCGAATAGCCAAAGTGCGAGTCCTTTCGTTGCCCACAGCTAGCCAAATCTCACGCAAAGATGCAAGCGAACTTTTCGAACTCCTCAATGAAGAGTCTCTCGCAACTGAGCAGGTTTGAGTGGCCGCAGAGCGGCCAAATGTTTATAGCTTTTGGTACCGGAAAGAGTCTCTTAGCTCCGGAGGAGCGCAAGGTCCATGCCAAATATTTCGCTCCTAAAGGAGCCGCAAAGGTGCCTGGGATTCTGATTCTATAAACATTTGGTCCCTCCGGGACCGTTCCCTTATCTTCCATTTAAGCTAAGGCTCACTTGAGCTATGATCTGAGTCGCCTTTGAGGAAACGATGAAGGATCTGACGCCTATTGCACTTTGTCTTTTAGCGGTTCTTGTTATCGAAGTGGCGTGCCACCAGAGAACGGTAGGGAAAGAACCTGAGACGGCGCGCAGCCCTACAAAAAAAGAGTCCGAGGGTCCGGCGCTAGCGAAGGAGAATCTAAAGCTGCCACTCAAAGATCCGCGCATCATAATTTTCAAAGGCAAGCGACAGTTGCAGCTCTATTCAGATGGCAAGGTAGTGCGGACGTATCGGGTGGGGCTGGGTCTGAACCCGGTTGATGACAAGCAGAGCGAGGGAGACCGCGCCACGCCTGAGGGTGACTTCTACATTTTTACCAAGAATCCAAAGAGCGCTTACTATCTATCTCTGGGCATTAGTTACCCTAATATTGAAGATGCAGAGCGGGGCCTGCGTGCAGGGTTAGTCACACGTGCCCAGCACGACCAGATTGTGAGCGCGATCAAAAACAAGGCCGCTCCACATCAGTACACAGCTTTGGGCGGCCTCATCTACATTCACGGGAACGGAGCGGGAAGCGATTGGACATGGGGCTGTGTCGCGTTAGAGAATGAGGATATCAAGGAGCTGTACGAGTCGGTGGAGTTAGGAGCCCCGGTAACGATTAAGCCATGATGCCAGAGATGCAATCGTTCAAAATTAGGAACATTGAAATCAACCCGCCGCTTATACTTTCACCGATGGCAGGCGTAACGGACGTGTCTTTTCGACGTCTACTCAAACGATGCGGCGGCGTCGGGCTTACGGTCTCGGAGTTCATCTCGGTTGAAGGTTTAACTCGCAGCAATCCGAAATCGAAGCGCCAGATGCGTTTCTATGCCGAGGAAAGGCCATTCGCTGCGCAGATCTTTGGCGGCCAGCCTGAACGAATGCGTATGGCGGCGGAAATGGCGGAAGAAGTTGGTGCAGATATTCTCGACATAAACTGTGGGTGCCCGGCGCCGAAAGTAGTCAAAAACGGCGGTGGCTCCGGTCTCCTAAAGGATCATGGACGCCTGGAAACAATCCTTAAAGAGATCAAGAAGGCGATCACGATTCCATTAACGGTCAAGATTCGCGCCGGCTTTTATGACAGCACAATTAATGCCGTAGAAACCGCCAGGCTTGCCGAAGCCTGCGGCGTCGAGCACATCGCTCTTCACGGGCGCACGAAGGAACAGGGCTATCGCGGACTTGCTAATTGGGACCTGGTAAGACAGATCAAGCAGGCCGTAAAGGTCCCGGTGTCAGGCAGCGGTGACGTGACCACGATCGAAGGTGCTTTTACGCGTTTTCGGGAGACGGGGTGCGATGGAGTTTTGATTGGCCGTGGGGCGATGGCGAATCCATGGATCTTTCGTCAGATTGAAGATGTCAGCCAGGGTCGCGAGCCGTTTCAACCTTCGCTAGCCGACAAACGTGGGATCCTGCTCGAGTATTTCGACATGTTGCGCGAAGACATGCCTGAGACGCCGGCCATCAATCGTATGAAACAGCTCGCCGGCCAATTTACTCGCGGGCTTCATGGCGGTGCGCTCTTCCGCACCTCGCTCTATCATTCGCATTCGGTGCAGGAGATCCTTTCACGTATTGAGGAATACTTCTCCGCAATTGAATCGGGCCAACCCTATTATGGAGAGGCCGGAGCACAGGTGGATGAGCCACCCGTGCTCGATTCGTGCGAAGCCGCAGCATAATCCGGATATCCAATCACGTAGCTTGATAGGTAGCGGCGTGATTTGAGAGTTAGTTTAGTAGATCATACGATCCACGAAACTACACGAACGGACACGAAAAGTTCTTGGTGATTGTTCGTGTTATTTCGTGGATCGTTCTTGATTTCCGTGAGTTACAGGCTCGCGATCAGGTTTTAGCTTTCGTTGGCGCAGCACCACTAACGGCCATTGCGGGGTAACCCTTACCTTTCAACGCAGCAATCTCAATAACAATTTCTTTCTTGCCCTTGAAATTGCGAGTGACTCTTCCGCTTTTTTGTGCGACCGCTTTGGGCGAAGGAGTCGGTGAAGCACCCGGAGAAGCCGTTGAGTTGGCTGCCGCCGGAGCAGCCGAGTCGGGTCTTCCCCTGGCATCTCGCGACATTTCCTCCAACGCTTCGAGAACCTGCGAGCGTTCGTCCTCTGTTAAATCTTCGAGCTTCACGCCGGCAGCCTCTAACACCGCGCGGAGATTTTCCTCCGTATTTGTGTCCCGATCGTAAACGTCGCGGTAAATGTGCAGCTTACCGTCCTCTGCAACAATGGTTTCGTAGCGCAGTTCCACCGGCACGGAATTGGTTAATGTGATTTGTTTGGTTTCACTTCTGTTCTTCTTGTAATTGGCGATATCGGCGTCGGACAGTTTTTGTCCGCCTAGCTGGGCCAGAACCTTGGCGAAATCCTGGGCCAGCACATCCGTTAATCCGACGCATCCGTGCGAGGCAAAAGTACCGAGTTTTGCGGCGCTCTTGCCGCCATGAATCAGCGATGGGGATCCGATCGGAATCTTCAACAGACCAAGCGGATTAAGCTTGCTGCCCGCTTCGACCTTTTCACCGACCTTGACTTTGGAAGATGGTGACTCTACCCATGGCTCATCGGGAGGTGTCCACGTGGGGTTAAATATGATGGCCTTGGCTTTGCGCAGCCCAGTGGGCAAGGGAAACTCCGGATAGCCGATTCCTACCTTGTAGGACTTGACCAGGCGCCCAGCTTCGAACACGTCCATCCTGTAAGCAGGTGTGTTAACAACGACTCGGCTGTCGGCAGGGACTGCATTTGGCTTGCTGGCGACGCTCTCAGTAGCCGTTGTCTTGGAATCGGGGTCATCGCCTCCAGTACGCCAGCGTTCGCTGACGAACGAAGCGAGCTGCGTCCCCTTGTCCGCTCCCACAATTTCTTTCACCCGGTTTGCAGCGAGCTCACGAGCGGCTGCCGTTGTTCCGCTGTAATCGCCAGTCTCGGATTCCCGAAGTTTGCTAGTCTCTTCTCGGGCGACCGTCCGCAGTTGAGCTATCTGATCGTCGGTCAGGCTGAGCTTTGTTTTCAGTTCGCTGGTGAACGTCTCGTCCGATACGAAGAACGCGTCGAGCACAGGTAGGGTGACTGGAACAGCGGCCACATCGGTAGCAGGCGCGACCGTTGGCGATGCTGATGGAGATGGCGTTGTGCTGCCGGTTACGGAATTCGAGTTTGCGGCGGGTTCCGTAGCGCAGGACGCTCCGCCTATGGTCAATGCGAGGCCCAGGGCTAGCCTTGCTAATTTATTGTCTCGCTTCATGATGTGATTCTTCCTTCCTTATTAGGGCTTCATTAGGGCTTGCCTAACTATCTTAGGCTGAGGCTTCGAGTCTCGGCTTACGTGAGATATCCAGCAACAGGTGTTCCCACAGACGTTGAGCGTGTATTGCCTCTGTTACTGCAGTCTTAACTACTGACTCTCGGACGGGCCTGCACGATAAGCGAACGCTAAAATGAAGCCAGGCTATGATGGGTGCAGGAGGTATTGATCTCACTGATTTCTTAACAGCGGGTAGGGATTTATGTTGGTACCCTCCCAATGCCGGTTTGGATCCGATACCACCGCAATGGAGAAGTGCAGATGGAAATTGCCGACTCCTGCATTTCCCGTGTCTCCGACGTAACCAATGACTTCGCCCTGACGCACAAACTTGCCGTCGCTTAAACCATCGGCATAGCGCTGCAGATGCGCATAGTAAAAGGTCAACTTCTTGTCCGTACTTAGCTGATAAATGGTGATGCCTCCCAGTTCACTCTGAAACAATCTCGTTATCTGCCCGTCCGCCGCGGCGAATACCGGCGTCCCCTGAGCTGCAGGGATATCGATGGCGTCGTGCACTCGTCCATCAGAACGTGAGTCTGCAAAAGTGTCCAGTAGCTGATTCGGCTGGACGCCTGCAACGGGTACGATAAGTCTCAGGGTTCCTACAAATCCGATCGGGGGTGCGACCGGACTTGACGTGGCGTTGGCCGGGGACGGCGTGGGCGAAGCACCGTAAGCTTCCGGTAGAGGGCTGATTGAGGGCTGCGGCATTTCGGGAACCGGTGTGGGTGATGATTCAGGAGATCGATTGGAGATGTCCAGGGGCGACGATGAGGCAGTGGGTGGGTGATCGTCTATGCTGCTGCGGTAGTAACCGGAGCGTCTTTGCAGAAACGCCACAATGGCGACCAGCAAGCCGATGCCAATCAGTAGACCGAGAAAGACTCGTCCGCGCGCGGATATCATCACGGGCTCGCTGCCGACTCTGTGTCTTGTTGTATCCCCAGGGGCAACAGGGGACGTGGGGTCGTACCTTCAAAGAACCAACTAGCTCCGACTTTCAGTCGATGGTGCCAGGTGGGAAGGCGCGAGGTGTAAAGAGCAAAGCGTGCCTGGCGCGCGAGTGGCCCACCAAAGGCCCTGCCTCCAGTTAACACCGCCGCGCGTTCAGTCCCCAAGCTAACCGCTTCTCCCATTTCCTCGAAGTGTTTGGTGTGCAGTTGTTGGCCGTCGATTAGAGCACGAACGTTGCGAGCGGCAAGACCGGCTTGCTGGAGAGCCAGTTGGGCGGTGCCAGCCAGCGTCGGCGTAGCGTCTTTGAAGAAGGCGATATCGCCCAGCGCAAAAACGTTCTCGTGGGCCCGAACCTGGAGTGTTGGTTCCACAAGTATCAAACCACGATCGGTTTTCTCGATATCCAGCCTGTCGACCACGGGGTTTACCCGAACGCCGCCCGTCCAGACGACGGCAGCAGTTTCAATGTCCGTCTGTTCACCGGCATGGTCGACAGTCACCATGTTTTGAGTGATACGCACGACCCGAGTGAGGGTGTGAACTTCGACGCGTGACTCGGTTAATGCATCCGTTACGAACTTCCGAATTGCGTCGCCCATTCCGGGTACAATTCTATCCCCCATCTCGATCACAAGCACGCGCGGCTCGCCCGTCAGCGCGCGTCGCTCGAACGCATCGCGCAAGAGATCGGCCATTTTCGTGGAGAGTTCCACACCGCTGGCGCCGGCGCCAACAACGGTGAACGTGAGCGCACTGCGCGTGTCCTGCGGTGGAAGATTGGGAGGAACATGATCTAGGGCCGACACCATGCGACTTCGAAGCAAATCCGCATGAGCGATCTTGCGGAACGGTAATGCGAACTCCTCAGCGCCGGGAACTCCTGCATAATTTGTAACTCCGCCGACCGAAAGAACCAGGATGTCGTACTCAATGGGTTTGCCCGAGGCTTCGACAGTGACGCATTTTTGAGTCAAATCGATATTTGATACAGCACCTTGAACCAATCTGATCTTCTCATCGAGCAGTTCTCTATACTTTGGCGCAATATGCCACGCTTCCACTTCCCCGCTCAGGTACTCATAGAGCATAGGCGTAAACAGGAAATGGTCTTCGTCGCTAATGAGTGTGACCGACCCTGCTCCCGCAAGTTCCAGCGCGCTAAACAGGCCGCCAAAGCCGCCGCCTACGATTACAATTCGGGTTTCTGCTGCCGGCATCCAGGCTCCTTCAAAACTCCAATTGGTGTCGAAACGGCCAGATGGTAACAAACTGCGCGCAATGAAGCACGGGAGCGGCGTCGGCGGTCTCCAGGGCAGTAGCCCGCTGCCAAAGAGCGCTCCGCAGCGCACCCTAAGATTCGGCGGCTGGCGAGCGTTACCGACTTCATCCAGGGGTCCTGCCACGGCGCGTCTATGCGCTTCTTGACGGTCCGGCTACTGCCCGCTGGACAGTGCAAGAATGGGCGTGTTAGATTGAAGCGCTTTTTAAGTTTAGCGGTTGCCGTCTTTAGACGCGTTACTGCTCCCGAGGAGGACCATCTAAGCATTGGTGTTAGCAAAAGAGACAAAAGAACAGATTGTTACCGATTTTCGCACCCACGAAGCCGACACCGGCTCACCCCAAGTTCAGGTTGCTCTGTTAAGCAAGAGAATCAACGAACTAACCGAGCATTTCAAAAAGCACAAAAAGGACAATCATTCGCGGCGGGGCCTGCTTAAGATGGTCTCGCAGCGTAGGAGTATGCTGGATTATTTGAAACGCACAGATATAGAGCGTTACCACGAGGTAGTGAATCGTCTGGGCCTGCGTCGTTAAGACTAAGCTATTATCATAGCTTAATGAGAGATCTTCGAATCTCCGATTTTTGTAAAAGCCCGCGTCTATCGAAGAGCTTGCGGCAGTGCCGAACGTGACGGCGAATGACTGGTGGCAAGTGGACGTAGGCCTAATAGTAATCACCAAGGGCGGCTGAGCTTCACGGTATGAGGCTTTGCCGCCTTTTGAGTTGTCAGAGGTTTCGAGTTCACGACGCTTCACGTTGGCCCGGATTGACTCGAAACGAAGAATTTAAACCAAAAGAAGCGAGGCGGATGAGACGCCCGCGCGCCTGAATCTCAGGCGTCATTGTCTGAAGGAGACAAAAACATGCCAGTAAAGAAGTACCTCAAAGAATCCATTAAATTAGGCGACAAAGAACTGACAGTAGAAACCGGGCGGATAGCCAAGCAAGCTGACGGCTCAGTCGTTATTCGTTACGGCGATACGATGTTGTTGGTGGCTGCTGTCGCCGCCTCCACTCAGCGCGAGGGAATCGATTTCTTTCCCCTGACTGTTGAATACCGGGAATCGCAGTTTGCGGCCGGACGTATTCCGGGAAACTATTTCCGGCGGGAAGGCCGGCCTAACGAAAAGGAAGTGCTAACCAGCCGGCTGATTGACCGACCATGCAGGCCTCTGTTTGCTGAAGGCTTCCGCAACGAAACGCAGGTTATTGCCAGTGTCATCTCGGCCGACCCCGACAACAATCCGGATGTGATCGCGATTACGGGCGCGTCGTGCGCGCTGTATCTGTCGGACATTCCGTTCATGAATCCCATCGCCGGTGTGCGCGTCGGCCTGATTGATGGCCGATACATCATTAATCCGACGTACGATGAAGTGCGCGAATCCCGTTTGAATCTGATAGTGGCCGGAACTGAAGAGGCCATTGTCATGGTGGAGGCCGGGGCGGAGGAAGTTTCCGAAGAAATAATGGTTGAGGCCCTGATGCTGGCCCATAAGGAGATCAATCGCCTTTGCCGTTGGCAAAATGAGCTCTATAAGGCGTTGGAAATCCAGAAGCGCGAAGTGGTACAGCCTGAGCTTAATGAAGAGATGTTGGGCGAAATACAGCGAAACTATAGCGAACGTTTGCGCGCCGCGCTTGACACCACCAACCAGGAAAAGCGGTCGAGCTATTCTGCCGTCGATGCTTTGAAAAAAGAGGTAGTGGAGGCCTATCCCGAAGATCAGCTCGCGCTGCGGCAAATGGCCAAGACAATCTTTGACCATTTGAAGGAGAAGATTTTCCGAGAGGATATTCTCGACAAACGGCGCCGTCCGGATGGCCGGCGGTTCTCGGAGATTCGACCCATCACTTGCGAGGTAGGCTGGCTGCCGCGGGTACACGGTTCAGCGCTCTTCACCCGGGGGGAAACTCAGGCTCTGGTATCGACCACGCTGGGAACTAAGGAAGATGAGCAATACATGGACGACCTGGAGAAAGGTGAAGTCAAGCGACGCTTCCTGCTCCATTACAACTTCCCCCATTACTCGGTAGGCGAGGTGGGACGGTTCGGATCTTCGAGCCGCCGCGAAATAGGGCACGGAGCCCTGGCACGGCGCGCAATCGAATCCGTATTGCCCGACGATTCAGTTTTCCCTTACACCATCCGTATCGTTTCGGACATTACCGAGTCAAACGGATCTTCATCGATGGCCTCGGTTTGCGGAGGTATTCTTTCATTGATGGATGCTGGCGTCCCGTTAAAGGCGCCAGTAGCCGGGGTGGCAATGGGTCTGGTGATGGAAGGGAACAAGTACGCCATTCTCTCAGATATAGCCGGCGCTGAAGATCACTACGGCGACATGGATTTTAAGGTCACCGGAACGCGAGAGGGTATTACCGCCCTGCAGATGGACATCAAGATCGGCGGCATTAATGCGCAGATCATGGCGGAGGCGCTTGAGCAGGCTAAGAAGGGCCGATTGTATATTCTGGATGTGATGGCAAAAGCGCTACCCGAGCCGCGCACCGATATTTCATCTTTTGCTCCGCGCATCATCCAAATCAAAATCAACCCTGACAAGATTCGAGATGTCATTGGACCAGGTGGCAAGATAATCCGTTCGCTCGTTGAAGAGACGGGAGCGAAGATTGACGTTTCCGACGATGGAACGATCTCGATAGCAACTGCCAGTGGTGAGGCAGCCGAGGCTGCCGTAGCTCGAATTCGTGGTCTGACCGCTGAAGCGGAGATAGGTCAGAGCTACCTCGGTACTGTTTCGAGAATTGTAGACTTTGGTGCTTTTGTTGAGATCTTCCCTGGAACAGATGGTCTGTTGCACATTTCTGAGATAGCTGACCGCAGGGTTAAAGACGTGCGCGACGAGTTGAAGGAAGGACAGCAGATCCTGGTGAAGTGCATTGGCAAGGAAGGCAACAAGATCAAGCTTTCACGGAAGGCCGTCTTGCGCGATGAGGGTCACAAAGCAGAAGCCGCCAGCGCCAGTGATAGCGACTAACTCAGGCCCGCGAAGCCTAATAGCTCGGAAGAAGGCCGAGTTGGCACACTCACCACAAATCGGCTTTTGCTGCGGTTGGCGAGGAAATCCGCCCACCGCAGCGGCCGTCTGTCTGAGGTCTAGAATCAATGTCCAGAACCTGGACGGTCGTCTCCTTTCTATCCAGCTTTTGGACTAAAACCATCATACTCTCGTCATATTTTACGACTTGTCTTGATGTTTAGTCGTGGTCTACAATTTGCCTTATTTACAGGGACCAAGTCTGATTTTTAGACTGATTGGCTTGACATACTTTTATACCATGGCTTTGCTAGAGTAGCTTGCCCCCACCCCGTCACACGCCAGTTGTAGGCGTCGAGCGGTTGCCAGGCACTCTTCCCCCCTTATTGTATTTATAAGCTTCAAGCCTGGATCATCACTGGAATTACCAGGTTATTGAGCATGTCTATTAAACACCAAACGAAGCCACGAATGGTTTTCAATTTTCCGGTTCTTTCGATTTTGACCTGAGTTCGCTAATGACGAGCAAATCTTTCCTTACGCTTCGTTGCCGAGGAGAGATATCAAGGAGGAACTTCAACAGATGAGGAGCAGAGTTTTCCGCCCCATTGCTGCGATGCTCAGCATCTTGCTGTTGACTGGTGTACCGGTCCACGCTGGACCAGTGGCAATTAGCGAAGTCATACAGGTCCTCGGCAGCTATCAGAACCCCCCTGAGATCCGGCTTCGGACCTTGACCCAGACCGCTAGTACACCCATATCAGAGGTGAAAGGATCGATTGTCAATTCGACTGTGAACCAGTCCGGTGCCAATGGTCGTGGCACTGTCGTCAATGAGTCGCTGCTTGCAGGTGTTGTCTCAAATGATCCCCAGCGCGGTGTTGAAATCATCGATCAGGGTGACGTCGAGGGAACAATTTGCGATTGCGGGGATATCCTAATTGCCGGCGGCGGTTTCCCGAAATGGCCGCTGCTTTTCCTCGCAGCGATACCCTTGTTTTTTATAAACGGTGATGACGACATCGATAGGCCTACTTTCACAACCACGCCAACGCCGCCCCCGGTGCCTATCACTCCAACCCCCACTCCGCCCGAGGTTCCAATACCCGAGCCGGCATCGCTTCTGCTTTTTGGTTCAGGCTTGGCTGCTTTCGGTGCTGGCCTTCGCCGCCGATACGCTAAGACAAAACTGGCAACCCGGGTTGATGCAGCGAAGGAGGCCTGATAAATATGAGACCTAACATGGCCCCTCATCGACACGTGACTTACGGTCCCTTCGTCTTCGCCGCATTGCTCGCGCTCAGTCTCGTTTTGACGTCTCCGAACTCCACTTCCACTGCGCACGCGAAAAAAAAGCCTGCGAAGCACGGAACAATTAAAGTTCAAACAACGCCGGCGGGCCTGCCAATAGAAGTTGACGGCAAACCGGAAGGGCAGACAACAAGCGATTGGCGCGCCTGGGATCGCGATCCCGGCGTGCACACCGTTGTTATAATTCTGCCCAACGGATTGCGTTGGACACGCGAAATTATTCTTGAAGCAGGACGCGTTAAGTGTGTGGCGCTCAACTACCGACCAGGCCAGGTCGCTGCGATCAGTCCTTGTCCCTTCCCGGTAAATCTTTCCGCACCTTCTTCGGTTACTGACGGAGAAGTAATAACTTACACTGCTGATGTCGCTTACAGCGGAACATCAGCGCTGAACTACACCTGGACGGTAAGTCCGTCAAACGCCAAAGTTCTCAGTGGATCTGGCACTCCTACGATTACAGTCGATTCAACCGGATTGGCAGGACAACGGATTATGGCCACGTTGGTAGTCGATGATGGCTCAGGCGATCCCACGTGCAGGCAAACGGTGCAGGCTGCGACTTTCATTCCAACTCTGCCTCCCCGAGAAAATCCGTCCCGGGAGTTTGACGTTTGTTGCAATTGCTCGTTTGACGATCAAAAGGCACGTCTCGACAATCTTGCGGTTGAACTACAGAACGATCAGTCGACCACCACATACATCTTCGCTTACGGTGGCCGCACCAGCCGTGTCGGCGAGGGCGACCGACTTGGTGCTCGAGCGCGCGGTTATCTAGTGAATCAAAGAGGGATCGACCCATCCCGAATCATCGTACTCAATGGCGGTTTCCGTGAAGATGATTGTGTTGAGCTGTGGATCGTGCCCCGCGGCGCCACACCCCCGCGGCCCAGGCCCACGGTGCAGGCGGGCGACGTTCGGCCCCCACGGGAAACGCCAACCCGAAGACGCCCGCGCGATTAATGCCGCGGTCTTAAGTCACCGGTCTGAGTTATTAGGAGACAGGAGCCATCGCGCTCCTGTCTCCTTTTGCTTTGCGTAGAGTCACACGTTAGCGGGTCCGCGCCGCCAAGCCCCCACTAAAGGCCGAACCAAGTTCCTAACTTAAATGAAGGCCCTTGTTTCGCTTAATTGACGGTACCCGAAACCCTGTGGTAACAATCAGCGCGGAATTTCCCACAAAAGCCCCCAAACACTAGTTTCCCTTAAGAGGAGGAATCCTTCATGGCTGAGAATGGTGGCGGCGGTGGAAGTACGGGTGTTGTCGCAATAGTGGCGATCTTCGTAATCATTGTTCTGGTGCTGCTTTTTGTTTATAGGGGCCGGTTATTTGGCGGGGGTGGCACCCAGAAGATTGATGTCAACGTTCAGACGCCGAGTAAATGAGTTAAATCTAATTACCTGCCTCGTCCGTTTTGAAAGGGGAGCGCCGCCGCGCTCCTCTCTCGTTTTAGGACGGGCAGTTGCTGTGAACAGCGAATGGCGAGCCCTCCGATTGTACGTTTACGATTTTGTCATTACCATTTACCATTCGCCTAACTTATGAGTGCACCGAATATTGAAACTATCGTGTCGCTTGCCAAGCGGCGAGGATTTGTATTTCCATCATCGGATCTCTATGGCGGACTCGGCAGCGCCTGGGATTATGGGCCACTGGGCGTTGAACTCGGTAACAACGTCAAACAAGCCTGGTGGCGATGGATGGTCTATGAACGGGACGATATGGAGGGTTTAGACTCATCGATCATCCTCAACCGCTTGGTTTGGAAGTATTCAGGGCACGAAGACACGTTTAGTGATCCACTAGTCGATTGTCGCGAATGTAACAGTCGTTTTCGCGCGGACAAGCTGGAGTTGCCTGCGGCCCTGGATCAGAGTGTCGGCAGTAGCGTTGCTGAGCTGATTCGCGACAAGAAAATCAAGTGTCCAAACTGCCAGTCAACCAATCTTACCGAGCCTCGTCCGTTCAACCTCATGTTTAAAACGCATGTAGGTGCTATGGGCGAAGAAGATCCTTCGTCTCTCGTGTATCTCCGACCTGAAACCGCGCAGGGCATCTTTATCAATTTTGGCAACGTCTTGACGACGAGTCGTCGTAAACTTCCTTTCGGCGTCGCTCAGATTGGTAAGTCATTTCGAAACGAAGTGACACCTGGCAATTTCATCTTTCGTACGCGTGAGTTCGAACAAATGGAAATGGAATACTTTGTACGACCCGGCGAAGACGAGCAAGTACATCAGGAATGGATTGATAACTGCTTCAATTGGTTCACCAGCCTGGGCATCTCGGCGGATAATCTGCGCCTCTACGAACAACCTAAAGAGGAACTGGCGCACTATGCCAAACGCACGGTTGATATCCAGTACCGGTTTTTTCCCGAACGCGAAGAACAGGAGCGGCAGTGGGACGAGTTGATGGGCATTGCCAATCGCACCGATTTCGATCTGCGCACGCACTCAAAGAAACCCGAAGACGCAGAAGGTAAGCGCTTTAATCCTGACTCGACGGAAGACCTGTCATATTTCGATGAGGCAACCAAGGAGCGTTTTTATCCTTATGTGATCGAGCCGGCCGCCGGTGTTAATCGCACCGTGCTATCCGTGCTCATGGATGCTTATTCAGAAAAGACTAACGACAAGGGGGAGATCCGAGTAATCCTGAAACTTCATCCAACCCTGTCGCCCATCAAGGCGGCCATTCTGCCACTGGCAAAAAACAAGCCTGAGATAGTGGGGATGGCCAAGGCAATCAAGCGCTCTCTGCAGCCGGTGTTGCGTGCGGTCTACGATGATACGGGAGGGATCGGGAAACTGTATGCGCGACAGGATGAGATTGGCACACCGTTCTGTGTAACCATCGACCACCAGTCTCTTGAGGATGAAGCTGTTACCGTGCGTGACCGCGACACTTGGGAGCAGGACCGGGTTAAGGTGTCAGACTTGCCGGAGCATTTGTCGAACAGACTTAAAAGCTAGTCCAATGTCCAATGTCTAACGTCCAATGTCCGTTTCTTCAACGTGGTTTTTGACTTTGGACGTTGGACATTGGACATTGGACTTGAATTAGATCATGCCGATCGTAAAGAAGCGCAACCAACAAACAGAAACTCGCCTGCTATTGGAGTCTGGCGATCCGGTTGAGTTGCCGCCGGCCGAGGTTGACGAGCGCGCACTACTCGTACAGTTTGATCAGTTTCGGCCTTTCATTCCCGAACTGCTTGATGAGTTGCGCGACGGGACTACGGCCGAGCCTGTCGCGGTGATGAACGACGGATCCACATTCGCAATCCACGGTGACACCAAGACCTTCTGGGTCAAACTCTGGCATGCAGCCGGAACTGAGATGACCAGAATCGACCGGGTCCAGGTGCTGAGCTGTATTCCTTCTACTCGTGGGATTCAAATCACAGTCCCTGATGAACCTCCGCTTGATGAATAGCCCAACGTCCAGAGCTAGGGTCCAGCGTCCGAAAGATTCGCAGTTGACATTGGACATTGGACATTAGACATTGGGCTTCCATGTCTGAGATTCCTGAAAAAGTAGCAAAACTTGCGACCATCATTCACGCCGAAGGCGGCCGAGCGCTGCTGGTTGGCGGATGTGTGCGCGATATGCTGATGGGCGAGCCACCGAAGGACTGGGACCTGGAGGTCTATGGCATCGAGCCACAGAGACTTCGTGAAATTCTGGATCGCTTCGGCAGCGTCAACGTTGCCGGCGAAGCTTTCACCGTGTACAAACTGGGCCCCGCTCTGGACGTCTCGTTACCACGTCGCGAGCGCAAATCCGGTCGTGGCCATCGAGCGTTCGTCATCGAAGGCGATCCGGCAATGACTTTTGAAGAGGCTACGCGCCGGCGCGATTTCACGATCAACGCAATTCTTCGAGACCCGCTGACAGGAGAACTAATCGATCCCTTCAATGGCCAAAAAGATCTCGAACAAGGAATACTGCGCGCAGTCGCACGCGAGACATTCGCCGAAGACAGCTTGCGTGTTTTGCGAGCGGCGCAGTTCGCGGCCCGGTTCGAGTTTGATATCGAGCCGGACACGGAAGCTCTTTGTCGCACGATGGACCTTTCGGATCTTCCTAAAGAACGCGTATGGGGTGAGATAGAGAAGATCCTTCTCGCCGCCCGGCACCCTTCGATCGGGATTGAGTGGATGCGCAAGCTTGGAGTGACTGAGCAATTGTTCCCGGAAATCAAGGCGTTGGAGGGTGTACCTCAGGATCCGGAGTGGCATCCCGAGGGCGACGTGTTCGTCCACACGAAGCTCGTGGTCGATGGCGCGCGCGATTCAATCGAAGATTTGACGTATGGAAAACAGGTCACCGTAATGCTCGCGGCCCTGGCGCATGACTTTGGCAAACCTGCGACGACGGAATTCCTGGAGGGCCGCTACCGCTCGCGCGGACATGAGGAGGCTGGTGTTGGTCCGACAGAGAGTTTTCTTAATCGTCTTAACATTCATACTCTCGCTGGTTACGACGTGCGTGCGCAGGTGATCGCCCTCGTGCGGGAGCATCTGAAGCCCGGCGAGTTCTACAAGAAACGTGAAGAGGTTGGTGATGGCGCGTTCCGGCGTCTGGCTCGCAAGTGCGAACTTGATCTGCTGTACCGGGTAGCGAAAGCGGATTCGCTCGGACGCAATGCGCCCTGGGTTCCGCGCGAGAAATGGTACGACTCGGCGGCGCAGGAGTGGTTCATCGAGCGCGCAAAGGAACTCGAGGTTGAGCAGCAGCCCCCTGCGCCGATGTTGATGGGTCGTCATCTACTCGAGATGGGTTTGACTCCAGGACCTAAGGTAGGAGAGATCACACAAGCATTGTATGAAATGCAATTGGACGGCCGTGTCACAAGCCTTGATGACGCTAAGAGGGAAGCGTATAAGATGCTATCCAAAGATTACGCAGATTCCTCAAAAGAAAGGCCTCACCATGAAAAACCTCATGAAGAACCTCACGGAGAATGACCCAGGAACTTTCGCGATCATAGGAGCGGCAATGGAAGTTCACACTGTTTTCGGATGTGGATTCCTAGAACCTATTTACCAAGCAGCACTGATGCTTGAGTTCACCAAACGGGAAATTCCGTTCAACGACGAAGTTAAGCTTCCAGTCTTCTAAAAAGAAGTTCTGCTAAAAACTCCGTATAAAGTTGATCTCATCTGCTTCGACAAGATCGTCGTAGAATTGAAAGCTCTCGGGCGCTTGAGTGGAACGGAGGAAAGCTCAGGTAATAAATTACCTCAAAGCTAGCAACAACGAGATAGGGTTGCTTCTGAATTTGGAACACGGTCACTTGAGTACAAGCGTTTTATTGTTTCCCAGTCGATTTCATCTGCGTAATCTGTGGATAGGTTTGGGGTTGTTGTTGCGTGACGCAGTGGATGGTTCCCATGCCCCAGACCAGCGGTTCGCAATTGATTTCCACCACTCGGCGGTCAATAAACAACTTTTGAAATATCTCCAGGGCACGCTGGTCGTTGACGTGTCCGAAGATGGGAGCTAGCACTACCTTATTGGCGATGTAAAAGTTTGCATAACTAGCCGGGAGGCGATCGAGCTGACGCGGAGAGGTATCGTCTGAAGCGCCGACAACGCCAGGCATTGGGAGAGTGATGATATTAAAAGCGCGCCCGTTGACGTCAGTGGCACGCTGCAAGCGGTCGAGATTGTCTTGTAGCAGTTTGTAATTGGCATCGGTTGAATCTTCTTCCAGCGCACACACGATGGTAGTTGCCGAGACGAAGCGGGCGATGTCATCGATGTGCCCGTCAGTGTCGTCACCAACTATTCCTTCGCCGAGCCAAAGCACTTTCTGAACGCCAAGAAACTCTCGCAAATACTGTTCGATTTCGCCCCGGTTCAAATTAGGATTGCGGTTGGGATTCAACAAACATTGCTCGGTGGTCATCACCACACCCGCGCCGTTGACTTCAATCGAACCGCCTTCCATCACAATTCCTGGCTCAAATCGCGGCACGCTCAATAAGCCCTCCAGTCGCGCGGGAATGGAGTCGTCTTGTTTCAGTTCCTCATACTTATTTCCCCAGGCGTTGAAAATCCAATCGTTGTAAGCCAACTTGCCTTTGGTGTTGACCAGAAAATTGGGCCCGTAGTCGCGTATCCATGAATCGACCGTTTCGATTTGATAAAAGCGAATGTTCTCGGCGCCGGCAAATCTACAACGACTGCGCACCTCTTGCTCAGTTTCGGCATTATCGACTAGCAGGTTCACGGTCTCGTGCGGCGCCAGACCGGCCATCATTTGCAGGAAAATGTCTTCTACGAGTGGCACGCGATCCGGCCAGGTCAGCGGGTCTTTAGGCCACGTGAGCCAGGTCGCCTGGTGTCGGCGCCATTCGGCCGGCATGTGATAGCCGAGTTCAGCAGGAGTCGGCTTCTTCATCACTTGCTGGGTGAGGGTTCAAGAAAACGTGCGGAGAGGGGAGCATACGCGTCGATGCGGCGATCCCGAAGGAACGGCCAGTTTTGCCTCGTCTCCTCAATTTTGTTTAAATCGCATCCGACAACCAGCACTTCTTCTTTGTCGACGGATGCTTTCGCAATGATGCGACCGAACGGATCCGCCACGAACGATTGACCCCAGAACCTAAGCTTGCCCTCTTGTCCAACGCGATTTACAACGACGACGAAAAGCCCATTGGCAATCGCATGCGCGCGCTGGATAGTCTCCCAGGCTGAATGCTGAGCCTGATTCATCTCTTCCTTTTCTTCCGGCAGCCATCCAATCGCTGTGGGGTAGAAGAGAAACTCGGCTCCGGAAAGCGCCGTCAAACGAGCTGCCTCGGGAAACCATTGGTCCCAGCACACCAGCGCGCCGACTTTTCCAAAGCTGGTGTCGTGGGTTTGAAACCCAAGATCACCCGGTGTGAAATAAAACTTTTCATAGTAGAGCGGATCGTCGGGTATATGCATCTTGCGATACTTACCGGCAATCTTTCCGTCAGCATCGATAATGACGGCCGTGTTGTGATAGATGCCGGGAGTTCGGTTCTCAAACAGCGATGCGATGATGACAATCTTTTTATCGCGGGCAACTTTGGAAAGTTCCTCGGTCGAAGGTCCGGGAACCGGCTCCGCAAGCTTAAAAAGTTCAGTGTCTTCAGTCTGGCAGAAATACTGGGACCGGAACAGCTCCTGCAGGCAAACTATGCGCGCCCCTTTTTTGGCTGCTTCGCCGATGCGCGATACCGCTTTCTTGAAATTCAGTTCCGGCCTTTCACCGCAGCTCATCTGCACCAGCCCCACAGATACGGTGTTCGACTTTGATTTTTTCGGCATGAAGGCGAGTATATCAAAGCGTGTTCTGTTTTGCTTTTGGCTCTGCTTCCAGTGGTCTCAAGTTGCTGTAAGTATTTTCTGGTTTCTTTGGGCGCTTGTAGGCCACCAGCGGCAATTTCACGCAAAGACGCAAAGGGGCAAAGACGCAAAGTCTGGAACGTATCTTTTCTTTGCGTCTTTGCGTGAAATTCTGCTTTTCGGTTCGTATTGCCCTTTTGGACATTGGACTTTGGACTCGGTAAGATGGCCGGTCATTTCTTAACCCCAAATCCGAAGAGAGAATATCTAATGATTGAATTCGAACTAACCGAGGACCATAAAGCCCTAAGACAGACTGTCCGTGAGTTTGCCCAAAAAGAGGTCGCACCTTATATCAAAGAATGGGATGAGAAGCAGGAGTTTCATCTCGAGGTGCTAAAGAAGATGGGGGAGCTAAATCTTCTCGGAGTGTGCTTGCCCGAGGAGTATGGCGGCGCTGGCTTTGATTACATTTCGCTCGGTCTCGTCTGTGAGGAACTGGAAGCGGTCGATACTTTTTTGCGGGTGGTCATGTCTGTGCACACCGGACTAAACTCACTGACGCTTTACTCCTGGGGCACTGAGGATCAGAAGCGCAAATATCTAGTTCCCCAAGCCAAAGGTGAGAAGTTGGCGACTTATGGTCTAACTGAGCCAGGCGCAGGTTCGGACGTAGTGGGCTCTCGCTCAACAGCTCGGCGCGAAGGGGACGAATACATTCTTAACGGCGAGAAAATGTGGATCAGCCTCGCTGACGTCGCCGACAACTTTCTCTTCTTCTGCTGGACTGACGAAGAGAAGAGGCGGCAACGGGATCACAGTGGCATGTCCTGCTTCATTGTCGAACGTAGCATGAAGGGATTCTCATCGGGAACGATTCACGGCAAGCTTGGCATCCGCGCCGGAAACACCGGATATTTTTCATTACAGGATGTGCGCGTGCCGAAGGACAATCTGGTCGGTGAAGAGGGTGAGGGATTTAAGATCGCGATGTTTGCCCTCGAGCAGGGTCGTTACACTGTTGCTGCT
>JBHENP010000024.1:0-456 GCA_046261995.1 Pyrinomonadaceae bacterium
CTTCATAATAATCGGCCTTCACGTTCCAATTAACAGAGTCGCGAGCTTCCGTCAAATAAGAAGACGCTAGTGTGATGCCCGTCACAGCAATCCACGACATTAGCCATTAAGATGCTTCCCCGCAAAGCGGTGATCTGGTGTAGGCTCCTAAAGACTAAATCAGCAGCGCCACTGTCGATTTCACTTCAACCGGCCCTGTCATCTGCGAACGATAAACCGGGGGCGGATAATTGACGTCGAACAAACCCACTTGAGTTGTGCTGGTCTGCGGTCTGATTCTCGCAGTTCTCGCCTGGCTTGCTACTAATACCTCTTCGCAATCTACTCAGCCAAATCACAGTTGGTAGATAAAAGTGATCCACAAAACCACACGAAGGAACACGAAAATGTTTTAGTGATCGTTCGTCGTATTTCGAGGATCTTTTTGATGACTGGACGTGAAGGTCTGCGTCCGAG
>JBHENP010000024.1:466-7857 GCA_046261995.1 Pyrinomonadaceae bacterium
ATTTGGCGGCGCTCTCCGCTGTCAACGGCGGCTGTTTGCGGATAGTAGCCAAGGGTGTATTGCCGGCGTAGCTCCTCTGCAATGCTCGCAAATGCTTCTGCCAATTGGGCAGTGGTGTTGGCTTTATACAGACGACCTGCAGTCTTCTCGGCCAGCTCGCGCAGATATTCATTTGCGCGATCATAGTCAGCTTTGGTCGCGCCGGGCAGAGGAAGACCACCATTGGATGGAGTGGGATAGGTAACTTGTGAAGAGCTCGAGCCGGGAAACGGCCAATTACTTTTGGTGGAAACAACTGTTACGCTGCCTCCACCTTGCATGGCACGCAGGTAATCGGTGGTGTCATACTGAATCGGATAGATGAGCGCGTCGAGTTCATCCACCTCGCGAATACTGCTTTCATATGTTGCCATATGGCTCGCCGTGTCTACGCCGTCAGTAAAAAGAACAATCGCTTTCCGCCCCTTGATCTTGTTCAAACGCTCCTTAATCACAAGCTCAACTGCATCATAGAGACGCGTAGCCGTGCCCACGGTGGCGTTCTGTATGATGACCGGGTTGATTATGTTCACATCGTTTGTGACTTCGGTAAGGAGGAGTACTTGATCGCTGAAGCTGACGATCAGCACACGATCCTGCGGCCGTAGCTGTTTTGCAAAAGCGATGGCCGCTTCTTTGATCTCAGAAAGGTGAAAATGTGTCGAAGGCGAAGTATCAAGCAGAAGAGCCACCGTGAAGGGCTTTTCTGCGGGCTCAAAATAGGCGATTGACTGCTCGACTCCATTCTCAGAAATGGTAAAGTCCTCTCGCCCCAAATGTGCGATGAAACGCCCGTTCCGATCCAAAACGCTCACGGGAACCGCTACGAGATTGGTTTCTACGCGCACCACATCTCCCTCGCTCACTTCTTCCGGCCCGGCCGCGGAGTCAGCGTGGGAAGAGGCATTCACGGGTGATCCGAGCGCCGTAACACCTGACGACGTAACACCTGTCAATGTTGGCGGTCGGGCTGGGGATTCTGTTTGAACGCCACTCAAGGTAGGAGCTTCACCACGCGCTTGCCCTCCGCCAACGCGACGCGGCCGCATAACTGATGCGGACGTGCCCGCATTTTGTTGCGTTTGCGCCGTGGTACCGGCAGGCTCAGATGACGCGCGCTTCGGATCCGGCTCGGCCGCGCCCCGCTTCGAAATCTTTAGGCTCTCTGAATCGGGGTCCTGTTTTTTGAGGATGTACACACCATGAGGGCAGGTCGATGACGTCAGGTACGCGACGATGACGTATCCCGCAGGAATGGGGACTCCCTGGCAAATCTTTAAGGTCTCATTGCGCGGCTTGTTAACCGTCTCTCTGCGTGATTTGTTGACGTTGCTCCTGCCTGTTCCCCGATTCGTGGTTTGGGCAAAAGCTACTATTGCCAGTAGCGCAGAGCTTGTCACAAGAGAGACGGCTACGCGAAAAACGTACGCGACACGGTGTTTCATAGTCGCTACCCTCGATATTGATATTTGATCTTTGCTGCGAGGACCGCATTATAGCCCCAGAATAGGGCCCAAGAGCAAGGTTTAGCCGGAAGGGAGTCTAAATTGCGGATTTCGAATTGCGGATTTCGAGTCTCGCGTTTGGTAGATACAACGATCCACAAACAACCCGAGCGAACCCGACCTTTAGTTAGTGATAATTCATGTTATTTCGTGGATCGTTCTTCGTTCTGCGCCAGCCTTCCCACCGGATGGCACTGAAATCCGCAATTCGAAATCCGCATTACTCCCTCACTTCCCAGAGGCGCATGAACAGAATTGGTCCCACAATCAAATATGTAAATGAGGTAAACAGCCCAGGAAAGTAACCGCCCACCCTGAGCGCGAGTAGAGGATGCAAAACTGCATTGCCGAGAGTAGCTGCAATGACGAAGAACCAAACGACAATCATTGGAAATTTCATTCCTTTATACATTCCCAAGCCACTCAATAAAAACAGGCAGTAAGCAATCATGTTGAAGGCCACGAAGACATTGGCGTTGAAAGGCGGCGTTCCATCCAGGATTTCAGTGACTCTAAAGTGGAAGCCGTAAACGTACTCTTCGGTGAAATGAAGAAACTGTATCGCCAGGGCTAGTAAATAGAGAGGCAGAATACGCTCTGGTTTGTGCATTTTTCGGTAGCTGGTTTGAAAGTAACAAACAAGTGCCACGATCATTGCCGGCACGAAGAAGAGTTTTTGGAGGGGATGAACAAGAAAGAAGATTACAATGCCGCCAATCGCAATGGCGACCGGCGCAACCACGTCTTTTAGTCGACTATCCACAGATTACACAGCGCCGCTTAGGCCGCAACAAGGGTAGTTCTACGCAAAGACGCAAAGGGGGGCAGTGACGCAAAGAGGAATACGTTTTAGACTTTGCGTCTTTGCCCCCTTTGCGTATTTCCGTGACATCTTGCTCCGAAACAAGATTCTGCGTTCTTGTTTAACAACGCGGGAATTAACGGCGATATTCTACTGTGAGAGTCTCCGCTTCATTCAAGAAACTGACCAGGCGACCGTAATCAGCAAAATCCTCTATCACATGTTTTGCGCCCGCCCGATGCAACATCTCTGCGGATTCCCCACCACCGACACCTAGAAAAGTAAAATTTAGACGACGAGCAGTGCGGACATCCCATAGGCCATCACCGATGCTGACAATCTTTTCGAAGCTGCTCAGCCGGTATTGCTCCAAAGAGCGGGATACTGCCGCCTGTAAGATTTCCTCTCTAGATAACCCATCTTCAGCATAGGCGGCTGGGATCCCGGCAGAATCAATCTTGGCCGCTCTCAACTTCAATAAAGCAGACTCCCGCCAACAACCTGTAGCAATAGCAACAGCCCACTCGGGTTCTCGCTTCAACTTATTTAGCGCAATAGCAGCACCGGCGATTTCAGCAAAGCCCAATGAATTGGTTTGAAACTGCTCACTCAGCATCTTTACGAAGCAGCATTTGAATTTGTCTAACTCAGCTTCTTCCGGATCTCGGCCAAATTTCTCTTGAAAAACATGTTGTGTAATCCCAGAGTCGGTAGTATGCGGGTATGCAGCCCAATCCGTGTCTATTTCAGTAATCGCGTGAGCTTCAGCCAGAGCTTGGACGAAGCACTCATTATCAACGCTGTTCGTATTCGTCAGCGTGCCATCAATATCGAAGATTGCCAGCTTCAAGTTTCCCATCATTCAGCGTCAGCGATCTAACTGAGTGTCGGGGGTCTTATCCGCAACGTAAACAAGGAAGGCGGGATGTTATGCCATTGCTTGATACGTCCTCCCGCACGGTCGGGCTATTGCCAATTCAGACTTTCTTGATGGCGCATTCTACGCCAGACAAAATAACTTAGGGCCCCCAATTGGTGGCCCTAAGTTATTGGAATATTGGTGGAGCCGAGGGGGATCGAACCCCTGACCTCATGACTGCCAGTCATGCGCTCTCCCAGCTGAGCTACGGCCCCTAAAACGATTGAAGCCAGCGGCTTCATCGGTTCAATAGAGAAGGGGAAGAGTAGCGTAGCGTGGAAGAGACGGTCAAGCGGGGTTTGTCCTTTTAGTATTTTTGCTTTGATTTTTGATTTTTGATTTGCGATTGCCGATTTTGACTCCAGATCGGGAAGTCTACCGGCTTCTCCGGCGTGCGGCAAAGAACGCCACGGCGGCTCCTATAACCAGCAGCACCATTCCGCCAATCACTCGAGCGGTGTTAGGGACTTCGCGGATGTCGGTCTCCGTAATGACAACTGCTGAGCTCGGTTCCAGAAACAAGGCCCGATAGGCGATCACGCCGCCAATGGCGGCGACTACGATGCCGAATATGATGCCGAGGATTCTCACTTCAAATTTGTAGGTTTGCTCTTAGTGCTTTGTACTTTGTTCTTGTGCTGGGGAACTGAAACTGGGAGGTTGGGCTGAGCTCTTACAAAGTACCAAGAACAAAGCACAAAGCTCTAAGTTCAAAGGACAAAGAACATAGGGACTCATCTTCCCTTGAATAGCGGTTTCCGCTTTTCCATAAATGCTTTAACGCCTTCATCCTTATCTTCCGTGGAGAAGCATAAGGCAAAGAGATCAACTTCGCGTCGCAGACCTTCGTCAAGCAATGATCGGGAAGCGATCTTTACCGCTTCCTTCGCCAGCTTCAGGGCGATTGGGCCCCGGTCCGCTATGCGGTTTGCTATTTCCATGGTCCTGGCTTCAAGCTGATCCGCTGGAAAAACATGGTTGACCAAACCGATAGCGAATGCAGTTTTCGCGTCGATAATATCGCCCGTGAGAATCAACTCCATGGCTTTGCCTTCACCCACCAGACGTGTCAGACGTTGAGTGCCTCCACCACCGGGAATAATTCCCAGGTTGATTTCTGGCTGCCCGAAAGACGCATTCTCACTTGCTACTCTGATATCGCAAGCCAAAGCCAGCTCACATCCACCACCCAGACAATATCCATTGATCATCGCGATCACCGGTTTCGGAAATGTATCAAACGCAGTGAACAGAGAGCGGGCGGTCATCACATCTCGCTGTGAGATGGCGGTACGACCGGCGAACTCGGCAATATCCGCTCCCGCAACGAACGCCTTATCGCCGGCGCCAGTGATGACTACAACGCCTACCGAATCGTCGTTACGGAGATCTCCCAGTAACGCCGCTCCTTCTTCGCGCGTCTTGATGTTGAGTGCGTTTCGTTTGTCAGGCCGGTTAATCGTAATTAGCGCGACACGCTCGCGGCGCTCAAGCAGAAGGGTCTCGTAGGATTGCGACATCGGTTTGCTCCGGAGTTTAATTGATAAGAAGAAGAGGAATCCTAACGGCTGTCCGTTGAATCGTCAAACGAGGCCGACCCTCAGGCAGGAACCACTCAACAAACCATTTGCGGTACCAGTACTCAGCACCAGCAGGACCCACTCAACACACAGAACCGCTTGCTGTAGCCAGCGGATTTTGCCACTCAGCTGGAGGTAATAAGACTCAACATACTTTGGCTATCGACCTTTATGACTTCCAGTGTCTCGCTGACATCTAAAACTGCCCTAAGAGAGTTGGCTTACGCTGGCCCAAGGTGCGCAGTCTTTGGTGAGTTTGAGCGGCTGCTGCTCGGGTTGTGTGCAGGGACCCATTGGCTACCGCAAATGGTTCTGTGGTTTGAGCGGTTACTGCTCCTGGTGAGTGCCGCCCACTCGGCACTGCGGTTATTCGGAGGAGGGTGATTCAGGGTCGGACGTCGCTGGTTGGTCATCGGCGACCCACGACACGAACAGTCGTAACCAGTTTTCCGTGGGCTCGGCAATCTGCACACCGACGCGGGCTGTCCCGTAGATTGCCGGGGCGACGCGCACAACCATGGCGGTTACTTCGATGGGGGCACCGTCAGGACGGTGGGCTCGGAGGTAGAGGCGTTCGCCCCGGTTGACCTTCTGATTAAGGTGGAAAAGTGTGCCGGAAGTGGAAATGTCGTCGGTTTCGGTGGGCTCGCTCCAGGCGGACCCGTCCTCTGCGCGTCCGGAAACGACGATCGGCAAACGCAGTGACATGCGTAAAGCAAAACGTCTATCTTCATTGTTGTAGGGCGTACTCATAGTGGGCAACACAGTGGCGTCACTCTCAGGAAGAGCGCGCGAGCCGCGCGTCTTCAGTCTCGGTCCAGGTATAAAAACCTTCGCCGCTCTTCTTGCCTAGTTTCCCTTCGTTAACCATGCGCCGGAGAACCTCAGGGGGACGAAAAGCTTCCGAAGCAAGAGTGCGGTGTAGATACTCTGCGATATTGAGTCGAACATCAAGGCCAACCAGGTCTGTCAGCTTCAGGGGGCCCATCGGGTGGTTGTAGCCCAGTTCCATCGCCTTATCGATATCCTGCGCGCTGGCCACACCTTGTTCCAGCATGCGCATAGCTTCCAGTCCGAGCACAAGACCAAGGCGACTTGAAGCAAATCCGGGCACATCTTTGACAACAATTGGTTCTTTTCGCAGGCGACGGCCAACTTCCCGCGCAGTTTCCACCGTCGCTGGACTGGTATGCTCGCCGACCACGATTTCAAGCAGACGCATGACATGGACGGGGTTGAAGAAGTGCATGCCCAGTACTCTCTCAGGATGGCGCGAACTCTTTGCGATCTCCGTGATCGAGAGCGATGAAGTATTGGAGGCGAAAATGAACTGCCGGTCAGATCCCGATTCGAGCTCGCGAAGTATGTTTTGTTTCAGCTCCAATCGTTCGGGGACGGCCTCAACAATCAAATCTGCCCGGTAGAGCTTGTCTAAAAGTGTGGTGCCGTGAATGTACTCGAGAGTCTGGTCGCGATCGGCTTCCGTGAGTTTGCCTAGCTGAATACCCTTGGCCAGGTTGCGTTCAATGGCCCGAATACCATGAGCCAGCGTGTCTCGATCCACATCGCGAAGAATGACTCGGTAGCCAGCGGCGGCGGCGACCTGGGCAATGCCGTGGCCCATTGTGCCTGCGCCAATCACGCCGATTGTTTCAATCGTTTG
Source organism: Pyrinomonadaceae bacterium (assembly GCA_046261995.1). Taxonomy (GTDB): domain Bacteria; phylum Acidobacteriota; class Blastocatellia; order Pyrinomonadales; family Pyrinomonadaceae; genus PSRF01. Next base: position 6,975 of record JBHENP010000024.1, read on the forward strand.
AGGATCGCCGGCTGCTTTCAAAGCTTTTGCCAAACTCCCCCGTCTATGGAGCTGATCTGGATCTGTAACGTCGTAGGCTCCGGTTCGACTCATTCAGTATCCGTAGTTATACTATACGCTCAACCGAAAAGGCTATACTGTTATGCATTTAGTGGCAATATTTTAGAGCCTACGCGAAAGGATCGGACACACTCAATGAGCAAAGAAAGGCTCCACCGGAACGTTGTTATCATTGGTTCCGGCCCCGCCGGGTTGACCGCAGCCATTTACTCCGCGCGAGCTAATCTCAAGCCACTTTTGATTGACGCTCCGGCAGATGCCCAGAGACAGACCTCGCCGGGCGGGCAATTGATGATCACTACTGATGTTGAAAACTATCCAGGGTTTGCGGAAGGCATTCAAGGCCCCGAACTAATGGCCGAGTTTCGTAAGCAGGCCGAACGCTTCGGGACTGACTTTCTAGAAACCTGGATCGACAAGGTTGAACTGCAGGATCGGCCCTTTACGCTTCACACCAGCGAGCATGTGATCAAGACCGAAACACTAATAATTGCCTCCGGTGCGTCGGCAAAATGGTTGGGTATTCCCGGAGAAGCCAAAGTTCCGGATGGTTTGGGCGGTCATGGAGTTTCCGCCTGTGCCACCTGCGACGGACCACTCCCTTCATTTCGCAACAAAACTCTGGTGGTAGTCGGCGGCGGCGACACCGCGATGGAGGAAGCAACATTCTTGACTCGCTACGCCTCGCAAGTGTTTGTGGTTCACCGCCGGGACAAACTGCGAGCGTCAAAGATTATGCAGGATAAGGCTTTTCGTAACCCGAAACTCGAGTTCATCTGGGACACGGGGGTTGAGGAAATAATGGGCACGCCGGCTGAGGGAG
>JBHENP010000024.1:7867-55341 GCA_046261995.1 Pyrinomonadaceae bacterium
GTGTTCGGCTGCGTAACCTGAAAACCGACGAACGGCGTATCTTTCCATGTTCAGGCGTCTTCATCGCCATTGGTCACAAACCAAACACCGCTTTATTCAAAGGACAGATTGAAACGGATGAAGTGGGTTACATCAAAACTTCAGGCCATTCGACCGCTACGAATGTTCCGGGAGTGTTTGCCTCCGGCGACGTGCAGGACTCAATCTATCGTCAGGCTGTAACGGCTGCCGGAACCGGGTGCATGGCGGCGCTTGACGCGGAGAGGTTCCTGGACCATCTTCCGGTAATGATGCCCTCTGGTGAAGAGCTGACGATGGAAGGAGAACTCATAACTCCTGATCACGAAGCCATAATCACACCTGACGGTCATATCATTCCCAATAAGGTTGAGTGTGCCTCCCCCGGAGACTAGAACGGATCATTTTCCATTTCTCATTTCGTCATTTTGGCTACTGTTTCGTGTCCGTTCGTGTGATTTCGTGGATCGTTCATATCTCGCGGCCAAAGCAGATGATCCACGAAATCACACGAACGGACGCAAAATAAGATCCGGGAGGTGGCAAAAGAGAAATGCAAAATGAATCCTTCCTGACCTCCAAATTAAGAGGTATTGCCGGGGTTTATAGCAGCACGATTGAATCGTCGCGTTCTCGGCGTGGTCTTCCGGAAGGTTTTGCGATGTGCCGGGATTGAGGTATCTCAAGATTGGGGCAAGCCTCGCAGTAACGGCCGCGCCGTTTCCTTCGATCCTCACACTCATTGCACTCCAGGGATTGGCCCACTTCTCGCAACGCATCCAACAAGGGCACCAGAACCTGGCCGCGCTCAGTGAGAGCATATTCGATGTGCGGAGGGTTACCGCCGAAGTCGGTGCGTTCGAGCAGTTGGTCTTTTACCATGTCGCGCAGCCGACCCACGAGAGTACGACTACTTATCGGCTCGAGGTTGGAGTGAAGCTCCATGGTCCGTTTCGGTCCGGTGGCTAAGTCTCGAATGATCAGCATCGTCCATCTATCGCCGATCATCTGTAGCGCGCCGGCAATTGGACAGCCATCAAGATCCCGTCTTCGCAATTAGCTGCTCCGTATAAGTCAGGAAGAAACCCATGTTTCGGTTAGTCTCCAGGCCTAGGTCGCTAACTGTCCGTACTAGGCCCGCAGGTTGATGTTGTAAGTCTTAATTTTTGAATTCAGCGTTGTGGCATTCATTCCCAGCAGCCGTGCAGCTCGCGACTGATGACCGCCGGTCCGCTCCAGAGCCCTGCGAATAAGATCGATCTCGAAGCGGCGCACTTCGTCGTAGAAATTTACACCCCGACCAATGTCCTGTACCGCGGTTGTGCTGGCACCGTCGTGGGAGCTGGCCGCTACCGACTGTGGATCGCTAATCTCGGCGCGCAAACACTCGCGAGTCATTTCATCGCCTGGAGCGATCACCACGGCCCGTTCCACCGCATTCTCAAGCTCGCGCACGTTCCCGGGCCAGGAATAAGTTTCCAGCAAGGCTAACACTTCGGGAGCTAGGTGCTCTGACACCTGGCGCCCGTTTTCTTCGTTGTACTTTCTTATGAAATGCTGGGCCAACGCCAAAATGTCCTCGCGACGATCGCGTAATGGCGGCAATTCAATAGGTACAACCGCGAGGCGATAATAAAGATCTTCGCGAAAGGTCCCCTGCTTTACTGCTTCCTTCAGTTCGATGTTCGTCGCCGCAATGATGCGTACGTCCACCCGCCTGGGTGTCGTGTCACCGAGCGCGGTAAACTCGCGTTCCTGAATGACACGTAGCAGGCGCACCTGGGTTTCCGGCGGGATGTCGCCAATCTCATCAAGAAATATCGAGCCTCCGTCGGCAACTTCAAAAAGACCTTTCTTCACTGCCACTGCACCTGTGAACGCGCCCCGAGTGTGACCGAAGAGTTCGGACTCAAGCAGTTCGGATGGAATGTTCGAACTGTTGACGGTAACGAACGGCTTCCCGACGCGAGGGCTAGCTTCGTGGATCGCTTTGGCGATTAATTCCTTTCCGGTACCACTCTCGCCAGTGATCAGAATAGTAGATCGGGCAGGTGCCACTTGTTCCACCAACCGAAATACCTCCTGCATCACGTCTGAACGCCCAACGATGGCTCCGCGGTCGACGGACCGGCTCATGGCACGTCTCAGACTTAGCCGCTCTTCCTCCTTGCGGCGGCGCTTTATGCCTGCGGCAATCGTTGCTGTGATTTGTTCGTTCTGGAAGGGTTTGCGTATACAACCGAAGGCGCCTCGTTCCCAAGCGGCAATTGCGGTGTCAAAAGTTGCATAGGCGGTGATCATGATGATCACCGCGTCGGGATCCGTCTTTAGAAATTCTTCCAGCGCACGCAGACCGCCAATTCCAGGCATTGACACATCAAGAAGTACTACGTCATAAGAGCGCCTCCCGTATGATTCGAGTCCTTCTTCGCCGGTCTTAGCCAGGTCCACTCGATATCCTTCAGCCGAGAAGAGCGTCTCTAAGACGTCACGCATTATCTCTTCATCGTCGACAACGAGTATTGAGCCTTTCTTGGCCATACGTCTTTCTGTCTTCAAGGATGAATTCTCACGACCGCCGGCAACACGTTGGCGCACACTAAACCTGCCAGCTTCCGCTGCAGGTCATTACAAGAATGAAGTTCGAAGTCTTTCTCCGCAAACAGGAGGTTAGTGTAGGCGAGATCAGACTTAAAACAAAAGTCAGAGGCAAAGCAGCTATGTCGCTGTTTGCTCCTGACTCTGCTGCTCTGTCGTGCTCTGTTTAGTCGCCAACTGCCTGCAATCGGGCGCGACTATTCGCTGTCGGTATCGTGATGCGGAAGGTGGTGCCACGTCCAGGTGTACTGTCCACGCTGATTTGGCCGGAGTGCTCCTGAACGATTCCATAGGAAACCGCCAGCCCCAACCCGGTGCCGCGTCCGACGCCCTTAGTGGTGTAGAAAGGATCGTAAATCTTTGCCACATTCTCAGGGGCAATTCCCATCCCTGTGTCAGCCACTTCAATAAGCAGGGTGTCACCCCCGTTGGCTGCAGTAGATATCGTGATTCGACCCCCATCGGGAATCGAGTCGCGCGCATTCAGCAAGAGGTTGGTGAAAATCTGTTGTAGTTTGCCGCTATTGCCAAACACGTCCGGCAAATCCCGATTGTAGGCGCGCACGATCTCAATGCGGCTCCCTCGCATTTGCGGCTCCAGCAGTTGAAGCGTATCGTCAAGCACCCGATGGATGTCCACTTCACCAAACTCGGTGGCGCTGCCACTTCGGGAAAAATTCAGCAAATTATTAACGATATTCGTGGCGCGTTCAGCCTGGCGACGGACCTTTTGTAACAGTGCGTGCTTGGGATCAGTTTCCGGCAACATTCCCAGCAGCATTTGCGTGTATGAAGAAACACCGGTGAGCGGGGTGTTTACTTCATGAGCTACGCCCGCCGCAAGCAAACCTATAGACGAAAGTTTCTCGCGTTGTTGCAACTGTTCTTCGAGCCGGATGCGCGACGTGACGTCTTCAACCATAACTAGCGCGCCGGTCTGTCCTTGCGCATCGTGCAGTGGCGCTATGGCGATATTTAGCACAAGGGTCCGGCCCGCGCATGTAGCGGTGTGAATCTTGTAAATGTTGCGAATCTCAGTCTGAAGCCACCGTTCAAGACCAAGCACTTGCCATAATGTCTCGGCAAAGTCCTCCGAAAAAAGATCTTGCACGTGCTGGCCAATTGCTTCATCGCGCTTGATGTCCAGGATGTACTCCAGCGCGGAATTGAGCCGTGTGACTCTTCCCTGAAGATCAACGGCCACAAGTCCGACATTGATGGACTCGATGATCGACTCGTTGAATTCTTTAAGGAGCTTGAATTCCGAAGCGCGCTCTTGCTGTTCCTGGTAGAGCAGACTGTTCTCGATTGCCACCGCGACATATCCGGATACGGTACGCAGAATTTCGACATCTTCCGACGAAAGTAAGGCGCCATCGGCCGACCTACCCAATCCGATTACTGCCACCATGCGGCCTCGTACAACACAAGGCACATAGTAGTGAAGGGCGCGACGCACGAAGCCGGTAGTGTCGGGAGACAAATCTAGGTCGTCGGTCCGGACCACACCGTTTTCGGCGGAACGCACGCGGATCATCTCGCGAAAGTCTGGGGGCACTACCATTTCAGAAGAAAGGCCGGCGGCACGGGCCAAGTGGTATCCCGACTCCGATGTCCGGTCCTCTACGAAAATCGCGACCCGGCCTACGTTCATCACCTCCTGCAAGCGGCTGATTAGCGAATCCAGCAGGGGATCGAAGGCGGTGGTGGCAGACAGGGTGCGGCCAAAATCGAGCAGGCCATGGCGCATGTCATACCGTTCTCCGTAAAACAGCCGGTCGGTTCGCTCTTGTAGAAAGTTTTTTACCGGGGCGGCAATCATGACAATCGCAGCCATGGCTACTATTGCCACCACTACGCGAAAGGTAATCTGCCCTGAGGTAAAGCTTGCGTCGCCACCCAGGGCATAGAGGCCGGCGAGGTACACGACCGATCCAATCATTAAGGCAATCGCCAGGGTTGTCAGTGCGTAAACAAATACGCGACGAACCACTAGCTCGACGTCCATCAAGCGGTAGCGAATAACTGAATAGCCAAATGCGAGCGGAATCAGAATCAGTGGCAAGACCGCGGCATCGGTCAACCACGGGTCACTTTGCGCGCCAAAGAGATAACTAACGGCATAGAGCAAAGTGAAGGGGGCAATCGCAAGTAAGGTACCCCACACAACCCACTGCAGCTGTTGGCGAACGACAGCGGACTTAGCTTTGAACCTGGTCCTCACGAGCAAGGCCGCGCTCGCAACCAGCGCCGTCACAAAGTGAAAGAAGCTCAACCTCCAAAACAAGGCCACGAACGATTCAGATACAACTGGAATGTCTCGCAGGAACGCGATGCCCCCAGCCAAAAAATCGCGGAGGTAGATAAAGCTACCCAGCAGGAGCAGGATCGCAGCCGGCAGGTAAATGAGAGCTGTGCGCCAACGCCGCTCGGTAAACAGTTGCTGTCTGGACGGGTACACTGCACAGAAGTGCAAAAAGAGAGGCGGGAATACGATGAAAGCCGCGTTCCTAAGAAAGGCGATTGCCAGATCCAGATCTCTATAACTGCCTACGGGCGTATAGAAATGAAAAACAAAAGCTGCCAGGCAAAGCGATGCGAAATGAAGAGCAAAGGGCGCACGGCCACCTTGCTTGAAAAGCACAAAGAAACCGACAAAGAGATAGATCACGCCGATCAGGTTGATGTACAGATCGCGGGGGGTCCACTGGTGAGTCGCATCCAGATTGTCTAGATCTGCGAAATACAGGCGACTCTCTTCCGGGTAGGACGGCCGTTCAATGAGGTAGTGAAGCTGTCCCCCAACACGTGCTTGATCCAAATATATCTGCACATCTTTCGCGTGCGCAATTTCTTCCCTTCTGCCGCCATCCAGGCCTACCGCAATCAATCGGTCGCCCGGCAGAATCCACGCTCGGGCACCGGAGGAGCTTGGCTCCACGCTCTCAGCCAGAATCCCCTGCCCGGTATCGACCCATCTCACGCCATCCCAGGGAGGCGTTTCGTGACGGGATCGCTGGGCAAAATTAAGGAAGCCAGCCGCGACAAGGACAGCTGCCCCGATTAGCACCATCCAGGTTCCAGTTGTAAGAACTGATCTCTTCACAGGTTCAAACTTCCCGGCCCGCGCCAAAACCTCAGATCTCGAGTTGGAAAAGCAAGGTATGTTCCCAAGCGCTTCCTAGCTGATAGCAAACGCGCCGGGGGGCTCCTGCTAGTTGAAGCTTTGGCTCTTGGCTCGAATACATTGGGCTATGGCAACTTACCTGCGATCCCTCAAACACACCTGAAAAAAGCTGACTTGAAAGCGCACTTTTGCTCAATTCATTATTTCGTAGTTTTCCATGATTTTGGAGAAAACGCGTCAGGTGGGCTGAAGGAAAAAGGGGCGTTAGACTCAAGAACAGTGACACTCCTTACCCACTGTCTTAAACCTAACCTCCCCTACCTTTAAAACCTGACGGAGATGCCACCTCGGACCGAACGACGTCCGGTCAGCAGTTGCGTAAGTATCTCTCCATTTTCCGTGTTTGCCTGAGCGTCTAATAGGTTTCGAGCATCGAGCACGGCTTCGGCTCTCACGGGTAGACCGAAGCTCGGCAAATCTTGCGTAATCTGAATGCTCAATGAGGGATCGTAGACTCCCAGCCGTCCGGCAAATGGGTCTATAGCAAAAACCGTCGCATCAGGGGAGAAACGCAAAACTGTGCGTACGTGGGTTCCAGTATTTAACACCGCGACGAGTTGCAGGGCGCCAGTATGGAAAAACCCATTGGTGAACACTTCGCCCGGGTTCGAAAGACCAAACGAAGATAACTGCTGCCCCTGTCCGAAGGAATATCCCGCGGAGGCAGTCCAATGGTGGCCCAGACGTCTCGTGTAAACCACCCGTACTCCTTTTGAGTTCCCGTCCTGGTTCGCGACGTTGATTAAAGCCTCGCCAGTGGTGCCGGAAAAGGCCGATAGTGGTGTGCCAAGCAACCCAACTCCCCGGCCTGAAGTGGTATCAAAGAAGGCTGTGGCCTCAGCATTCGAGTTGTTGTCAATCACGCGCTCCACTCCGAATTCAAGCCGGTGGCTTCGCTCCATCACCGCTTGTCCGTCTACGTAAGCGATAGGTCGGTTTCCCGATTCACTGAAAACGACCTGAGTGCCTTCAAATCCCGCCACACTCTGAATGTGCTCCTCACCCGCCGGCGCGTAAGCCGCTTTCAGGCGCGTGCGCGCATTTGTGTCAAATTGAATCCCGAAGCGAGGTGTAAATGACGCCGCCCCACCCGCGCCAATAAACCGCGAGTAGTCGAGACCGAGCACGATTACTATTCCATCCCTGACAATCCACTCGTCCACAGCGCGCACAGAAAACTGCCCCAAGGGACGATCCTCAATCGCTTCGAGTAGCGGCGATTTCAATCGCATACCCCCAACGCTCATACCGAGGTGATGACGTTTGCCAATCGCAATGCGACTGCTAACTTCCAAGCGCTCGGGTGCATTAGGACCTAATCCCGTCTGGCCGGCGAAAACCAGTTCGATGTTGTCGGTGGTCGGAGTCGAAATTGCGAAGTTAAGCCCGAGGTAAGCGGGACCGTAGGGATTATCAGCGAAATAGGATTCTAGAACGCCAGTAGCGCGCCTTCCGGAGTTGGGTGTGGAAACCTCACTCCCTTCAATAGCGGTAGTAGCAGGCGCCTCACTAGTTGCCTGCTCAATGCCCAGCGCCGCCTTGATGTCTTCATCGTCACCTTCCTGCGCCTGAAAAATCGATCGTCGTGTCTGAGCCGACCGCAAGATCCACCGGACATCTTCGCGATCTTTGCGTCGTTCGGGCAGAGTATTACCCGATCCAATCGGTTCGAGATTGAAGCGATAGACTAACTCCTGAGACGCACGCACTTCGACAGAAGCAAACGCGACTGCGTTAAAGCCATCGGCAATGGCGCGGATGGCGTAGCGTCCCGGCAGAATTTTTGCGGAAAAACGCCCGTCGGAGCCGGTCCGCGTTTGCTTGATTACGTCCTTGGCGCCGTCCTTGAGCAACGAAATGAGCGCTCCAGACAAAGGATTACCTTCGTTATCTTTTACCGAACCGGTAATTGTGGCGAGGGCAACTTTGCCTGCGATCGCGGGAGGGGCAGCGACAGAACACAAAGTAGAGAAAATAACCAGACTTAAACCTAAACCCAATCCTCTTTTCATGTACGCAAGACCTCCTAGCGCAAACTCCCGTCAGGGAGTATTTGGGACAAGCGACGCCATTTGTTTGGTCTGCTCAACTTGTAAAGGGCTGCTTAGTTCATCCCTTAAACATGCAAAAGGAACAACTTGCCCTTCAAAGACGAACCGGTTCAGGCCGGAGACTTACCGGAACCACTAAATGCGCTTATTCTCTGCCTATATGCGAAGATCTGTCAAGCAAATAGGCCTTTATTACCCCTGTTTGCGGCCTGTTTTCCCGCCATGTTACGATGCCATCTCAAGTTCCGTAAAAAGGACCTTCCGGTTTCAGCTCCTTATTGGTACAACGAAACATGATCGACAACGTCCATTCCACCAAGCTTGCTAACGGCATCACTGTTTTGTCGGAGCATATGCCCGGATTGAGGTCCGTAACGGCCGGAATCTGGGTCCGTCGCGGTTCGCGCCACGAATCTGCCGAGTTAAATGGGATTTGCCACTTCATAGAACACTCGGTTTTCAAGGGGACCGAACGTCGGTCTGCCCGGGATATAGCCGTTGAATCTGACCGTCTGGGGGGCCAGTTTGATGCCTACACAACTCATGAGATGACAGGCTTTGCCCTAAAGGTTGCGGACGGCGGCCTACCGGAGGGGTTCGATCTCATTGCAGACCTCATTTCCCGGCCGCGGTTTGACCAGGAAGACCTCGAGCGCGAGCAGAAGGTTGTTCTGGAAGAAATGAAAATGGTTGAGGACACGCCGGACGAGTTACTCGGAGAACTTTTCAACGCTGCTTACTTTCCGGATCAACCGCTCGGGCGACCAATTGAAGGCACAGAGGCAACCGTTTCTTCTTTTGATCACGCAACTACCGCGGCTTTTCATGCCCGCGAGTTCTCGCCTCGAAATCTTGTGGTTGCGGCTGCCGGCAATGTCGAACACGCTCGATTGGTCGAAATGGTCGAGCGCGGGTTTGCCGGCGTGACCAACAGGCTTAATGGGGGTCCCGATTCTCAGCCGGAGACCAATTCCTCACCCTTACCTGCTGCCCCGATTCTGATTGAGCAAAAGAAAGAACTCGAACAAGCACACTTGATCATCGCGGCCCCCTGGCCGACGGCCCGAAGCGAAAATCGGTATGCCGCAAGCCTGCTTGCCTCGGTGATGGGAGGCGGCACCTCGAGTCGGCTATGGCAAAGGGTTCGTGAGGAACGCGGCCTTGCTTATTCGGTTGGCGCCGGAGGCAGCACGTTCTCCGACGTAGGAGTATTTACGATCTACGCGGGTACATCCCCGGTACATCTTGACGAGGTTCTCGAATTGTCGCTGCAGGAATTACGCCGGGTCGTAAACGAAAGCGTGTCTTCGGCAGAACTGAAACTCGCTAAGGAACAGGCGATATCCTCAATCCTACTGGCTTTGGAATCTTCCAGCTCACGCGCCAGCTCCCTCGCACGGCAAGAGATCATTCACCACCGCCATATTTCACCAGATGAAGTTGTTAAGCGAATCGAGGCGGTTGACTGTGACGAACTGCAGCAAGTCGCGCGCACGTTTTTTACGACGGAGAATCTGGCTCTTGGTGCACTCGGAAATCTAAACGGTTTTCACGTAGATCGTTCACGGCTCGAGATCTGAACGAGGAACAACTGCAGGCGGCTCTATTTCGGTAGTTGCCACAACACTACGGACCCGCGAGCGGTTGCGACCATATCTCTTCATCCAACATTTATATAACCGCAATTACCAAAGTTGATTTATAGTATCCGGTCGCTACCGCTCGCGGTTCCGTACTGGGAAGTGACATCGTCGACCTCAGCTAACCTACACAATTACTCTGTAGCCGTTTCCCTGGTTAAGTGATAAAGTCTGCTTTTGTTTTCCTCGGAGTATTAGAGCCTTAAACATGAAACTTAGCGTTCTCGGCAGCGGCTCAACTGGCAATGCGGTTCTGATCGTTGCGGGTGAAACGCGCGTTCTGGTCGATGCCGGCCTGAGCGCCAAAGAGATAGCGCGCAGACTGGCGCTTGTCGGTGAAGATGTCCACCGGCTTGATGCAGTTTTAGTCACGCACGAACACGGTGATCATGCCGGCGGCCTGAGGGTGTTGCTTAGATCCGTTGACTGCCCCGTCTATATCTCGGCTCAGACGTGCGATGCATACATCTGTGAGAAAGAAAACGTCACAAATGACGAACCGCGCAAGCGTGCCTCAGCACTGAGTGATCGAGTCGAGCAGATTGAGTCGAGCAAGGATTTCCGAATCGGGGAGATCGATTTTCACCCATTTACAATTCCCCACGACGCGGCCGACAACTTTGGATTCACCGCTACCCATGCGGGTGTCAAGATAGCCACGTTGATGGACTTCGGTCACATCACAACGCTGATTACCGAGCAATTACGGGGCTGCGCCGCCATTCTCATCGAATCCAACCACAGTCGCGACATGTTGAAAGCTTGCGACAGCTACCCGTGGGAACTGAAGCAACGAATTCTGTCTCGTCTCGGTCACCTCTCTAACGAAGACGTTGCTGACTGGCTCCGTTATGGTTTTGATGGAACCGCAGACCACATTGTGCTGGCTCACCTGTCGCAACGGGCCAATAATCCTTACCTGGCCAAAATCTCAGCGGAAGTGGCGCTGCAGGAGCGCTCGCCCCTGTTTCCCTTCGACACGCAAATAACTCTTTCATTTCCTAAGGAGCCGACACCCTGGATCGAAGTGTGAGGAGCGAATGGCGGATGAACGCTGCAACTCGAAGTGGAAGTGCCATGAGGTCGATTTCCTTCGACTAAAATCGTTTCGGTCGGTCTTCCTGGCGCAAGGGTTGTTCGTGGTCCTGCTTTCCCTGTCAGGTCTAGCTTGTGGTTCAAAAGCAGAGCGCCGTGGCATTCCCGCAGAAGTTGAATCTGCAATTAATGCGGTGAGTGAGGATATAGCAACCGACCGGTACGAGAAGATAAACAACGAAGCGTCTGAGCTTTGGCGGCAGGATGCGAGCCTTGACCAGTCCATTGCCGCTTTCAAAACGCTAAAAACAAAACTAGGTAAGGTGGAAACCCGTACGGTGCATAGCGCCACGGAGCAGCACAACTCAGGCGGCCCGTTAAAAGGTGACGCGTTTATTATCACCTACCAGACAAAATTCGAGAAAGCTCCAGGTATGGAAACTTTCACGCTCGTCAAGCGCGACAACCGTTGGCTGCTGGCGAGGTATTTCGTGAACTCAACGGCACTAAAATAATCGACAGATTACGCGGATTTCACAGAAATTAAGAAGCAGGCAGGGGCTTGACTGAACAAACCGCCCCAGGACATCGGACGAACGATCACAAACTGCCCTTTGGTGTCTTTTCGTGGAATTTTCGTGGATCGTTCCTTCTGCGAAATCTGCGTAATCTGCGGATAGATTGATCATGATTGAACGCTACACCTTGCCGGAGATGGGCCGGCTCTGGTCAGAGAAAAACAAATTCCAGAAATGGTTGGACGTCGAGCTTGCCGTCTGCGAAGTTCACGCGGAGATGGGAACGATTCCTCGCGAAGCGCTCCAGGAAATTAAGTCGCGGGCCAGGTTCTCAGTCGAACGCATCAATGAGATCGAGAAAACCACAAACCACGATGTAATCGCCTTCACGACGAATCTTGCCGAATCAATCGGTCCAGCCTCGCGCTTTGTACACTACGGTCTCACCTCTTCCGACGTAGTTGACACTGCCAACGCGCTACTATTGCAAGACGCCTGTGATCTTCTGCTTCGAAGGATCGATGGCCTAATGGCTGTGCTGAAGCGGCGGGCGCTCGAGTTTAAGAATACGCCGCAGGTAGGCCGAACTCATGGGATCCATGCCGAGCCAACCTCTTTTGGAATGACGTTCGCGCTTTGGCATGACGAGATGCGCCGTAATCGCGAGCGTTTGATGCGCGCCCGCGAAGCCGTGGCGGTGGGCAAGATTAGCGGTGCGGTGGGCGCTTTCGCCCATCTCGATCCGGTAGTCGAAGAGAAGGTGTGTGAGCAACTCGGTTTACGGCCGGCACCGGTCTCCACGCAGATTATTCAGCGCGATCGCTACGCTGAGTTCCTCAGCACCCTCGCAATTATCGCGTCATCGTTGGACAAGTTCGCGCTGAATGTGAGGCACTGGCAACGAACAGAAGTGCGCGAAGCGCAGGAACGGTTCACGATCGGCCAGAAAGGGTCGAGCGCGATGCCTCACAAACGTAACCCGATCATCTCCGAGCGCATCTGCGGCATTGCCCGAGTTGTCCGGGCAAACTCGTTGGTCGGCCTGGAAAACGTTGCGCTCTGGCATGAACGCGATATTTCACACTCCTCCGCCGAGCGTGTGGTATTACCGGATTCAAGCATCGCGCTTGACTACATATTGCACAAAGCAACTTCGTTGATTGATGGACTAGTCGTTTACCCTGAGCGCATGCTGGAAAATTTGAATGCGACGAGGGGTCTGATCTTCAGCGGACAACTGTTGCTGGCACTTACACAGAAAGGTGTCTTACGCGAGCAGGCTTATGAGTGGGCACAGCGAAATGCGATGAAAGTGTGGGACGAAGGCGAAGACTTTCGAACCCTGGTGAAGGCTGACCCGGATATTACGGCGCACCTCTCAACCGAGGAGATTGACCGCGCTTTTTCGCTCAGCAGCTATCTGAAAAACATTGATGTGGTCTTTGAGCGGGTCTTTGGGGAAGACCGGACGATGGGCCATAGCGGATAGGTCGCTCGTGGCCCATCGTCGGTGGCTGGGGCGTTACTTGACGATTTTCTCAGCCAAGTTGCCAACGATCGGCAACTTGAATATCTGGCCTTGATAAGCTTTGTAAGCCGCATAGAACAAGCCGCCTATGATGGCCAGGAAGAACGCGAGGAAAAGCAGCGTCATGACCACCCCCATCAGCGCGGCCAGGACTTCAGAGACAGCGGCTAGAGCAAATGCGAGTATCATCAAGACTATCCAAACCACAGTGAAAACGACGCTGATGCCCACTGAGTAGAGTACTGACTGGATGCCGTGAAATCTGACGAATTTGTTTTCTTTGTCAATTAGAAAATTAATAAGGCCAAGAATGCCGATGGGATAGCCAATAGCAGCGGCCAGGTTTGCATCCAGGCCGATGGCGGATTTGCCTGTAGCGGAATAGTTTTCCATAGTAAAAGTTTCTCCTCTGCAAAGTTTTCGTATCGGAAGGATTGATGAATCCGACGAAAGAAACACTTGCGGCAACTGCGCAAGAGCTCGCCTTAATCTAAGTATCAGCCGGCAGGGGAGATATTAAGCTAACCGCTACACATCGCGCAATATATTGTCTAGTATGTCCTGCGGGAGCATGAAACACTAATGAAAGCTAAAGTCTATGTGAATCTTAAGCCCGGGGTGCTCGATCCTCAGGGTAAGGCGATCCAGCATTCAGTCGAGCTACTCGGCTTTAGCGGCATCTCGGACATTCGCCAGGGAAAGTATTTCGAGATTGGGCTCGACAGCGCTCTCGGTGAAGCCGCCGCTCGCGAGTCGGTCGCGCGGATGGCTCGCGAGGTGTTATCAAATCCTATCATTGAGGATTTCAGCTTGGAGATTGAGGCGTGAAGTTTGGTGTCATAGTTTTTCCAGGATCCAATTGCGACCACGACGCATATCACGTGATTTCTAAACACGTGGGCCAGCCGGTAGACTTTATCTGGCACCGTGACACCGATCTTAGTAGTTACGACGCGGTCATTATTCCCGGCGGGTTCTCATATGGCGACTACCTGCGCGCGGGAGCGCTGGCTCGCTTCTCACCAGTTATGAATTCGGTCAAAAAGTTTGCCCAGAGTGGCAGGTTCGTCCTGGGCATATGTAACGGTTTCCAGATTCTTTGTGAAGCAGGATTGTTGCCGGGAGCTCTCATACGCAACCGCGATCTGCATTTTATTTGCGAACATATCTTCGTGCTTGTTGAAACCGCCGACACTCCGTTTACGAACGAACTTAAACGTCGGTCTGTGCTGCGACTTCCGATAGCCCACGCTGAAGGAAACTACTTCTGTGGTGAGGATACGTTGGCCGAACTCAAACGAGAGGACCGTATCATATTCCGTTACTGCGATAAGGATGGAGGCTTGACGGACGCCGCCAATCCTAACGGCTCGCGCGACAATATTGCCGGAATCTGCAGCCGCGAACGCAACGTGCTCGGCCTGATGCCGCATCCTGAACGCGCCTGCGAAGATCTGCTTGGCTCCGTCGATGGGCGCGGGATCTTCCGTTCACTCGCCGCCACGCTGGCGGCAGTTGCCTAGGCCTGGATAAGTTCCGCAAACCCTTAAGAGATTCCGAGGAGAAAATGCTTCCATGAAACCTAACTCAGCCTGGCTTGCCGTTGGCCTGTTACTCTTTGTCGTCGTTGCTTGCAGTTTAGGAAAGAAGTCCACGAACGTATCGACAAACAGCGCTACCGAAGGCAGGGCCGCCTCAGAGGCGACTTCTACGGGGGCCATTGCAGAACTGCATATGGCCAAAGATAATGGAAAGGGGGATCCCGGAGACCAGACCAATGTGTTTAGCCCGGGCGACCGCACGATACATTGCGTCGCTAAACTGGATGCCGCAAACGCTGGAACTAAAATGAAGTTTTCATGGTTTATTGTGGACGCCGGTGGTTCCAAGAACGAAAAGATCAAGGACATTGACTATACCACCCGCGCGCAAGAGAACATTGTTCACGGGCATTTAACCTTGCCTCAGGACTGGCCCAGCGGAAAATACAGGGTTGAGGTCTCCGTTAATGGCAATCTGGAGAAAACAGCGCAGTATTCAGTTAAGTAAAGCTAACAATATGAAACGCACTCTACCTTTACTAATAATTCTCGCGGTTCTGGGCGTCGCGTTGGGGGCAGGTTGGTATCTAACGCGCTCCAGTGATTCAAGTGGGTCGGCGAGTACTTACTCCGTTCCCAACTCTGCGGCCGCATCTCCCAGTCCGGCTGCTAAGGTTTCAAATTCAACCGAACCCGGAGCTCAACCCCCGCATGCGATTGGTCCAGAGGATGCGCCGGCGACTCTGGAAGAGTTTGGCGATTTTGAATGCCCGCCTTGTGGCCTGTTGCATCCTGTATTGAAGACTATGGAGAAAGAGTTTGGCCCGCGCTTGCGAGTAATCTTTCGCGAATTCCCGCTCGTGCCGGCACATCCACACGCTCTGGTGGCTGCCCGTTCAGCCGAGGCTGCCGGCTTGCAAGGAAAATTTTGGGAGATGCACGATCTGATTTTTGAAAACCAAAGAACCTGGCACGGAGAGTTTGACGCGCGCCCAACCTTCGAAGGCTACGCAAAGAAGATCGGACTCGATTTGGAACGCTTTAGACGAGATCTCAGTAGTCAGGTTGTCGAGCAGAGAATTTTCCTTGATGGAAAACGCGCGCACGCGCTCGGGGTCAAAGGCACGCCCACTGTTTTTCTCAACGGGCGTGAAGTGCCGTTTGAGTCACTGGCACCAGAGAAACTTCGAGTGCTGATTAATGTTGAACTAACGAGCTCCGGAAAGTAGGTGGCATAGACTTCAGGAACCTCTGATTAAGTCGGGGATCGGCTGCAGGTAACTCTGGTGTCATGAGGTCAGTACCACCGCGCGGTAGTACTGACCTCATGACACGAACTGAGAAGTCTATGCCACCTGGAAATCACGAAGCAGAAGCTCACTCCCGAAAAGCGGCGCTTCTTTACGGCGTAGCAGCGTTGGTCGCGCTTGTGGGCCTCGCTGATTCCATTTATCTGACGGTCGAACACATTTCAGGCCGCAGCGTAAAGTGCACCGTTGTTAGCGGATGTTCTGAAGTTCTTAGCAGTCCCTATGCAACTGTGCGGGGAATTCCGTTAGCACTTGTTGGCGCAACGGCATATTTCTCAGCTTTCAGCCTCGCGACTCTCGCAGCTTTTGATTATAAACTGACAGGGACTCTTCTCACCGTCCTGGCAGGATTGATGTTCATAACGACCCTTTGGCTGCTCTACTTGCAAGCGTACGTCATTGGCCACTTCTGCCAATTCTGCCTGCTGTCGGCGATCGTAACCACCATCCTAACTGTGCTTGTCGTCATAGCTCGCAAGGCAGGAGGCTTAAGTGATTCAAGAAGTTGAGAGTTCACGCTTTAGCTTGCATGCTGCTCAATCCACAACTAAAGGTTGAACTCTTAACTTCGTGAATCGGCTCTTAACTTGATTGGAGGTTACGCATGACTGAGCATCGTCGGCTGCCCTGGCCGTTAGCTTGTTTCATCTTGCTGGCTGCATCAGCTTCCGGGCAGAGTAATGCTCCTCGAACAGCGCATAGCGGACAATTAGCAGCAGAAACTATCAAGCAGATCGAAGCCCTGATCCAGCAGGAGATGACCAGGCAAAGCATACCGGGGATGTCCGTGGCGGTGGGAATCAACGGCCAGGTTCGATACGCGAAAGGTTTCGGCACTGCTGACCTTGAGCATTCCATTCCGGTAAAAGCAACTACGGTGTATCGCACGGCCTCAATCGCCAAACCCATGACCGCCACGGCGGTGGTGCTCCTGGCTGAGCAGGGTAAACTCGACCTCGATGCGCCGATCCAGAAGTACTGCGCAGCTTTCCCAGAAAAACCCTGGCCCGTAACTGCCCGGCAACTACTCGGGCACTTAGGCGGAGTCCGTCATTACACCAAACCCGGTGAGTCGAGCGGTACGACCCACTACTTCACGATAGAAGAGTCGCTAAAACTCTTTAAGGATGATCCGCTGCTGCACGAACCTGGATCGAAATTCCACTACACCACCTACGGCTACAGTGTCTTGGGCTGTGCAATTGAGGGCGCAGCGGGATTGGGTTACGAAGATTACATGCAGGAGAACGTTTTTAAACCTGCCGGCATGGCCCACACTCGCAATGATGACCACTTCTTCGTCATTCCTGATCGCGCTCGCGGCTACCTGAAACTGGACGATCGGACCTACGCTGAACTGCCTGCGGTGGTGAAAGGAAAAGTGAAAGTGGGCCAGTTGTACAATGCCCAGTTGCACGATACCAGCATGAAAGTTCCTGGCGGAGGCCTTGTTTCCACTTCAGTGGATCTGGTGAAGTTTGGGCACGCATCGATGACGGGCACTTTCGTCAAGCAACCGGCACTGGAACGAATGTGGACACCGCAGCAAACGAAGGACGGTAAGAAAACAACCTACGGGCTGGGGTGGGGCGTAGGTGAGAGAGCAGGCATGAAACTCTTCTCGCATTCAGGAGGTCAGGCCGGAACCAGCACTCTTCTCTACGTGCTACCGGAGAAGAGTATTGTCATTGCCGCGATGTGCAATCTAGAGGGCGCCTCACTCGGTAGAATGTTGGACGAAATCGGAAAAGCTTTGGTAGGCAATCCTCAGCAGTAATGCTTTTGTTAGGTCGCACCCTTTCAAACAAGAATGTCACGCAAAGACGCAAAGGGGGCAAAGACGCAAAGAAGAGTACGTTATGGACTTTGCGTCTTTGCCCCTTTGCGTCTTTGCCCCTTTGCGTCTTTGCCCCTTTGCGTCTTTGCGTGTGATTACCGCTCCTCGGTTCCGCAAGTGAGTGGCAACTCGTCTCGCATGCTAAATCTCATCAGTCCCTCGGGCCTTATCTCATCGTAGTGCCTGATCCAGGGAAGTTCGATCGTCGAGCAGGATCCACTCAACAATCGAAATCGGCAGGCTGCCATTCTTCAACAAGTCGTCGTGAAACTGGCCCAGACGAAAGTTTGCACCTTGCTTATCGCGATACTTGCCCAACAATCGCATGATCTGCCACTTGCCCACCATGTAGGTGATCTTCTGAGTGGGACTTGCTGCGGCGCCGGCAGCCTCGCCAGTCGCAGCTTCGCGATCCAGACCGCCCGCTTCCATGAAATAATTCACCGCCTGCTCAAACGTCCACTTCCCAGTGTGCAGATTTACATCGACGCCGATTCTGGCGGCGCGGTAACGGGAGAGCCGCAGTATCTGGCCCTCGCCTGGTGAATTGTTGGGATAGAGTCCGGTGCGCATCAACATCTCCTCGCCGTAGAGCGCCCAGCCTTCGACGAAGATGCCGTCGCCATGCTGCCGCCGGATTTCATTGGGCAGGTGATTGGCTATCGAAAGTTGGAGAAAGTGGCCGGGGATTCCTTCATGACCGAGGATGGGCCGCGGTTCTTCGATCGCCGCGCGAATGTAAAAGTTTTTACTGGCCGGATTGTAAGTGGGAATGAAATAGAAACCGCTGGAGTCTTTGTCGTAAACGCCCGGAGGATTCATGAACCCGCCTGGACTTGTGGGTTTGAACGCTTCTGGAAGCTGGCGAATGTAGAACGGACCAATGTAGTCGGGCAGGGAGATAAGTTTATTCGTCTTGAGAAAGTTTATCATCTCCTCCTGCCGGCTCTCGTACGCTTTCAGAAAGGCTTGCTGGTCGGGAGGAATATTCTTACTACGCGCGGGATTAGGATCGGCGAGCGAGGGATCCGGCAGCAGCGATTCCAAAGCTCGATAACGCGCCAGCTCCGCCTGGCCCAACATCTCCACCTGGTTTGCGTCAAGTGGCAAGAGATAAATGTTCTTCAAAATGTGGTTATAGTTTTCCTCGCCCATGGGCTTGAATGGAACCATCCCCGGCAAGCGTCTTTCCAGCCAATCGGCAAAGCCACGAAGAGATGTGAGGGCCGCATCACGGGACTTCACCAACTCATTTGTCTCGGCGGTGGACAACTCTTTAGCCAAAGTCATCAAGCTTTCAGTAAATAGGCTATCGATCGAGCGCGCGGACTCAATGGCGAGTTGCGCGTTGAGTCGCACCGGCTTAATCAGGTTTTGTTTCCCCTGCTCGATCAATGCCGGCATCTGCTTTAAGCGCGCGGTGGCTGAGAGCGCGCGGTTGCGTGGCGTGTCGTATTCTTTTTTGAGTAGCGAAAAAATGCCATTGCTGCATTCGTTGACATAGATCTGGGGATCAGTTTGCTCAGAATCGATCACGCGATTGAAAAAGACTACGTTTTCAAGCTGGGCGCGGAAGATCAGCCAATCAATGCGATTTTCCTTGCTCCAATCCGCCGTCGGCATCGCCTGGACTTTTGCGAGCAATTCTTTGGCGTGCAGCCGCCGCGCCAGGACTGCCGAGAGCGAATAATCAGTTAGCCGATTGTCCCAGGTATGCAGTCCTGCGTCGCTGGAGAAGACGGGGAAATTCTGGTTGCGCCAGTTGTAATACTCGGCGGCTAACCGGTGCAGATCGGCAGGTGTCTTGGGATTCTGTGCTTGAATTGCGTGAAACGAAGCCAGCATAAGGGCGCAGTAAGCCAGACGCAGGATCAGGGATTTCATTTTGTATTCTCCTAATTGTCGCTTCTAAGTGACGGCTCAAGGCCTGTTAACTTGCAGATGAGGAGAGGCTCTTTTGCATTTTCCATTATTTCCCATGTCTCATTTGGCGTTGATTACTTGTTCGTGACCGTTCGTGTGGTTTAGTGGATCGTTCGGTTCCCTGGGCCAAGGAAACGATCCATGAAATCACACGAACGGACACGAAATGAGATGCAAAAAACGGACAATGGAAAATGACAAATGGAAAATGAACCTTTCCTAACCTTACAAATTACCGCGGACCCTTTTAGCTTTTAACATAGCCTCTACCGCTCGCGGTTTCCCAACAGCGCGCGAGCATTGCGCTGCAGCCCCGCAAGCTTCGCGCGCTTCATTGAGCTTCCACGAAAGCGCTCCGCATAGACTTGCGGAGTTAGACCGAGAATTTCTGCGAGCTTCACGTTGACGCTTCCTGCCCGCGGTTGGAAACGATCTTCGCTGGATGGTGTCTCGAAACGATTCCAGGGACACACATCCTGGCAGATGTCACAACCATAAACCCAGCCTCCAAGGTTCTCAGCAATCGCCAGCGGCATCTCCGGCGCGCGCGATTCGATAGTTGCATAGGAAATGCATTTGTTGGAGTCAACGACGTAAGGTTCTGTGATGGCACTGGTCGGGCACGCATCGATACAGAGAGTGCAACTGCCGCAGTGGTCTTCGACCTGATCGCCGTCATACTCAAGATCGAGGTTCAACAGCAGCTCTCCGATGAAAACCCACGAACCAAACTCACGGGTGATCAGATTCGTGTGTTTGCCGATCCACCCGAGGCCGGCGCGTACAGCCCAGGCTTTGTCCATCATCGGTTGAATGTCGACACATACTTTGCCGGCAACCTGGGGCTCCTGTTCCTCAATCCAACCCAGGAGTGTGCGCAGCTTCGAGCCGACCACTTCGTGATAATCGTCGCCCCAGGCGTAACGAGAAACTTTACCCGTCTCGGGATCGCTGGAGTGCTCGTCCGGCGTGTAATAATTGAGCGCGACGACGATCACCGACCTTCCTTCAGGGAAAAGGAGGCGCGGATCGGCTCGTGTTTCAGGATCGCGAGCCATCCATCTCATCTCGCCCTGATATCCGCGGTTCAGCCATTCGTGCAATCGTCCGCGCTCGCTGGGGAGCGCTTCAGCGGGCACGATCCCCACCTTGTCAAAGCCGATGCTCAGTGCCTGTTTCTTAATTGCACGCGACAGACCTATCCGACCGGCATTCCCGATTTGAGATGGTTCCACAATCTGCATCATTTGAGATGCAAACATTGTAGCCCATTGCGTCCTGTAAAGTAGGTCTCTGATGCAGGTGAACAGCTGGTGGTGTTGGTGCGGTCAGTGAAGTCAATGCACCGAGGAACTTATGTTGAACCCGGTCACGAGGGCTATTGCTACTGAGACGACTGCGATCAGGATTGACCAACCCGCGGTACTGAGACGACCATTCACCTGCAACCCTTTCGTTGATTTGCGTTGGAAGAAGAGGTGCGAGAGCGCTAGACACATACTCGCAAGTGCAAGGCAGTAAACTCTCTGTATCAGGATTGTTGCTTGATTGCTTTCCGCGCCCGTGAGGTTCGCATATGTCCAAAGTTGATAAAGCAGGGGATTGTAGAGCCAATGGTTATAACCAATGCTGTAAAGATAAAACAGTCCCGCGGCTGTTCCGATGCTCACCGCGTAGGCAACGTATTTATCCCGCAACAACACATTCAGCGCGATGGATACCCCGGTCATAAGAACTATGCCTGGCAGCAGAATAACTGAGTAGGTTATAAGGAAGGCCGGGATTTCAACCGGCGTGTGACCCCTGAGAAATTGGATCACGATTGCGATCAGACCGACCAGCGTGACTAAAGAAAACGTTAGAAATAGCGTTGCTAAGAATTTTGAGAGCAGGAAGACATTGTTCTGAGCGGGCACAACCCATAAGACGGGCTCAATCCTCACTTCGCGATCCCGATGCATCGCTTCGCCCGTGTAGAAAACAGTAAAGCCTGTCAGGAATAGCAATAACAACTTCACTGTGTTGGTCGCGTAAGCGGCGGAATACGAGACGTCAGGCGTAACCTCATAGAAAGCCACTTCCAAAATAGACATGAAGATAGCCAGAGGCATAATCACGACCAGACTTCGTTCAGCGCGAAGTAGGCGAAACTCAACGCCTAAGGCGGCGATCAGCTTATTCACGTTGGCGCGCGTTCCTTCGTTACCCCTGGCGACTGCAGGGAGTGGGAGCATCTCTTGCTTTGGGGAATCAGGCTTCTCGAACTGGTCACCGCGCGTCTCTTGAATGCTGTCCGAGTCGTAATAGACTCTTTCGGCTGCCGTCGACAGGTTGAGCACTGAAAACTTTTCTACATCTCCCGGTCGCTCGGCTATTGCGAAGCGTAGGTAAAGAATTGTCAGACAAACGGCAGCGGCAACAATCACCAACGCACGGTTTGCGATCATTTCCGGGGTGTAACTGGCTACAATATTATCGACCCAAGCTGCATCTCGCCCAAATGGCGTATCCAGCGAGCGCATTAGCAAAGGATCAAGAATTGTGCGCCAGCGCGGCGGCAGATTCTTCAATATGACCAGCTGATAGGCGATGTAGAGCGGGTAATACGATAACGCTAACCCGTAAACGATTTTGGCACTGCGCGTGAGTGTGCCGATAGTAAAGTAGACGGCGGCAAAGAGTAAGTACGAGATGACCACCAGAAAGAAGAAATGTTTGAAATAGGGGAAGATTCGGAACGGGAGGACAACCATCCGCGAAGTGTGGAAGACTTGAAGCAAGACCAGCGTCAACGCGAAAGCTGCCTGACAACAGACGAGCACAAAGAAGCTGCCGAAGAATTTTCCCAACAGGTACTGGGCGCGAGTGACAGGCTTTGAAAAGATCAGCGGGTCGACGCCCAGGCGGAAGTCCCTGATTACAGGCTCTGCCATGATGAGAGCGGCGAAGAGCGGGAGGCCCAGTATACCGAAGGCAAAGCCTCCGAAGTTCCTGCCAATGTAGAAGTCGCTGTTCGTGGCCCAACCTTGGTGGACGGCGGCTCCGGCGACACTCCACAGTACAGCGTTGGAACTGAAGAAAACCATCAAGGCATAAGGAGCAACGCGCTTACAATTGAGTAGTACCTCGTTCTGAAAGACAGCGACAAACGGCGTCCGGGCGGGGTTTCTCATTTTGACCCGCCCTTGTCGAGCGAGTTGTCCCGTTGGTTTACCAGATCAAAATAGAAATCTTCGAGAGCGGGGGCTGCCGGAGTAAACTCTTCGCCTGGTCGCTCGCCTTTTGATATCACCCTCAACCGCGCCATCCCACCCAACATCTGCGAAGAGATTACTTGGCAGCGTGCCTTCAATGCCGAGACGTGTTCAGGCGCCACCGCTGCTTCCCAGACGGAGTTTTTGAGCCCGTCGATCGCCTGCTGCGGCGTGCACGACACAAGGATTTTGCCATGTCGAATGATGGCCATCTGGCTGCAGAGGTTCGAGACGTCGGAAACAATGTGAGTTGAGAGGATGACGACGGTATCTTCACCCGCGGTTTCAGAAAGCAAGTTATGAAAACGAACTCGTTCCTCCGGGTCCAATCCGGCGGTGGGTTCGTCAACAATAATCAGCTTAGGTTCGCCGATCAGAGCCTGGGCGATCCCCAGTCGCTGTCGCATCCCTCCCGAATATCCTCCAACCCGCTGCTTGCGAGCGGAAGACAGATTGACTCTTTCGAGAAGTGCGCCTACCAGGGAGCGACGCTCATGAGTCTTCCACACCCCCTTCAGCTTCGCGAAGTAGTCAAGGGTCTGCTCCGCTGTTAGCGTAGGATAAAGCCCAAACTCTTGCGGCAGGTAACCCAGCATCTGACGCGCGCTATCCTTGCGGGAGATCAAGTCCACGCCATTCATCTCGACCGTGCCCGAGTCAGGTTCGAGCAAAGTTGCCACGATCTTCATCAAGGTCGTCTTGCCTGCCCCGTTCGGCCCGAGCAACCCGAACATTCCCGCCCGCACTTCAAGACTGATCCCTTTCAGCGCCTGAATGCCGCTCGAATAGGTTTTCTCCAGCTCATTAATCTCAAGCATAGGCTTCCCTGCTTCGGACACACCTGTCCCTCTTCTTCAAAATTGAATTTCTTTGAAGCTAAACCGGCTTTAGTTTTCTGTGCGATTACTTATCGGAAATCAGACGCTCAACTGGCGTAAGCATTCCCTGGTCATAGGACTTAAACAGTGGCTGGGCATCTTCGTTCAACCTCAACGGAGACACCGTTTCAGGTTTTGAAAGGGACGTCGACGGATTCAAATCACGGACATAGAGGAACAAACGACTCAGAATAGGTACGGCAATCAACAGCCCGCCCAAATGCCTGGTGTCGAGATCCGTGCTACGCATACGCACCCAAATTCCCGCGAGAAACATGAAGACTAAGAAAGACTTCAATGCAACAACAAATGGTTGATGCCGTCTGCTGATAGCCAGGCACTTTCCCTTGATCCGCTCGACATTCCCGAAGCGTCTTACTGCCGCCTCTCTAGCTTCTGCCGGTGACATGCCTTGCTGCAGATAAGATCGCGTTAGCAGTTCAAGGTGAAAGCGCAACTCTTCATCAATCTCCCGCGTTGTTTCCTCGTTACCGAAACGCCTCAATAAGCGACCCATTGCGCCTTTCATCGTCTGCCCTCGTTAGAATTGTGGCTAAGCAGTCTGTAAAATTCGAGTAATCGCCTGAGAGACGCGTTCCCAATTGGCGCGTTCTCCGTCAAGCTGTTTTCGTCCCGCCCTGGTCAGTTTGTAGAATTTAGCTCGACGGTTGTTTTCCGAAACGCCCCACTCGGACGTAATCCAACCGCGCTCTTCCATGCGGTAGAGAGCCGGGTAAAGCGATCCGTCTTCGATCTTTAGCAAATCATCCACAGCTGCATGTATTTGTTGAGCAATGCCATAACCGTGCATCGAGTCACGTGAGAGCGTTTTAAGAATCAATAACTCCAGCGTGCCTTGCATCAGGTCCGTTCGGGCGTGTGCCATCCTAACAGTCTCCCTAGATAATCTAGGGAACACAGTATAAGCCCTCCCCTGGATTGTCAAGGGAAAGATTTTGTATCCGTCAAATAGGAGGGGGGCGATCGAGGCGTGAGGACACGGTGAGAAGCTTCAATCTAAAACAGGGTATGATCGAACAGAGGCCTCTTGCGGCCTCAGTTTTCCAACGGCTGGACCGCGCTATCGCTACTCAATTTTCTGCACGGTTACCGTGGTCAAAGGCGAATCGCCGGCTGTACGGCTGAATGATACCCAGCAGCCAGCCTTTGGGTAGCGCACCATTTTGTAGATCGACCCATCAGGTTTGGCCGGTATGTCTGATCCAAATATAACCTTGGCGGTCGGTAAATCGCGCGCACCGTTCAGGAAGTTGACGGAGATGGCAAAGACTTTCTTTGACTTGTCGTAGAACACCTGAGCTGATTCATTGTCGCTGAATATAAAAAAATCCTGCTCATCACTCTTGTCGCTCGCATTGTTTAGTTTCTTACGTACTTCCTCAGCAGTCATGCCTATTTGAACGCTGCGGTATTCATGGAATAACGGAGTATCGTCGCCGGAAGCGGCCCGGGCTTTCTGCGTTTGGGCCGTGCTAATTGTGAGGCTGGCTTGAAACAAAAGGGCCGTCAGCACCACCAGGGTTGTGGAGGTTGAGATTCTGAAAACGCGAATCATCGGGGTTCTCCTTTTTGATTAAAACTGCGGTCTGGCCGCACCAGCGGAGGGCGAGCGTCGAAGGCCAAGGTCACTTCAATCATTCAGACTGTTACCGAGGGCCTCCCGCTCGGGATCCGAATTCTCGGACGATAATACCGAGAGCTTGGCTCTGTCAATAGCGATGACCCGGTCAAGAGATTTAGGTGACCTGCCTGCCTTCTCGCGGGATCGACGCGCGAGCAACCCTGAGCAATTTGTTTATTAACTATTGACTCCCCGGATGTTTTGGCTTATACGCAGGATGCATCAAAAAACAACCGCTTGCATTCACGTTTAAGACGTCCGGCAGGAGCGCATTCCACGCTTCCGCCTATCCCTCAGGTCCTCTGGACCGTGAGCGCCAGGAACTCTCTCGAAGTTTCAACCACTACTGTAAATTAAAGGAGTCCTTCAATGAAACGATATGCTTTAGCGTTGCCGCTGTTGCTTGCCGCGTCGCTCGCTGTCCTTACTCAACTGAATTGTGCTACTGCTCCGGACACGAATCGCGCCGCGCCTGCTGCCACTGCCACCCCAGCAAGCGAAACAGTCAATACTGCGGCCATCGAGACGGAATTGCTGCGCATAGAAAATGATTGGCCCCGTGTCCTAAGAGAGAAAGACGTTGAAGCGGTAAGGCGGGTAGAAGCAGACGATGCAATCTTCGTTTACCCGGACGGCACAGCAGGAGGCAAGGCGCAGGATACCAAAGATATTGAGACCGGCGCTTTGACGGCTGACTCCTGGGAGGTGACAGACCTCCAGGTGAAAGTGCTCGATAATGATGCTGCTTTGGTTAGCGGACGGAGCATTGTAAAGGGGGGCAAGCACAAAGGCGCGGATGGAAAGGTGATTGATATTAGTGGCCAGTACCGTTTCATCGATACCTTTGTCAGACGCAACGGCCAGTGGAAACTGGTGGCGGGAGCCTCAGTTCCGATCAGAAACCCCGCAGCCTCCGCTTCGCCGACGCCGACGCCAAGGTCGACCCCTACGCCGAGATCGACGCCCACGCCAAGGTCGAGTCCTACGCCCAGATCGAGTCCAGCTTCTAGTCCCAGGCCGACGTCGTAAGACCTCTTTGAGGAATCCGGCAGCCGCGTTCCGCCTGCCGGATTCATCACGTCGAGGGGCCAATTCCACGACTGTGACTCGCAAGATAGCAAACTGGCGAAGTGTGGCGCGAGCATCAGGCCTGGGTCAAACTGCTTGACTGCCAGATGCTTTTGGCATAGAACCACGCAAACGCTCTACCAGCCCTTGCCAGGAGTTCTACTGATGAATAAGTGTTACGCACTCGTGCTGCTGTTGGCGTTTGCCGCGGCCTGCGCCGCGCCGCCAACAAATAGAGAAGCAGCACCGACCAATAGCGCCGCTACCGCGCCCCCGGCCTCAGTGGCGATCTCTGAGGCGGACGTCATTGCTAAAGAAAAGGCCATCTGGGATGCGATCAAAAACAAGGAATATGACGCCTTTGCCAACATGCTGGCCGAGGATCAGGTTGAGGTGCTTCCGGATGCCGTATATGACAAAGCCGCTTCGATCGCTGGAGTCAAAGAATACGAACCCACTGAAGTCACGTTCTCCGACTGGAAGTACCTTCCCATTGATAAAGACGCCGTCGTACTCGTTTACCACGCTGTTCTCAAAGGAAAGTTCAAGGGGAAAGAATTTGGGCCGCAATCGGTGAGGGCAAGCTCGGCTTGGGTCAACCGCGGTGGCAAGTGGGTGGCGGCCTATCATCAGGAGTGTGAAGTGAGTACCGCGCCGCCGCCGCCACCCGCTCCCGCGAGGTCGCCTGCGAAGCCGAGTGCGAGTCCGACGGCAACTCCGACTCCGGCGACGACCGGCGCCGATCCTATTGCAACTGAAAAGGCACTCTGGGAGACGCTGAAGCGCAAGGATTACGACGGCTTCGCAGCTTTTCTTGCACCCGAGGCTATAGAAGTGGAACCGACCGGAGTCTACGACAAAGCCGGCTCAGTTAAAGGAGTTAGCCAGTTTGATTTCTCAAGGGCTGAACTGAGCGAGTTCAAATCGGTAACGTTTGACGCGGATGCAGCATTAGTGACCTACCACGTCAAACTCCCGGGGCCGATGCCGGCAGAACGTCACTCGACAATCTGGGCCAAGCGCGATGGAAAATGGTTGGCCGTGTTCCACCACGGTACGCCGGTCTCCAGAGGCGCGGTGGCGGGGGCTACTCCTTCGCCAAAACCTGCGGCGGCGAGTCCATCGCCAAAGCCGGCCGCCGCTACTCCTTCGCCAAGGTAGAGACTGGACGTGCGGCTACGCCGCCTCGCGGAAAGGCCTTGCCTTTCTGCAACCGTGCAAAACAACTTGAGGCTACGCCTTTGCATCCCGAGACGTAGCCTCAAAAGGTTAAGAATGATGCACACGGAACGCCATAGGCTTTCCGCAGGGGAAGCGGCGGAGCCAGGTAATGAACTATGACCAAATACCCGGAATAATCGTGCCGCAAGTTGGGCATGTACCTTCAGGCGTGACCTTCATCTCTTTAATGAGGTATCCGTGCCGCGCCACGAGCATCTCGTCGCATGAAGGACAATAGGTATTTTCCCAACGTCCCACCCGGCCAGGAAGGTTTCCGGCATAGATGTAGCGCAACCCGGCCTCCTGTCCAATCTCGCAGACGCGAATCAGTTGCTCGGCTGTCGTGTTGGCATTTTCAGTCATTCTGTAATCCTGATGAAATGCCGTCACATGCCAGGGGATGTCGGGGGAGACCGAAGCGATGAAATCCGCAGCGCGTTTGAGTTCCTCTTCGGAGTCATTGAAGCCCGGAATCACCAGCGTGACGATCTCTTCCCAGAAGCCGCGCTCGATTACCATCTTCACAGTGTCCAAAATGTTGTCCACCACCCCGCCAAGCTGCCGGTAGTTTTTATCGCTCATGGATTTTAAATCGATTTTGTAACAGTCGGTCCAGGGCCGGAGATAATCCAACACCTGTGGGGTAGCATTGCCGTTTGAGATGAACGCGGTTTTGAAGCCTTCGGGTCTCGCTTTCTTGAAAACTTCAACTGCCCATTCGGCGGTAATTAAGGGTTCGTTGTAACTGCTGCCTACTATGGCTGCGCCATAGGCTTTGGCCGTCGAAACTAACCTGTCGCTGGTGAGAATTGTGGGAGAAGTTCCCGCCGCATCGTCGCGCAAAGCTTGCGAAGTCAACCAGTTCTGGCAATAGCCGCAATGGAGATCACAACCGAGCATGCCGAAAGTCAAAGTATCAGAGCCCGGCAGTACATGGAAAAAGGGCTTCTTCTCAGTTGGGTCGCAGGCGAGCGCGGCGACGTAATTCATCGGAACCCGAAGCTCCCCCGCTTCGTTGAAGCGCACTTTGCAGATGCCGCGTTTCCCCTCTTTGATCAGACAACGATGCCCGCAGGCGTAACACTTAAGCGCATCGGCGGAAAGGTGCTCCGTCAGCTCCGGCGCACCTACGGCAGTCAATTCATCCAGGATCTGAGCTAACGGGGCGGATTTAGTACTAATTGGCATTGGCTTACAACAAATTGCTCAAGAGCGGAATCTCAATCGGGGAATTATAACTGCCGAAGAGCTCAGTAGTCAGTTGTCCGTGGTCAGTTGTTCGAGTTTTGTACTTTGTGCTTTGCACTTTGTGCTTTGTGCTTGGTACTTTGTACTTCGGTATCAGAAGCGGTGATCCAGTACAGCGCGCGAGCCTAAATTACACGTCCAAGTACAAAGCACAAAGTACAAAGCTCGAAATAACTGACTACTGACTACTGACAACTGACTACTGACAACTGACTACTGACCACTGACATGATCATCGAAGAGCTAACTGTCACCGCCTTCCAACAACACACGCGCATAGTTGGTTGTGAAAAAACCCGGCGCGCGATCTGTATCGACCCGGGTGACGATTCTGAAAGTATTGTGCAGGCGATCGACAAACACGGATTCGACCTGCAGGCGATCGCCATAACTCATGCCCATCTAGACCACGTGGGTGGCGTCGCATCCTTAAAGAAGCTCAAGCCCGAGGCAAAGGTAACGCTTCATAAGGCAGACGAGTTCATTTACCTCGCCTTACCCGAGCAACCGGCCTGGATCGGGATCCCGCGCGCCCAATGGCCCGCGATGGGGTTTGAATTCGAACCACCGCCACCGGTAGACGATTATTGGGAAGACGGGCAGAGCTACAAGGTGGGCGAGTTAGACTTCAAAGTGCTTCATTGCCCGGGACACACACCGGGCCATGTGGTTTTGTTTGAATCGCAAGAAAGGAAGGTCTTTGTTGGCGACGTGCTGTTCGCGGGCTCTGTAGGCAGAACTGATCTGCCAGGTGGATCCACGGAGCAGTTAATGAATGCCATTATGAATAAACTGCTGCCACTCGGTGACGACGTGGAGGTTTATTCAGGTCACGGTCCGTTGACGACCATCGGGCACGAGCGACTCACCAACCCTTTTCTAACAGGGGCTTATAGGCTCGGCGGGAGATTTTAACCGGGTAGTACTGAGGTTTGTCAGCTCCGCTACGTTCAAGAAGTTAAAGAGTTCTAGAAGTTTAGAGTTCAAGCTTTAGCTTGTTCTTCCGCGAGCGGCAACCTAAGGTTGAACTCTCACCTACTTGAACCTACTCACGTTCTTCTTACTTCTGTCCAGACTTAGGCAAGCGGCTATTCTTTAACTCTTCCCATCTGTCCTTCTGCTCACCGTCGAGTTGGCTTGGCAAGGTTTCGACAGGAATGCTGTTTTGCGCACAGAAGTGGCGCCAGAGGATAAAGCGTAGATCAAACTGTCCCGTCTGATCTGAGATTACATTGTCTACCGGTTCCGGTTCTTCCTTCTTCTTGTCGCTGATCATGTCTTTAAGCACCCGCCTAGTTGTTATTAAGATTGAGTCTAACAGGTTTTTGCGGAATTATCTTACGGAGAAACAGGAACCCAGGCTGTTGCCTTAGCTTGGCTCGTTCACCGACCTAAGTTCCGCTACTGAGGTAGATTGGCATGGTTGGAACGGCCATTCCGTCTTTAGGCTCCAGGGTAATCGCGAATACCGCGGAATTCAGTGCTTCGGTGGGAACCTGATCATTCAGCGTGCCGGCGCCGGAAGCATCGGTAGTAAAAACTTTCCCTGGCATCGGCTTGCCACCGGCGATGAACCAAAGTTGATAGGCCTTTCCGGCTGGTGGGGGAGGTAAACCCTTTGCCATAAGAACTGCGTGTCCGTTCTTATCGTAGGCGATGGTCGCATGGGCGCCGGGCATCTCCTTGGTGCCGGTAAGCTCCGTCATCCGGGTACCCGGCGCCGCCACTATCTCCATCACTTGACGTTGCTGGATTAGTTGCTGCTGCGCATCCCGAACCTGCGTAGTCAGAGCTGCCAGTTCCTGCCTGGCTTCCCGATTTTGTTTCCAAAGAACAAAGAGCGTAGCAACTAATCCTGCAATTACCACTCCCGCCGCGATGGCGCCCCAGGCTACCGCGGAGGACCATCTGGGTGGCTTCAATGGAACTACATTGGAAGCTTGCCGCCGATGTCCATCCTCGGCTGGTTTGGTGGTAACACCGGCTGTCGTCGCATCGGCCCGAACTGCTTCAAGAATCCGTCCGCGCAACTCCGGTGATGGCTGGAGGAGTCTTACCTCCTGGCTTGCAAATGCCAAGGTCGCCGCCGTGTTTTCCCACTCAGTGAGCTGCGCGCGGCATTCTGCGCACCCGTGAAGGTGGGCCTTCAGCTCGCGCACTTCTGCCGCGTCAAGCGCGTTCAGCGCTTGCGCTGCCAACATTTCTTTGTAATCTTCGTGGGCCATGCTCTTCGCGGGTTACTCTCTGGTTTAGTGCAGACTCTTCATCTCTTTTCCCAGCAGTTCACGTAGCTTGATCATGCCCGAACGCATCCGAGTTTTTACGGTGCCCAGGGGTGTAGTGAGCTTCGCGGCAATCTCCGATTGTGTTAACCCCTCAAAGTAGGCAAGGACCAAAATCCGGGTTTGCTCTTCCGGAAGCTCTGCTAAGGCCCGCTGTACAATCTCCCGTTGCTCCGAATGCAGTGTGTCTTTCACTGCATCAGATGCTTCGTCGGGCAAGTTCCGAGCGGCAGAATCGGCCAGACGCTGGCGCGCTCCCAGGAGGCGCAAGCGATCGATGGCGCGACTGCGGGCGAGCGTTACCAGCCAGGTGAAGGGCCGCCCTCGCTGCTCATTAAAATCAGCCGCGCGCCGCCAAACCTGAAGCATAACCTCTTGTAAAACATCTTCCGCGTCTTCGCGGCTATTCAATATACGCATCAGCACGCCGAACAGGATTACGCGATAACGATCGTAAAGCGATCCCAGCGCCAACTCATCGCCACGGGCGACTGAGTGAAGAAGATCGACGTCAGAGGCTTTTGCTTGTTCGGGTTGCAAGGCGCTTGCTTTTGTCAGTGAATATACGAGGCTGAGCTTAGGGGAAGATTGCGCACGTGAGATTTTAGAATCCCAGATCTCAGATTTCAAATCTGAGATCTGGGATTAGCTTACTACGGATACTAGGCCACAGTGATTTCATCCGTCAGGTAGACATCCTGAATCGCGTTTAGCAGCTCCACGCCTTCACTCATGGGCCGTTGGAAAGCTTTACGTCCGGAGATGAGGCCCGTGCCACCGCCGCGCTTATTGATGACCGCGGTGCGAACCGCCTCCGCGAGATCGCTCGCCCCTTTCGATTCACCGCCGGAATTGATCAAACCGCAACGACCCATGTAGCAGTTGGCCACCTGATAACGGACCAGATCGATTGGGTTTTCGCCTGTCAATTTCTCGTACACGATTTTGCTGGTCTTGCCATAGGCACCGCCGAGTGCTTTTTCTATTGCCAGGTACCCGCCGCTCCGCTCGGGAAGTTTCTGCTTAATGATGTCTGCCTGAATCGTAACGCCGAGATGATTTGCCTGTGCGGTAAGATCGGCCGACGTATGCATGTCGCCTTCTGGGGTTTTGAATTTTGAGTTGCGTAGGTAACACCAGAGGATGCAGGCCATGCCGAGCTCATGAGCGTGGGCAAAAGCTTCGCTGATTTCCGTTAACTGTCGCGTCGACTCGTCCGACCCAAAGTAAATCGTCGCTCCCACTGCAACCGCGCCCATGTCGCGTGCTTCCTTTACAGTGCCAAACGAGACCTGGTCAAACTTGTTCGGAAGGGTGAGCAGCTCGTTGTGATTGATCTTTACCACAAAGGGAATCTTGTGAGCGTAACGACGGGCGACGATGCCGAGGACACCAAAAGTGGAGGCCACGGCGTTGCAGCCGCCCTCAATGGCCAACTTCACGATGTTATCAGGATCAAAGTACTGCGGGTTGGGCGCAAACGAGGCGCCGGCGGAATGCTCGATGCCCTGATCAACCGGCAGGATCGAAAGGTATCCAGTGCCCGCCAGCCGCCCATTGTCGAAGAGGGACTGCAGTGATCTCAAAACAGCAGGCGAACGGTCCGAGTGTGTCCAGACACGATCGATAAAGTCCGGACCGGGCAGATTAATTTGGTCCTTAGTGATCGTCTTCGACGTGTGTTCGAGCAGTGTGCGCGCGTTTTCGCCCAGCAGTTCTTCAATGCGATCAAGGGGCGTGGTTGATCGTTTAAGTTCGGTAGCCATTATGTTAAGTCCTCCTGGATAAGATGGGGCAACTAGGGATATTTTATGGGAAGCAAGGCCTTGGATTATAACACAGCGACTCGACGCCTCCAGCAGCCAGTACGCTCCGCCCCCAGGTCATTCGCAGCTTCTTCGAACGCATTCGCGCGGCCGAACAGGCCCCGGTAGTGCTGGCCAGAAAATAGTTCACTGATTCGCTGATACTAGTTCTCGAAACGCATCACGCAGCCTCACTGCCACAGTCCCCGCTACAATTGAATACCGCCGAAAGTCGAATGTGGTTACGATGGCCACACCCAACCCGGCTGAGGTGAGGAAGATCTCGTCTGCGTCCGTGAGATCAGACAGTTCGTGTACGCCTTCTATAAGTGGAATGAAATGTTTGGTGGCCAGTCCGATCACCGCCGCCCGCGTGACACCCGCCAGTGTCCCGGTCGAGAGCGTGGGAGTGTAGACGGTTCCATCTTTCACCCAAAAGATATTTGCCATCGTCGCGGAAACGATTTCACCTCGCTCGTTGAGCATGACCGCTTCGTCAAATTCTCGGGCTTGGGCTTCTTCCCAGGACAAGACCTGCTCCAGATAATTCAAACTTCTGATTCCCGTGAGCGGTGAAAAAGTGTTGAAGCGATGAGGCGAGACAGCCAGGCTCATCCCGGCTTGGGGAAGTTTTTGCGCTTCACCGGTCAGGATCAGCAGGTCGGTCTTTTTGCCGCCAGGAGTTTTGGTCTTCCAGAAGTCGCGTCCTCCACGGGCAAGCAGGATCACGCGGGCGCGCCCATCGGTAACCCGATTCACCGAGATAAGCTTTTTGAGCGCCTCGCCTACACACTGCTCAGTGCATCCGCTGCAATCGACAGCCAGCCGGCGCGCGTGGTCCAGCAAACGCCTCCAATGTTGCGGCCATAAAAAGGGGAGACCGTTGTAAATGGCGACAGTTGTGAAAACACCTCGCCCGTAAAGCATCGCCGAAGAGACGGGAGCTACACGAGCCTTGGTGGCCTCAACCATCGTTCGATTGAGATAGATGACGGGATGCATTGACGCCCTGCCTTTGACGCAATCGTGGACAGGATTTACAGAATTGACAAGATAATTCTTCAGGCACCTAACAGACTGCTAAAAACAACATACTTTGGCTGTTAACAGCCCCAGCAGGAGCCACTCACCACACCGAACCATTTGCGGTAGCCAATGGATCCCGGCACTCAAACTTAAAAGAAGACTCCTCAACTCACAGAACCATTTGCGGTAGCCAATGGATCCCGGCACTCAACCCTCAAAGAAAACTCCTCAACGCACAGAACCATTTGCGGGTAGCCAATGGATCCCGGCACTCAAACCTAAAAGAAAACTCCTCAACGCACAGAACCATTTGCGGTAAGCCAACGGAAATTACACAGAGTCCGACTCAAAGGCATTCCGTTCGTGATCGCCGCTTACTCAGGATCAGTAGTCCGACGTGAAAATTGAGTCCCCTGCTAATCCTTGAGTGCTGCGATCATTGGCTACCGAGATTGTATGAAAAATCAAATTGAAACCGTTGAGCCTGGTTACGCGCGTAACTAGAGCGACTGACTACAGACCAATGAGAGTATCGCTCAACCACAGAACAGGAAGCGGTAGCGACCTGGTCGTTGCGACAGACTCAAATTGTGTTAGTGGTAGCGAGACGGCCAGGTCGCTACCGCTTCCTGTTCTGTAGTTAAGTGCATATCGTCAGAGGGTAATGATTCGCG
Source organism: Pyrinomonadaceae bacterium (assembly GCA_046261995.1). Lineage (GTDB taxonomy): Bacteria > Acidobacteriota > Blastocatellia > Pyrinomonadales > Pyrinomonadaceae > PSRF01. The sequence continues at coordinate 42,152 of JBHENP010000024.1, forward strand.
GCCACTCTTTTTAGTTTTCACACAGTAGGTCATGAATCCCGATTCGCCACCGCGAATGAAATAGAACGAGAGCCGTCAATCTGATTCAACTAAGTTCTATTTTCATAAGGTCTCGGTAGACAATGGTTCTGTGCGCGTGTGATTCCCGCCGGTGTTGAGTGGATCCAGCTCGTGGTGAGTGCTGGGATGCCGAATGGCTTGGGTGGCTTATTCCCGCCCGGCGGCCATGGCTTCAGCCTGAAGCTTGTTGGGTAGAGAGGTGCGCCAGGCGTTTTCGAGCTGCTCGACGGCGCTGTCGATTACTATCGCCTCGGGGGTTTTAATAAGAAGTCGATTGCCGCCGACTTTGCCGAGAATTGCAAAAGGACAACCTTTCAATCGGGCTATATCTTCGATCGCTTCCCGGGCAGACTCTCCAAAACTTATGATGATACGCGACGGGGATTCGCTAAACAGGAGCGTCTTAGCCGGAAGCGACCCCATGATCTCCACCTGCGCGCCGACAGCCGAACGATTGAGAGACGAGAAACAACTTTCAGCCAGGGAAACCGAAATTCCTCCATCAGAACAATCGTGCGCTGATTGCAGCAGACCCGCCTCGGCTGCTTCGAGGCAGGCCTGCTGGACCTTGAGCTCAACGTCGAGATCCAGCTGCGGCACCGTTGCCTCACACTCCTCAGTCGAGGGGACGGCGACGCTGTTCGCATACTCGCTAATAGACAAATCGTCAGCGGTCGTTCCAAGCAGAGCGATATGGTCCCCTTCTTGTTTGAAACCTTGTTGCACTACGCGCCGCACGTCTTCGACGAGTCCGATCATTCCGATTACCGGAGTCGGCAGTATGCCTCGCCCGTCAGTTTCATTGTAGAAGGAGACGTTGCCCGAGACGACCGGGGTATTGAATGCTCTGCATGCTTCGGACATCCCATCTATGACTTCTGAAAACGACCACATCACTTCCGGTTTCTCGGGGGACGCAAAGTTAAGGCAGTTGGTGACGGCGAGTGGTCGGGCGCCCACGCATACTACGTTGCGGGCCGCTTCCGCCACAATCAGCTTTGCTCCCTCGCGAGGGTTCTGGGCGCAATAGCGGCCATTTCCATCGAGTGTCATGGCCAGCCCGCGACGGGTCTCCTTGATTCTGACAACTGCGGCGTCCGCTCCTGGCAGCACGGCGGTGTTGGTTCTCACCATGTGATCGTACTGGCGATAGACCCATTGCTTGGAGGCGATGTTGGGCGCAGCCAACAACTTCAATAGATGGTCGTTATAATTTTGTTCTTTGTCCTTTGGTCTTTGATCTTTGTCTGAGCTTGGTCCGGACGTTGGACGTTGGACTTTGGACCTTGGACTTGGCTGCGACATCGGCCGTAGATATTTTGGCGCTTCGTCCGTGAGAAGTGACACCGGGATATCGGCAACTGTTTCGCCATTATGAATTACCTGCATTCGCCCGTTATCCCGCACGCGCCCTATCACGACAGCATCGAGGTCCCACTTGCTAAAAATTTCGACAACCTCGCGTTCGCGCCCTGAGTGGGCCACGATTAGCATTCGTTCCTGGGATTCTGATAAAAGCATCTCGTAAGCGGTCATACCCTGTTCGCGCTGCGGGACCAGCGACAGGTCGAGTTCGATTCCGGTATTAGCCCGGGCGGCCATCTCGCAGGATGAAGATGTCAGACCCGCAGCGCCCATGTCCTGGATACCGGCGACGGCGCCGCTGCGCATCGCTTCAAGACAAGCTTCGAGCAGCAACTTCTCGAGGAATGGATCACCGACCTGGACCGTGGGACGTTTTTGCAGTGCTTCTTCATCAAACTCCGCCGACGCCATCGTCGCCCCGTGAATGCCATCGCGTCCGGTTTTGGCGCCCACATACAATACCGGGTTTCCGACTCCGGTTGCTTTGCCGAAAAAAATCTGGTCACGACGTACCAGTCCGAGGGCGAACGCGTTCACCAAAGGATTGAAGGCGTAGGCGTCATCAAACGCCACCTCACCGCCCACCGTGGCCACTCCAAACGCATTCCCGTAATGAGCAATCCCCGCAACCACACCCGCCAGCAGCGATCGGTTGCGCCGACCGTGTTGCGCATGGTCCAACGAGCCGAACCGCAGGCTGTTCATTGAGGCCAGGGGTCGTGCGCCCATGGTAAAGATATCTCGCAGAATTCCGCCAACCCCAGTAGCAGCGCCCTGGAAAGGCTCGATGAATGACGGATGATTGTGTGATTCGATCTTGAAGGCAATGCACCAGCCGTCGCCCACATCAACCACACCGGCATTTTCGCCTGGGGGCACAATCACGCGCTCGCCCGTGGTAGGCAGGCGGCTCAGATGCACGCGCGAAGATTTGTAGGAGCAGTGCTCGGACCACATCACAGAGAAGATCCCCAACTCCACCAGAGTCGGATCTCTTCCCAGGAGGGATTGAATGCGTTGGAACTCGTCCTGAGTGAGGTTATGAGCTGCGATGACATCCGGAGTGATCATAAGACATTGCCGATTGGCGATTGCCGATTGCCGATTGTGCCACCGATAAGTGTGAGAGCTTTCTCAATCGGCAATGGCAATCCGCAATCCCACACCGTCTCATTTACTCACTACGGCTTTATCGCCAAACAGCTTTTCGATTGCGGCTCGCAATTCAAGGGGCTTGAATCGACCGAAATGTTTGAAGACTAATTTGCCGTCGGCATCGTAAAGGAAGGTCGCCGGCAACGCGCCGCTCCACTTCGGATCCACAGTGGTAATGATCTGATCCGGGTCGGACACATTCAACAGGTAAGCAGGCATGGTCGCGCGCATCTGCTGCAAAAACTTAGGCACCCCGGTTTTAATATCGGCCAAATCATCCAGCGACACGGAGATCATGTCGAGTCCCTTCGGCCGAAATTGCTGATCGAGTTTCACCAAGTCGGGGAACTCTTCCCGGCAGGGATCACACCAGGTGGCCCAGAAATTAACCAGGAGGGGGCGCGGCGCGGATTGGCGCTTCAATATAGCGGTCAGTGAAGGCGCATCAATCGGGTGCACCACTACAGACGGTTTCGCAGCGCGGGTCTTTCTCTTACGAGATTGAGCCGGCGCTGCGAAATTGGCGAGCAGGATAATGCTCAGGCTGAGAGCGCCAAGAACAAATGGACGGGCCAGAGTCATCAGTTAAGCGCGTTTGATGGTGCAGCCAAAAGCATTGGCAGTTGTCTTGACCACAGGTTTGCCGGCAAGCGTTGCTTCAATCGCATCGCGCAGCTCGCTCGAGGCGACATTGGCTGCATCTTTAGCGTTGTCAATGCGTCCGTGATAAATCAGCTTATTGCCGGCGTCCAGGAAGTAAGCCTCGGGCGTGACGGTTGCACCAAGCCGGTCAGCAATCTTGTTGCCCGGATCTTTGAGCACCGGGAAGCTAAACTTGCTCTCAGCAGCATGGGCTTTCACTGCGGCACCCGATTCGGCGACGTTTGAATTAATGCCGATTACGTTAACCCCACGGGCTTTGAATTCCTGGGCCAACTTCTCCATGCGTTCGTTGTAGGCATTGGAAACAGGGCATTTTGTGGCCACGAAGATTAGTACGGACCCGCTTTTTCCTTTCAGTGAATTCAGTGAGTGTTCCTTGCCGTCTGCGTCAGGCAGGGTGAAATCTTCAAGTGTGGTGCCGATCGCCGGAGCAGCTGGTACCTCGCCCTCAGTAGATCGTGCGATTCCTGCAACGACCGCCCCCGCAATCACAAAAATCGTGGCCAGGAAAAATGTAATAGCATGCTTCTTCATATATAGGGAACTCCTTTCAAGAATTGGTGGATTGAGTGGGAAGATTAGCAGTCAGCAACAAGGCGTGGCAAGTTGGCATGGCCACAGCGAATGCTTCCAGTTTGAATCTTTGATTTTTCTTCCGAGAATTTAGTGAGGCTAGACCATTGGAAGGAAGGTGTCAATCTGTCTTCCGGTCTAGCCCCTGCAGGGGAGATTTAAAGGTCGGCACAATGAGCGACCTAATTTATCGCTGCTCCGGTATCAGGCTTGGACCGGTTAGGGGCCATATCGCTGTCGGTATTCGGCTGACACCAGAAAAGCCTTAACCATTTCTGCATTCACGAAGTTACCGTTGAACTGGTTGAGTTTGTTCAACCAGAAATTGTAGCCGCTGAAGTTGGCATCAGGCGCGTCGTCAGGATTGCGATGCAAGTATCCGAAGTATTGCATCAGCACAAATGCTTTGTTGAACTCCTGCCGAGCCAGCGTCGAGTTCTCCGCCACACGACGTAACACACGGGCACGCGCTGCCGTGTTCTCCGTTGTGGTAGCTAAGCCGAATTCGTTAATGACCGCATCTCTCTCAGCAGCTGAGGGCGTAACTCCGGCGTTCGCATAGAGAGTGTCAACGAATGACGCAGGGGACATTGTGGCTGAATAGGCAACAGTAAAACGCGTCCGCGTGACAAACGCAGCGGCAAAGGCGTTCTTGTTGTTTTCAACGACCTGTTCCCAGCCCGGCTGTCCCACAACAAGTCCGTTCGAGATTTCGCGCGTGTCAGGTATGAAGTCGCTTAACTTGATGGGAACTGGGGAGCCTGACAGGTTCCCATAAGCAGCCTTGTGCATTCGGTAAATCTGATAGCCCGTCTCTTGAAACTCAATCGAAAGGAAAAACGCCGCCGACACGTTAATGCGCCTGATCTCCTGGCACTGAATGTCCGTTCCGCATGAAGTAATTTGATCGCCCCAAAATGCCGATCCGGAACCATCCGGCTCACGGGCGAGAAAATCAACGTAATGCTGGCGGACAAGGAACTCTGGCTGGTCAATCGGATTCGGTCCATTCGCATCCCCATTGTCATTAATCCTGATCGTAGCCACGGTCGGTGGGCCAAGATTTGCACCACCCGGATTGCTGAGACCGATTGAAAGACTTTCGCTGCCCTCAGCGTATGCGTCATCAACAATGGAAACCGAGATGGTCTTCTCCGTCTCACCCGCTGCGAAGGTCAAGGTGCCGATCGAGGTAGCGTAGTCGCACCTCGCCGAGGCAATCCCGTTCATGACACTACAATCATTAGAATCAACGCCAGCTCCGGTAGCGTATCCGACAGTCGCCACTGTCGAACTGTCTCCAGAGCGGGTAACCGTGATGACCGCACGGTTTGTGCCTTCAGCAACAGCAAAAACCGTAGCGCTCAGCTGCAGGGTGCTCGTAGACGGCGTTGGCGTTGCCGTGGGCGTTGGAATCGGTGTCGGCGTCGCAGTTGGGGCTGGTGATGGTGTTGCAGTGGGCGTTGGAGTCGGCGTTGGCGTTGGGCTGGACTCTGGTTCGGGAGTTGTCGTTACCGCCGCTCCAGCATCAATTCTGTCACGAACTGATCCGTCGATCCGCCTTGAGGTGTCCTCTATGTGATCAACGATTTGATCATTATTCAGCTCCGGAAATGTTGCTCGCACTAAGGCGGCCTCACCCGCGACCAGCGGGGCCGCCATCGATGTGCCGCTCCAGGTGCCATATTGCCCGCCAGGCACCGCACTGAGAATTTCCTGACCCGGCGCGGCGACGTTCACCCATGAGCCGCGACTTGAAAAGCTGGCTAAACGGTCCTGAGATGTGGAAGCCCCAACCGCAATCAGGCCATCCACGTTTTCCGCAGCGGGATAGTGCCGCGTGTCGTTTGAGCCGTTTCCTGCTGCAGCAACGATCACCAGATAAGGGTTCGCAGCCGCCGGGAAGTCTTCCTCGCCAGGCTCGGGAATATCATCACAGACCTTAGATAAGACGCTTCCCAGGAGTTTTGTTCGACGCAATGTGCTCAAACTCAGGTTAATAATATCGGCGCCATCCGGTGTGTTTGGATCTCCGTCCGGGTCAACCGCGTAGGTCAGCGCTTCAGCTAAAACCCATACGTTGCCGAGGCCGCGGTGATCCAGAACTCTAATCGGAATAATCTTGGCTTCGGGTGCGATAAGAGCAATCAAACCGGCGACATGAGTTCCATGTCCGAAAGGTCCAGTCTGAAGACTGCCGACCTCACTAGGATCGTTGTCGTTATCTACGAAGTCGTAACCGGGCAGGTTGCGAAATACTTCGATACTCGTTTCCGTGATTACAAAAGCCAGTAATTCGTCATTTAGGGTCGTATATTCCACCAACGCTGAGGCTGGTCCGAGATCGTGCTGAAGCCTGGCGACGTCTACTGTTTCACCCTGCAGAATGATGTCTACGCGTCGGTGTTGGAGTTGGCGGAGGATCTCCGAGGTCTTACTTTCGCGCTCGCGGAGAGATTCCTGGACCATCCGAGTTCCACCCTGTCCGAATCGCGGCCGCGCTCCCGGACGATTCATTTCGTTGTACAAGTAGTTTAGCTCCTGCCGCAGGTCCTCGAGCTGGGTGAGCAGGTCAGCTTCGAAGGAATCGCGCGGTTCCATATGCCGAGTCAGATTCCCGCCCAGCGCATCGACGAGTGCTCGGGCTCGGGCCCTCTCGACATAGCCGAACGCCTCTGCTACTCGATTGGCTCCACCGGCGAGACAAAGTCGAACCAGTTCGTGGTAAGGAGTTAATTTGTCTGAGAAGAAAGCAGTACGAAATTCTTCGCCAGGCAAGGGTGCGCGCAATTCCTCGGTAAGCTCTATTGCCCGTTTGAACGCTTTCTCGGCAGCATCCGCGTTACCAATCATAGCGGCTACCAGACCGAGCGAGGTGTGGCATCGCTCAGCTACCTGAGGTTGTCCTTTGAGATTTGCTTCAAGCAGCGTCTGCTCGAGAATGGACCGGGCGTCCGCGGGGTGGCCCTGAGCACGTTCCGCTTCTCCTCGCAGCCAGCGAGCCAACAAGAGACGGCGCCAACTCCCGGAATTAACTAGCGCAGCCTCGGCGTGCAGTGCGGTTGCGGCGGCCGCCGCATAGTTTCCCTGATGGTAATCCAGCTGCGCCTGGGTCAGCGCCACCATCGCTGCACCGACTTCGTTTCCTTCCGCCGCGTACAAATTGCGCGCTTCCACCAATGAAGAATGTGCTTCCTCAGTTCTTCCCAGCAACAACGCGGCGCGTCCATGGTGGGCCAACGCCCGTGCTTGTTCCGCGCGCATTCCCAGCTCGGAGAATTTCGGAATGACGCGCTCGTAAATCGCAGCCGCCTCAAACGCAAGGTTGACTTCCAGGTAAGCGTCGGCGATCTCCTGCTCTGCAGTGGCGCACTGATGCGACATCCCCAGTAGGGCGTATCGACGACGTGACCTCTCGAGGTAATCCAGCGCGCGGTCATAGCGCCCTTGAAGTAGCGCGAATGTTCCGATGTTCCCTTCGATTTCAGCCTGAGTCACGGTCAGGTTGGAAGCCTCAGCCTGCTGCACCGCTTCTTCCAGCAGTTGTTCCGCCGATTTAAACTTGTGAAGTAGTGCATGGGTATTGGCCAGGCAATTGTTTATCGTGGCGAGTTGCTTCTGGTCATTGAGGGCACTGAAGCGATCACGCGCCGCGCTTTGAAACTTTTCGGCGTCGTGATAGTGGTCCCGGCGAAAGTACAAGTTGCCGATGTTGTGTTCGATTTTACCGGCTGCTAATACATCGCTGTAGGCGAGAAAGACTTCGCGGGCACTCAGACCGCATTCGATGGCTTCGTCGTAACGACCCAGAATGGCGAGTGAGATTAGTTTACTAACCTGCGTGGCCGCCGCAGTGTGTGGCTGATCCAGAGCTACAAATCGGGCGTGAGCTTCCTCGAGACGAACCAGGGCATGCTCCATCTGGCCGTGGATGAGCGCCTCGAGACCGGCGCTCCAGGCGCAGAGCGCTGCGATTTCCGGATCTGAATTTAAGTGGGAAAGAAGTTGAAGTACAGCGGCTGCTCGCAGCGCCTGCGCAGGACTGCTACTCCAACCTTCGAGACAGATGTCTTTTAGCGTTTGGGCGAGCTGAACATTAGCGAGCGCAGAGTTTTCTTGGAGCAATGCCTCACGTTCGGCGTTGCCCGCTGCGACGAGCAGTGCCGCAAGCTCTGCATGCTGCATCCTTTGACCTAAACCTAAGCGGTAAGTTCCAGCTGGGGTATCTCAATCTCGACGTCAGTCATCTGAACTCGGAGTAAATAATCACCGGATGGAACTGCGGGCAGGGTGAATTCGCACATTTCGTTAAGCGCGGCTCCCGCAGATCCACTCGAGCCTTCAATCTCGACGCGTCCTCCACCGCAATCATCGCGCAGTACCTGACCCGTCACCAACCACATATCGTCCTGAAGCGTGATGCGAAGGTCAATATCACTCTCTTCAGCCGAATAGATCAATTGACGCGCACCGGTTTGGCCGGACCGCACGCCAAATGCCGGCGCCTGGTCCATGCTGCTATCAAAGCTCAAAGCAGCAAGTATTCGGCGCTTCAGAGACTGCCTCGGCGATTTTGCGCGGCCACTGAACATGTTCATCGCGTTGGCAACTAAGTCCCGGGGCGCGTCCTTGGCCTGGTCGGTCGCCATTAGGCGCACTACCTGTTCCAACTTCTGTAACTTCTCTGCGCAGTCTGAACAGTTGGATATGTGTGCCATGGATTCGGTCCTCGCACTTGGATCCACACGGTCTTCTACCAGATCCGCGATCCTCGCAAAGTCGACATGTTCTGACGGGTAGCTCACTTCTAATCGCTCGGGTGGGGCTTCTTTCCTTCACCCATCCAACAGTGCTGCTCTTCAACGCGGAAATACATAAAGCGTCATTTATCCAGCAATCGTAACATTTTCTCAAGGCAACGAGCGCGAGTTGGGCCAATGCTACCGGCGGAAGTGCCTAGCAAGGTCGCAATTTCTGCATAGGACGGAGTTTCTGCTTCGTAGAAAAGCAGCGTCAGTAGTTTCCGGCAGCGATCGTCGAGGGCGGCCACTGCAATGCGAACCAGGTGCTGCTCCTCAAGTTTCAACAAGACTTCATCCGGAAGAGCCGCATTATCCGGAATCCTGGAGATTTCTTCAGCTGAACCGCTCTCATCATCGACCAATGCGTTCTGAGTCTCTCGCTGTTTTGATATTACCCGCCAGGTCTTTCGGCGCGCAGTAGTAACCAGCCAGCTATGCAGGCGTTCGGGTTGTTCGATGTCATCAAGCTTTTGAAAGAGGGTGGCGAACACTTCCTGAAAAACGTCTGCCGATTGATCTTCATCAAGCCCGGCACGGCGAGGAATGGCATACATAAGACGCTGATAGCGCTTGATCAATGCCTCCCAGGCAACCTGGTCACCATTTCGACAGGCCAGCAACAACTGCTTATCACTAAGTTCCATCAGCTTTCCGAAGATCAAAGTTAGGCAGCCAGCATAGGCGGTGGCTCTTAATATTGTCTAGCTGGACTGAATTTGGGTAGTTCTCCGTTACTGTGTTGCTCAACTACAGAACAGGAAGCGATAGCGACCTGGCCGTTTCGGTACCACTAACACAATTTAAGTTTGTTGCGACGGCCAAGTCGCTACCGCTTCCTGTTCTGTAGTTGAGTGCATATCGTCAGAGGGTAATGATATCGAAAGCCATTCTGTCTTCAGTTACACCTACCCGCTCCCGGCGCGGTGGTACTGACCTCATTGCAGCGCACGCCTCTGTCTGTGCCTGGTCTAAAAAGATCTACTCATGGGTATTTTTGAACAGAGGTAGGAGACTGTCATTACGAGCAGCTTCGGATTAAGAGCTCGCGAAACCGTTGCAACATCTTTCAAGAAAGCGCTGCTTAATTTTTAACAGGATAGGAAACAATTATGTTCTCGAATTCGAATTTTCGGTTTGCTGCCCGTCATCTAACGATTTCATTGATATGCGCAATCTTGTTTCTCGCAGCCGCAGGTGGTTTCGGTTACTCGTTAGTAGATGGGTCACTCGTTTCTGCTCAGAACCCCTCTCCGACGCCGTCGCCTGGTGCTTCACCTTCGCCGAGCGCCTCACCTTCGCCAGGTGCAAACCCGTTTGAGATCGAAATTGATCTCACCGGCGCGCCTATTGACGGCGTCCGGCCTGACGGTGAGGCCGAGTTTGAAATCGAGCTCAGCGGAAACCGTGAGTTCAAGGTACGCGTCGAGGACGTCAACCTGCCGGGCGGTACCCTCCTAAATGTGCTCGTTGATGGTACACAAGTCGGAACCATCACCCTGCTCGGAGGCTTGCAGCGTTCAGAACTGGTTCTTAAAACTGAGCGGGGTCAGACCGTACCTCAAATCAACTCGGGCACGCGCGTGGCCGTTACCAATCAGTCAGGGGTCACGCTCCTTGCAGGCACATTTCCCAACTTTTCGCCGAATCCGAATCCGTCGCCGTCACCATCGCCCAGCGCGTCACCATCACCTAGCGCGTCACCATCGCCCTCAGCCTCGCCATCACCGAACCCCTCGCCATCGCCTGGTGCAACGCCGTTTGAGATCGAAGCTGATCTCACAGGCGCACCTATCAACGGCATCCGGCCGAAGGGTGAGGCCGAGTTTGAAATCGAGCCCAGCGGAAACCGTGAGTTCAAGGTGCGGGTTGAGGATGTCAACTTGCCTGCCGGTACGCTGCTCAACGTGCTGGTCGATGGTACCCAAGTGGGCACCATTAATCTGCTGGGCGGCGGGCAGCGGTCAGAACTAGTTCTTAAGACTGAGCGCGGTCAGACCGTACCTCAAATCAACTCGCGCACGCGTGTTGTGGTGGCCAATCAGTCGGGTGTGACGCTGCTTGCAGGAGCGTTTTCGAACATTTCGCCAAATCCGAATCCATCGCCGTCACCATCTCCGTCGCCATCACCAAATGGCGAGTTCCGCATCGAGGCGCGACTGGCGGGAGCTCCGGTCAACGGTTTGACGCCAGTAGGCTTGGCCAAGTTTAAACGGGAGGGCAACGAGCGTGAGTTTGAAATAGAAGTCGAGCGAGTCAACCTGCCGGTCAACACGGTTCTCGGCGTTTTCGTGGACAACTTGAAAGTGCGTGACCTGTTCTTGAATTCGAGACTCGAGAACGAATTTGAGCTGGAATCAGATGAGGGTCAACTCGTGCCGAACATAGTAACGGGCTCTACAGTTGCCGTTATCAACACGCAGGGACAAACAATCTTAGGTGGGGTCTTCAATAGCCTCCGTAGCGTGAGTACAAGTAACGACGTCGACGACAGCAACTTCTTTGTCGAGCAGCAATATCGAGACTTTCTCGCTCGCGAAGCTGACGATAGCGGCCTCGCTTTCTGGATTCAGGAAATCCAAAGGTGCGTAGCCGACGCTGCGTGTGTTCAGCGCATGCGGGTAAACACATCCGGAGCGTTTTTTCTCTCCATTGAATTTCAGGAGACTGGGTACACTCTCTATCGTTTCAACAAAGCGACTTTTGGCGTCATGCCGCGACGAAATTCATTCCTGGTTGACATGCAACTGGCGACTGAAGGTCTGATTGTGGGGGCGCCGGGATGGGAACAGACGCTCGAAAATAATAAGCGCCGGCTAGCTGACACATGGGTCCTACGCCCGGCGTTTCAGCAGCGCTTCGGTTCACTCTCGAACGAACAATATGTTGACGCACTCTTCAACAATGCGGGCGTTCAGCCGACCGCTTCCGAGCGCAATGATCTGGTTGAGGGACTGCGTACACAGCGTGAGACGCGGGCCAGTGTGCTGATGCGGGTGGCTGAACATTCGCAGTTCAAACAGCGGGAGAAGAACTCGGCGTTCGTGCTGATGCAGTACTTCGGTTACCTCCATCGCAATCCTGACGAAGGCCGGGATCAGGACATGAGTGGATTCAACTTCTGGCGTCAGAAGCTGGACGATTCGGGTGGTGACTTTCACCGTGCGGAGATGGTTCGGGCCTTTATCGAATCAATCGAATACCGTCAACGATTCGCCTGGTAACGGGCCTCATTCTAACGAAATGGGTTTTCTGGCCTGATCATACGCAGATTCGCTTAGCCGCGCCGTGGGGCACACGCGCGGTGAGTCTGGCTCGCACTCAAGCAGGGGAGAGCATGAGTGCGGGCCAGTTCTTTTTATGCCCACAATTATCCCTTCTGGATTTCGAACCTTGAATCCGACCACAAACTCAAACTTTCCCAAAAAAGCCCTCAAAATGCCGCAAGGTCGAGCTATCCATTAGGACAGAACGGAGAGCGGTAGCGACGATCCTCACAGCGCGGACTCAACGCAACAGGCCAGTTTCCCCTTCTTCTTTGCTCCAAAGCAAGATTCTGCATTCGTGTTTCGGGATGAAGCATAACAAACTCGGTCGCTACCCACGCGTTCTGAGCAGAGATGTGTGGTTTATTCAAGACGAAACCCAGCGAAGTGTACTAAGCTGAATTCCGGAGGATAACTTTATGCACCCATCAAGAGTGGTGATCGCAATTGTATTTTTCGTGCTAATTGGTTTCGCCGTCGATGCACGCGCACAAGCAACAGTTACGGATTTGACGGGCCTTTCCTGGATGGCGGGCAACTGGACCGGGAGCCAGGGGGGAGTGGAGATGGAGGAACTCTGGCAGTCGCCGAAGGGCAACACCATGCTAGGGATGCATCGCGACGTGGCGCGAGAGCGCACAGTCTCTTTCGAGTTTATGCGGATCGAAGCTAAGTCAGATGGGATTAGCTATTGGGCCAGCCCGGGCGGCCGCCCGGCAACTCAGTTTCGTCTGATCCAACTAAAAGGGAAGCGTGTTGTATTTGAAAACGCCAAGCACGACTTTCCCCAGCGCGTCATTTACTGGCTCAGCGAGGACGGTGCGCTGCACGCGAAAATCGAAGGAACAATGAATGGCAAGCCCGCGTCCGAGGAATGGACCTGGCGGAAGGCGGGCAAAGGAAAATGATCCAGGGAAACGGGTAAAGGGGAACAGGATTAGCTCCCCTTTTACCCATTTCCCTTTCCCAATTTCTTCCCCGGCGCTTTGATCAGTACCGTCTTGCCGTCGATCGAGAGCAGCATTTCACCTGCGAGCGCGAGAATGCCCGGGCGTCCTTCTTTAACTAACCAATCCACCAGCATGAGCATTCCGCCTATAAACATTCAAGTTTGAGCGGCTCGCAGATTGAGTAAACCCGCACCCTTTAGTAACTTTACCTGGCATATTGTGAATCTCGCAGAAGGACGATCCACGAAATCACACGAACCAACACGAATCGTTTATTGCGATTTCGTGTGGTTTTGTGGATCGTTCTGCCGCAGCCCCGGCTATGAGACACGGTGATTCTGAAAGCAAGAGTGTAATGT
>JBHENP010000025.1:0-54176 GCA_046261995.1 Pyrinomonadaceae bacterium
AGTTTAAGCAAAGCGTCAGCCGAATCGTCGCTCCGTTTATCGCTCCAATCGCGTAACCCTTCCGTTATCTCACTTGCCGGACGGTCCTTATTAGTCATTCCCAAACCCTCGTTTGTCTCGGAAACACCTTGTTCTAATCAACGAAAGTATACCTTTTCGACCGCTAAAGAAAATTTCTTCTAATAAATGACCTGCGTTTTCAAAAACCGTCGCGCTAATAAATAGAGAGGAAAATTCCTCCAAAAACACTTTTAAGGAGAAAAAATGAAAAGACAATTATTGGTTTTGATGCAATCGCGGCTTTCACTGCCGCTTTAACAACAAACGCCTCGGGCCAAACGGCCACAACCCTGAGATCGAACGTCACATTCGATTTTCAAATTGGGGATCGCATTTATCCGGCGGGCAAATATCAGATTGAATCCGGCACCGGCCAGAGCGATAACATTCTGCAAATCAGAAGCCTCGGCGACGCGAACACAAATCAGCTCATCCTCGCTAATTCTTCAAACGCGGGCAAAACGCAAACGCCGAAGTTGGTCTTTAAAAAATACGGCGAGCGGTACTTTTTGACTCACATTTTTTTCGGTGCTCAACAATGGGGTTATTCGATTAGCCCTTCGCGCGGTCAACGCGAGAGTGAAACACTTCTGGCTTCTCGCGTCTCTCGAAACAATTGAAGGTCCGTTTGGCAAACTAAAAGGAGATAGAAAAAATGAAAACCGTGAACTCTAACAATCGCTCAAAACTTCTCAGTCGCTCGGATGCATTTTGGCGTGCACTCTCCGCTGCAAAAAAGATTGCCGCCGTCGTCAACGGTCGGCAATTGGCGTTGGCATCAATCGTCGCCGCGGTTTCCGCAGTAGCCGTCGCGGCTGCCTTAACGCCGCCCTCTCTGGTGAGCGGCGTGATTTTCGCGAGGGCAAGGTTTGCGGATCAGACCGACATCAAATTCAAGATCAAGGGGCAGGGCAGGAAGTCATTAATGTAAATAACGCCGGGGACACAGTGATGCAGAAAATCGTCATTTTACCCGGCGGGCACACTGGTTGGCATAGTCATCCGGGACCAGTCGTCGTTCTGGTAAATTCTGGTGAAATGTCGTTCTATGACGGCGACGATCCCACCTGCACTGGTCGAACCTATTCCAGGAATCAAGCCTTTGTCGACAGCGGCCAGGGTCACGTCCACATAGCCCGCAACGAAGGAAGCGAGCCTCTGGAGCTTTACGTAACCTACTTCGACGTTACGCCCGGGGTTCCGGCCCCTGGAGCATTTCGCATTGATGCTCCGAATCCTGGAAATTGCAGTTTTTAGTTGCGGCAACTTCCGTCATCCCGGTGCTCTTGCATAAGACCTTAATCACATAAGGAGAAAGACATGATGAAGAGAATGAATACTTAAAGACGCTCAAGTTCTCCAACGCATCAAGCCTTCGAATGGGGCTGCCCGCGGAGGCGGCCCTCAAGATCGGGTAGGGCCCTTGAAATCAGGGCACTACCCAGGATCTAGTTCACGTGATCAAGACTCTGCCGTTCTCTACGACCCTTGGGACACAAATGGGACGATGTGGATATCGCCCAAAATGCCGATGGAGGGACCTCGAAGCTGTCAAAGTACGCTTGGGCCACGCTGATATTGCAGGGTCAGACTGGGACTCACGTCCAAGCTGAGGCGAACACCGCCGAGCGCCGTTGTGGAAAGGTCCTTCCAGCAATCCAGAGACGATACGGTTGTTAGTAGATGTTCTGGACGCGTGGAGGGAATGCTATTAAATGTTGGCGCTAAATCAATCTCCATAAAGCCAGGGCGCGCTTCGTCTCATTCATTGAAGGTGCGCATCGGGATCTGATGCTTCAACAAGGTGCCGGGCCGGGTATGAGTAAGCCCCTTCAGCTTAAGCTTCTGCCGCACTGGTCTTAATAACCGATCGATGGTGGCCGCACTCATGCGCGCCAGTTTCTTGCGGCTGGCTACGTCCCAGCGTATTTCATTGTGCAGCAGCAGTCGCTCGACGATCTCTCCCAGCACTGGCGCCGCCGTTTACCGCAGATGTAGTCCATGATGCGCCACACTTGGACCAGGGCTTTCAACGTCTGCTCATCGTAAGTTGGTCCCCGCCCGGGTCGTGGCAACTTCCTCCCCACGTCCCCGCGGACGCGCAGTTTGCAATTTACCGGCACCACCGGCCCTTGCTTCCGTAACACCAGGGCCGCGTAGCTCCGCGCAAACCCGGTCAACTCCACGAACTCGTTCAGAATCACCCCCCTCTCTTTCTTGCCGGCCTGGCGATAACGCCTCGCTGTCGTCTCCGCGATCCGTTTCCGCTCCTTCATTGTCAGCCTCATTTTCCCCCCCCTCTTTAGCCTCAGCCTTGCGGGTTAATCTCGCTCACTTCGAGTAGATTTCTTATTTGAGGCAACGATTCAATTTCGAGTAGCTTATGAGGCAAATGAGGCAATTCGAATATTTGACAGAGAAGGACCTTAAGTCTAAATTTGGCCGCGTACCCGGTCACCTCTTTATTTTGAGCATTTGTACTTGAACTGCGGAAATTAGATTTCCAGCCCCGTGCCATTCCGCGGACATCTTTCCTTAACAACTAATGCTTGACCATCAAGGTGCCGGTATCGATCGTTATGACGCTTTGATTCCAACAAGCGCCACTGTACTTGGGTAAACCTCAGAACTGCTTGGGGAGCGCCCCAAAATTAACGACGCGCCGTAAGGTCAAAGAAACTTCGAAATTGAAGTCTGAATCTGCACCCAAGGTTTTTCCTCGAATGAACGCAAGAACGCCAACTGCCTTCCGTTCTTTGTCTTGTTGGCGATTCTCTCCTGAAACTGATGTCTCGACAGATTGCGCGAGTCGAGTTCTTAACAGCGTCTCTTCCCTATTTTCTACCGTAGTTTCCAGATTAAGGATGTTGGACCACCCAAGCGTTTGGGTGTGGGTCACTGAATTACTAGACCGTCAAGAAGTATGCAGGGGAAGGTTGGCAAACTAAGAGGGCGATTTTGATTGCGATGTTGGGCGTGACGAAGAATCTTTTGATAAGGAGTCAGTTATGAAAAGAACACTCTATACAAGCGCGTTAGTTCCGATCCTAATTGCTGCGATGCTGATGGCGTCGATAGCATTTGCGCAGCAAGATGAAAGCAAGCCTCCGCATTTGAGAGCGGCCCAGGGTCCGGGCGCAAACAAGTCAACACGAGGCAGTGCGGCAGGAGACAAGCTGTCGATGCCCCTGAAGGTCCTGTATCGCCAGTTCGCAGACACTCGCGGCACTCGATCAGACGAATCTGAGTTCTCCGAGCAGGAACTTTCGACCCTCTTTGGGATCGAGGGCCAGGAGAAGAACCCATCCGTCGAAGTGGCGTTCAGAATTGACGGTTCCGCGGACACAGCAGCCCTTGAAAAAGCCGGGGCGAAAATTCGTTTTCGGACAGGCGACATGATTTACGCCAGTGTACCTGTGCTTGCACTGCAAAGAGTGGCGCAAGAGCCAGCCATCACATCCATCAAGCCCATGATGGGCGCGAGCATTCCGAAGCCTCCCAGAGACAACGCGGCTCCTCAGATGATGCGTGAGACGCGCGGAGAAACACGCGGCGAAAATATGCCTGGCGAATTTAATCGTCAGGCTCTAACCGGGAAAGGTGTGGTGGTGGCAATTATTGATACCGGTATTGACTGGAGCCATCAGGATTTTGTTAACGCAGATGGAACTTCGCGCATACTCTATCTATACGATCTCTTCGATCCGTCCTGGACAAGTTCAAGCGGCCAAATCGGAACTCAGCCTCCACTGGTTGATAAGAACAATCAGCCGATTGGCACGGTCTATACGAAGGCGCAGATCAACGCTGCCCTCAAGGGTCAGGGGACAGTTGCGTCAAAGGACGTGGTCGGTCACGGTACTGCCTGTGCCGGGACAGCAGCCGGCAATGGTCGCGCAACGGCGAAGGGCGTGCTCCCAGGGACCTACAAAGGGATTGCTCCTGAGGCTGACCTAATCATTGTCAAAGCGGAAGACGGCAATGGCGGCATCAGCAGCTTGGGTTACTACACGGTCGAGTGGATTCTGGCTACGGCAAAATCACTCGGCAAGCCTGCGGTCATCAACATGAGTTTCGGCAGTCATTTCTCGTCGCATGAAGGTGACGCTCCACAGGAACGCATGTTGGACACTCTCGTTGGCCCAGGAAAACCGGGCGCCGTCATATCAGTATCAGCAGGAAATGAGGGCCGAGAAAGTTTCCATGCCGGCAGTACATTCGGCCCCGACCGACCGGGGCAGGCAGACAATTTTAGCAACGGCATAGAGCTTTTCGTCACCGGATCGAAGGGAACGCTTATCACCTCATATTTCAGTGCCGGTGACGACTGGGGGCTGGCGATTGCCGGGCGGGACACATTTTTCGTTGATCCCACTGGGAAACCGGTTGTGTTCTATTTGTCTCGCGTTGGCGAGAACATCGGAGGGAAGCTTTCGAAACCTGCCAAAGCGCCCCAGAATTTTAGCCAATACTTCAAAGAGCAGGTAGAAGTGGATTCCGTTGGCGCTAAAACTCACGAGGTTACAATCTGGCTGCCGAAGGGCTCGTATGACGTCTATGGGTTCGGGGCATCTCCGAAGGTAACCAGCGGTCGATTCGATTTGTACATCCCCGCGGCTAACAACGGCAGCTTTGGCAAAGGCAATGAAGCACGATTCACGGTCGGTTCGCCAGGCAACGCCACCAACGTTATCACCGTCGGGGCGTACGATTTCCGCGGTTCATGGACCAATATCGAAGGGACGCAGACTTTCTACAACATGAAGCCGGGGGTAATTTCGACTTACTCAAGTCCAGGTTTTCGACGCGACAACATTGTGAAACCCGAGATTGCCGCACCCGCAACCTACACGATATCGCCACTGTCGAAGGATTCCACCGAGATGGGCAGGAATTCTGATGGCACTCCCGATAAAGCAAATATTACCGATGATGGTTACCATCTTGCATGGAAGGGAACCAGTGCCTCCTCTCCTTACACAGCCGGAGTAATTGCGCTAATGCTGCAAAAGAATCCGACCCTTGACGCCGTTCAAGTTAAGGAAATTCTCAAAAAGACCGCGATAAGGGACGAGCTGACCGGCGCCACTCCGAATCTCTATTGGGGTTACGGAAAACTTAACCCGCCCGCTGCTATCAGAGAAACACCAGCACCAGCCGGGCCGCAGCGCCGCAAAGCGCAATAGGTCAACTCTTACGCGGGCGATGTGATTGGAGGAGGAAGGGTGCCATGGGTTATCGCGTTACGCTGATTCTTATTCTCTGCGGTCTGGTTTTGAGTGGCCCTTCGGCGTTGTTCCGCGCCCGGGCCAGTCAGAACCAGTCCGGTGAATCTCGTCCGAATACAACTCCGAACCCAACGCCGCGCAAACGCGCGCTACTCGTAGGCATTTCCAGTTATTGCCGTGGTGATGGCAATGAATGCGGCAAGAGAAAAAAATACTGGTGGGATCTGAATTCAGAACCAGATCTCGATGCACTGAAGCAGGTTCTAATACAGAAGTTTGGTTTCACTGAAAGCGAAATCAAAGTCTTGAAAACCAGCTATGAAACAACGCGCGAATCGATCCGCAGGACGTTCAAGTCGTTTCTGATCGACCAGACCCGTGAAGGCGACATCGTTTACTTCCATTACTCCGGTCACGGCGCCACGGTTCCGGACGATGATCAGCACGGGCCTAATCCCATAGCCGGGGATGAAATCAGCGGCTATGACCAGACCCTGATTCCTTCCGACTACGTCTCGCGAATTGACGCATCGAACGACATCCGTGACGACGAAATCAAAAAGTGGCTTGACGAGTTGAAAGCAAGGAAGCCCGGCAACGTTACAGTGACAATGGATAGTTGCTTTTCGGGCACGAACACTCGCGGAGGAAGGTTCCTCGTTCGCGGAAGTAAATGGGAAGGCGCGCCGCCACAACCCTCGAAGAATCGGGGCACCAAGCCCACGCCGGGAGACTCAAGTGGTTTGTTGCCGCAAGGCTACGCCGCATCGCTCGGTTACGTGGTGATAGCCGCCACGCGCAATGACCAACTGGCCGGTGAGGCTGATGGGTTTGATGGCAAGCAGATGGGATTGCTCTCATACGCTTTGGCGAAAGCATTGATGACTGCCGGTCCACGCTCTACTTATCGCGACATCTTCGGACGAATTTATGATGAGGTGACGCGCGATGGGCACGATCAGAATCCGACGATCGAAGGCGAAATGGACAAGGTCCTGATGCAGGGGATAGCGCTGCCCCCGCAGCCTTTCATCAGCATCAGGATCGAAAACGATGACGTGCTGCTAAAGGCCGGATATCTACAAGCGATGACCAAGGGCTCACGCTTCGATCTCTTTTCGGCAGACACGAAAGACTTCGCACAAGCGACGCCTATTGCGAGCGCTGAAATCGAAAGAGTTGACGCTACATCTTCCCGATTGAAATTAGCTGCGCCGGCGAAGATCGATCTGAAGCAACTTGAAGGTGCACGGGCCAGAGAGACCGAGCACCAGTTTGACGATGCTCGTCTGCGCGTCGCCTTCGAGGGAATCTCGCAGCCCGCAGAATCGCCGGACAGTCTGCCGACGAGAGTCAAAAAACTAGATATCGTCCGGGGCGATTTCAAAGAGTCCAATGACTGGGACATCAAGATTTGTCGCGGCAAATGCACCGACGAAAAGCCCTCGTCGCTGGGAAACGACGAGAACTTTTCCAGTGGCTACACCATGATGCGGCAGGATGGCTCGGTCGTTCGACGTGTGCCTGACGAGGCCGATGCGTTCGCCAAAATTGCGCTTGCATTGAAAGGCGAGGCCCGTTGGCGATTCGTCAAGAACCTGAAGAACGACGATCCGATGATCAAAATAGAAATGCGTTTGATTCCTGTCACAGCTGAGGAGCGCTCAAACCTCAGAGTAGGCAACCGACAAATTCAGGTAATAAGTAAGACAAAGGACTTGGGACCGGCGTTAGAGGTAGGCGCCTTGCATTCCTTGCCGGAAGACTCGTATTACATGCTGGAAATCAAAAACACCGGGTATGCCGACGCTTACATCAATGTTATCGATTTGACGAGCGACGGCAACATAGCTCCGCTATGGCCCAATCCCGTAATTCCTTTAGGTAACGCGGATGAAAACAAGATTCCTGCAGATGGAGAGTGGCATCGCGTTCCCGCGCCGTTTGTCGTGACTATCACCCCGCCTTACGGGCCGGAAATTTTCAAGGCAATTGCCACACGCGAGCCTGCCGATTTCAGCCCGCTTCTAAGCGAGAGTTCGGTCGGTAACAAGCGAGGGGGAAACGATCGAGGCGGTAAAGAAGAGCAAACCATGCTCGGGCAGCTACTGAAAACCGCTACAACTATTGGGATGACCACACGCGGCGGAATCGAAGGAACGCAAGACATCGCGTCACCTAATGCTAACACTTTCGGCTGGGCAACTTTTGAGTTCCAGTTTGTCGCGGTAAGGAAAGCCGCGAGTGCTCAAACAGCGACCGGAGAAGAAGGTAAGTAGGACGCCCCATGAACAGAGGTTAATGGTAATAAAGGCAGCACAATCTTCGGCTGTCCGACCCGAGCAGCAACAGCACTTCGCCTACGCCTACTACTGGGCTCCAGTCATTCCTGGATACTGGAAACCAGGATCGAACTCCCCGCGACTCTCTTTATTGTTCAATGGCCCAATGCAAGAAACAACTTCGCCTTGTAATCAGAGGAAACGGAATGCGCATCCGCAACAGAGTTTTGTTAACTACCCTGCTTCTGTTCGTCAGCAGCCTTGGACTGGTAGCGCATAAAACCGAACTAGTGGTGCAGGCCGGCCATTCGTTTGAAACCTCACGCCCGATAGCGCAAACCCCGACACGTCTGGAAATCGGTAAGCCCATTCAAACAACAATCTCTGCCGGGCAGCGCCACTCGTACCTCATCGACGCAACGGGCGGCAATCTGTTTGTCGAACTAGTGGTAAACCAACGTGCCGTTGATGTAATGGTCGCCCTGTTTGGTCCGGATGGCACGAAACTAGGCGACACCGATCGGACCGAAAGTTACGAGCCTGAAACAATCATCGGCATCATGGGGCCGGCAGGGGAATACCGGGTTGAAGTGGAGCCGGTCGAAAAAAGCGCGGGGAAATACGAAATCACATTGAAGGAGCTAAGGACACCGCGCGAAGGAGACAGGGCTCGTATTGACGCGATGGCTGCTGCGCTTGCCGTTGCGGTCGAGGCTGACGAGCTGCGAGAGAAAGGAGACGCCGCGTCTCTCAACAGCGCCATCGAGAAATATACTGAGGGGCTACGCCTATGGCGCTCAGCCGGCGACCAGCATTGGGAAGCTTCGACACTCCGAGCTATCGGCAGCGCATATCACCTCCTTAAGCAAAAAGATAAAGCCTTAGCGGCTTACAATCAGGCTCTGGCGATCTTCCAAGCGCTCAAAAACCCCAGCAGTCAGGCGCTCACGCTCCGCCTGATGGCGAGCCTGCTTGACTCGCTCAATTCCACCGCCGCCGAGAGAAGAAAGGCGCTTGAATATCACAATCAGGCGCGGCCACTGCTCGGAGAGATTGGCGACCGCAAACACGAGGTCGAGACGCTGAATTATATCGGCCTGATCTACGGCTCGCTCGGCGAATACTCGACCAGCTTGAAATATTTCAATAACGCGTTGCTGCTGGCCAGGACCGTTTCGGATCGTACGCTCGAGGCCAAGATACTCTACAACATCGGCAGAGCGTACAGTTTTTTGAGCGAGCCGCAGAAGGCGCTGGAGCTGTTTAACCAGGCGCTGTCGATTTTCAAAGCAGTTGGAGACTCCGCTGGAGAATCGCGCGTGGTCCACAACATGGGTAGCGTTTACCACGCCATCGGCGAACGTCATAAAGCGCTCGACTTTTATAATCGCTCTCTCGCCCTCGACCGCGCGAATGGAAACAAAATTGGCGAGGGCACGAATCTCAACGACATCGGTGGCATTTACTCCGACATGGGTGAAAAACAGAAAGCGCTGGAGCTCTACGATCAAGCTTTGGTTATTCATCGGGAGGCTGGAAATCGTAGTGGTGAAGGCACCGCCTTGACCAACATCGGTAATGTATATCTTGATTTGGGTCAAAAGCAGAATGCATTTGAGTACTTCAACAATGCACTCTCAATTACTCGCTCGATCGATGACCTCGACGGAGAGGCTACCGCGCTCGTTAATATTGGTCTTCTCCACGCTGATGCTGGTGACGAGCAGAAGGCGCTCAAATTTTACCACCAGGCACTCGCGATAAGCCGGGCGCTAAACGACAAACGTGGCGAGGCGACCATTCTTAATAACATCGGGAACGTCTACAGCGACCTGGGCGAAAACAAAAAATCACTGGAAATTCTTAGTCAATCGCTGATGCTTCACCGTACGGCCGAAGATCGCAGCGGGGAAGCGACTACGCTGAACAACCTCGGCGCCCTTTACCTCGAGTTGGGCGAGAGACAAAAAGCATTTGCGGCTTTTAACCTGGCCTTGCCGCTGACCCGAGCGGTGGGCGAACCCGAGGGTGAAGCACTGACGCTTAACAATATTGGCGGCCTTTACGATTCGCTGGGCGACAAGGAAAAGGCACTCGATTACTACACACAGGCGTTGACGCTTTATCGCAAGATAGGGCTACCGAAAGGTGAGGCTACGGCACTGAATAACATTGGCACTGTCCACGGTGAGCTTGGTGACAAGCTGAAAGCGTGGGAGTACTTCAAACTCGCGGTTGAGATTCACAAGAAACTGGGTGACCGGCAGGGGCAAGCCGCTATCCTCACCAACATCGGCAAAATCTTTGACTGGCTTCACGAAGAACAGGAGGCATTGAAATATTACGAACTTGCCCTGGCGCTCACGCGGGAAATTGGAGATCGCAAGGATGAAGCCGTAATTCTGGCCAACACAGGGCTGGCGTATGACGCGCTTGGCCAAAAACAAAAAGCTCTCGGTTACTACAACCTTGCTCTCCTGCTACACCGAGCGGTGAACGATCGCGACCAGGAAGCAACCACATTAGGATTGGCGATGCACGCCCTGCGCGAAACGAAGCCGGCGCTGGCTGTCTTTTATGGCAAACAAGCCATCAATACGCTCCAGCAGCTTCGTGGACATATCACCAGTCTCGATCAGGAATCCCAAAAGACATTCCTAAAGAGCAAGGTCGACGACTATCGGGAACTGGCTGACTTGCTTATTGCTCAGGGGCGCTTGGCCGAAGCTCATCAAGTCCTGAGCAGCTTCAAAGACCAACAATATTTTGACTTCAATCGCGTAACGTCAGACAGGCAGTCACAGCTTGGCTTAACGCCATTGGAAGCGTTGGCTATCGAGCGGTATGAGACAACTTCTAAAGCGCTCGAAACCATTGGTTCGGAGATAACGTTGCTTGCGCGAAAGTTGCAGCCAAATCCCCAGGACGCTGAAAAATTGAAAGGGCTCAAGGTCCGCGAGAAGGCGGCCACCGACGAATTCCTCAACGCTTTGAAAAAGAATGAAGCAGAGTTGCAATCGTCTTCGGCAGAGCACCAGTCTCTGGAGGTTTCCGAGACTGTTGCATTTCAGACTGCCTTGCGCGAACTGAGCCGCCAGACGGGTCAGAAAGCTGTCGCTGTGTACACGCTGGTAGGCGGAGATAATTTTCGTGCGCTAGTTATCACCGCCGACAACATCACGGCTGTTTCACAACCGTTTAAGGGCGAGACTCTCAACCAAAAGGCGTTACAACTGTGGGCACTGCTGCAATCCGATAAATACGATCCGCGTCCGCTGTCGCAGGACCTGTATGCGGCGGTTTTCAAGCCATTGGAACAACTCCTGCCGAAAGAGACGACTACCATTTTGTGGTCGCTGGATGGCAACCTGCGCTATGTGCCGATGGGCGCTTTGCACGATGGCAAGCAGTATTTGGTTGAACGCCACAACCATGTTGTCTTCACGCGCGCGGACAGTGAGCGATTGCTGCGCGGTGTGAGCGCTAAGTGGACTGGTTTAGGGTTAGGCAGCTCACAGGGGCATACGGTTGAACTGCTCGGTGACAAGATCAGCTTCAACCCGTTGCCCGGAGTGACCGAAGAATTGCGGGCGCTGTTTCGGCAGCCGGGATCGAAGAGCGGTTTGCTGGACGGCGAAGTCTTGCCGGACGCCAGGTTCACAAAAGCGGCAATGTTGGCTGGTTTGAAGCAAAAGCGACCGCTGGTGCACATTTCGAGTCATTTCAGCTTTCGCCCTGGTGACGAAGCGCGTTCGTTTTTGTTGTTGGGTGATGGGACAGCTATGACACTGGCCGAGATGAAACAGCAGACGGACCTGTTTGCGGGCGTGGAACTGCTGACGCTCTCGGCCTGCAATACGGCGGCGCAGCAAGCGGGCGCGAATGGACGAGAGATTGATGGCTTCGCGGAACTGGCGCAACGACTGGGCGCGGGGTCGGTGATGGCGACGCTTTGGCCGGTGGCGGACAACAGCACGCCCTGGTTGATGCGCGAGTTCTACGAGACACGACAAAACGGCGGTGGTCTAACGAAGGCGGAAGCTTTTCGCCGGGCACAACTTGCTCTGCTTAACGGGACAGCTCAAACCAAACCATTGCCGGCCGCGCAGAAAGGCCCTTCCTCGTCTGTGCAGATAGTGATTGGGGGAAACGGTAAGCGTGATGGCGCGGGCACACGTGCCGGCATTGTTTACATTGGCGAGAACGATGCGCCTGCATTCAAGCTCGATGAGAGCAAACCCTTCGCCCATCCCTTTTACTGGGCGCCGTTTATTTTGATCGGGAATTGGAAATGAACTCCCGGGAGATCTGCATGTTCACTAAGTATGTCGTAAGTCCGATCGGGCCGCTCTAGTCGGCACGCTGCCGGTGCCTTTCTTCCCGCGCGCTGCAAATGGCGCTGGACGGTGAAGTTGTGCGTTCTTTAGTTTGAAGCTGACGCTGAGCCTAGGTCTGCGTCTGCGCAGCGGGGTCGCCCATCCCGCCCTCGGCAATCTTCGAGCGAATTCCGTAACGGCCAAGGTTGGTTCCCGCAACGAGCATCGCGAACTCATTTGAAATTATTTGAAATCACTCATCAGCACTACATCGCGTTGCTCCGGGCCGCGCGAGAGAGCGAGCCACTTGCCATCGCGCGACCAATCGAAAGAGAAAATTCGATCCGACTTGAAGTCTGTCAACTGCGTCGGCGAACTGCCATCAAGCGGCTGTATCCAAATATTCGAGACTCCGCCGCGGTTGACAATGTAGGTCAGGGCGCGGCCGTCATGCGTCCAGCGAACTGGATGAGTTCCAAATTCGACAACCTGAGGCTCGAAAATTTTAACGGGTTCGCCGCCTTCAAATGGGATGAGCGCAATCTTTGTCGTTCCAGTGCGCTCGTCGAGATAGTAACAAGCGATCAACTTGCCATCCGGAGAGATCGCCGGAGAAAGTGAATACTTATTGCTGATCTGCACCGGCTCGCCGCCATTGATCGAAACTTTCCAGATGCTAAATCCCCCCGGACCAAACGTTGTATAGGCTATCCACTTACCATCGGGAGAAATCGTCGCGCCAAGTCCCGGAGAATCAGTCAACAGCTTCGCGTTACTGCCGTCGATGTCCATTCTCCATAACTGCGTGCCGGGGCGCGCCGAACCGAAAACAACGTGACGGCCATCGGGGGTTGCCAAAGCAAAACGTTCGTTGTAGGCATCATCAGTAAGCTGTTTCTGGTTGCGCCCATCGGCATCCATGATCCAGAGATCAGAATTACCGCCGGCGCGTGACTCATAAATTATGCGGCCATCGCTGAGCAATGCGGTTGAACCGATGCCGTTAGACTTGCTTGATGTCACTTGCCGGCCATTGCCCCACTCGCCATTGGGAACGAGCCAGATATTCGAAGTGATGTCCGACACAACAGTAACCAGCGCGCCTGCGTCAGCCGTCAGACTCACCAGGTGATAATCACTAAGATCGCTGGTTAATGTTCGCGCCTCGCCGTCGCGATAGGAAATCTGCCACAGTTGATATTGATCTCCTGCTCGCTCCTGCGCGGTGGTGATGATTCCGCTGCCGTCCGGGAGCCACGCGAGTCTCTCAACTCCATACCACTTGCTAGAAGTGAGAAGTTTTTGTGCGCCATCTGAGATATTAACGACGGCGACGCTTCGGTAATAACCCCCGGTAAAACCTCCGACTGGACAAGCTATCGTTTGGCCATCAGGCGACCAGGCGGTTCCTGGCAGAAAGAAATCTGGATGCGTGCGCGTTGCTAGTTTCTGCTCTCCAGTGCCGTCAGCGTTCACTACGATCAGGGCGTCTTGGCCTTCAGTTGCATAGCGACGGATAAAACCGAAACGCTTCCCGTCGGGCGAAAAGCTAATCCGGGTTACATCTTCCAGCAGCTTCTTTGACGTGCCACCAAGTACCGGAACTTGACAGAGCACTCCGGGGCGACCTCTTTCGGCGCGAAGATAGTAAATGTAGTTTCCATCGGGCGAGAAAGTTGATTGTCCGAAAGTAACATCAGGGCCGTCGAGCGGGACGACCTGCACGTGGCTGGTCGTGGCCACATGCCTGACCCACAGACTCGATAGTCCAGCCTCGTCCCGCGCCGAATAGGCCACGTATTTGCCGTCGGGCGAAATCGAGGCTGAGCCGACCCTGCCGTTATTGGTCAGCCGGACCATCTTCATTGCTTGAAGGTTCGGCGCGCGTTTGCTGCTGAGGAATTTGTAAAGCCCCCAGCCAAGACCCAAGGCAGACAGGCCGATAAGCAGAAGAGCTCCCAGCTTATGGCGTTTAATTTCGCTGACTATGTATTCAGCGCTCGATAAGGAATGGGGACCTTCAGCAGTTGCCGCTGCAATCCCCGATCGACTCGAACTGTCCACGCCGGATTGCGCGCCGCTAACGATTGCCGACGGATCACTCCTCGCCGCGGCGACGGAGTAATCCTGTTCCGTTTCGCCCTTCAGCTCTTGCCGCAGTTCTTCCAATTCTATGGCCACGTCCTTGATTGACTGGTAGCGCTTCTCAGTATCTTTAGCAAGGCAGCGGCGCACTATTCTCTGCAGTCCATCCGGAGCGACGGGATTTAGATCTTTAATCTGCGGGGGCGGCGCGTGCACGATTTTATGCAGAGAATCAATCGCATCTTTGCCGGCAAAGGCTTTTTGTCCTGTGGCTGCTTCAAACAAAATACAGCCAAAGGAAAAGATGTCTGAACGATGATCTACCAGGTTGACTTTCCCCTGGGCCTGCTCCGGTGACATGTAACCGGCGGTGCCCATGATCATCCCCGGGGTGGAATGCTGTTGCAGGATAGCGGTAGGCAGTTCGCTGGAGAGGCCCTGGGCTGGCCCGACAGTTTCGATCAATTTTGCCAGCCCAAAATCCAGTATCTTGGCGTAGCCGTCGGGCGTGACCATTATGTTGTCGGGCTTCAAATCGCGATGCACGATGCCGGCGGAATGAGCTTTTGCCAGGCCCTCGGCAACCTGGACAAGGTATTTCAAGAGCTTTAAAAGCTTGGCTTTTTCGCGGTGGATTTTTTCACGTAACGTGTGGCCTTCGATGTACTCCATGGCGATAAAGTGAATTTCGTCTCCGGTGCCAGAGGTGGCGTTTGAGCCTTTCCTCACGGTCGGGCTTCTGCCGATCTCGTAGATGTGGGCGATGTTTGGATGATTGAGCGCGGCCGCGGCTTTAGCTTCCTGCACGAAGCGGCGCATGCGCTCCTGATTGACAGAGAGTTCGGGAGAAAGAATCTTCAGCGCTACGTTGCGATCGAGTTGAGTGTCGTGGGCGCGATAAACCTCACCCATCCCGCCCTCGCCAATCTTGGAGCGGATTTCATAGCGACCGAGTTTCGTGCCGGAAGGAAGGGTCACTTGTGTTGCACAGCGGAAGGTGCCATTGAGAACCGCGGCTGCCGATGGATAAAACGCCTTATTCTATTCCTATCAATCTGGACACGCTAGAAGAACAAGGGTTCCTGAGATTCCAAATTGGAATCTTCAGGCGAAGTTCAAGAATAGCCTGAATGGCCCTTGCGGCATGTTCTCGCCGCAGGGCCGCGGGAACGTTCGACAGCCTGCGAAACGGTTGAGATCAAATGGAAGATTTCAATCAAGAATAGGAATCGGGAACCGCAACTCATTCTATAGGTCCTTCGCAATTCCAATCTTAGGATCACTATGGCACGTGCGTCGAAACTGGACGGGCGGGAAGCTAAGGGTGCAGAACGTGGTTTTGAAGATGCTTCTCGTGGGATCCAAGCTCCGCCGCACGTCCAAAAAGTCCATTAACGAAGGCGGCGGCTAGACCGAGTCGGATCCTGCAAATGCCTGGGAAAGTTTGGCGTCCCAAAGCATTCCGAGTTGGAACCAGATCATTTCTTGGCTTAAAGAAATGGAAACGCTCCGCAACGTTGCTGCTTGAAAGCTAGGATGGAGTCAGAACGCGAGTAAAGAGGTTTGGAGGCGAATCCCACACTTGATTGGAACTGAGTCGTCGGTAGGTAGGTGGGGGCATTGCAGGCTGCGGTTTCAGCAGTCGATCACTCTAACGCTAGGAGTTTACTGGGAAAGGCGGTTAAGTGCTGCTCAGAGGCGCTTCAACCTGGCGTGTGAGACATTGACGCGAATAAGAAGGCTTTCCCGCACTGCTCCCGCATTGCAGGTGAATATTGCATCTAATGGAGGTCAACAGGTCAATTTCGCTTCGTAGGGACTAACCGCCACTTTGTTCTTTTGCCCTGTCCTCAATTCTTCATTCGCTAGCGAACTTGCAACATAAAGGGACGTACCCGGCACTCACTCCGAGAACGCCCGGCTGGGAGTGAGCGAGAAGGGACAAGACGACGTAGCAGTAAATCAGATGCCTTTCATTCTGCGCAGCAGAAAGCTGAGGGATCGGGATCTGAACCAATGAGGAGATACTGTCGTCCCACCGAGAGGCAAGGGGGCCGTTGCTCGGGCGCGGTGGGTGCAATTGCGGATGGGGTGGGGATGTCATTCTCTGTGTCTCCTTGTATAGCGAGGGTGATTTGCGGCATAACGCCCGGCCTCAGCGGCGCGCCAGGAGCCTTGATTGCAAGAGGCAGTCTGATCGCGCGTCCGCTGCATGCCCTGTTAGGCGGCAGTCATCTTCAATGCCGGTCTGGTTATTTCAGCAATTTCGATAGCCAGTGTAGGACGTTGAGCGGCGAACTGACGGTCGTCGTTGCCCGGCACGTTGAGTCCGAATTTCATCACCCGTTGCTGATTGCCGTCAGTGAACCTGACAATCTGCGCTGAGAATAAGCCGGCCTCCCCGAGGATCACCACCCGCCCCTTCCCGAACTTCATCGCGATTCCCTGAGCCCGTCCGGCGACAGAATGCGAGCGAGAGCCAGCCGCTCCGGTTACTGCGCCCGTACCCCTGGCCGCGGCGCTTTCCGCGTCCAGATCGCTCGTGCTCGGCGCTTCCCGAGCGGTATCGCCGAGCTTCAGCAATGGGATGGCGTCGTCCGGCACGCCCAGCGATTGGCCGGTGAAAGTCCTGACACTCTTCACCTCTTCGGAAGAGTTGCGGCGGCGTAAGATCGGGTGTGCGCCCAACAAGCCGTTCTCACGTGAGAAGATCAGCTGGGTAGTGATTCCCCCCGAGTTCGCCCTATCAAAGGCCCACCCTTTACCCATAGTGACGCCGAAGCGTTTGCCGAGATTCTCGGCGGCGCGGCCCCGAACGGCGCGTGGTCGGCGATGAGCAGCAGCGACCCGCCCCGCCGCACCCAGTCGAGCACGACGTCACATTCTTGATCGGTGGAAAGCGGGCAGCCCTCGGCTGGACGGGTCCCCCGGGAGGGCGTTCGCGATGACCAGCACGCGCCGTCTGACCTTAGCACCAACGCCGGCTAGCCCCTGTACCAAGCAGAAGTAATGTTGCCATTACAAAGATGAACCCCGCACTGAATCGACGGGAGGGCCGTCGTTGAGAGAGGAAACTATTGGTCGTGGACGCGCGGAAATTAACGGACCGGAATAAGCGCGTCTTTCACTCACGGCCCAAATCGGTGTTTGTATTCGCCAGCATCAATAAACGCCTTCACCATCTGAGCGCTGACGAAGTTGCCGTTGAACTGATTCAGTTTCCCTAACCAGAAGTTGTAGCCGTCAAAGTTTCCGTCAGGCGCATCGTTCGGGTTCCTTCTCAGGTATCCCAGGTATTGCATCAGCACAAACGCCTTGTTGAACTCCTGCTCCGCGAGCGTCGGGTTCTCGGCCACTCGCCGCAACGCTCGTCCCCGCGCTGCTGCGTCTGACGTGTCCGCCGCGCTTCCAAACTCGCCGATGGCCCCATCTCGCTGCGCTTGCGTGGGTATCACCGCCGCATTTGCAAACAGCGCATCAACGAATTGGGCTGGGCTCAGTGTCGTCGGGTGCACGGCAAACCGCGGCCGCGCCACGAAGTCTGCGGCGAAGACATTTTTGTTGTTCTCCAACACCTGCTCCCAGCCTGCCTGTCCCACCACTACGCCCAAGCCAATCTGTTGTGTGTCTGGAAGAAACTCATGGAACCTCACTGGCACAGGACCACCAGGTAGATTTCCATAAGCGGCCTTGTACATCAGGTAGACCACATAACCAGTCTTCTGAAACTCGATCGAAATGAAGAAGGCGGCCGACACGTTGATGCGTCGCAGCTCAATGCACGCGGTATCCGTGCCACAGGATGTAATTTGATCAGTCCAGAAGGCCAGGCCGCTAGCATCAGGTTCTCGACTGAAGAAATCGATGTAGTGCAGGCGCACAAAGAAACCCGCCTGGTCAATTGGATTTGCTCCGTTAGCCGCATCGTTGTCGGTGATAGTCACCGTAGCGAGGCTCGGTGACGCGAGGCTCGCTCCCGTTGCATTGCTGAGAGTCACAGTAAAGCTCTCGCTGCCATCAGAATAGGAATCATCAATGACGGGAATGGAAATCGTCTTAGAAGTTTCGCTGGCCGCGAAGCGCAACGTCCGGACCGTGGTTTCGTAGTCGCAACGTGAGGAAGCAGTACCAGTGTTAAGCACGTTGCAATTCATCTGACCCGCGGCGTCGCCGGTTGTGAAGTCCACTGTCGCGGAGCCCAACGTGTCCCCAGAACGAGAAACAATCACTGACGCGCTAATGCCAGCCTCAGAAATATGATAGGTCACGGAACTGAACTGAATCGTATTCGGAGGCTGATTCACCGTGATGTTGACCGGGTTGGAAGTGGTTGACGCGCCCGTATTGTCGGTAGCTACCGCCGTCAGGGAGTAGTTGCCCCCCGCGACGCCATTCCAGGCGAAGCTGTACGGGGCGGTTGTGTCCTCTCCGAGCTTGGCGTCGCCCGCGAAGAACTCGACCTTAATAACCGTACCGTCGCCGTCGGAGGCGTCGGCGTTGATGGTGATATTTACCGGCGCGGTGAACACCGCGCCATTAGTCGGAGACGTAATGCCTACCACTGGCGGGGGATCTGGACTACCGCTGAGGCTCCAGTTGAGGGTGATGTCGCCCAGGCTGGAAACCGAATCCACTGCGACGTAATACACGGTTCCCGCCTCTGCGTTGAATGTCACCCTGCTAGTCAGATCATTAACCACGTTATCATTACTTGCAATCGGTGTAAGATTGCTCAAGCCAATGCCGGTGTAGACCGCCAATCGGGTATCAAAGTTGCTGCCCGCCGTGGTGAAGGTCACGCTCCCGCCGCCAGGTGCCTGCCAGCGGTACCACACTGATGTATCGGCCACTCTACCCGCGTGATTAGGTTCCTGGTCCTCTTTCGTGGCTCCCGCGTTGCTGCCGGTCACGGGCTGACGGTTCGAGCTTCCGCTGATGGGCTGCGCATTTGAGAACAGATCATTCAGGGGCGTCGTGAAGCTGGTGCCTACGAAAGGTTGACTACTAACTACGTTTGTAACTATGTTCGCGATTAAGCTCGGCGGGTTGAAACTAAAACTAGGTTTCGACGGCGTGATCGTGTACATACCCGGCGGAAGTTCGGGAGCTAGAATTGTGCCCGTAATGTCAGTGCTCACCGTTACAGGATTAGGGCCCGGGCCGCTAAAAGCTACCGTAACGCCGCCTATAGGCCGTCCTCTAGTGTCTTGTACTTTAGCAAGAAACGCGGGCAGGCAATCATCACAAACTGTAATGAGGAAGTTAGCTATCCCCTCTCCTCTGAGATCGGTGAAAGTTATTGACCTTGGTCTCAAAACACCCTGATTGAGAATTTCTACAATCGGTGTCACCGTGTATGTGCCCCCCTCAATGAGATTAGTGAACGAGAAATTGCCGCCCTCTGTCCTTGTCACTCCGGTTAGTGAACCGCTTAGCCTCACGAATTGTGGTGCTGTTGCAAAGCCCCCGACAGAGCCGCTGATAGTGGTTGTCGGTGGTGTCGTCGAAGAAACCTGGAAGCATAGGGAAAATTCTGAGGTACTACTACGAGTAACCGTAGCAGTAATGAATCGATTCGCAAGAGTAGCCGTCTGGAAAGTGTATCTTACTCTTCCGTCGCTGCCTGTGGTCACCGTCGGACTCAGGAGACTTTGGCCTTCGCGGCATCTAGTGCTGCTGAAGAATTGCACGATATTTTCAGCCCGGCCTATGTCAAAACTAAATTCCGTGCCAAAGGAGGTTGCAAAGCTACTAAAGTCCGTGCCAAAGAAGGTTGTGGTGCCATCATCGCGTACGGCCGACAAGGCAAACGTTCGAACTCGCCTTTGCCAAGGGACCGGAACGTCAATCGCAGTAAAAGTATTAGAGAAAATCGAATTGGACAGAATGCGGTTGTGTGTAATGCCCAACTCCTCGATACGATTTTGTACTCCAGTTCTGCCATTAAAAGCAATAATGTTACCCGCATCCCTATCTGTCCCGCCCACAGTATTAAATGAAGAAACCATGGACACGCCATCTCGCTTATTGCCGGGCCCCCCCGCGGTGCCCGTAACATCTGTGCCAATGTAATTGCCTTCGATGATGTTGCCGCCTCGCACCTCAAGCCGGACCCCGTCGAGGCCGAAGTTGTTTATCACCAGCCCGCGCACCCGACTGCTGCCGGCCGTGATGTGCAGCCCGTTCGCGGTCGCACCCGCACTGCCACCGTTCAGCACAATCACCGGCTTGCTTTCAAACCCGGATTGCGTCCGGCCGTCGATGATCACAGGGTCGGTGATTATTGGCAGTGGCGACAGCGGGTTGATTGTATAAGGCGCTGGTCCCTCGATCTCAAAAGCAATCGTGTCTGTGCCCGGGCGGGCGTTGGCGCTCTCGATCATCTGCCTCAGCGAACCGGGCCCGCTGTCGTCGGTGTTCGTGACAGTGAAGGTTGAGACGCAGGGGTTAGTGTTGAGTCGTATGGAAACATCCTTAGAGCCGAAATTCGCCACCGCTAAGTCGGGCCTGCCGTCATTATCGAGATCGGCCGGGGCAACCGCGTTGGGGTTCACCCCCGCGGCAAATTGGCTCGCCGCGCTGAATCTGCCCGCACCGTCCCCCAAAAGAATGGAGACGTTTCCGGAGTTGAAATTCGACGCCGCCAAGTCCAGATGCCCGTCACCGTTGAAGTCGCTCGCCGTCACCATGCCGGGCCCGTCGCCCACAGCGAAGTTAGTGGGTGGCCCGAAGCCGCCCGCACCGTTCCCCGGGAAGATAGAGACAGTGTTGGAGGAGAAATTAGCCACGGCAAGGTCGGCCTTCCCGTCATCGTTAAAGTCCTTCACTGTGATGTAAATCGGATTTGCTCCCGCCGAAATACTCGTCGCCGCCTCAAAGCTTCCCGTGCCGGTGTTCAAAAGAATCGAGACGGTGTTTGAGGAAAAGTTGGCCACGGCCAGGTCGGCCTTCCCGTCACTGTTGAAGTGCCCCGCCGTAACGGAGATTGGACCTGTCCCTGCCGCGATGTTAGTCGGTGGCCCGAAGCCGCCCGCCCCGTCTCCCGGGAGAAACGAGACGGTGTTAGACGAGAAGTTAGCCACGGCCAGGTCGGCCTTCCCGTCACCATTAAAGTCACTCACCGCGAGGCTAAGAGGTTTTGCTTCCACCGCAAAGTTAGCTGCGCTCCTAAACCCTGAGTCACGGACACCCAGAAGGATAGAGACGTCGTTAGAGTTTGAATTCACCACGGCTAGATCGGGCCTGCCGTCGCCGTTGAAGTCTCCCGCCGCCAGCTCCGCAGGGGCTTGTCCCACTGCGTGGCTGGTCACATTACCGAAGCCGCCCGCCCCGTTACCCGAAAGGACCGAGACGGTATCCGTATCCGGGTTCGTCACCGCCAGGTCGAGATTGAAGTCATCATCGAAACGGCCTGATGTGACGAAAAAAGCGCTGGGGGCGATTCCCACCAAGTCTTTCTTCGCCCCGAAGCTGGGCGTGGTAGCTCCCTCCGTCGTGGTGTTCAAGAAGACTGAAACGTTCTTGGAAAATAACCTCCCCCCCAAGACAGTTAGATCGGCCATACCGTCAGCGTTAAAGTCACCAGTCGCCATGAAGACCACACTCATTTCACCCATTGCGAACTCGGCTGGCGACCCGAGATTGCCCGTCCCGTCACCCAAAAGGATCGAGACATCGTTGTTTGAAGTAATTGAGGTCGCTATAGCCAGATCGAGCTTACCATCACCGTTGAAGTCGCCAGCTACGATTTGACTGGGAGAGACTGCCCCTGTGACGAAGCTGCGTTCTGCCCCGAAGCCGCCCTCTCCATCGCCTGGAAGGATCGAAACAGTGGCCGGGGAACCCGAAGCAAAGCTCGCCACTACCAAATCGGCTTTACCATCGTTATTGAAGTCGCCAGCTGCGACGGAACGAGCAATTCTTCCAGGGAAAGGAAACTCAGTCGCGACATCGAAAGCGACCGTGGTCGCCCCCGTCACTGTGCGGTTTAAAAAGATTGAAACGGCAAACGCGTTTGTCGTAGCAAGGTCAGGCTTGCTGTCACCATTGAAGTCGCTCACCACAACGGAATCAAAAGCTGCTACAGCAAAGCTGATTACTGCCCCGAAGCTAGACGTTACTTCTCCCACTGGCGTGTTGTTCATTAGAATCGAGACTTCACTGGCACTAAGAGCGTTCGTCACAGCCAAATCCGGCTTGCCATCACTGTTGAAGTCTCCGACCGATACTCTGAATGGGCTCGAACCTGCTGGGAAGTTGAGCGCCGCCCCGAAGCCGCCCGCCCCATCCCCAAGAAGAACGGAGACGGTACCGGATCTTACATTAGCGATGGCCAAGTCGAGCCTGTCGTCACCGTTGAAGTCGCCAACCCCGATACCATGTGGCCCTCTTCCCACAGGAAAACTGCTCCCTGCCCCAGAGCCGCCTGTCCCGTCCCCCAGAAGCACCGACACGGTGTCAGCAGTGCCATTCGCCACCGCCAAATCGAGTTTACCGTCGTTATTGAAGTCCGCAGTTGTAACGAACGACGCTCCCGCTGTAATTGGTGCTATATCACTCTTCGCCCCGAAGCTCGACGTGCACTGACTCTGTGCCGACGCGGTACTGCTGGGCAGGATGATCATCCAACCAGTCCCAGCAATTATTAGTGTGAGAGCCAGCATCAGGCCGAACCACGGCTTGGCGGGACTAATAGGAAGGGGGAGAAGAGGCATCATCCGTCCTTTCCGCGTGACGCCCCTAAGCAGGGCGCGCGGGTTGAAAGTTCTCGGAGTGGACCGCAGCGGGGTTGACCCGACCAACGTGCGGTCATTTGGCAACAAATCTCCCAAGGCAGGAAGTAGCGAAGCGCTACAGCAGGTACGTGAGTCGAGACACTAGCTCTACCGCTGACCGATGTCAATAGAAGACCGCCACTGAAAGTCACTCGTTTTGACCTCTCCCCACCTCTGGCTCTGCCTATTTAGAATGAGCGGAGTTAGGAGAACATTTCATCCAACTGCGGAGTTGCAGACCGCGAGCCTTCCCGAAACCTCTCAATAACCTTAATCCGACGCGGGACGGCAGTTGTGAGGCAAGCACACTAAAGCTACATCCCACCAGTCATGTGGCGCGTTCGAACTCTCCGCCGTGCGCATGCCTCACGTCTTAACGTACACTGAATAGTACGTCTGTCGGCCATAAAGGGATTGCTGGCGCCTTCAGCGGTGACTTCAGCGCAGCCGGCGGAGGAGTTAGAACAAGTATTTCAACGCGAACTGGACGCGGCGTCCCGGTGTAACGGTGCTTGTCGCCTGGCCGAACTTCGGCGCCTCGAGGAAGCGTACGGGAACGCCGAAGTTAGCGCGATTGAAAACGTTGAAGATGTCAGTGCGGAGGACCAACCTGTGAGTGCCGGACACAGCGAAGCTCTTGATTATCGAAAAATCAAACTCTAGTACATTCCCAGCGCGGAACGTGTTACGGCCGACGCTTCCATCCTGGCTGAAGGGCGCCAGCAGACTGAGCGGGTTATCCGTCGCCAGCAGGAGGGGCTGGTGACGATCACCCGTCACGGTGAGCCCCTCCGTAGTGTCCAAGCGATCCGTTAGATTACCGTCCAGATTGACGTCGATGACGCTGTTGACTGTGAACGGTTGACCCGTCCGTAACTGTCCCGTGCCTGCGACCTCAAGCCCACCGAGAAAGAAACGGGAAGCAGCGTGGCGGTCGCGGAAAGAGGGGAAGCTATACATGAAGTTGTGCGTGAAGCGGTGACGCACGTCGAAGTTTGCCGGCCCGCGCTCACCGGCAAACGTCAGGCTGTTCTGCGGCAGGGCCGCCGCCCCAGCTAGGTCGAACACGTCCGAGACGTCATCGGCGGCTTTTGAGAAGGTGTAGGCGACCTGATATAGCAAAGACCCGGAGAGCCGACCGCGCACCTGTAGCTGTAAGGCGTCGTAACGGGAACTCGCGGTGGTTTCGAAGCGGTTGACCGCTCCCAACCCGCGGACCGGGCGTGCGGGGCTGCTCGTTCGGCCCATGAATAGGGGAACTCTAGCGTCGCTGAACGGGGTGAATGAGGAGGGAGCCACGGTCGAACTGGAGCCCAAATTGGGTGTTGTAAAGCGAAGCAGGTGACGCCCCTGAGTGCCAACATAAGCGGCCGACACCACTAGGCTCGGGCTTAGTTGCTGCTCGAAGGTGAAGTTGTAATGATGCGCCATCGGCATCTCAAGCCGCCGTGCCGGAAGCGTGGCTCCGAGGGCACTCGGGAAGAATCGGTTAGCGACATCTAGCAGATCGTTCAGCGGGAGCTCTGGGTTGAGTCTATTGATAGTGCCCGGCGACGAGATAGGGACGAAACTGTTATTGACGCCCACCGCAGTAAACGCCGGGTTGAATATGGTTATAAAACTCTCGCCTAGGGATGAATTAAGTCCGCCGAAGTTGAGCGTCACGAAGGTCGGGTACACGTTGCGCGACTGGCTGACCACCGCCCCTAAGACCTGATCGTAAAACAAACCGTAGCCGGCCCGGAACACCGTCACCCGCTGGTTCCCCAACAAGTTCCGCGAGTAAGCGACGCCAACACGCGGCGCGAAGTTGTTACGGTCCGGGTCATACACTTGCGCGCGCCCGTCGATGAATTGGCGCAATCCGGGAGCGAGGTTGAGCGCAGGGTCGTTGAAGGTCCTCTCGACGAGTTGATTAACCTCCCTGACGGGCGTGTTGTACTCGTAACGCAGCCCGAAGGAGAGGGACAGATTACGGCGTACGCGCCAATCGTCCTGCGCGAAGAAGTTCAGTTGGTAGAAGCGCAGGTTGATGTTGGCGTCGCCGCCGGCCGTGTTCAGGGTCAGGAAGAAATTACTGGCCGCGCCCAGGGCGGCCAAATCTTCGGGCCTGATGACCGGGTTGAGGTCGGTGGCGGTGGGGAGGCGGAGTGCGCCGCTCTCGAAGATCAGCCGCGGCGCGCCATTAAAGGTGACCAGTGGGCGAGAGTTGCGCGGCAGGTCGCTGTTAAGTTCGGTGCGGCGGTTGTCTGTCCCGAAGGTCAGGCCATGGCCGCCGAGGCGGAAGGTGAGTTGATCCGCGAACTGGTAGGTGTTATTGACCCTCCGTTGAGGGAAGTTATAGACGTCAACGCCGATGGGGCTGAAGCCCGCGACGATCACTTGGCCCAAAGGGCCTACCTCTCCCTCAACAGTATTCATGGGCAAGGTACCATACAAAACCGGGCCGCTGTTTGAAACCCCCGAACTATCAGGCAGCGTCAAATTGAGCAGCCGCGGGGCGTTCAAGAGGAAAGGGGTGTCCCGAACGGTGTTGCTGAAAATCTGAAAAGTACGTTCACGCACCTCCTCGAACTTAAGACGAGTGCGCCCGTAGGACAGGCGCACCTGGTTGAAGACGGGACTGGGGGAGTTGGGCGCGCTCACCTCGCTGTTGACGAAGAAAGAGAAGTTCTGCGTGCGGACGCGGGGCCGCAGCGTCGAGAAGAGCGCGCCGCCTGTGGCCGGGATGTTCCTCCAGTCATCCGTGAAGTTGTAGCGCGCCGTAACCGACTGCTGGCGCTCCCCGACTTTGAAGTTGCCGTCGACCTTACCCGACAACACTTTGCCCTGCCCGCTAGCCGGTAAGACCTGTGTGAAGGTGTTGGGGCCGTAAACGCCTTCAGAGTTATTGGGGAAGGGGAACAGGCTAAAGATTGCCGAGCCGTTCGTCGAGGTGGGTGTTGCGGAAGTAGGTACACCCGTAAAAGGATCTCTGAAAAGCCCTGTTGCACCAGTGCCGAAAACGCCGCGCTGCTCGACGGTAGGCACCGCGAAGCTCTCCTCTTTGGCCGCGTTCAGCAACTGACCCTCCGCCGATACGAAGTAGAACATCCGCCCGGGGGCTAGTGGCCCGCCGAACGCCAGACCGCCCTGTCCGAGAGTGAACGAATCCTCGCCGCCGCTCTCGTTCCGTACCATCAGAGGCTGACCGTCGAGCAGCACCGCCTGCTTGCCCGCCGTCCTAAGCGGCAAGGAAGCGTTGCCGTTGGCCGTGTCGAAGAAGTTGCGCGAGTTCAACTGTGACGAGTTGAAGAACCCATATACCGTGCCGTGAGTTTCGCTGCCTCCGGACTTTGAGACGGCATTCACCTGTGCGCCGATGTTGCGGCCGAACTGCGCGGGTGCCGACACGGTGATAAACTGATACTCCTGTATCGACTCAAGCGGTTGCGGCACCAGGGCGACGAAGCCCTGCCGTCTTACGCCGATGTCTTCATCGTTGTTGTCCGAACCATCAACTGTAAAATTGTTTCCTCGCGAACGAAGGCCATTCACCGCGAATTGTCCGGCAGACCCCACTCCCGCGCCCACGCCTGGGCCAGCGACAGTGCCTAAGGTCTGCGGCGGTGGCGCTACCCCAGGTAAGAGTAACGCCAACTCATCAAACGTCCGAGTGATTGTTGTGCCGCTAACGGGCAGCGTTACCACTTCCTCCTCGGTAAATGAACCGCTGCGACGGCCATCGACCGTGCCGATGGTGGCCCTGATGTCAGTATCCTCCACTGAAAGCACAGCCGCCGGTGTGGGTGATGCGGACGGCGTTACGCCGACCGGAGCCCGATCAAGCGCAACCGGGATGGGTACGACTTCGCCTGTGTAAGTGATCCGGAGACGCTGGAGCACTTCTTTGGTCAGATAACGGGGCATGGACACCCGGACGATGTAGATGCCGGGCAGCAGCAGTCCACGGAAGAAACTCCCGCGGAAGTCAGTCTGCAGCGTGAATGTGAGACCTGTTTGTTGGTTGATGATCTCCACGGTCGCGCCTCTCAACGCGGCGCCGGTTTGGTTGTCGCTGACGATCCCTTCGAAAGCTCCCGTGACAGTGTCCTGAGCCTGCACGGTCGCAGTGCCCAGGAGGATAAAGAGTGCTGCCAAAGAAAATCGAAACGCCAAACGAGCATCGTTACAGATGCGAAGATGCAAGGTTATCTCCTCTGATAGGTGCTCTTTGGATTCAGCAAACGATCCCACGAAATAACACGAACAGCACCAATACGCTGGGCGAGATTGCGACACTCGTGTTTGATACACTTAGCAGAGAAAAGAGCTGCTAATTGGGAGAGCAACGAGTGGGACGTTCATCATGGAGTTCCGCCGCATAGTAGTCGAGCGGATGAAGCGATGCAACAACATCACGGCGCTAGCGAAGGATTGGGCCTTGATCGAAAGCTCATGTACATGTGGCGGGATCCAGTTCGAGCCGGAGAATCGTGGCAGCGCCGCGCGCGAAGACCCAGGAGGCGAAGCTCGAGAAGGAAGTCCGTCCGTGGCGTCGGGCGGCAGGCCAACGATCGGTTGCCTGTAGTTGGGCTTAGCGCCAAGTTAATGCTGGGTCCCAGGCATGATAAAAGGGGCCCATGTTGTTGAGCTGCCAGCTGGAGCGCGCGGAGTCGCTATTCCGATGCCCACGACTTTTGATTTGTCGAAGTTTAAGAAGCCGCTCGCAAAGCCTCCAAAATAATCGGTGTCCCGTCCCGTGTGAGGTATGACTTTTCGGTCGCATTGCTGAGGAAAGTCGCCTATCCACAAGTGGCACAGTTTAACCATCTGCGTTCGAAACTGCCAGAATCTACTAACGCTGATTGCCTTGGTCCTTAACCCTTGGCCAGAAGCTTCAAAAGCCGGGGCACATTACAAGATGAACCCAGCAGGGCTTCGCCGTGTCCAAAACCAATTAGCCCTTGCACACGAATGTAATTTAGGCACCGCGTCTCAAGGGCCGAACCTTTGTGAGTATTCACCAGAAATGATAAACGACTTAACCATGTCGGGACTACACAACCCCACCCCGGTAGATCGAATTTCCGGACATTGATCTTACACGAGGGCGGCAGAAAATCGCTTACCCCTTCACTTTCCGCCCGACGCAAGTTTTTCGTGCGTGTGAGACTTTAACTCGCGTAACTATCAACGCTCACTTGAGTTGAATCCACAGAACACAAATGCCGTCGAGATGCTGAAAAAACTTCGGGCGAATTGAACTTGCCTGAACCAGCACTGGTCGGACGTGGTGATGAGTTCTTTTACGTCGGCTCGTTGGGAAGCTGTACAATCAAGCAGCCTCACTCTACGGGCGGGCGGCAGAACATCTCATTGCAGCTGACGCCTCGATAGCATGCTTCAAACATCTTTCTCGCAGCGAAGATTGAATGCTTGCGCTCGGCACGGCTGAAGCGCGGCGTTAGACTTCGCATTGAGGTATTGGATACGATGAGACTTATTTCCCGGTGAATCAGGGATCCACGAAAGAGGAGCGTATGAAAAGAAATCTGGCAACTTGGGTAGTAGTCGCGTTGAGTGTGACCTCACTTCTTTCCACACTTCCGCCGAGCCGTGCGCAGGTCCCAGCGATCAAGATAGGGGATACTGCCCCCGAGATTAAGTTCGAGAAGTTACTCCAGGCACCGCCTGGGGCGGACACTGCTGCAACCAACCTTAAGGGCAAGGTCGTTGTTCTGGAGTTTTGGGCGACCTGGTGCTTGCCCTGCGTCCCTGCCATCCAACATCTAAACGACGTAGCCGAGAAGTTCAAAGACAAGCCGGTACAGTTTATCCATCGCGAGTTTCATGATCGTCGTCGAGGGAATGACGGACGTCGTTTCGACAGACGCTGGTAAGGACAATTAAATCCGAAGATCGAAAGAGCGAGCCCATCGAGGGCTCGTTTCTTTTTGACATAATGAAGCAGTGCCGGGTTGGGATAACGTGCGGGCAGTAAGGCATCAACGCGTCCCACCGTTTTACCGTCGTCCACC
The DNA here is from genome assembly GCA_046261995.1 of Pyrinomonadaceae bacterium. Classification (GTDB taxonomy): domain Bacteria; phylum Acidobacteriota; class Blastocatellia; order Pyrinomonadales; family Pyrinomonadaceae; genus PSRF01. The sequence continues at coordinate 28,766 of JBHENP010000025.1, forward strand.
TGTATTGGGTTACCGAAGGTTGCTTCAAGACGGCTCTGCGCTGGTGTGCTGGTTGTCGGGGAATGCGGAAGGCGGGGCCATCAAAGTGCGGCGCGTGCGAGCAGATGGGACTCTTGGTCCTGCAGCGATCATCGCCAAAACGGACATCTCGCGTTCCAGTGGTTTTCCACGAATGGCTCGACTTAATAACGAAGTGCATTTTGCCTGGACAGAATTCGGCAAACCTTCACGGGTGCGCACAGCGACAGCAGATATTGGACTTTATAAATGAGCGGTTGGTTCAGTTGCTTGGGCAGCGAATCGCGAACGTGCTATATTGAGCCTCCCCTAAAAATTAGCAGTGAGCAACCCAGCAGCATTCGACTATGCATAAGCGGTTCATAGCAAACACCGTCCTCGGGATCGCATTACTCTTTAGTCAGGGAGGAACCTTCCTGATCGCCGCGCTCTGCCCGCATCTCCAGTCGGGAATGGCTTCGTGTGATACGAAACTTGCTGAACCCGCAATGTCACATGAAGACATGGGGCACACGGGCCATATGGAGATGGTGCAAGAGCCTGCATCGCAGCCGGATGCGGACGTTGCCAGTCTAGGCCAACCGATCAGTCCATGCTCACACTGCGGAGTTCATTCGCGTAAGAGTCCGAACACCGCTTCCCTGAGACAGGCAGAAGCACCCAAGCGTTCGGTCGATCTGAACATTCCGCTCCAAGTTTCCAGAGTTGCCCCAGTTGCAGCGTCTCCCGTGGCAGTCTTAACTTCAAGAGCGCATAGTCCACCAGGCGCAACTCCCAGGCACATCCTCATTAACATCTTCCGCATTTAGTACCCACCGACAATCACATTCGTGATCGCGACGCGGGCGTGAGCCTGTGTTGTCTCTATTCATTCATACATCTTTGTTTAGAACTATCGTCAGCGTTCGCTTCGGTGAACGAATTGAGGGGGAACCATGAACCGGCCTAGTAATTTCCACATTGCGCTACGACCATTGAGCGCACTTGCCTTGATGTTTGCGCTCACGATTAGCATATTGCCGCAACACGAGGGACACGTGATGCCTAAGCCCGCGGCGAAACCGAAGCCGAAGGCTGCGCCCAAGAAGAAGAGAACAGCTCCTCGTCCGAGGCGAGCCCCGGCGAGAAGAATTACGAGGCCGCGACCTTCGCCAACGCCTACTCCCCACGTGATGACACCGGGAATGCAAATGCCGGCAGCTTCACCGTCACCGAGCCCAGCGCACGTCATGACGCCGGGCATGCAAATGCCGACAACATCGCCTTCGCCGAGTCCGGGGCATGTGATGACACCGGGTATGCAGATGCCGTCGCAACCGCAGGAAATCAAGAGGCCACGCCGTGAAGTCATTCCTGCGGGACCAATTCTCAGGCTGGAAGAACTGGAAGCGTTGGCGATGCAACGAAATCCGACGCTCGCACAGGCTGAAGCTTCTGTCCAAGCCGCGGAAGGACGCCGACGTCAGGCCGGAATGTTTCCCAATCCAATAGCCGGTTACTTCTTGGAAGAATTCGCTTTCCGCTCACCGGGTGAAACGATGGAGCAAGGGGTTTTTGTAGAGCAGACCATTCCCCTGGGTGGGAAGTTGAGCAAGGCGCGCCGTGTGTTTGCTCGCGAAAGGGATCAAGCCGTCATCCTCGCTGAGGCGCAGCGTCTTCGGGTTACCAATTCGATTCGCCTGCTTTATTACGAAACTCTTGGGGCGCAAAGACTGGTTGAGTTGCGTGACGATCTTTCGCAATTGGCGCGCGAAGCCGTGGAGATTACTAAGGAACTCTATAACGTGGGCCAAGCTGATCGTCCCGATCAACTTGAGATCGAGATTGAGGCGGAACGCTCCGAGATAGATTTTCTGAGAGCACAAAATGATTGGCTACGGTCTTGGCGAACCTTGGCAGCGATGCTAGGAAATCCACAATTGGAGCCCAGCCGACTTGCGGATAGTACGGAAGCAGATCTCGCGCCCCTCAACGAAGCACAGTTGCTCGACACATTGCTTAGTCAAAGTCCCGACGTCCGGGTGGCGCAGGCTGGGGTGGAACGTGGCCGCGCTGTGCTTGCGCGCGCGCGTGCTGAAAGAATTCCTGACCTCTTTCTAAAGGGTGGCCTTGGCTACAACTATGAACGTTTCGACCCGGTTGCTCCAGCCGTCGCCGGGCGGCGCAAGGGACCGGAGGGACGTTTGGAAGTCGGAGTTAACGTGCCGATCTTCAATCGGAACCAGGGCGGTATCGGTGCCGCTGAGGCAGAGCTAGCGATTGCCGAGCGTGATTTGGAGCGTCTGCAATTGGTGATGCGGTCGCGGTTCGCTTCGGCTTTCCACGAGTACCGCAACGCTCAGCTAATGGTCGAACGATATCGTACGCAAGTGCTGCCCCGCGCGCGTCAAGGTTATCAGATGTATCTATCCAGCTTCCGTCAGATGGCAGCTGCCTATCCGCAGGTTCTGATTGCTCAGCGCACACTATTCCAGGTTGAAGTCGAATACGCCAGAGCGCTGATTCAGCTACGTCAGAGCGCGGTTGGTCTGCGCGGATTTCTGTTGGAAGGCGGATTAGACGAAATCGGGAAGCCCGGCGAATCCGGCGGCCGAACCGAAGGTTTCAAGCTGAGATCAGCGAGCGAAGCAACCGGCGAGTCTGCCCCGTGAAACTGGTGAGATCGCCCGCACTTACGGCGCAGGCGATTCGCAGTAGACAATTTATCAAAAGGTTTTCGAACAAATACAGGAGTTAAGTAATGGAGAACAGCAGACGCAGTTTCATAAAACGTTCATCGCTTTTTGGTGCAGCAGGATTGCTGGCGGGATCAAAGGTTGTCAATGCTCAACACGAAGGACACGTGATGCCGCAGCCTCAAGCGCCGACGAAGAGGGACAACAGCTCCCCCGCTTCTGGCGGCCAAGTTCTGGTCCACAGTCCCGACGTGCCGAAACTTCCATGGACCATGGACAACGGGGTGAAGGTGTTCCGACTCGACCCAGAGGTCGTCAAGGTGCAGTTACTTCCAGGGAAAGAGATGTACGGGTGGGGCTACAGCGGCAGTATGCCCGGGCCGACGGTGGAAGTAAACGAGGGTGACCGCGTGCGCTTCATCGTCACCAATAAGTTGCCCGAAGCGACCACCATGCATTGGCATGGCTTGGAAGTGCCACTGAATATGGACGGCGCTCCTTTCATTAGTCAGCCACTGATAGAGCCGGGCCAAACTTTCGTCTACGAATATACGGTCCACCAGAACGGCACTTTCTTTTATCACTCGCACATGGCGATGCAGGAGATGATGGGTATGATTGGACTGTTCATTATCCACCCCAAACAGCCTCACTCGCCTCGTGTGGACAAGGATTTTGGTCTCATTCTTCAGGAGTGGGCGCTACTTCCGAACAACCCCATTCCAAACTCACTAGCCATGGAATTTAACTGGCTCACCATCAACGGTAAGGCCGGTCCGGCCACGACGCCGATGATTGTGAAACAAGGTGAGCGCGTGCGCCTACGGGTGGTCAACCTCGGCATGGACCACCACCCGATGCACATTCATGGGAATCAGTTTGTTGTCACTGGCACGGAGGGAGGACGTGCTCCCGAGTCCACCTGGTTTCCGCACAACACCGCGCTGGTAGGTGTCGCGCAAGCGCGCGATCTTGAATTCGACGCAGTATTTCCCGGCGATTGGATGTTCCATTGCCACCTGCCACACCACATGATGAACCAGATGGTCTCAATGGTGGGACCGATGGGGATGGCCGGACACGGATCTCAGATAAAGGGCATGGAAGAAGGTATGGGCGTCGTACGACAAGGTCACGCGTTGTCGGAAGATATGGCTCCGGGCATGGGACGCGGCATAGGCGACACCGCAGAGAAGGACAGAAACAGCTCGAACCTGGTAGGACCGAGCCCACACCTTCAGCAAAACAGTCTGCAGGAAGCCGACAAGAAGCGGGTGCCGGGCTACCCGCAGGACATGGTCATGATCATGGACAAACAAGTAGCCAAGCCCGAAACCTACGGACTTCCTCCGGGGTGGACCGCATCGATGATGGGGATGATGACCCTCGTGCGCGTTCTGCCGGCGGATCGATATGAAGAAGTCCAACGGCGAATTAGAGAGGGTATTTCGGAGCCGCCAAAGGGTACGCCCGTACAGTCTCCGCACAAACACTGATCGTGAGTCATCAGGGGTTCAAAGGAATATTGGGAATAACTAGAACACGAAAACGAAAAGGGGAAGAACAATGAATACAAGGAACGCTAAAGATCGATACGTAGGCAATTGCATCATGGTAGTTGCTCTCTTTCTAGGCGTGTCAGGGGCGGTGATGATTTCTGCCACCGGGACGCGCGCTCAGAATCAAGCCAGCTCGCAGGTGGGCCCGACGCCCTACGACCTCCATTTCATCGACATGATGATCATGCATCACCGGCAAGGGACCGCCATGGCCCGGCTCGCGGAAAGGAAAGGAAGTACGCCAGCTCTGAAAGCTTTCGCAAAGAAGACCGCAGACGACCAGGAGAAGGAGTTGCTCGAACTTAAGAAACATCGGGACCATTGGTATGCGGGAGCACCCGAGATGGATCACTCCCAGATGAGAGCCCAGATGCCCGGCATGTCAGGCCACAAAAACATGAAGATGGATATGAAGATGGATATGCAAGGCGACATGGCCAAGCTTCAAGCGGCAACAGGCAAACCATTCGATCGCCTGTTTTTGGACATGATGATTCCGCATCACCAGATGGCGATTGATATGTCGAAAGAGGCGGTTACGAAAGCGGAGCATGCCGAGATCAAGGCGATGGCGCGCCTGACTGTCCTTAAACAACAAAAAGAGATTGCGGAAATGAACAAGCTGAAAGGCGGAGGGATCGCTAAAGCAAAGCCAAAACCTAAGGCAAAAACGAAACCGAAGCCGAAGGTGGATCACTCCATGCACTGAGGCTGCGGTGGAGTAGTGGCCACGCGAGGATCTGAGATATCCCCCAGATCCTCGCGCAAGCTAGGCGGACTACTGAAACGGAAATGATTTACTTCCTCGTAGGAGCCGATGAGTCAAAGGAGAGGAGACCACACGAGATATCAAAGACAAAGCGCGAGAGGACTATTTATCGGGCTGCTGCTGGCATTCCTGTCTGTTACTGCGCTGGCGCATGCGAAGCTCGAGCGCTCAGAGCCACAAAATAACTCAACGCTAGATCAAGCGCCTAAGCTCGTTGAACTCTGGTTCAGCGAAGAGTTGGAGGCTGGCCTCAATACCATTGAAGTGAAGGATCAAGCCGGCAAGCGAGTAGATCGAGGTGAAGTCGTGTTGACCGAAGGGAACAAGAAAGCGCAAGTAGAGCTTGGAGAACTCTCTCCCGGTATCCACACCGTAACTTGGAAAGCACTTTCGGCCGATCAACACACAATGCGCGGAAACTTTACATTCATCGTAGTCGCCCCAAACGCCCTTCAAACTCCTGCCTCTTCGCCAATGGCCGGGCACCCTCAGGAGCAAGTGCCAATGAGCGAGGTCGAGAGTTCTGGGGACACGATCTCATGGGGCCAGAGTCTAGTGCGATGGTTAACCTACCTCCCCATGATGTTGCTGTTCGGTGGCTTTGCTTTTCGATCACTAGTCCTCGCGCCCGCTTTACGCGGAGCGCTTGACGCCGACGATCGCACGCAAGCAGTCACGGCCGGCATGCGGCGCATTGTAAAGGTGTTATGGGTAGCCATCGTTTTGTTGTTTGCTACTTCCATTCTTGCTCTCGTCTTGCAGGCGGCCGATGTATTCGACAAATCGTTTGGTGAGTCACTGTCGCCCGATGTCCTCGCGCAATTGCTCAAGACTGGCTACGGAGCTTCGTGGATTCTGCAGGTCGGGTCTCTTCTAGTAATAGCCTTCATTCTGATTCTGCTGTCTAACCGAATAAAGCGTAATCCCGAAGCGGAGTCTTCGGCCTTATGGTGGGCGGGACTGCTTGCCGGCGCTGCGCTGCTGGTAGCACCGAGCTGGACCGGCCACGCGATGCTTTCGGTGAAACACTTTCGCCTTGCTGTAATCACTGACTGGCTACATTTGCTGGCGGGAGGTTGTTGGGTCGGCGGACTATTTTACCTTGTCCTGACATGGCCCAAGCTTATACCAACGATTAGCACACAGTTGCGTACCAAGGTCTTGCATCACCTGATTAGATCTTTTACTCGCACCGCAATGCCGAGCATTGTACTGCTGGTGCTTGCGGGGCTTTACAACACCCGGGCACACGTTCCCGGACTGAGATCGTTTTGGGTTACACGCTATGGACAGGCCTTGTCAGTAAAACTGCTGCTCGTGTTGTTCATGTTGTTGCTTGGTGCAATCAACAATTATCACTTCGGCCAACGTGCAGCTCGTTTAGCCACTCAGAACAGCAATTCGGATACCGCTGCGGGCAGGCCGCTTGAGCGCGGTTTCTATCGTTCCGTGCTCTTCGAAGCATCGCTGGGCCTGGTCGTGTTGCTGGTTACCGCCGTGCTCGTCTTTCTTACACCGGCGCGAAACCATCCAGCTATGGAGAACTCAGCCACGGGATCGGCAGTTATTCAACAACGGTGAGTGGGGACCAAGGCGAGGAGCTTCAAGAACAAGGAATCATAGTGGGCGAAAACACCCAGGGGTGGTTCTTTGGCGACTTTATGTTGAGTGTTGGCTGTAAGGAAAACAAGACTTGAATCTCATTTGAGGAGAAGAAGAAATGATCAAACAACCTAAAGGCCGCTCTAACCGGCGAGCAGTTTTACTAGTAGCCTTCTTGAGCGTGGCAATTGGTCCATTCCTCGTAGTATGGGAGAAGGCGGCGGCGCAAAGTAACGATGAAGCGGCGGTACGCGATGTGCTGCTCAAGAGCGCGCTCGGCTTCGAAAAAAACGACATGACATCGGTATCGAAAGCCTGGGCTAACGACGAATCCGTCACGGTGTTTGAAAGCGGGCACGCCAACTATGGCTGGGCGGATTATCGTGATCACCATCTCGGTCCTGAGATGAAAGAAATGAAGAACACGAAGTACGCACTCTCGGATATCAGGGTCAAAGTTTCTGGAAACACAGCATGGGCCACGTTCAAGTATGCGATATCTGCTGATATCGGAGCGCGTCACATTGACGGTGCCGGCTTGGGAACAGCGGTACTGGAAAAGCGAGGCCAAGATTGGAAGATCGTCCATTGGCATTCAGTGCGCCGCGACGTGCTCCGACACCAGCCGCAAGCCCAACAAAGAATTAAGATTACTTTAAACGGACTGAGGAGAGTTCGAGTTGGCCCCAAGGCATTTGAGATTTGATGCACACAGGAGGAATTGAAATGCGACGAAACACAGGTTTTCTGATTTTGTTGGCTTTGGCTACTTTCGGCACAGCTTGTAGCCCTGCTGAGAATTCAAACATCAACACGAACACGACGGCTACTGCGTCGCCGAGTCCAAGTCCGAGCCCGGCCGCAAACGCCAACGTGCATGACAACATGAACGCAAGTGAGCACGCGAACATGAACATGAACAAAAACGCGAACTTTAACAAGAAACCTTAGTTGGCGTTTGCGGGCTAGTTTTTGATGTAGAGCTTGAGTCGTCTAGCGGACGCGGGCCGCCCCGTGGAGTTCGCCCGCGGTCGCCTCCGATTGGTAGGACCGACTCCAAATATTCTTTGCGGATTAGGAAACGCACTGCTCGCACTATTAGACGGCGAACATATCGGGAGCAGTTGTTCAATTGTGAGACTGGAGGTTCACAAGAGCATGCAGACAAACCATTACCGCCACCTTTTAATAATGATTGGGCTCCACTTCATTGCTATGTACATACTCATGTACGCAATGGTGAACGCCTTCAACAACGTCTTCAACAGTTTCAATCAGGTCTATATGGCGGCTCTGATGACCGCGAGCTACCGATAATGAGTTCGATGTACAAGTCCAAGAGGCTTAACGCCTTCATCTTGGCGGTTGGTGTCGTAGTGCTCATCGGCTCTTTTCTCTTGATCAGGCAGCAGGCTCTTATCTCGGATCGGCAATTTTTGCGGTCAGTGATTCCACATCATGCGGGAGCAATTCTGATGTGCGCAGAGGCCCCGATAGAGGACCTGGAAATCAAAGAGTTGTGTAAGACAATTATCTCAGGGCAGCAGACTGAGATCGCTCAGATGAGAGCGAAACTCGATCAACTAGGCAAATGATGACCGCTCGCGGTCAAAGAATTCCGAAAGGCCGGTCTTAGGGCTCCTGGATAACGTCTTCGCGCCCAAATCGATCGACCGAATAATATCGCGCCGCTCACTTGACTCTGTATTCGACTACAGGGTTTAGAATGTCCTTGCTTTGAAAACAGACAATTTAAGCAATGAGAATTCATGAGTAACAAACGTCAGATCGAAATATTTAGCGCCGGTTGCCCGGCGTGTGACGAGGCGGTCCAGACCGTCAAGCGCATGGCGTGTCCGTCTTGCGAAACGAAAGTCCTTGATATGAATGAGTCGCAGGTAGCTGCGAGAGCCAAACAACTCTGCATTAGCCGTGTCCCGGCCATCGTGATTGACGGCCAGCTTGCCGAATGCTGTGCAGCAGGCGCAATTGATGAAAATGTATTGCGCGCGGCCGGAGTAGGCGTGCCATTGCAACAGACTCTGCGACTCGGCGAATCCGATTATTAAAGCAGTCTAGTGATAAGAGGACAGCGATGGCATTGAGAACGAAACAAAATGTGAGAGCTGAGGCCCGAGCGTCACTGAAGATCGGCGAAGTAGCGAAGCTGAGTAGCGTCGGTATCGAAGCGCTTAGATTCTATGAAAAAAGTGGGCTCCTGGGCCGGCCGGGGCGCACGATGAGCGGCTATCGCGTATACGACGCATCCGTGCTTCAGCGCCTCGACTTTATTAAACGCGCTCAGGTCTTAGGTTTTTCGCTCGATGAGATAAAGCGCATCATCGCTGATAAGCAAGCTGGCAATAGACCATGTCACGAGGTATGCGAAATTGTGCGGCACCGTCTCGAAGAACTGGACGAGCGGATGAAGGAGATGCGGCTTTATCGCCGGGAATTAGGAGCGGCACTGACTCAGTGGGAGGAGACCGGCGAGCTCGATGGCCATGTTTGCGGGCTCATTGAAGGGACGGAAATCCAACATTCCAATCCCACCCCGCGTGGTCTTAGTAAGATCAAGCGACGAAAGTGAGGGCTGCACCAGGGCGAATTTACTTCGAAGGCCCGCGCAGTGAAAGAATAGAAATGAAACCAGCTAAGGAGATGGATCAAACAACGGTAAATAAATCGCCTCGCGACGACGTAGGTCCCGCGATCACCGATCCAGTTTGCGGCATGGTCGTTAATCCAGCCGCTGCCGCGGGCTCCTACGAGTACAACGGACAAGCCTATTACTTCTGCAGCACGCATTGCCTGAACAAGTTTCGCGAAGATCCCGAACGCTTCCTCGACAAGGCGATTGAGCCGAGGGCGTCACAGCCGCTCGGAATTCAGCGGGACAGCAAACCCACTGCCCCAGCAGTCGCTCAGACTTACACCTGCCCCATGCATCCTGAAGTGCGGCAGGACAACGCTTGTTCGTGTCCCAAGTGCGGCATGGCACTGGAACCGGTTACTGTCACTGCGCCGCAGCAGAAAATTGAATACACCTGCCCGATGCATCCGGAGATTGTGCGTGATGCGCCCGGCAATTGTCCGATTTGTGGGATGGCGCTCGAACCGCGGACCATCACTCTGGCTGAGGAAGAGAATCACGAGCTAAAGGACATGCGGCGGCGTTTCTGGGTGAGCGTCGTTCTTACGCTTCCCGTCTTTGCGATTGGCATGAGCGATCTCATTCCCGGTGCCCCGCTTCAGCGTCTGGTTTCGCCCACAGCACTGACATGGATCCAGTTGCTGCTAGCTTCGCCCGTGGTGATCTGGGGTGGTTGGCCATTTTTCGTCCGCGCTTGGCACTCTTTAGTTAACCGCAGTCCGAACATGTTTACGCTGATCGCTTTGGGCGTTGGAGTGGCCTACGCATACAGCGTGATAGCGAGCATATTTCCCGACATCTTTCCTCATGCTTTTCGCGGACATGGCGGCAGTGTTCCTGTCTACTTCGAAGCCGCTGCCGTAATCACCACCCTTGTGCTGCTGGGTCAGGTTTTGGAGTTGAGAGCTCGAAGCCAGACAAGTGCCGCAATCAAAGCTTTGCTCGGTCTTGCCCCAAAGACTGCTCGCAGGATCGGAACTGACGGCAGTGAGCATGATGTACCGCTGGACCAGGTGCAGGTTGGTGATCATTTACGTGTGCGTCCGGGCGAGAAGATTCCCGTTGATGGAGTAGTCACAGAGGGAACAAGTGCGGTCGACGAGTCGATGATCAGCGGTGAGCCTATTCCGATTGAAAAGCGTCCGGGCGATAGTGTAATAGGCGCTACCGTTAACGGTACTGGCAGCCTAATTATCAAAGCGGAGCGCGTGGGGTCTGAAACACTGCTGTCACAGATTGTGCAGATGGTCGCTGAAGCGCAGCGCAGCCGCGCGCCGATTCAAAAGCTAGCGGATCGTGTGTCGGCGTATTTCGTTCCGGCCGTAATTGTCATTGCCATCGTCACCTTCATCGTGTGGGTCGGGGTAGGTCCAGAGCCCCGTTTGGCATACGCGCTAATCAACGCGGTGGCGGTGCTAATTATCGCGTGTCCTTGCGCTCTGGGGCTCGCGACTCCAATGTCGATAATGGTCGCTATGGGCAAGGGGGCGCAGGTTGGCGTGTTATTCAAGAACGCCGAAGCCATCGAAGTGCTGCGGGACGTGGACACTCTAGTAGTGGACAAGACAGGAACGCTCACTGAAGGCAAACCCAAACTCGTCACGGTTGCTCCAGTCGACGGCGTGAATGAGCAAGAGTTACTGCGGTTCGCTGCCAGCCTCGAGAAAGGAAGTGAACATCCGTTAGCAGCAGCAATTGTTTCAGGCACTCAAGAACAGGGCATTGAAGTTGTGAACGCCCAATCATTCGAGTCGATAACCGGTAAAGGCGTGAAGGGACAGGTGGATGGGCACATGGTTGCTTTGGGAAATCGTAGCTTGCTCGACGACTTGAGAATCGATGCTGGGGATTTGGCTGAGCAGGCTGAGAAATTTCGCACCGACGGCCAGACCGTGATGTTCGTAGTCATTAACGGCAAAGCGGCAGGGCTTGTAGCCGTCGCTGATCCTATAAAGGAGAGTACTCCTGAAGCCATCAAGCAGCTTCATGACGAGAGAATCCGCATCGTCATGATGACCGGCGACAGCCGCACCACGGCTAATGCCGTAGCGGCGAAGTTGAATATTGATGAAGTTATTGCCGAAGTGCTCCCAAATCAGAAAGCTGAAATTGTTAAGCGCTTTCAGGCGGAAGGTCACCAGGTAGCCATGGCAGGTGACGGAATCAACGATGCGCCCGCGTTGGCCCAGGCCCATGTTGGAATTGCCATGGGAACGGGTACTGACGTGGCCATCGCGAGTGCCGGCGTCACGCTGGTTAAAGGGGATCTGAGGGGAATTGTCAGAGCACGGCGGTTAAGTCGCGCAACGATGGGCAACATCAAGCAGAACCTTTTCTTTGCGTTTATCTATAACGTCTTGGGCGTTCCCATTGCAGCCGGGGTTCTGTATCCCCTTACCGGGTTGTTACTTAATCCGATGATTGCTGCGGCAGCTATGAGCTTCAGCTCTGTTTCCGTAATTGGCAATGCATTGCGTCTCCGGCGCGCGCAATTGTAAAAGAAAAGGTCGCTCTTAAGTCCATGACGAATCAGCAAACAGAGTCGTTCATTCCGGCACTCGGGAAGGATTGGCTAACTCCCATCTATGGCCCACTTCTCTGGCTAATGCGCGCGCACAGGTTCAAGGGTGATTTAGTTGAGCAAGCGCAAATGAGTAACGGAATGCGCGTCCTTGACATCGGGTGCGGTACCGGGACTCTAGCCATCATGGTGAAGCAGGTGCATCCTGAGGCGGAAGTCTTCGGTATTGACGCGGACTCGAAGATTCTCGCAATCGCACGCGCCAAAGCCGCAAAGGCCAGTCTCAATTTAACGCTGGATCAAGGTATGGCTGACCAACTCCCCTACGCGGACAGCTCATTCGACCGAGTCCTATCAAGTCTGTTCTTGCACCATCTTACAACTGAAAATAAGCGACGTACCTTTCGCGAAGTGTTCCGCGTCCTGCGTCCGGGAGGGCGTTTTGACGTGATTATTTGGCCCGCCGCGAACCTTTTATTCTCGCTTGGTAGCGCGGATCACAGCCAACAGCGAGGAGGTAGCAGCTAATTTGCAAGGCCTGTTGCCGGAGATGTTCCGTGGTGCAGGTTTTCAAAATGTTCTGGAGACAAAGCAATTTATGACCCTCGCCGGAGCGCTATCGTTTTACCAGGGACAAAAACTATAACGAAGACACTAAAGATCAGAACTGTTTGTTAACCCATGCCATCATGAAAATCTCGCCAACCACGCGTCACAGAGCCGGAGACGTTAATGGCTGACTTGTCACCCGACCCCGACTCCAACGGCCACACCGGCGACGAAACTTGCGGCACACCACGGTGGGTGAAAGTGTTTGGGATCATTGCCATTGTCTTGGCCCTGCTGTTTGTCATCTTGATGCTCGCCGGCCACGGCCCTGGGCGCCACATACCGAGATGACGATGACACCCGGCATCCGCAAGCTTGCACTGACCGTGCATGTCACATCCACGGTCGGCTGGCTCGGCGCGATCGTCGGTTTCCTGGCTCTCGCCATAGCCGGTCTGACCACCCACGATGCTCAACTTGTGCGTGGCGCTTATCTCGCGATGGAGTTGACCGGCTGGTACGTCCTCCTGCCCTTTTGCGTCGCTTCCCTGACAACGGGGCTGATTATGTCGCTGGGTACACCCTGGGGTCTGTTCCGCCACTATTGGGTCCTGGTGAAATTCGCGATAACCCTCGTAGCTGCCATCATCTTGTTTATGTATACGCAGACACTTAGCTCCCTGGGGGATTTGGCGCGAGACACGACCTTGTCAATAGACGATTTGCAGAACCCTTCGCCTGTACTCCACGCCGGGGCCGCCCTGCTGGCGCTGCTCGTGGCCGTCACGCTGTCGGTGTACAAGCCACGGGGCATGACCAAGTACGGACAGCGAAAGCAGCGAGAGGAGCGTACGGTTTCTTGACAACGTTCCTACGTGTTAACTAGAGTTAGCGATGGCAATGACGAAGTGGACCACATCTTTGTTCCTGATTCTGACGCTTAGCGCGAGCGTGGTTTCCGGCATGCCGCTGCACTCCAACGAAGAGAAGTGCGCCATGCACGGCATGAGCGATTGTTGCAAAACCGCTCAGGGGCACGGCGACGACACGGATGTAGCCTCCGCGCGGGTATGCTGCGCGGTAAACTGTCCGCTGCCAGGAACAACCGGCCCATCTGGGGTCCAATTGCCGAAGGCATCAACTGTCTTGGCCGCTGTTCACCCCGCACTTGTTCAGCCGCCAATGCCAACACCGATTCCGTTACTTGTGCCAAGCTGGGCGCACAGCCCGCCACAAAGTTCAAAACCCGCATATATTCGTAATCTCGCACTCCTGATCTAGTCGTCACAAGGCCGAAGTGTGTCCAGTTGCAGGTCCACCTTTGCATTCGTGTGCGCCTGCGTCGTTCGTGAAACCGCACCCGTGCGGTTTCATCGCTGCAAAACAGATTGGGAGAGAAAAGATGAGACGCAATATTTTGATAGCTATTGGCGTGGTTTTCCTTTTAGGAACCGTGACAAGTTCACAGGCGCAGGTGAAGCAAGTGGAGATGCAAATCGCTGGCTACTTGTGCGGCAATTGAGTGTACAACATCCAGAAGGCCGTGAGCCGTCTAGACTACGCACCAAAACTGAAAGAGATTAAGGTCACAGACATTAAGAAAGGGATTGGTGTCTTCACACCGAAGCCTGACAAGCCCGTCTCCTTTGCTGCGCTGAAAGAAACGTTGAAGAAGGCGGGTTACACACTCGATTCGGCAAACCTACGTGTCGCTGGAAAGCTAGTTCAGGAAGGTAAACTTTGGTTTCTCGTCGATCCGGTGTCGGGCCAGCGCTTTACTGTCGTGGGTAACAAAGTAGACGACACGCTTCAAACGTTGCCCGCAGAGAGTCAGGTCGAGATCGAGGGTGATTGGAAAACGATCGGAGCGGGGAAGGAAAGTCAGGAATCAGTCACGCTCGGCACTGCTAAAGAAGTCACCGTGCCGAAACCGACAAAAGCCTCATTACCATCCGAAGGCTCTTTGAAGATTGTTCCTGCTAAATACTTCGTTCCCGGAACTGATGTTTTTCCTGATGCTGAATTAGTGACCCTTTCATCAAAGCCGGCGGCTCCAATTCGAGTGACGTCGCCGGGACTGACCGTATACAAGGGGGGCGCGGTTACGCCGCGCCTCTACTTCATCAAACAACACTTGGGAAATCTAGACGTCAATCGGCAGATCCTAAACTTCAGTGTTTCCTACACGCCTTCGCCGCGTGTTCAGTTGGAGGCAGAGGTTCCGATCTCCCGAACTTCATTCGAGGACGGGGTTACATCTGGATCGCGTGTGGGCTTGGGAAATGTCACTCTCTGGACCAAGTACCGCTTTTTTCGCAAGGTCAAGATATACGGTGATCGTCAGGCCTCAGCGCGTTTCGGTTTGGAACTACCGACCGGCAAATCGGATGCTCCGAATCAGGCGCGCGTTAATGCTCCCGCATTCGTGCGCCAACAACTGACGCCGGTCAATGGCGGGCTATCACCACACTTTGATGTGTCCTTCTCCCAGGCAGGGGGTCGCCTCATCTTCGGCGGCAACGTTGAAGTCATCGCCCGGTCTGAGCGTGACGGCTTTCGCATGGGACACGAACTTCGTGTAAACACCGATCTTGAGTATGTGGTGTTGCCGCGCAAATACGATGCTCCAGGCGGTGAGCTGTTTATGATTCTCGAGACTAGTTTTGTCTACCGGGGCACGGGCCGTAACGACGGGTTTGAAGTACCCGGAAGTAAAGCTACGGAATACTATGTAGCACCAGGCCTGCAGTATGCCGCTCATCCACAGTTTGTCGTTGAAGGCAGCGTGCAGCTGCCAGTTGTTCGCAACACCGGTTCGCTGGTCTTGCGGAATGACAGAAATATTTTGTTGGGCGTCAGGTATTTGTTCTGAGGGCGGTCCTGATGAGAAATATCCTGCTGGCTCTTTACCTGTTAATCACGCCTGCCGTGACGTTGGCCCAAACTCCACGGTCGGCGCCTTCGGTTGTCTTGAAAGATCTGAAGGGACGGACCGTTCGATTGACTGATTTCAAAGGCAAAGTTGTGCTATTGAACTTTTGGGCCACATGGTGCCCGCCATGCAGAGCCGAGATTCCGGAGCTCATGAAATGGCAAAGAGAGTACCGGTTACGAGGTTTGCAGGTGGTTGGTGTGACTTATCCACCAACGAACCGCGCGGAAGTTCGGAGATTCTTACGCGCGCTGAATGTAAACTATCCCGTTTTGCTTGGTCACAAGGAGACGAAAGCACTCTTTGACTCCGGAGAAACGCTGCCGTTTTCTGTCGTGATAGACCGTGAGGGAAGGGTGAGAGAAAATATTGAAGGGATTTTGCTTCCCGAAGAGTTTGATGAGAAAGTAAGACCGTTGCTGAAGCGGCGACAATAATAGAAGCGCTATCAGTGCGCGTTCTAATAATCATCATTGGGAGGATAAAAATGAAGAAGAGACATGTCGTAGGTTTGTTAATCCTGGCCGTAATCACGACGTTTAGCACAGCCGCAGTTTCGGCTCGTAGCTCTACCGTCACCATTCGCATAGAAGGGATGCACTGCAAAAACTGCGCTGCTTCCGTCCAGAAGAAATTGAAAGCAACTGAAGGCGTCGAGGATGTTCGCGTCAGTTTCGAGGCGAAGCAAGCCTGGGTGAAGTTTGACGATCAGAAGATCTCGGTCGCCAAGATACGCGGGGTCATTAACAGTACTGGGTTTAAGGCGGTCGAGGATCAGCCGAATTCAGAATAAGCCAGTTGTGCGAAATGCGTCTTAGGCGAAAGGATTCGAGTCAACTGCACCACCACATGCCGACTTACCTGCCTTTTTCCGGATTCGTAGCCTGGGTTTCTCTTCGTAGCCGCAGCAGAACTACCCTCAATGTAACCAGGAACGGTTTTTAAGATCAGGGGCTGTCCACAACCACGTGAGGCCGCGATTTCCGCAGGAATTTGAACAAAAACGATGGAAGCAACGGAGTTAACTCCGTTGCGTTGGTCCAGTATCAAAATGATGATCAATTGTAAGTGATTGAAAAGGTTGGTGCCGAGGGAGGGATTCGAACCCTCACGGCCTTTCGGCCAACGAATTTTAAGTCCGTTGCGAATTCGGACTTAACCATGATTGCCACTGAACTTGATGAATTGCTGTAGGACTTACCCCTGTCCCGAAAATGCCTCAAAATATCATCAGGTTACCGCCGCAGATCTGCGGTAACCTGCCGCCTCTCTAACCCGGAAACCTAGGATTCTACGAGGGTTAGATTCGCACTGTGGCCACAACCGTTTACATAAAGGCCCATTAAGACATGTTTCATTGGTTTCATGTCATTTGAGATCGCGAAAATGCTGAGGAAATTGGCGTCCCAAAGCATTCCGAGTTGGAACCAGATTATATCTTGGCTCAAAGAGATGGAAACGCTCCGCACAGTTGCCGCTTGAGGCGGAAATGCGTTCAGAACGCGAGCAAACCGGTCTAGAGCTACAATCCCATGCTTGATTGGAACTAGGCTTAGGTGACAGCGGAAGAGTATTTAGGGAGCCATGGCAAAGAGTCGGTAAGCGGGGCATCTGCATCATCTGTAGCACAATGGGTTGGGAGCGAAGAGGGGCGAACGAGTATTATTATCGCAAAGAGCGGGACGGCTCGCGGGTGAAGTCTGTTTACGTTGGCCGTGGCGAGACCGCCAAAATGGTTGCGAGCCTTCAAGTCACTTCAGGAGTCTTTGAAAAAGCGGTCGCAATAGCTTACCCCCCGGAACAGGAGCAACTAAAGGAGCATGAAGCAACCATTGAACACGCGTGTCGGCTAATTGACGCGATCACTAAGGCATCACTACTTGCAGGGGGTTTTCACGCTCATAAGAGGCAGTGGAGGAAAAGAAGATATGGGCGAAGCGAGAAGGAGTCTAACGAAACGGGCGGCGGCTGATACGCAGAAGATCCGAGTCAAATTTGATGGGTTATTAGCTAAGACTAACAACGAAAATCCCGCGCCGTCCGATGTCAAAGCCTTAGCGGAGCTGCTTAACGGGCATGAGAGTCTGGAACTCTGGCGGCATGTAGCGAGCGCAGGTCATATGGCTGAGTTAATGGTTGTCAACAACGCATGTGCGGTAGCAGGTCTGAAAGAATGCTGGAAGCGCAGACTTCAGGCATTAAAGAAGGAAATGGGCTCTGAGGGCGCTCCAATTCTCGAACAGCTTTTGATCCAGCAGGCAGCTCTGTGTTGGCTGAAATTGACTCTTATAGAATTAAGGTATTCCACTGTTATGAAGCAGTCGATTACTCTGACGCTCGGCTTGTATTGGGAGAAGAGGTTGACGGCAGCTCAAAGACGTTTCACACGCGCTTGTGAGACTCTTACACGAATTCGAAAGTTGTCGCGCAATACACCCGCGTTACAGGTGAATATCGCAACTGATGGAGGGCAACAAGTGAACCTAGCATAAAAAGGAAATAGCGCAACCTAACTCATGAAAAGCAATTCTCGCGTTCAACAATTTAAGATTACAGCCCTCTCTTGGATATTACACCCGCCAATTAACCTTTCGCGATGATTACGCAAACCCGATATTCAATTTGACTCAAGGACCTGTTGCACTGTTTCTAATAACTGGTCCTCCCTGAAGGGCTTTCGGATTGTGCCAGCGGCACCGCACAACCGCGAGGTCTCTAATGATGAATTGCCATACGTGTCGCCGCCGGAAAGGGTGATGATCTTCACTTGCGGGAAATCCTTACGCAACTCCATGACAACCTCCAAGCCGTCTTTTTCGGGCATTAAGAGATCGGTGAGAACAAGATCGAAGGCGGACTGGCTGAACAGCCTTACGCCTTCTGTCCCGTTAATCGCTTTTTGAACTTCGTAGCCAGCATCCATCAGCATTTCCGCGAGGATGTCGAGTACCTGTGGGTCATCATCGATAACGAGAATGCGTGTCATTGGGTTAGTGTCCTAATCTGAGACTGAAAATCCCGTTTTCTGACATGGCGAAAGGTCTATTGTAATGCCGTCGGATGTTTTGGTAAATTGTGACCATGCCTGCCGATTAACGACTCGTTCAAATTAGTAGCGCAGCAAGTGCTCGTCAAGCTAGTCGCAATGAGCGTGAAGGTAGTAGGTTAGACCAGTAGTTGATTTTCTTTGATAGCCGCCTGCCTTGGGTCAAGGTTTCCTGAGTAGAGGGCGAGTCGTTAGAGATGAGTTTCAAGCTGCCGTGCTGGACCGCGTAGCGAGAATGTACTGAATCCTGTGCGGCGTCTGCTTTTCGCCTGGGCCGACTAGGAGACAGACAGCGCAGGTAGCGACGTGCAGGTGTGGGAGCCTGCTCGCTGCTGCTCTTAATCCCAGCCAGCTAGGCTAGGTCGAGTGTATGACCGTTCCGGCCCGTGCGCTCGTGATCACTGGCGTAACGTCGGAGCACCTGCATGCCTCTCCGTAAACACAATTCATGAATCGAAAGCGCCGGTATCTGTGGCGCTGCCGACTGGCCGCGCCGCGGAGGTAACCAGTTCCTAAGGTGCAGGCGCGGTTGAGGACTATTCGATTCGAGCGAAGGGGGAATAAAGAGCATGAGCGAAGAAGCGGACAAGGGGTTTAATTGGTTCAGCTGGCATCAAGTTCTGCCGGATGTCCCTCGAATGGGCGAAAAGGTCCTCGTTTGGGATCAGACATATGGGACCGTTGTGGCGATACGGTGGGACGAAGGTTTTTTCGATGCGCTGGGAGTCTTAGAAAAACTCGGGGAGGTCGAGTGGTGGCTTCCTTTACCCCCTGCTCTACCCCGGGGAAGTCCGTCTGGCCCCCTCGGCGAGCCATCGACCCAGGGGAGAAGCCCCATAGCTTCCTGATAAGCGGGTGGAGCTTTCTGTCGAGAAACACATTAAAGTCGATGGCCGGCGATGCTCAGAGGAGAAGCCAGCCAGCGGACCAGGGGGACCTTTGTAGTTTGGTGTACCAGACAATCGAAGGATGGAATCAGTCACCAGTAGCTGGCCGCGGTCTCTATATTAAGACAGCAACAAGATGGCTAATTCCATCGGCCGGGCTGCGTCGCCCGCTGATACTCATGCAGCAGTTTCATTGACTCGCAGCTCAGTCGAGCGGCCTTTCAAGATTCGCGGTGTCAGAAGCATCTTCGTGTGTTAAATGTACATCGGAACAAGGTTTGAGATTTCTTCATCCCCCCGTTTTTTCCCCAAGTAATACCCGTTTTTTGCCTATCAATTATGCTATAACCGCCTTTGCAAGTGTCTGAGTTTATCTATTAGAGAGATAGACATAGTTATTGAACCAGGGGGGTAGTTCATGAACAAACGTGGGCCTCGCGCTGACTCGCAGAACGGAGACTCCGGCGATCTCAAGGTACCAACAGCTATTGATGGTCTGGACTACATTCTGAACGGCGGCTTCCCTCAGAACCACATTTACCTCATCAAGGGTGAATCCGGAACCGGGAAAACAACTCTCGCTCTACAATTCCTGCTTGCTGGTGTGCGCCAGGATGAGGCCGTCCTCTACCTCACACTCTCCGAAACAGAAAAGGAACTCCACGAGGTGGCCCGGTCACATGGCTGGTCTCTCGATGGAGTAAACATCTACGAATTGATTCCTGATGAAGAGCACCTCAAACTGGACGAGCAGTACACCATGTTCCACCCTTCGGAAGTGGAGCTGGGTTATACGACAAAGGCAATACTCGAAGAGGTGGAACGCCTTAAGCCCCGGCGCGTTATCCTGGACGCTCTTTCTGAGATACGGTTGTTGACCGGAGACCCTTTACGCTATCGGCGACAAGTCCTCGCCCTTAGGCAGTTCTTTGCAAAGCGGCAGTGTACTGTACTCATGATCGATGACCGCCCTACGGGAGACGACGATCTGACAATCCAATCCCTCGTTCATGGTGTGATCATGCTGGAACATCTGGCGCAGGCGTTCGGAGCAGAGCGTCGCCGCTTGCGCGTCATCAAAATGCGCGGGGTTGAATTTCGCGGCGGC
Organism: Pyrinomonadaceae bacterium; assembly: GCA_046261995.1. Classification (GTDB taxonomy): domain Bacteria; phylum Acidobacteriota; class Blastocatellia; order Pyrinomonadales; family Pyrinomonadaceae; genus PSRF01. The sequence goes on from JBHENP010000025.1 coordinate 49,085, forward strand.
TACCATGACTTCAAGATCCGGAGGGGCGGGGTCATCACCTACCCACGCCGGGTACCGGCGCAGCATCGCGAGAATTTCAAGTGTGAGACGATCTCTAGCAACGTACCGGGATTAGATACCCTTCTGGGCGGCGGCCTCGACTGCGGCACCAGTGCGCTTTTTATAGGGCCGGCCGGTTCGGGCAAGTCATCTCTGACCTCCCAGTTTGCCGCAGCGGCTGGCGCAAGAGGCGAGCCCGCAGCCATCTTCATCTTCGATGAAGATATTGATACGTACATGACGCGGTGCGAAGGGCTTGGGATGGACATTCGAAGCTACATGAGAGACGGCCTGATCACCATTCACCAGATCAACCCAGCAGAACTTTCGCCCGGCGAGTTTGCCGCTAGGGTCATTAGCTCGGTCGAAAAGGACGGGGCGCGCATCGTGGTCATCGATAGTCTCAACGGTTATCTTCATGCGATGCCGGAAGAGAAATTCCTGACAAGCCAAATGCACGACTTGCTGACATACCTCAACCAGCAGGGGGCGGTGACCCTGCTCGTGCTGGCGCAGCAAGGGATTGTGGGCACCGCCATGGGGACGCCGGTCGACGTGAGTTATCTCGCGGACACGCTCGTGCTGTTGCGCTACTTCGAGAGTGCCGGCGCGGTGCGCAAGGCGATCTCGGTCGTCAAGAAGCGGACCGGGGCGCACGAAGAGACCATCCGCGAGTTGCGTTTGTCATCAAAAGGTATCGGGATTGGGAAACCGCTGGTGGAATTCCAAGGTGTGCTAACCGGAATCCCAACCTATATCGGGACGAGGGGTAAACTGCTGGAAAAGGACGATGACAACTCCTGAACCGCATGGATCGCCAGCCAGCAGCGAAGAACGCGTCCTGGTTCTGGCGCCGACCGGGAAGGATGCTGTCCTTACCTGCCAGTATCTTGGGGGAGCGGACATATTCGCCGAAGCATGCGACGGGGTAGAAGACCTTTGCCATAAGCTCGCAACCGGCGTTGGAGCCGCTCTCTTGCCGGAAGAGGCGCTCACCCCACCAACGATACGCCGTCTGGTCGATACGCTTAGCCGACATCCCACCTGGTCGCAGCTCCCGCTCATCGTTTTGACGGGCGGCATAGAAACGAACCCGGCCAAAGTCGAGATGCTCAAAAAACTCAGCAAGGTCGCGACCGTGACGCTCATCGAGCGACCCGTTCGTGTGATCACATTAGTGACTGCGTTTCAGGCAGCCCTCCACGCACGCCAGGGCCAGTACGATGTCAGAGATTACCTCATTGAACAAAAGCGTGCGCAAGCGGAGCGCACCCGGCTGCTGGAGCAAGAACTGAAGGCGCAGCGCAAAGCCAAGTCGATTGAGCACCGCTATCAGTTCCTGGCTGAATCAATTCCAGCCATTGTCTGGACGGCACAGCCTAACGGCTCCATTGATTACTACAACCAAAGGTGGTTTGAGTACACTGGCATGACGCTGGAGCAAACATCCGGGTGGGGATGGCAGCCGGTGGTACATCCGGACGATATTGAGCGTTGCCTCAGGCGTTGGGCAAGGTCTGTGGCCACTTGCGAAGAGTATCAGATTGAGTACCGCTTCAAGAGGGTCGACGGCAGCTACCGCTGGCATCTGGGTCGAGCCACACCGATGCTCGATGAAAGCGGGCAGATCGTCAGGTGGTTCGGCACCTGCACTGATATTGATGATCAAAAAAGGGCGGAGGAGGAGGCGCAAGCGGCACGAAAAGAGGCGCAGGTAGCCAATGATGCCAAAGATGAGTTTCTCGCTACGCTGTCGCATGAACTGCGTACGCCGCTGACGTCGATCCTCGGCTGGGCCATTCTGCTGCGTTCCGGCAAGCTTAACGAGGAGAACGTCTTGCGTGCTCTAGAAACCATCGAGCGCAGTGCCCGGGCGCAGAATCAACTGATCAATGATCTCCTCGACATCTCGCGAGTAATCACTGGGAAGTTTCGCCTGGACGTTCAACTGGTCAATCTTGCCTTGGTCATCGCAGCGGCTACCGATGCGGTACGCCCGGCCGCTGAGGCCAAGAATATTCGACTTCAAGTGCTGCTCGACCCGCAAGCCCCTCCCGTTTCGGGCGACCCGGACCGCTTGCAGCAGGTCGTCTGGAATCTTCTTACTAATGCGGTCAAGTTCACACCCCAGGGTGGTCAAGTGCAAGTGCAACTCGAGCGCATCGACTCTAATGTCGAGATCACTGTGAGCGACACCGGTCGTGGTATCAGCGCAGAGTTCTTGCCGCTCGCATTTGATCGGTTTCGGCAGGCCGACCAATCAACCACGCGGGAGCACAGCGGAATTGGGCTCGGGCTGGCGATTGTGCGTCAAATGGCAGAGTTGCACGGCGGCATGGTGCGAGCCGCAAGCGCCGGAGAAGGACAGGGTGCGTCCTTCACGGTTACGCTGCCGATCGGAGTTGCACGTAAGCTCGAGGGCTCCCGGTCTGGTGATGCAAAGCGAGCCGGCTCACCAGCTAAAGGAAGCATGCCGATGGAGAGTCTTCCATCGCTTAAGGACCTGAAAGTGCTTATTGTTGATGACGAATCTGACACGAGAGAAATGCTTACAACGGTGCTCGAACAATGTCAGGCGCAAGTAACGTCAGTAGCGACCGTAAGCGATGGGCTGGAGGCAATTGAGCGAGCAAAACCAGACATTCTGGTTAGTGACATCGGGATGCCCGGTGAGGACGGCTATGTCCTGATTAGGAGAGTGCGGTCGCTTCCGGCAGAAAGCGGCGGAGGCGTCCAAGCTATCGCACTGACGGCGTACGCCCGCGTCGAGGATCGCATGAAGGTACTCGCGGAAGGCTACCAGATGCACATGCCGAAGCCGGTAGATCTTGCTGAATTTGTGATGGTGATCGCGAGCCTCGCGGGATGGAAAAGAGGAAGTGTGACCGAGTCAAGTTGATTGGACACACATAGATAATCGTTCCGCAGCTGCCCGCATCAGTTTTCACCATCGGGAGCGTGAAGTCTGTTTACGTTGGCCCTGGCGAGATGGCCAACATGGTCTCCTATCCCAACTATGTTTTCCTATGGGGAGATGAGGTGGAGCACTACAACAAACTCCAACAGAGGCGAAAGAATATCTGGACGTTCATTTTAGGAGTGATGATTATTGGCATATTCTCGAAGTTCCCTCTACGAGGGTGGAGTGGGCAGGACAGGACAAATACATTATCTACTTCCACGACAGCCGTTTTGATTCAATTAATAGTTTCTTGGGTAGGGAGAGTCGTTTATAGACGCGTTTCGAGACGCGATTCTAGGTCGCGTATCATTGAAGTGAGTTTATCCCCAGCCAGCCAGGGAAGGGCGTTGCCGGAGACGGTGACGCCACCCTAGCCTGTTGGTGGATATTCTACTTTTTCAACTCATCGGATTGTCGGTGGGTATAACGACCTTGACTGGTACGGCTATATAATTTTCAGCTATTAAGCGGGCTACTTCTTTAATTAAATGTTCATTGGGTACGGGCTTGACCAAATAGCCTTGTGCACCCGCTAAGCGAGCATTATCTCTGTCGGACTGATAGGCTGCGCCGGAGTAGAATAAGACGGGAGTTGTAACGTCAAATTTTCTCAGTTTTCTAGTGAAGTCTGGGCCAGAGGCAGTAGGCAGCCGGCTATCTACCAAGAACAGATCAAAATGCTGGGTATCCGCGAGCTGGATAGCGTCATCCGTATTGGATGTGCAGACCACTTCGTAGCCCGCCTGGGATAAGACTATTTGAAGTAAGTCGCGAGTGTCTGCGTCGTCCTCTGCAGAGAATGTAACCTTTGGGAGTAGCCACTAGGGAACCTTTCGCTTGGTTTAAAGACGGGAGAGAACTTGTCGGTGGCCGTAATGTACGCTAGCGCAGATAAGGAATCAAGGGTGAATCTTGACCGCAAGGGGAGAGGCGTTGCCGCCTTTTCTTGTTGGAGTGTGCCAGCAACATCCGACCCTCAAGCGGAATGCCTCGCCCATTTACCGTCCCGTACTTATATTTTCCTTGACCTCCTACAAGTTGAATGCTATTTCTCTACCCAGCCACAGACCAGAAACCAGTCACCCAACAAAGGAATCGCTGTAATGCTGCAAGCCACCCCCCGGCCTGGTATATCTCAGTAACCTATAGTTGCGGCCATCGAGTGCTCGTATTTCGTGATTTGAAACCAAGGGAAAGCTCCGCTTTTAACGAGTCGCATCGTTGTCACCTGCCCAAACTGTAAACAATTCGGAGCCTATCACGCATAGCACTACCACGAGCCTGCGGTGAACTCCCACGTCCAGACTTGCTGATCACGCTGAGAATGGCCCGCGTTATGTCCCGTTACGTCGGAACGATCTGGTGATTAAAATGACGAACAAAGATACCCCTACTTTCCACCTTGTTGATCTGCCCACCGGTCAGACGGTGTGCGGCTTGGACGCTTCAAACGTTCGCCTTAAGTGGAAAGCATCGTTGAATTGGATACCCGACCAGCCCCTAGAGACTATCTGCAAGGATTGTGTTCGGCTTTCAGAACACAACGCCTCGATGAAGGATCACACTTGCCCTTTTTGCTATACAAGTGAGCTTGATCGGAAATTAACCCGATGACTGACGCGGACGAAATACTGAACGCCTCAATTCTCTACACTGAGATGGAAGTGTGGGCCGAGTTTCAGGAATGCTGCGAAGCTGAGGCTGAAGAGCCTGGGCAGCACACCGAAAGAATCAAGCGGGCCGCTGAGGATCTCTGCCAGATGTTGGAGCGTCAGAATTAACCTTAAACGGACTTTAAGAGGAGGGACATCTATTGGCAACGAAAAAGGGAACCAGAAAGGCAGGGGGCGAGAGGCGAGAGCTGACCGACACAGGCACAGATAAGCGTTACGTGAAGCGAAGATCCGACGGTACGTTTAAAGAATCGGATGACGTTGGCAGATCGCTTGCAGCTGATAAGCGTCGCAAAGCTAAAACGAACGCGAAGCCTGGTTACGGGGACCAGGGAGATCAGCCGAAGCGTGCTACAAAGAAGTCTGCGAAGAATTCTGCCAAGAAGAAATGAGCGAGATGCCGGGGGTCGTGCAGCCG
>JBHENP010000025.1:54186-54723 GCA_046261995.1 Pyrinomonadaceae bacterium
ATCGCCAAAGCTCCGTTCTCAAATCCCGACTGGTTATTCGAGTTAAAGCTGGAAGGCTTTAGGGCGATCTGTTTTCTCAAAGATGGTGTTATCCGTTTCCAATCAAAGAATCGCAGACCTCTCACCGAGCGTTTCCCAGAGCTACCAATTTTCATTACGCTAGTCTAAGCTGCTTCAGTCTTGATAGCTTTGCGTCTTCGGCGCGCCTTGGCCGCAACCCCTGCTAAGCCTGTGCCGAGCAAGAGCATCGTTGTAGGTTCAGGCACGGTAGTGATGAACTCCTGTTGCCCATTAATGCTGCTGTCGTTCGGCGTCACAATGCGGAATCTACTAAAGTCATAACCCTGTATCATCGCCAGCGTTGCGGGGTCCGTTGTGGCTAAGTTGTACCACCAATCGGAACCCGGAGTTGTTGGCACGCCGAGCGTAAAGAGTCTCCAGATCGCACCATGAATGTCGCCGGTTTCACTCGGATTGGCGAGCATTTGGTCGTATAGCCATGCCGCTTGTTGATACCCCAGCAGCTGCGGCCCATAG
>JBHENP010000026.1:0-54396 GCA_046261995.1 Pyrinomonadaceae bacterium
ACGCTACGACAGTTGCATGACCGAGGCTACCGGATGGGGATAGTAAGCAGTGGGAGCGAGTGTCGACTCGCGCGAGAGCTGAAACATCAGGGGCTAAGCGAACTCGTTGAGGTTGTGATTTGCAATGAGCAGATGCTGAATAAAAAACCTCATCCGGAAGGCTTGCAGACAGCGCTCACCATGCTCAACACGTCTGGTGAGCAATCATGCTATGTAGGCGATAGCCCCGAAGACATCGAGATGGGCAAACTCGCGAAGCTTCTGACAGTGGGTGTACGCAGCACTTATCCCACGAATTGGCGACTGCGAGACGCAAATCCTGACATCTATCTCGAATCCTTCTCAGAACTCTCCATACATTTTTAGTCAGACCATCAGCTATGGGTAGATGAAACCTGGTAATGGTGTAGTTTGACTCATGATCGAAAATTTTACTCAATTACAGAACCGCGAGCCGTAGCGAACGGATCCAACACTCAATCTTCAATAAACCTGATTTAGGTAACTTGAACTCAGCACCCGGTCGCTACGGCTCGCGGTTCTGATAGAGTGGTATTCCAAGGCTTCATAGAACAATGTTCAAACTGCATCAGCGTTATTTCGCGAGTTAAGCGCGGCGGGTGCTTTCGATGACTCCTTAATTCCATCGCCTCGATTCACCCTGGACATAACTACGCTCTCAGCGAAGGAGGCGGCGAAACTAATCGTAAAGGAATTTGAGTTACAGAACCGAGACGGGTAGCGATTGCGTGAAGCAAGAAGGAGCCCTCCGCTAATTGGGCAATAACATACTTGACTCAGTTCCGGATACGGCTTCGCCGCCGGATGTGTGGCGGTGGCTACGCCCCGCCGAAAGCCTGGTTCCGCTCATCGGGCTGCGCCCCTCGTGCGGGCTTGGCCCCTTGGGTGAGTCGCGCGTGATTTTCCTCAGCCAACTAATGCTGCGATCCGCAGACACGTCCACGTGACAGACAAAGGGGCCAAGCCCGCACCAGGGGGCACAGCCCACTAATACGGCCAGCTGGACGGCGGGGCATAGCCACCGCCACACATCCGGCGGCGAAGCCGTATCCGGACTTGAGTCAAGTATATTATTGCCCCAAATTAGCGAGGCTTGTTGAATCGCTTTGAGGATCTTTATTTTCGTGGGCGGCCTATGTTCACATAAAAAATAAGAGGGGTACGGCATGACGTACCCCTTAAGGCCTTCAGCTGAACGATCCTTCAGAACGTAAACCTGAGACCCAACTGCAGTTGTCGCGGGTCTCCGACACCAGTCCGTAGGAACCCGTCAAAGTTGAACAGTGCCGACCCGATTGTCGGGTCGATGTTGTTATCGGTATTGAAGGTGTTGAACAACTCGACAATAGGGATCAGCGCGTATCGTTCCCCGAAGCGGATCGGTCGTTGCAAGCGCCAGTCGAACGAGAAGTACTCGTTGCTCTTTCTAAGCGTGTTGCGCGGGAAACAGCGGGTGGCGCAATTTGGCGATCTCGGTTGCGGGGTGCGTGCCTGCACGCGAGGACTAAATTCGAAGCCCCAGGGGAGCTCGACGTTGGCATAGAAGTTGAAACGGTGGCGGATGTCTCGGTCCGACAGCGCGTAGTCAAGTTGCAGATTGTTGATGTTAAAGGCTCGGTCGGTAAAGGGGTCGCGCTCGTTGGAATCATCGTCCAGATCTTTCGCGAGGGTGTAGTTCCACTCAAACTGGAAGCCGCGGCTGAAACGCTTTCGCATTCCGGCCGTGAACCCTCTGTAGAGAGACTTGCCGTTGGCACTGGCAACCATTGTCTCGCCAAGGAACGGTCCGAAGAAATTGAACCGGGCGTAATCCAAAAAGCGCGTCAAGTGAACACCTTTGGCGTGAGTGAAGTCGAAATAGATCGAAAGGTCTTCCACCAATTGATGCTCAAAGCCGATGTTAGACGTATAAATCCGCGGATTAGCGTAGTCGCGACTGAAAACACGTACTCCTGAGAAGCACGGGAAGGGATTAGTCCGCACGCCATCCGAACACGACCCTGCGGTTGGCGTTACCAACCCAGGCCACGTCGGGGCCGGGACCCCAAATTGGCGGACCAGATCAGTGTTTACGAAGATGGTCTGCTGTTGGACTCCGTTGGTAGTGATCGAGCCCACCTGGGTAAGCATGTTCTGCCGGGCGTTGTAGATACCCCAACTGCCGCGCAACACCGATTTGCCTTTACCGGCGATATCCCAGGCAAAGCCCAGGCGTGGCTGGAACATCTTCTTCTGGTCATGCAACGTTCCGTCAGAAGGGAAGCGCGGATCATTCAAGAAGAGCCCGTATGCGGTCTGCGCGGGTGCCACAACCGGGTCAGGAAAAAGCTGCGCTTCCCAGCGCAGGCCGTAGCTCAAAGTAAAGTTTGGACGAATCTGCCACTTGTCCTGGACGAAGAAGGCGATGTCCTCGTTCTTGATATCTGAAAACCCTGCCGCATCAGTTGCCGGACCTGATGGTCCAGCGCCCTGGAGATAGAGCAGGAGTGGCCCGCCGGAAGCTGTGGTTCCCGCCCCGCAGGTCGCAGGAGCAGTAACGAACGTTCCGTCGGAGCAGCCGACAGTGCTTGGGCCGAAGCCCCCAGCTGCGGCGGGAGAGGCGTAGCGAAGAAATCCGGTGACGCTGTCAAAAATATATCGACCCTGGAAGAACCCCCGGAAGACTTGCGAGTTGCGACTGTGCATCCACTCCCCACCGAACTTCACGGTGTGACGACCTGACACGATTGAGAAGTTGTCCTTAATCTGCGTGCGCCAGAAAGTCTCGTCCACGTTGGGTCCGAGGAAGAATGGATGGCCAAAGCGGAAGGTTGTGACGAAGCCCATGGCGGTGTCAGCCGGGACGTTCGACTCAACTGCGGAACGCGGCCGCTCCTCGCGCCCATACGTGAAATGAAACTCGTTGACCTCCGTTGGCGAAATTGTTGTGAAGAGGTTCGCGTTGAATGCGTTAATCTTCGAAGGTCCCTCGATGCCATTGGCCGAATTTCCGTAAGTGGCGACGTCGAAGGTTTGGTTCGTATTTCGCGAATAGTCGAAGCTATGGGATAGCGTAAGCCGATTGTTCTGCGTGAGGTCGACGTCGATTTTACCAAGCAACGCGTTATTCCTAATCTTGCGGTTAATCGGCAAGCCTTCCTCCTGACTTCGGCTCGTCCTAAAGAAGGCAATCAGCGCTTGCCTTTGGCAGTCCGGATTGCCGTTGATCAGAGCTTCATTAGCTGTAATCACCGGCGCAGAAATGGGACAGGCAGTTGGCCCGATCTGTTCGCTTAGGTTGGCCCTTGTCAGCCGCTCGTAAACATTCTCACTGGAAAAGAAGAAAAAGGCCTTGTCACGCCGAATTGGACCACCAATAGTTCCCCCAAACTGCTCGCGGCGGAAATCTGTGAGAGGTTTGCCATCCGAATCGTTCGCGGTAAGGGCTTCCAGTCGTTGAAAGTGGAAGAGACTGCCATGCACCGCGTTAGTGCCTGACTTTGTAATCACATTGATAACGCCTCCGGCAGTGCGACCGAATTCCGCATTAGCCCCCGTGGCGACTACCTGAAACTCTCTGACCGCGTCGAGTGGTATATCAATGGCGGCACGCTGACCACCTGCCTGTTCGCCGAAAAAGCCATTGTTGTAGTCGCCGCCATCTAGACTGACGTTATTGAAGATTCCGCGTTGACCCGCAAAGGTGATTTCGTCGCCGTCCGGTCCCTGCACGATGCTGACGCCCGGAGTGAGTGTTAGCAGGTCTTCAAACTTTCTTCCCAGAATAGGAGTGTTACTTACCGTCGATTCGTTGAGCGTGGTGCTCGACTCCGTCTTTACCGTGTCGATCGTTGGGGTCGCCGTGATAGTTACTCGCTCTGCGACGCCGGAAACCTTCATTGAAAGGGGAAGCGTCATCGCCTGTCCCACCGTAAGGTTGGCGTCCTCCACAACCAAAGTGGCGAAGCCCTGTTTCGAGACGGTGACAGTGTACTTGCCGGGGGGAATTGTCAGCGCAACAAAGCGTCCGTCCTCATCGGTGGTTATATTTCTGGAGAAGTTAGTTTCGACGTTTCTCACTTCCACACTAGCACCCGGAAGGGCCGCGCCATTTGCATCGAGCACCGTTCCCTGGATAGTGCCGCTGGTGATTTGGGTTTGTGCGACTACTGCAGTTGCAAATACAAGTGTCAGAAGCAGACAAATACTTGATCCTTTGATCCGCACGGCAAAGGAAAGGAGTATTGCGTTGAGCATTATTTTTCTCCTGTTTCGAGTTCAGATTGAAGTTCTTATTTGAAATCGGAAACTGGCGTGTTGCAGCACGCCCCCATTGCGCGTGAAACACCAGAGCAAGAGCAGATACAGCACCCACGAACTACCGCAACTGTGCGTGGTTAAACGAGGTGGCTCATCTTAGTGAAAGGTTCGCAGCAGTGTCAACGGTTTAATCTTGCGAGTAGTGTTAGTTGGAACTTAAGGAATTACAGTGCCACGGGTCCCTGATGCCGAATTCAAATTTTCGGATGAGAGCTAAAGCCCGTCTAGTTTGAGTTACTCATCAAGTAGTCTAGCGCTCGTGAGCTTAATACCTTCACGGTAGCGTGTGGTTTCGTCGCAATCACACAAATGGAATGACGCTGAAAGCGGTTTGGCGAAAGCCAGTGGATCCTATCACTCCAAGCTAAGCCGGAGACCCGAGGCGGGCCGCGCATTCTAGTTGTATCAGAAGGACCGATTTGAGTTGAGTGGTGGGATCCATTGGATACCGAGAGTGTGTGAAAACTAAAGAGAGTGGCCGCGAAATCATTGCTCTCTGACGATATGCACTCAAATACAGAACAGGAAGCGGTAGCGACCTGGTCGTCTCGCTACCACTAACACATTTGAGTCTGTAGCAACGGGCAGGTCGCTACCGCTTCCTGTTCTGTAGTTGAGTGCATCCTCAGAAGATAATGATTCGCAGGCATTATGGTTTTCACTTTGACCCGACGCTACCGCACTTGGTTCTGTGTGTTGGGTGGCTCTTACTAGGGTTCAGTGATTCCTGCTGGTGTTGAGTGCCGGGATCCATTGGCTACCGCAAATGGTTCTGTGTGTTGAGTGGCTGTGTGGCTGGGATTGAGTGGTTCATGCCCGTGTGGAGTGCCGGGATCCCATTGGCTACCGCAAATGGTTCTGTGCGTTGAGTGGACCATCACGCCGCCGCGGAGCGAGCTAGGAAAGCCTCTCGCACGAGGTCATTAAATTTCTCCGGATGCTCCTGCTCAGGCATCATCCGGCAGTAGTCAAACACCTCCAGGCTGGCACGTGGGTTTGCTTCCAGCAGTGCCACCGCTTGTGCGACAGGGTTCGTTTGGTCCTGTTTGCCCCACACAAGCATTACGCGTTGAGTTAATCGAGAGAAAGCAGCGCGTGTGTCCGTATTCAAATATCCGGAGAGGAACGCCGCGATAGCATGTTGCGCGCCTTGCTGATGACTAGTGGCGTAGAAGTTTGCCACCATCCGGTTAGTCACCCTTCGATGGTCATAAAACAAGTGTTTACGTGAGTAATCGCGGATACTGCGCTCGCTGGCCATCACGTTATAAAACGAGGTGCCGAGTACGGGCGACTGCAACAGTCCATAAAACGCTGCGCCCGCCATTCCCGGTCGCGTGTTCAATCTGCCAGCGCCGGTGGGTGCGTTGAGCACCATGGATTTGATCAAATCGGGATGCTCGTCCGCGACCCGAATGGTGTAAGCCGCGCCCAGGGAACTGGCAACGATGTTCGCAGGATAACCGGCTAATTCGCGGATGAAATCGGTGATGAGCTCAACGTAAAGATCGGCTGAGTAAGGTGCGGTACTCGGCTTGTCAGAGAATCCGAAGCCCAGCAAATCAACAGCGTATACTCGAAAATCGCGCGCCAGGACATCAAAGTTTTTCCTCCACATGAAGCTCGATGAACCGGCGCCGACACCGTGGATAAAAACCAACGGCGGACCGGTGTGTTGGATCCCAGCCGTTTTGTAGAAGAGTGTGCCGTACTTCCAATCAAAGAACCGGGCCTCGCCACCGAGCGCGCTGTCATCCGGATCGCTGGCGTTGTTTCGAATGGCGGCATTCATCGCCGCGAGGGCGGCCACGCCGGCGCCGCCCGCGATCATTGTCTTCCAGAGGTTACCGAGTCTGCTCATTTTCAGCCATGTCAGAACCGCGAGCGGTAGCGACCGGGTTGTATGCTCACCGCTGAGACCAGGTCGCTACCGCTCCCCGTTCTGACAACTCACCGAGTCGCCTACAACTCAAATAAACGCGAAATCGAACTGCTCCTGGTGGACCATGGGATCACTGTTAATATCCACCGGGCCCAGGTATTCTTCGATCTCATTCAACACGTCGCGCTCCGGGCCGCGCAACGCTCGCGCCACTTCCGGATTGATACGCAGCGTCGCTTGTTTGTTGACCTTGTTGCCATTCACGGACTTCCCCAGACGCCGCGCTTCCTCGAGCAACTCGTAGGAAACAGTCTGCGGCGATTTGATCAGGCCGGCGCCCTGGCAGTACTGGCAAGGAGCACAGAGCGTTCTTTCCAAAGACTGCTTGACGCGCTTGCGAGTCATAATTACCAGACCAAAATCATTAAAAGAGAGAACCTTCGTCGGCGACTTGTCATGACGCAGCGCGTCCTGCAAAGCTTGCATCACCCGCGTGCGATTACGTCGCTCCTCCATGTCGATCAGATCCAGCACAATGATCCCGCCCAGATCCCGTAAACGAATCTGCCGAACAATTTCATCAACTGCTTCCATATTGGTCCGCGTGATCGTATCTTCCAAACGACCGCTGCCACGGCCGACAAATTTGCCGGTGTTGACGTCAATGGCCACCAACGCCTCGGTTTGGTTGATCACGAGATAACCTCCGGATCGTAACCAAACTCTGGGCTTGATCGCTTTGTCAATCTCGGCTTGTACGCCATAAGCCTCAAGAATTGGTTGATCCTTCGTGTAAAGCTTTACGCGTTTTACCATGCGCGGATGAATGCGATTCACAAACTCTACAATGCGGGCGTACTCCTCTTCGGAGTCGACGCGAATTGCGGAAAAATCTTCGGACAACTGATCTCGCAGGATGCGCTGCACTAGATCGAGGTCGCGATGCACCAGCGAGGCCGGCTTCGATTTTTCGGCGGCTGCGCGAATGTCCAGCCAGGTTCTTACCAGGTAGCGCACGTCTTCGCGCAAATCGGCTTCGCTTATGCCGACACCGGCCGTTCGCACGATAAAACCGCCTGACGGAATATCCTCCTCCGCCCTCAGCATCTGGATCAGCTTCCTTAGACGGTGTCGTTCGCTGTCGGATTCGATCTTCCGAGAGACGCCGACATGTTCCACCGTCGGCATGTAGACCAGAAAACGACCCGGCAGCGCGATGTGCGAAGTGATGCGGGCACCCTTCTTGGCAATCGGTTCCTTAGCGATCTGGACCAGAATCTCCTGTCCCTCATCCAGCAGATCGGTGATGGTTGGTTGTTGCCGATCTCGATCTCTTCGTTGTGAGCGGGGATAATTGCGAGAACCTTGCTCGCGGTCACGCGAGGTGGGCTCGGGAGCGGCCGGCTTCTCCAACGGGGCTGCAGCCTTTGGTTCCTCAACCGGCGCGATATCTATCGAAGTTTCGGCCTCTTCGTGACCGTTTGTGGGAGTCTCCTGGTCACCGCCCGTGGTCTTGGGCTTTGCCGGGGGACGACGACGCCTTCTGCCACCTCGTCGCGTCGCGAACTCGCCGCGAGAGCGATTCCCAGCGACGCGCGCTTCCGAATCTTCCAGGCTAGTGTTAGCGGAAGTCTCGCCTAAGGATTCTGAATCAATCGCGGTATCGGTCCCACTTTTGGTACGTCTCTTCGTTGGAGCCTTCTTGCTCGCTACTCGGGGCTTGGTGCCTTTACTAGCTGCTGGCTTACGAGCACCAGTCTTTCTCCGCGCCACGCTGACAATTTTCTCAACGGCTCGTGCTGCAAAACTGGGTGTCTTCTCCTCGTCCTCTTCGACCCCAATCGAAGGACTTGTCATCAGTTCGGCGTCCTCGTCGTCACTTATACGTTGAAACGTGCCACCGGGAAGCGTTTGTTCATCAACGCTATCAACAAAACTCTTCACATGCGCGGCAATCGTTTCCGGCGCGCGCATCGTTATTCGTCCCTGTTCGCTGGTGTCCTCTCCGTCAACGATTCGTTGGAAAGAAGGATCTTGATAGCCGCCTGAGGAAAGAACCGAGCCCACTTCCGCGCTACGATAATCATCTTCGAAGTTGAACTCGACGGCGTGGATTTGATCGAATATCCGTTCCTGCAACCTTGCGTCTTTAAACATCTCTCCGTTGGCCGCTGTCTCTTCTTCGTCGACGATCCTCTGGATTGATGGGTCAGTCTCGACAAACGGCGTAATGATCTCTTCCTCTTCAAAGTCTGGAGTGCTTTTCGCTGCCTGCTCCACGGGAGCTTCCTGCCCATCTCGCCCGCGCCCGCGCCGGCGGCCGCGCCGGCTGCGCCGTCGACCAGGGTCCGCCGTTTCGGCGGGCTCTGTGGCGACCGGAATCACCTCAGCAAGTACACCCTCTACTTCTGCCTCCCGAAGGGGCTCAGCACGCTCATGTGTAACTTCGATGCGATGTTCGCGCTCCACGCGACCGAGGGCAATTTGTTCGGCCGCGGCGCGCCCTGCATCGGCTTCACCTTTCTGCGCCTTGTCGATGACGATACGTTCGAACTCTTCCTCTTCGTCAAAGAAGTCAGAAACATAAAGGAAAGCATCTCGTTCCAAGCCGACATTCACAAAGGCGGATTGCATGCCCGGCAGGACCCGCATCACGCGCCCTTTGTAAATATTGCCTACAATGCCCTGATTCTCTTCACCACGCTCAATGTAAAACTCAGTAACCTGATCATCTTCGATGATTGCGATTTTCTTTTCGCGGCCGTTGAGGCTTACGATTAATTCTTTTGCCATGTTTTGACTTGTGTCTCCTGGAATGTCGGCCGTAAGACTTGGTGCTTACTTGCCCGTGTGAAAGGGTAAGCTGATGACTCCAGCTTCCGATGCCACGTCGTCTGTTGGTTCCCGGGCCGGGCATTCTTGTGAAAATGTGAGTTGCGCGAGAAGGGCCCGCCATCCAGCTCTAAGAGCGAGGCGCGCTCCCTACGCGAGATTAGTGAGACGATAAGACGTCCCACTGCGTTTTGTTCAGTGGAAATTGTTGGCCGCGGTTTTGGCGAGACTAGAGATAGTTTGCCAACCGGCCGTGTGTGAGTTATTTGCAGGTTGCGCCCGCGAGCGTCCCAGCTTGGACTTACTCCGTCGAGAGCGCGACGGTCATTTGAACTGTTCAACAGAAACCCTGACTGCGGTTCGGGCGCTCGCAGGCGCCCACTTTCCTGCAGGGAGCACATCCTCAACTAAGTTGAGGCAGCCGCAGAGAAAAGGACCTCATATGCTCGACCTGTTCTGTTTCGATTGGTCTTCCCCCCTGGAAGTTGGGATAACGTCCCATCGCACGTCTTTAAAGCTTATTGGACCTGCGAGCGCGTGAATAATTTTAAAAGCGAATCCTCGATCTTACACAACAAAACTTGTCTCGCCTGGTCGGGCGCACGGAAAACTTCTTTCTTACCTGCTTTTCGTGCTTCTAAGATGTCGGGCGCGTTTTGGAGCGCCAAGTGAAAACATCCGGCAGGCTAGCTAGGTTGGAGTATAACCGAAAGGGGAGAGAAACGGGAAACACAAGATGTTTGCGGCGAGACACTGGGCGGTTTGTCTATGTTCCCGACCGCAGGCTTGGCACTCGGTCCCATGCTAATTAACAAATCGTCTGAGCTGAACGCTAATCGCGAAACCGATGGCAATGAAAGTCGCAATCAGCGAGGCTAACCCCGCGCTCATCAGAGGCAATGGGACTCCGATAACGGGTAAAAGCCCTAGTTCCATCCCGATGTTTATGAATACCTGGAACATTAACCCACCCACAATTGCCATGATCACTAGCATCCCAGGACGATCGGGTGCCCTTCGGGCCCCCGTGATTAACCTCGAGAGCAGGATTGCATAGGCAAGCAGTACCAGAATGCAGCCGATAAATCCCGCGTTACCGGCCGCGACGGCGAAAATGAAGTCGGTATGGGGTTCCGGCAAAAACTTCAAGCTGCTTTGAGAGTGTTCCGAGGTGGTTTTGGCTCCAAGCAATCCGCCTTCGCCAACGGTCAGTATCGACTGCCAGGTGTTGTAGCCAAAGCCCTTTCGATCTGCCTTTTCAGGATCGAGGATGACGTTGATGCGCTCCTGTTGGTAAGGCTTTACAAGATTTGTCTTTACCCCCACCCAGTAGGCAGCTGGCAGCATTATCAAGGCCAGAATTATTCCTCCGACAACGAGCCGCAGCCGGATGGCTGAGAGGAATAGCACCACGAACAGGATTGGCAGGTAAGTAATTACCGAGCCGACGTCCGGTTCCATCAGGATCAAAACGCAGGGCAAGGCCAGGATCAGACCACCGACTACCATTTCGTGGACTCGGAGTGCCTGCGTGCGATGTTTGCCGAAGTACCAGGCCAACATCATGGCAGTCGTTACCTTGACAAACTCCGATGGTTGAAACTGACCGATGCCTGGAACTTTGATCCAGGCTCGTTGGCCATTTATCTTCAGACCGATACCGGGAATCAGGACGAGCCCCAGAAGGATCAAACCAAAAAGGTAGAATGCAGGCGCGATGTTGAGCAGCCTTCGATAATCGGTAACGGCCACCAGGATCATCGCCACCAGGGCAATACCAAGGCCGATGAGCTGCTTTACCCAGTAAGGTTCCTGCGGCTGCGCATAGCGAATCTGGACGGTGCCAAAGGCAACAATGCCAATCGCCAGCATTGCCAACAACCAGTCGAAGTCTCTGAATGATTTTTTTTCTAGTAGTGCAGACATTCGTTATTGCCAATTTACGATTGCCGATTTGACTTTATTCCGATTGCCAATTGCCGGTTAGTGTGATCATCAGTAGTCTTAGTCATGGCCCATAGAACGCAGGGTTACGAGGGAAAGGCACCGGCTAATCATTCTCGCCAATTGGCATCCGCAATCAGAAATCGGCAATAGTCATCACTGTCCTTCAATCGACCGGAACCTGCGCTATTATTTGCGGCGCTCTGTCTGAGGGTTTTTTAGCTACAGGGACTGCGCCTGGCGGCTCCTCATGTCGGGTTTTGCGATAGTAAACGTCGTAGATTTTCCGCACAGCAGGTGCGGCGTGATGGCCTCCAAAACCGGAATTCTCGATCAAAGCGATCATCGAAATTTCCGGCTTGTAGGCGGGGGCATACGAAACAAACCAGGAATGGTCTTTGTTCTTACCGATGTCTTTTCCCAGGCCCACTACCTGCGCGGTGCCGGTCTTGCCAGCGATTTCAAAACCAACCATCCGAATTCCCGCGCCCGTGCCGCCGTTATTGACGACACCCCACATGCCTTCGACTACCGCTTGGTTAATCTCTTCGGGGATGGGGACGATTTTAGGATTGGGTTGAGAGGAATCGAGCGGCTGAAACCCTCGAGCCTGACGGTACTCTGGCGTGCCCGGCTCGCCCACGGGCTTTAGCTCTTTCAGCAAATGGGGAATATAGAGTTTCCCACGAAGGCCTATTCCGCCGACTGACCGCAGCATATTCAGTGGAGTCATTTCCTCGTATACCTGGCCGAAGGATGCAAAGACGGTGTCGATATCCTTCCACTCCTGATTGCGGCGGTCTAAAATCACCTTAAACTCCGTGGGGGTACGGCTGGTCACTTCGTTGGGTACATCGATTCCAGTTCGCTTGTTCAGATCAAATTGTTCGACCATGGCCACGATGCCCTCAAGACCCATCTTTAATCCCAGACGGTAGTAGTAACCGTCACAGGATCGGGTGATCGCAGCTCTTACATCCGGAGTACCGTGATTGCCCATGCAGCGGGTGAACTTATTGCCAATCGTAATGCCGCCGCCGCAGAGAAGGTTTGAGTGGTCAAGTGTGATTGCGCCCTGCTGCAATCCCGCGATGGACATCGGAATCTTCCAGGTCGAGCCGGGAGGATACCGGCTCTGTATCGCCCGGTTGATTAGCGGTTTGTCGGGATCATTGAGCAGCGCCACATACTCGGCCCGGCCCTCTTTCGTGCCAAGGCGTTGAGAGAAAATGTTGGGATCGAAGGTGGGCGCCGAGGCGAGCGCCAGAATTTCCCCGTTGTTCGGATCCATGGCGACAATGACGCCGCGCTTCGTGGCCGAATTAAGCAGTTGTTCCTCAGCAGCCAATTGCAGGTCCAGGTCAATGGTGGTTATCAAATCCTGACCCGGTTGCGGCAGTACTATCTCGATTTCGTCCTGGATCCTACCCCTGCTATCCACAACAACCTTTCGATAGCCATCACGGCCGCGCAAAAAATCGTCATAACTCTGCTCGAGACCGCTCTGACCCATTACGTCTCCGGGCTTCAGACCCTTGTCTCTGTAAGTAGTTTGCTTCAACTGTTCGGGACTGATCTCACCAACGTAGCCGAGCACATGGGCCAGCAGGCCGTTTGGCGGATAGCGGCGTTGGGGTTGTTGCTCGACGCGCAGTTCGGGGAATTCGAGCTCGCGCGCTTCTATCCAGGCGATGTCAGCCGGAGTGGCATCCAGTTTCACGGGGATGGATTCAAAAGCGGGAAGGGATTTTATCTCTTCAAAACGATCGCGGAGGATGTCGGCGTCCAGGCCCAGACCCTCAGATAGAGGTTGTACCAGCGAGCTTAGTTCCTTACCTCTTACGTCTTCACGAGAGAGGATCACGTTATAGATAGGACGGGAATCGACGAGCGGGTGTCCATTGCGATCGAAAATAATCCCGCGCGGTGCCGTTATGGGCAACAACCTGACTCGTTGGTTCTGAGCAATCTCCGCATAGTGACTCCCGCGAACCACCTGCAGGAGATAAAGTCTGACCCCCAGCACGGTTAGCAGCAGCACTGCAACCACCTGGACAGCCATCAGCCTGCCGCGAAGATTTTGGGATGTATCAACGAATTTCATTTAAAAAATCGGATGAAGGGCCCGCCGGAATTCGATGTTTGGCTGTCTCACCGCCTTTTCATTGAGCTCGCACCCCGGCGCGCCACTCGACGCCGCGAAGCAAACTGACGTCGAAGGCTCACCTGTTCGGACACGATCGAATCGAGCATGTACAGTGCGAAAGTTCCCACCGTAGTCGTTCCAATAAGACTATAGGACATGGTTTGCATAAATGGTGCCGATGGAGGATTTCCTAACGACCGCTGCCAAAAAAAGTAAATCGTGCTGTCAATGAGTGTCGCCGCGGCCAGGACTGGAATCCTCAACAGCGCGTTTTCCAGGTTAATGCGAGTAGCGGCGAAGTAGATCAGGTAGGCGGTCAGGGTTTTTGAAAACCCTCCTGCACCCAAGAGGCCGCCGCTGGCTGCGTCAATTGAGAGACCGGCAATAGTGCCAACTATTAAGGCTTGCCACGCCTCGCGCTGCAATGCGATATAAACAACGACAATCAGGGGGAAGTCAATATAGGAGAGTGTAGACCAAGCCTCTCGTAGCGAGAGCTGCAGGATGATGGCGATCAAGAGAACCGCAGCAGTCTTAAACTGAGGCATTACGTAAGTGAGCTAAGTGATGGGTAAGTGATAAGCAAGATGGAAAGATGATGATTGTCACCATCACTTATCGCTCATCACTTTCGTTTTATCCACATTCGGCAGCGCCTGCTCGGCTGCAGGCCGCTCCGGCGGCTGATACAGCAGTACGGCCACCTCTGTTAATTGATCAAGCCGAGCGCTGGGCTTGATGTAGATTTGGTGTGGTTGAGTGGCGGTTCCCTGTTTCACCTCTACCACCTCTCCCACATTCAATCCGGGCGGATAGATTCCGTCCTGACCGGTCGTCAAGATGTAGTCGCCGGTTGAGACCTTTTGAAGTCCTGAGACATACCGCATTTCGACTAGACCTGAGTTCCCTAGACCTCGAACCGACCCCAGGGCTCCTGATTCGCCAAGCTTTCCGATGATTGCACCGGCAGCTGCTTTTTCGTCAGTGATAAGCATCACCTGCGCAGTCACCGGGCTAACCGCAATTACCCGGCCGACGATTCCACCTGATGTGACAACCGGCATGTTGAGGGCGATACCTGAGGAACTGCCGCGGCTGATGGTGACAGTGTTGAACCATACCGATCCGTCGCGAGCGATTACGCGCGCGGCAACCTGGTCGTAACCAGTCTTCTCTTTGAGGTTGAGCAGCTCCCTCAATCGATCATTCTCGGCCACCGCTTCTTGGGCTTTTCGCAGCTCTAATTCCGCAGCCGCGAGTTTTCGTGTGAGACGCTCATTCTCTGAAGTTGTACTACCAAAATCACCGAGTTGGCTGAAAAATCCGCCTACCGTGCCGCTCATCCAGGACGTTACCCTTTGCACTGGTGAAACAACGGCTTGAATTCCCCCTTTGAGCACGTTTTGCTGGGTGAAGCTGTCCTTGGCGTCGATGGCCATGACAATAAAATTTGCAAAAAGCAGCATCACGAGCCAAAGCGGCGCCCGCTGACGTATCTCTTTTTGGGTCCGACTGCTTGCCATGTTCGTGAATCGTGAATCGTAAATCGTGAATCGTAAATCGTGAATCGTGAATCGCGAACCGTACTTTAATCCGACTTGTTGTTACAATTTACGATTAACGATTTACGATTTACGCTGCTTTACATCCCGCTGGTCATAGTGTTCTCCCACTTGACTCTCTTCAAGAGATCAAAATCAGAGAGCATCTTGCCTGTACCGAGCACGACTGAAGCCAGCGGATCATCCGCAATCGAGACAGGAAGCCCGGTTTCGATCGAGAGGCGCTTGTCCAGGTTCTTGAGCAGCGCGCCACCACCAGTCAGCACTATGCCACGCTCGACGATGTCGGCGGAAAGCTCCGGCGGTGTACGCTCGAGCGCTACACGGACCGCGTTGATAATTGTCGATACGGAATCTGCTAAAGCCTCGCGCACCTCTTCGTCAGTCATCGTGATCGTCTTTGGAATGCCCTCAATCAGATTTCGCCCGCGCACTTCATACGAGAGCGGTTCGTCAAGTGGATAGGCCGAGCCCAGCTCGATCTTGATGGCTTCCGCAGTTCGCTCACCGATCAGAAGGTTATACTTTCGTTTGATATAGGAGATGATTGCCTCATCCATCTCATTACCAGCGACGCGTACTGCCCGGGAATAGACGATACCGCTTAAGCTGATTACGGCGATGTCGGTAGTTCCTCCGCCGATGTCGACAACCATGTTGCCGTGTGGTTCGGTGATGGGCAGACCAGCACCGATCGCGGCGGCCATCGCTTCTTCCACCAGATAAACCTCTGAGGCTTTCGCACGATACGCTGAGTCTTCGACGGCGCGACGCTCTACCTGCGTGATTTCGGAAGGAATACCGATCACCACGCGTGGACTGACCCAGGTCTTCCCGTTGTGGGCTTTGCGTATAAAGTGTTGCAGCATCTTCTCGGTCACTTCAAAGTTAGCGATGACGCCATCTTTCATGGGCCGAATGGCAACTATATTACCGGGAGTTCGCCCCAGCATATCCTTCGCGTCACGGCCTACGGCTTCTACCTGATTAGTGACTTTGTTAATGGCAACTATTGAAGGTTCGGAAACAACAATCCCACGGCCCTTCGCATAGACCAATGTGTTGGCTGTACCCAGGTCGATTGCGAGGTCGCTGGAGAACAGACTAAAAATAGATTTGAAGGCCATCTAATTTGATCACTTCCCGTGTGTGTAGAATGAGAACTTTAGGGGGGTAGGTGGTCGCGGTTGGCAAATACTTGTGCTCACTAAGAAGACGGCAGAGCAAGAATCTCCACCAACTCACCAAACTCAGATTCTGAATCCACCTCGTAGGACAGACCGGCCAGGTCCTAACATCCTAAGATACACCCGATTCTAACTTTTGTGCTATCAAAGAATTCGGGTTCCCGGATTCGTCTCCGGTAGTTTGCTCGGCCGCAACGGGGCTGCTTTCAACCCGAGGGTTGGGGATATGCCCCGCCGACACGCGGATGCAGTTCTTGTTGGCAGCCTTAGCCTCATACATTGCGGTGTCAGCGCAGGCGATGAGTTGTTGGGGGGATGAGGCGTGAATGGGGAAAGTGGCCATTCCGAAGCTGGCGGTGAGCGAAAGCTTCAGACGTCTGCCACCCGTGAAGGTATATTGTGAGATTTTTTCGCGGATCCGTTCCGCGACAACGCCTGCCAGGTCCATGCCAGTGTCAGGAAGAACGATCACGAACTCGTCACCACCGTAGCGCGCCAGGGCATCGGTGTCGCGCACCGAACTTAGTATCACTCCCGCCATTTCCATGAGTACGTGCGAACCGACCAAGTGTCCGTGCAGGTCGTTGACTTGCTTAAAGTCGTCAAGATCCAGAAACAGCGCCGTCACACTGGTGCCGTACCGGCGCGCTCGTCGGATCTCGTTGAGCAGAAACTGCCGCAGATAGCGCGCGTTATGAAGTTTCGTCAGATCGTCGGTTTGTGAGAGTCTTTCGGCTTCTGCGATCCGGACCGCGTTCGCCAGAGCGGAAGCCAGCGGCAGTGACAGCGCATCGAGCAGTTCGATTTCAGACTTCTTGAATGAAGATTCGTTTCCGCTCTCGCGAACCCCCTCCAGGACCCCCAGGATCCGTTCGCTACAAATGAGGGGAACTGCAATAACGTGCTTCCCCCGCTCCTTTTTCTTAATGGTACCAATTCCTGCCGCCGCGAGGTGCGCGGCCTTAGATTCGTAACGCGCAGCGTTGGCTTCGGGCGTATACATACGTCGCCACTCATCAACTTCCGCAGTTCCCAGGTCACGGTCCCTCACCGCAATCGCTTCCAGGCAAGAATCTTCAACTGTCTTGGCATCCGAAATCAGATAGATGGTCCAACACTTGGCGCTCACCAATTGCTCAATGCCGGCCAGCGCCGTGTGTGCAGCTCCAATTTGATCCCCAATGAAGTGAAGAGAAGAAACCAACTCAAAGGCCGCGCGTAATCCTTTCGCTTTGAGTTTAGGCGGCAAAGAATATGAACTCTGTTGAGCCTGTTTCTGAATAATCTCCGGCAACTTAAGCTCACCGGTGACTCCGTGCCCTTCAATTTCCCGCAAGAGCGCCGGCAGCTGCGCCGTCTTATCCGCGATTGCGCGGAACCCCAACCTCTTCAGAGTGGCGCCATCGAGGCTGCGAAGGTTCAAACTTTGATAACCGTTTCCATGTCGCCGGCATGCCACTAGCGGCGTGCCCGGCCAGAACGTCCGGGCGTGGTCTGTGGCTGTTTGCATTTCCACCAGATCCGCCCCCGGTACAACCTCATATAAGACGGCTAAGGGCGGTGGCCCCTGATTCAAAGCGGAACCTTCGCTCTCCTGTTTTCTCGCCAGTGCCACTTCCGCTTCCACTTCACGTAGACCTTCGATCAGCGTTTTTACGCCGGCAGCGCGCAAGGTCTCAATTAGCTCGTAAGCTGGCGCCTCGTGGGCATCTGTCAGTAAGATTACGTGTTTCGACATTGCAAACGGAATCTAGTCTCGGCCTCGAGAGCCGCTGGAGAGTGCCAGCTTATAGCTGCTGCTGTTCCCGTTCGGATCCATCGCCTCAACCGTGATCTCTCTCTCACCCGAAGGCGCTGTAATCTGAACTTGAAAAGACTTAGCGGTGGAGACCAGGGTCTCGCGACCAAGGGCACGGATGGTCGTTCCCGGTTCGGCCTGACCCCGAACCAAATAGATGTTACCGCCCAGCAGTTCGGCGGTCAGATCTGAAACTGCGACTTGGGATCCCGACCCTTTAGGCGCCACCACCACAAACTTCTTGGGGTCGCTCCAATCACTTGTTTGACCAGTGGCAGCTGTGGCCCGCACCCTCCAGAAGTAAACTCCGGGTCGCAGATCGCTCGCATTGAATTCCATTGCTACCAACTGATCGCGCTCGATCACCCGACCGTCAGCAACGAAAAAAGGTGAAGTTGCCACTTCGACACGATAGTAGGCGGCAGATCCTGAAGGAGGCCGCAACCATTTCAAGGCTACGTTTGCGGAACCCTTAGCGCCTACTATCACCTTGTCGAGATCGCGGGGCTCCGAAGGCAAGGGCACCTCCAAGAGCCTCTGTGGCCGCGACATAGTTCCTGAAGGATTGATGGCGACATACTGACCCCCGGTTAACGCAGTCTTCACCCCGGAACGGTCGGTAGTTTCGATGGCACCGGTATTGACCCGAATCTCTTCCGTGCCTTCGGGATTCACTCCGAAGGTGGCGCCGGTGCCCTCGCCGACCTTGTTGCTCGTCTTAGGAGTTTCAACGACGTTGCTGGTGCCCTCAGGTTGCTGCTCCGTGCGCACCGACATCTGACCACTATCGACGATTACGTGGACGTTGGTTTTCTTTCCATCGTCGTCGCGGGCGTTATCGCGCACGGTAATAATGCTATTGGGACGGACTATGAGTGTTGACCCATCAGCCATGCCGATGCGTGCTCGACCACCTTCCTGCGTCTGCACGGCGTCGCCGGGATAGAGTTCCGTGTCGCTCTTGGCGGCAATTGTCTCGCGTGTGGAGGCCCGAATTACGCGCACGTCGCCTTCGAAGGAAATGAATCTCGCACCGGCAGGCGTCTTGACGCCGGTGCCCACGTTCCTTAGCGGATTGCCGTATTTCCAGACGTAGACCGAAGCGCCAGCGGCCAGCATACAGAGGACAAGCAGGGCAATACCCAGGTAGATAGATCGCTTCTGAACTACCCACCAATCAAACGCAAAGCGATTGGTTTTCGTGACCATATGGTTTACAAAATCGAAAGACTTGAGGGGCGATTGAATTACAAGAGCTGGCTATGCGGACTAAATTTCCAGGTAGGATCCTCGATCCGCATTCAAAGGGGTGGAGGCCGGGAGCGTCAGGGATGAAGTTAACAGGCAAGTTCGGCCGTCAACAAAACCAGCAGCCGTTGAAAATCTAACACACGCCGGAGGATGTGTTCAAGTAAGTTGTTTTAAAGAGGGTGATTTTGCTGATATTGGCGACTGGGGCCAGCTAACTGCCTCGCATCAGGGCGCCTTTGTCAGGGCGCCTAGCCAGCAATAAATGACCGGAGTGCTTCGATATTCGGTTTATTGTCCTCGGGTTTGTCGTAAGGCGTCTCGAGAATGAAGGCCGAGTGAGAGAGTTTGGGATGACGTGCAACCCGCCTCAGCGCGTCCTTGCCGATGTGACCCTGTCCAATGTGCCAATGGCGATCTACCCGCGAGTGGTATTCAGCCCTCGAATCGTTGAAATGGATCGCCCGCACTTTCTTCGTTCCCACTTCCCGATCAAGTGCCTGGAGAGTTGCTTCTAGTCCCTCTGCCGTTCGGATGTCGTAACCGGCCGTGAAGGCGTGAGCCGTATCAAAGCAAACGCCAAGCGGCAGTCCGGGACAGGCCTTCATGATCTCTCGCAAGTGCTCAAACCGATGACCGATGCACTCTCCCTGCCCGGCTGTGTTTTCCAAAAGAATACGAATCGAACCCAAATCGAGTCCATCCGCTGCGCGCTTTAGGCTCTCCGCACACGCTTGGATTCCATCAGCCTCACACGCGCCGCGCGCACTGCCTGGATGAACTACGAGGTAGTCGGCTCGGAGACGAATCCCGCGCTCTAGTTCTTCTCGAAAGGAAGCGCGAGACATTTGCAACATCCCCGCATCCGCAGCAGCAAGATTGATTAGATAGTTAGTGTGGATGGCTACCGGCGAGATTTTTGTCCTGCGGCGAACGCGCTTGAAAAGGTCGACTTCTTCATCGCTTAGTAATTTAGCTTTCCATCCTCGCGGATTACGCGAGAAGATCTGCACCGTCTGACAATCAAGCTCATTGGATCGAAGCAGGGCATTGTGCAGCCCTCCTGAGATCGGTGCATGGAATCCAATACGTGGTCGCTTGCCTCGTACGTTAGTATCCCCGCTCGGTTTCCTGGTGACCACTTTCACTTTTGAACTTCTTCCATCAGGCGCAGAACATTCCCCCCGAGAATCTTTTGGACGTCAGGCTCGGTATAACCGCGCCGCAACAACTCGCGAGTCAAATTAGGTAGATCCTCGACTGTCGCCAGGTCGGTAAGGGTCGACTGCACGCCATCGAAGTCCGACCCAACTCCTACGTAATCTACGCCGACTAGTTTTACGATGTGATCGATATGGTCAACCAATCGCGAGACAGTCGCCCGCGGCAAGCGCTTCGAATACTCCTCCCTTCGCACCCGGTCCCGCGCGATTTTCTTGTAGGCGATTGATCCTGACTCCTCTTCAGAGGCTTTTTGTACTAGAGAGGCAATCTCTGCATCGACCTTTTTCTTCTTGTTATCCCAGCCGGGTTCGAGAAACGCAGGGTAGAAGAGGACGCAAACAACGCCGCCGCCTTTCGCTATAGCCCGGATCATTTCGTCGTCCAGATTGCGCGGCACGTCGGCAATCGCCCGGCAGCCGGAGTGCGTCGCAATTATCGGTTTTGAGGAGGAGTTGATGATGTCCCAGAACGTCTTATCGGAGACGTGGGAAACGTCGACCATCATCCCCAGTCGATTCATCTCACGGATGACACTCTTGCCAAAGTCATTGAGGCCTCTTGTCTGCCCCACTCCGTCGTTCGAGGAGCCTGCCCAGCTGGTGCTCACGCTCCAGGCCGGCGACATGTAACGAACACCCATTTGGTAATAACGGTCAACATTTTCGAGCCGTTCGTCTATGGCGTAACCACCTTCGAGTCCCATTAGTGCGGCCAGTTTTCCTGCCGCGGCGATCCGCCGAATGTCCGCGGACGTGGTTGCCAAATCCCACGTTTCGGGATACCGGTCAGGAAGGGCCCGAACCACGGCAATCTGCTCATCCGCGCGTTTCATCGCGCCGGCACCACCTCCGCCAAACAATTCCGGTTCGACCCAGATAGAAAAGAATTGAGCGTCTAATCCACCATCCCTGGCGCGCACATTATCGAAGTGACCATCGGGCAACCGCCGGGAAATGTCGACTTGTTCGTCAAGCAAACGCTGAGTGGTATCGGCGTGCATGTCGATCGCAATCGCGCGCCGATGGATAAGAAGAGCATCGTTAGTTTGAGCGCTGTGGGTTTGGTCGACAACGACTGTAGTTTCGGTTTTTTTGGTCATGCGACAGTTTGTAAAGATGCTCGATAACAGGATAATGACAATCAGGGTCGGATGGCATGGCTCATATTTCAACCGGCACGGCGGAAAGGAGCCTCCATTAGCAATCTTTGATAATTTAGAGTGCATCTGGATGGTACGTTGCCCAAGTATTTCTAAGCAAGGGTGCCTTGCAAAGCGGAACAAATGTACTGTATTGTGCCCTGTTCATATCACCTATCCAGCTCTAGCTTAGGACCAGAACATCTGGCGGAATGCGTTTCAACGAACCTTCTGCTCCCAGGTTGAAGGCAAACCTCTTCCCTGGTTCCTCCAATTGATTTCCTAAAGGAGTAACACAAACCATGTTCTCAAAAGATGGCAAAGCGAAAGACATAAAAACCCCTCGCATTTGCGATGTCGTTTGGCACGACGGCGAGTTTATCAAGTGGAACGACGCGCGGGTGCACGTTATGTCTCACGTTCTGCACTATGGTTCAAGCATTTTTGAAGGCATTCGCTGTTATGCAACAAAGCGTGGTCCTGCTGTTTTTCGTTTAAAAGAACACATGAAGCGGTTCTTGAACTCGGCAAAGATATACCGCATGGATCACACTTGGACGTTGGATCAATTATGCGACGCTTCCGTAGAACTGGTTCGCCGTAGCGGCCTTGAGCAGTGCTACATTCGTCCCATCCTCTTCCGCAGTCTTGACGAAGAACGTCCGGCTTTCGGCGTTAATCCGTTTCCCAACCCGCTGGCCTGTTATATCGGGGCCTGGGATTGGGGAAAGTACCTTGGTGATGATGCCATCGAAAAAGGGGTTGACGTCTGCGTCTCGACCTGGACGCGGCTGACGCCAAACTCGATGCCGGCCATGGCTAAGAGCGGCGCGAACTACATGAACTCCCAGCTAATTAAGATGGAGGCTCTGCTCAACGGTTTTGCAGAAGGTATAGCGTTGGACGATCGGGGTTATGTATCCGAAGGCTCGGGCGAGAACATCTTCGTGGTAACTGGTGACGTCGTAATTACTCCCCCGCTTTCTTCCTCGATACTGGCAGGAATCACGCGAGATAGCGTGATTCAGATTTGTCACGAGCTGGGTATTACTATCAAGGAACGCAGCATTCAACGCGCCGCTCTCTATGTTGCGGACGAGCTTTTCTTCTCAGGAACTGCAGCAGAGATTACCCCGATTCGTTCGGTTGATCGGATAACGGTAGGGGCCGGTGGACGTGGAGAACTGACGACCCGCATTCAAAAGGCATTCTTTGAGATTACTAAGGGTGAGCGAGAGGCGCCCGGCGATTGGTTGACCTACGTCAATGCTTCGGCGACGAAGCCAGAAAGCAATGGTCATCAGGGCCAGGCCAAGGAAGTCGTAAGTACGCCCTCCGCCGCGCGAAACGAACCGGCCATTGAGTACCAGACCACCGCCGAGTGAAACTTAGCCCTAACCCATCACGAACAGCGAGCAGACACACTTTGCTCGCTGTTTTGCTGTTTGGAGAAGAAAAGGGCATGCATGCCCACTTGGCGTGAAAATTCGCGAGCCGAATTTGGGTTTCAACAAGCTTCACCACAGCGGCGGGTACGGCTTCGCCGCCGGATGTGCGGCGGTGGCTATGCCCGCCGGAGCCTTGGACCTCTCATCGGGCTGCGCCCCCTGGTGCGGGCTTGGCCCTTCTGTGCGTCACCTGGACGTGTCTGCGGATGTTAATGCAGCAACCACTTGGTCTGAGCAAATTGCGCGCCTCTCCATCCGAGGGGCCAAGCCCGCACGAGGGGCACAGCCCGGTAATGCTGCCAGCTAGACGGCGGGGCATAGCCACCGCCGCACATCCGGCTGCGAAGCCGTACCCGGCGCTGAGTCAAATCGGGCGACGAACACGGTGACGATTTCCCGACCGGCAAATAGCTTAAGGTCCCGAGTCTTGACGCAGTCCTCTTTTCCGAACAAGACCTAAGTAGTGGTCGAGGCGCTGCCTCTCTGCACTACCCCTGCCAAAGGTAAACGTTGACGTTCCTCGCCGCGGCAGGCTATTATCCCATCAGTGTTCCTCGAGCTCCCCGCTTTGAGGGACCCCCGCTAAAGCAATCCGCGCTTTTCATTCTGTCTAAGACTGAAACCCAAAAAGCTCCCGTCTTAGCCCCAAATCCTCTGAATCGCCCGAAAAGGTGCTAGTCCGATCATGTCTGTAAAAATTGATGATTTGTTAAAAACCGCCACCAGCCAGGGTGCGTCTGACCTCCACCTCAAAGTGGGTGCTTTCCCGATGATGCGCCTCGGCGGCGAATTGCGGCCCCTGGGCGATTCCCCGCGGCTGAAGCCTGAAGACACTTTGGATATGGCCTTTGCCATGATGACGAGTCGTCAGAAGCAGCGTTTCAAAGACGTCTCGGAATGTGACATCGGGTACGGCGTCAACGGTGTCGGGAGATTTCGCGCCAACATCTTTCAGCAACGAGGCACGGTGAGTGTGGTCCTGCGCGTGATTCCGGACGGCACCAGGAGCACGAGCGAACTGGGACTCCCTCAAGTCATCGATAGAATCGCCGCGGAACGTCGTGGTCTTATCCTGGTAACCGGTTCAACCGGTTCCGGAAAGTCAACTACGTTGGCCGCAATGATCGACCATATAAATGCGACTCGCAGCGGTCATATTGTGACGATTGAAGACCCCATCGAGTTCTTGCATCGTGATAAGCAGTCGTTTGTGACGCAACGAGAAGTCGACGTAGATACGCGTTCATTCGCTGAAGCTTTGCGAGGGGCCTTGCGTCAGGATCCCGACGTGATACTCGTGGGAGAAATGCGCGACTCTGAAACGATCGAGACCGCGCTGACCGCAGCCGAGACAGGTCACCTGGTGCTTTCAACGCTCCACACACTCGACGCAACTGAGACCATTACGCGCATCGTTTCGTCTTTTCCCGCGCATCAGCAAAAGTCGGTGCGCCTGCAGTTAGCCGGCATTCTCAAGGGTGTAATTTCGATGCGTCTGGTCCGCGCTGCGAAGGGTCCAGGCCGCGTGCCGGCGATTGAAGTCCTCGTATCAACCGGCCTGATTCGCGACTACATCGTGAACGAAGACAAGACCTATCTCATTCGGGAGGCCATCGCCGCGGGGACTTCACAGTACGGCATGCAGACATTTGACCAATCACTGTTTCACCTTTTTTCCTCAGGACTCATTTCGATTGAAGAAGCGTTGCACAATGCGAGCAATCCGGACGAATTCAGGATGCGCTGCTCCGGGATTATGTCCTCAGAGCAGGCCATCAACGACGTGGGTCAAACGGGAAGATCTTCTCCTTCGGTAAAAAGCGTAGCTGACGATATCTTCGTCAAGTAGTTTTTGGGCCCGGCCTGCGGATCATTTCAGCTCAGTTCACGCGCATTCTTCGCATCACGCGTACTCCCGAGCGCCAGTCTTCATTTATATCGAAGCGATACAGTTCTACATTTGGCGCAATCAAACGAGCCAGGATCTTAAAAGACGGATGGATCCTAAGCGTGGGGGCTACAAGATAGACCAGCGGCGACTCGGCACTAATGCGGCGCTCACCAAACAGTCTGGCCCGCCAGATATGGCCGCGACGACGATGCGCTTCAACGCGTTGCCAGTAATCTGCGCCCTGCAGCACGTGCTCCCGATCTTCAGAAACCTTTAATTCAATTACGACCAGACGTCCGTCACGCCTGAGGGCCAGCAGATCAATCGGCCTAACGCCCAGGCGTCCGCCCCTGGCCGTCCGGAATTGCGCATGCAGCGGCGCGATGATCAATCCAGGATCGAGTTTCGAGATGTCGCGACGAAGCAATGACTCAAGCCATGCCTCGCCGGCGGTTCGGTAAAGAGCGTGGCGGTGATCTGAAGCGAAGGCCGACCTATGCTCGCGCAAATCGCTTAATAACACCGCCCATTCGTGTTGGCTCTTCTCATCAAGCAGACGGCGTCGAGCCCCTTCAAGCCCAAACCAAACGAACTCGGAGTTCATCAGCCGACGCACACGGGCGAAGGGAAGTCCAAAATAACGAAGGGTCTCGCCATGGCGCGCCTGCACCACATCAATAGCTTCAGGAGCCTCAGCGATAATCGCCCGCGCCAACTCGCTGGTTGAGGGCGGAGCGACAGGTCTGAACCGAGCCAGGCGCTTCTTCCATAGTTCGTCCAACTCGGGACAAATCACGGGGGACAGCTTGGTCCACGGCTCGTCCAGTTCATAGACTATGATGGCATTACGCAAACTCGGTCGCAGCAGGGCGATGCGTACGGTCAACGGCTTCAACAGATCCTTTTCGACCAGCAGCCAGAGTTGCTGCACATAGGGGGCCCGCGCGCGCTCACTCGTGCGCCCGAACCAGAGCAGGGCGGATGAAAGGAACTCATCGACATCGCTCGGCTTGCTTGCAGCCACAGAGGCAGTCACGGCGATGCGATTGTATTTGAGTCGCAGGAGGATTCGTGCATAGCGTCCAGGTTGTCCGCGGCGCATGCCCGGGCTCAACGATGCTCGCTCGATCTTCGCTCCCAGGTACAAACCACACGCCAGCTGCGCCAGTTGCTGACAGCGAACTTGCCGGGCTGCCCTGACCGTCGCCGCTATGGCACTTGCCGATGCTCGCGGAATCAGCTCAATTAGTGGTCGTTCAGCACCCATCCGCCGGGAAGCCTCGATCTCCAGCTTCTCACCGGTCCAATTCCAGCCGCGAATTCGCCACGAGCGAGTTCCGTTATCGGTCCAACAGGAAAGGATCAGTCTACTCTGGGCAACGTTGATATCCAGTTCGCTCCTGCGAAGCGCTTGTGTTTTTCCATCACTGAGCGTGTAGAACCATTCGGCATGGGCATCAAAGAGTTCTTCAATGCGTTGTCTGGTTGTTTCCAGGGCTGAATTTGTGAGGCGCTCGAACATAGCGGCAAACCCGGAAATGTGAGGTCGAGTTAGAGTACTGACACCGTAGATAAGCTAGACCTAATGGACTTGGACGGCTCAGCCTTACCCGAATCAATGGTGCGCTAGACACGATCCACGAAATCACACGAAATAACACTAAGAAATTTCGTGATGGTTTGTGTGATTTCGTGGATCGTATCCGGCATCGAATTGCGCAAACACCAGGGAACCGGGTCTGTCAGATACAGCAAAAGCACAGGTAACGAAATAAGACGCGATCTTCAATCTTGGGGGTTGGTGCACTTAGAACTTTGTCCTATGAAGCGTACAGTATCACTAGCTTACAGAACCGCGAGCCGTAGCGACCGGATGCTAAGTTCAAGTTACCTAAGTGGAGTTTACTTAAGATTGAGTGTTGGATCCCGTCGCTACGGCTCGCGGTCCTGCAGTCGAGTTGAATGCTCGACGATAAGTCAAACTGCACCAGTACCCAATCCTGCGCACTTTTCGTCGTCAGTTCTACCGTGTGCTACCATTTCCGGTCAACTAATTCCGACCAAAATTAAAAAGTAAGTCAACTGCACAAGCATGCGTATTACCACGACCCTCCTTCACGAGTTCTTACTCGGGCTGGCAGTCTGTACGGGCGGGTTGCTGCTGCCCGCTTGCAGAGGCTTGCAAGAGTCGCCGAATTCCAGTGCTGGAAGTGCAGATACTCGAAAAGCCGCGTCCATAACACCGCCGTTTTCAACAAAAGAACCGGACCGCTATCAAGCCGTCCGCATCACCACCTTCACCGGAACAGGAAACCTCGCGAATTCGTCATCATCGCAAACCAACCAGGTCTTAATCGCTCGCGACGGCGAGAAACGCCGCGAAGAGTACAGCGCTGGTGCGAGTGGGCAGGTGGTCTATCTTGAAATCCCTGCCGGCCGTTTCATTGTACTGCCTGTCAACCGACTGTATGCGGACCTCAATACAGAATCTCGGGACTCCGAACAAGGTAATCGGCCACGGGACTCCCCAGATTCCTCTCCAGGTCTTTCGCCTGACCAACTCCTGAGTGAGACCCACGCGGCTGCGACGTATGAGAAGCTGGGCACCGAAACGCTTGCAGGCCGCATCACGACGAAGTACCGCGTCGTCGTGCTTAAGGGAGGTGACTCACATAATGAGACGTTAATCTGGATTGACGAAGCTCTGGGTTTACCGGTCAGATCGGAGGCAATGTATAAGTCCAATGGACAATCGTCTACGGTAACCACGGAACTGAAGGACGTAAAGCTGGACGTAGACCCTGGCCTGTTTTCCTGGCCATCTGACTATCGAAAGGTCGAGGCGCGGCTGATTTTTGGCCTGTTAGGCAACGAGGGAAAACTGGTGACTCCCAAACAGGAGAAGAAATAAGCCAACCTCCTCCTAGCTCAAGGCATCCGACAGGCGCACACTGAGGCAGTGTGGTATTTTCTAAACCCTCCGGGATGATGTAACGAACAGGAAAGGCTCCTTTAAAGTGATATTTAGAATTCTCAGTAGCGTGTCTATCGTTGGCCTGTTGCTGGCCGTATTGACGAGTCCGGTCATCGGTCAAACCAGACGTCGAGTTCCGGCAACAACGGCTCAGAGTCTTTTAGCCAAGCTTCCGGCATCGGACGCGGTTGCTCAGGTCAACGTCAAACGTGTACTCACGGAAGCTATGCCCAAACTGCTCGCGGGCAACTCAGCCAAGATGGCAGAGGTTGATTCTCAGATCGAACAATTCAAGACTCGCACGAGTCTCGATCTACGTTCCTTCGACGAAATTGCTGTGGGCATGCGTTATAGCTACCCCTCGACCGGTATCACCAAGATCGAGACGGTGGGGGTGGCCCGTGGAGCATTCAATACCGGCGCCATCGTTGCGGCTGGAAAAATGGCGGCAAACGGCAAATACCGCGAAGAAAAATATCTCGGCAAGACGATTTACATCTTCACTCTGGACCAGCAGGTGAAACTCCTGGGATTGCTCGACTTAAAGATTAGAGAACTCGCGGTAACCCCAATTGACGCGAACACGTTGGCCCTTGGTGATCTCGATCGCGTTCGCAACACCGTCGCTGCCAGCCGAGAAAAGAGGCGTCCCAATCCCGAGTTGATTACCCTGGCTACGCAGGATCCAAACGCTATCGTAGGCTTCGGAGGAAACGTTACCGCGGAGCTGCTTCAGAATCTTCGCATCGGCAATGAAGCAATCGCAAAGGATGTGTCCGCAGTTCGACAGGCTTACGGATCTCTAGCTATGACTGACAAGGATCTGGAGTTGTTGGTTGCTGCTCGCACGGTCGATGCGAGTTCGGCGCGCAGCCTGGGAGACACCTTAGAAGGTCTGAAACAGTTTGGAGCTCTTTTTACAAACCGGCTGTCGGGGATCAGAGGGGTCCTGGCCAGGAGTGCTTTGGGAAATCTGAAGATCACCACTCAAGGCAATGAACTTAAGATTCGCACGGCGGTCGCTCAGTCAGACGTTGCTCCTTTGGTGGGTGGATTGTGATTAGCCTGTGCTTGCGTTTTTAAGATCTGAGATTTCAGATCTGATGTCAGATCGATTTGTTAGAGTGGTAGGGACCTGTCCTCGTCCTGCGGAAACGACGATTGAGATTCCAGTCGGTTAACTCGAGGCCAGGTTCTTACTGCTAAAAAGGTTAGGGCCGGTTACTTTGTTCGAGTAACTGGCCCTATCTGTTGCTCACAGCTCGGTGGACGTCAATGCAGTCACTTTACGGGCATCGGAAAGCGCGGCTGAGGTGCACCGGCGGCCGGCTCGTCTTCTTCCAAAGCGGTCAGCACGTCCTGATAGATTTTTATCTTGCCCGAGCGTTTCATCTCCTCCTGAACCTTACTGACGTAGTCGTCCCAGAGTTGGGTTTGACGCTGGGTTAGCAAAGTCTGGGTCATCTGCGGTCGTCGTGAAGCGAACGCTGCCAGATCCGCGTCGACGCGGTTGGTGGCCCCCAGGATTACCCAGGTGTCTCCAACCTTAATCGGAGTTTTAGTTATCTCACCGGGTTTCAATGCGTAGGCGGCTTCGTCCAGTGCCGGACTTGTGCCAGCCTTGCCGATCACGCTACCAATCTTCCAATCCTCTTCAGTTCCCACTTCGAAACCGGCGTTTTCACCTGCTGATTTGATGTCGGCGACGGTTTTCACTCCTGAGGCAACCTCTTTGGCCTTTTGTTCCAACTGCTCTTTCGCCTTTTGTTGTTTAAGCGTCTGTGCAAGCCGGTCCTTAATCTCCTCGAGGTCCGGAATGCGCGGCTCTTTCTTCTCCACGAACATCGGGATTGCAAAGCCACCCTTCACGCCTGTGCGTTCGCCCACGTCATTCGGGTTATTCAGAGGGGCAATCGCAGCTTCAAATTGTTGGTTGCTTCCGATTCCCGGAACATCGTCCCCCGGTTTGATATACGGAGTTTCTTTGACCATTTCTGCAGGACTCATGTTGGCTTCAGCGGCTAATTCCTGCGCTACCTTCTTCGGATCTTTGGTCTCGTTCAAACGGGCCTGTGCCCGCTCCGCGAGCTTGGCAGCCACTGAATAGGCCCGCCGGTTACGCGACGAGACCACCAAGGTCGGCTTGGCTTCTTCGAAGGTCTGCTGCACGGGCTCGTCTCGCCGTAGAATGTACCAGTTGCCAGCATATTTAATGGGGATGTCCGAGATGTCGCCGGGCTGCATATCAACAGCGCGATCATAGAGACCGTCAGGTTTATTTGGATTTTTCTTCACGGGTCGGGCGAGAAATCCACCGGTTTTTGCTGTTGCCGGATCTTCGGAGTTGCCTTTAGCCAGCTCGGCAAACGTTTCCTTCGATGACTGGCCCCCGGTCCCCCTCGCTTTCTTGATTAAGTCTTTGGCTTTTTCTTCAACCTGCTGATCCAAGTCCTTGCGCGCAACTTTTAGAAGAATCTGTTGAACCTTAACTCCCGCCTGCTTGCTCTCCGCGGGCATGCGTTGAAATTCGTCGCGCAGTTCCTTGTCGGTAATCTGGAGCTTCGAGCCGGCTTTCTCAGTGTCGATGAAGAGGTAACGGATTTTTTTCTGAGGCTCGAGAATGCGGTGGTCAGTCTTGTGTTCCTCATAGTGGTTTCGCAGCTCATCGTCCGACACTTGAATCCTCTCCGCCAGTTTTTCGGGGGAAAAGACCGCATAGGCCAAACTTATAGTGGTTGACTCGCGCTTGTAGTTTTCCTGCACCTCATCATCAGAAACGCTAACGCTCGATGTAACAAATGCTTTGAGCTTTTCCTGAGCTATTGCGTCGCGAACATTTCGCTCAAACGTTTCCACATCACCGTAGCGGGCCACGATGGATTCTTTGTACCGATCCAGGCCCACGAACTGCCCCGACGCATCGGTAAATTGTTTACGAATCCTATCAGCCACCTCTGCGTCGCTGGCTGCCAGTTCCAGGCGAGCTGCTTCCTGCGCAATCACGCGATCTCGAATCAGGCCGTCAAGGAAGCGCTTATTACCTCCGAGTTGGGCCAGGCTCATTTGGCCGCCCAGCATCTGCTGATAGTTCTCTCTGAGGCGCGCGAGGTCCGCTACCGTAATCTCATCCCCGGCCACCTTGGCGAGCACGTCGGGGTTTTTAGTAGGATCGAGAGATCCGGCGGAACGACCGGGCCCGTAAAAGACTATTAAGCTAAAAGCCATGAGAAGGGCAAAAGCGACAATAATGATGCTACGTGTCTTTTCGAGCCGGCCTAATTGTTTGAGCATAATCTATACCTCTCCAGCAAATGGCGGATTGTAAAGGACGGAGCGCGGCTCTGCAACTTGAAGAGGGTGTGCCGGGTATCGGGTGCCGGGTGTCAGGTGTCGGGTCTCAGTTTGCCTGATTTCACGTGCTCTAATTTTTGAATGGTTCCCTGTTCCATTAAACGAGCCGACCTTTGAAGCCCTTCATCCCGAAAGGCAACACCAGGCACTCGACACTTGGCACTCGACACCATTCGCGGCACCTCGCACCCCGTCACCTAGCACCTGACACCCGGCACGCGTCACCACACCCATTCCCGGCACCTGACACCTGACCCCCGACAATGCTATTTTAATGATCTCAATGAACCCGATGGGCAGCTCAACATGGTTATGGATCGGCTTCTCCGTATTTATCCTGCTCATGCTGAGTCTGGACCTTGGACTCCTAAACCGTAAAGCCCACACAATAAAATACCGCGAAGCCGCAACCTGGAGTGCTGTGTGGGTCACCCTGGCGATGATCTTTGCCGGGCTTGTCTTCTATTACCAGGGCACCGATCGCGGCCTCGAGTTTCTTACTGGCTACCTCATCGAGCTTTCCCTCTCGGTAGATAATCTCTTCGTTTTTCTACTGATCTTTTCCTACTTTAAGGTGCCGGCCAAGTTCCAGCACCGGGTGCTTTTCTGGGGTGTGATGGGCGCACTGATAATGCGCCTGACGATGATCTTCATAGGCGCGGTGCTGATCCAACGCTTCCACTGGGTCATTTATATCTTCGGCGCTTTCCTGGTCTACACGGGTATAAAGATGTTCAGGCAGGAAGAACTCGACATCCAGCCTGAAGATAATCCCCTGGTGAAATTGGTTACTCGCTACATCCCCATTACCCGTCATTACGAAGAGCAGAAATTTTTCACCCGAGTGAATGGCAGACTAACCGGCACACTGTTGTTACTCGTCCTGGTGATCGTGGAAGTCACCGATCTTGTTTTTGCGGTGGATTCGATTCCGGCAATTTTTGCCATTACCACTAATACGTTTATCGTCTACACCTCAAACGTTTTTGCCATTCTCGGTCTGCGATCAATGTATTTCCTGCTGGCGGGGGTGGTGGAGAAGTTTCAATACCTCAAGATGGGACTCGCGATCGTGCTCACGTTTATCGGAGTTAAGATGCTGGTCGTAGTCTTGAACGTGCATATTCCGATTTGGTTCTCGCTCATGTTCGTGGCTGTCGTGCTGCTCAGCTCCGTTGCCGCTTCGCTGATCTGGCCCAAAGACTGCGAGATGGATATTGATGTCGATCTTCCGGAAGGATTCGACGCCCCTTTTGAAGACGTCGAGTTCGACACCGAAGAGCCGGAAACCGCGAAAGAAGCCGAGACAGCTAAGTCCGGCGAAGCAGTAACTGAAGAAGAACCGGAAAGCGTCGAGCGCCGCTGAGGCGAGATCCGTTTAGGTCGACATTGCAGATTCGTCGGGTTATTATGACTTTTAACTCAAGAAGGTTGATGAGATATCGGCAATGACCACATACCGACCACTTACCAAACTCCTCCTAACGGTGCCGCTTCCGCGCCGCGCGTTCTAGCGCAGTGTTGTCGGGGCGGCGAATCCTTACAACCAAATAGCAGCAGACGCGGGTCGAGCGTATCAATGCTCAAACGAACTTTTGTGCGTTCGTGCCAATCGGTGATGCCGGGTAAATTAGTGTGGGGACAACAGCGATGGACGAAAAGTATTTTCCGGAAGTAATTGAAAAGAAATGGCAGGCTCGTTGGGAGGAAGGGCGGGTGTTTGAAGCAGTTAACGACGACCCGCGACCGAAGTTTTACTGCCTGGAAATGCTGCCTTATCCTTCGGGCTACCTGCACATGGGCCATGTGCGCAACTACTCAATCGGAGACGCGCTCGCCTGGTACAAGCGCCTGCAAGGCTTTAACGTGTTGCACCCGATCGGCTGGGATAGCTTTGGTCAGCCAGCCGAACAGGCCGCGATCAAACGCGGGGTAAATCCGCGGGCCTGGACCGAAGAGAACATCGCGCACATGCGCGGCCAGCTTAAGCGCCTTGGGATCAGCTACGACTGGTCGCGCGAAATCGCCGCGCATAGGCCTGACTATTACAAGTGGGACCAATGGTTCTTCCTGAAAATGTTCGAGCGCGGTTTGGCTTACAAAAAGCAGTCGCCGGTTAACTGGTGCCCCAGGGAGGGGACCGTTCTCTCGAATGAACAATCGTCCGGCGGCGTCTGCTGGCGCTGTGGCGCATCTGTGGAGAAGCGCAATCTCGAACAATGGTTTCTACGTATCACCAAATACGCTGAACAACTCGTCGGACAGATTGAACAGATTGAAGCTACCTGGCCCGAGAAGGTGTTGAAACGCCAGCGCGACTGGGTTGGTCGCAGCGAAGGCGCTTACATCGACTTCGCTGTTAAAGACTCCGACCAAAAGATTCGTGTTTTTACGACGCGGATTGACACGATTTTTGGCGCCACCGCAATCGTACTGGCGCCCGACCATCCGTTAGTCGCGCAATTGCTGGAACAGTCAGCTTTGAAGAGTGATGTTCGGAAATTTGCAGAGAAGGTGGCAGTCGCACGTTCCAGTCGGACCGACCCGACTAAGGAAGAAGTCAAAGAAGGAGTCAACACCGGAGTGCTGGCAATAAATCCATTCAGCGGCGAGCTCCTTCCTGTTTGGGTAGCAAATTATGTGCTGATGGACTATGGCACCGGGGCGGTGATGAGCGTGCCGGCTCACGATGAACGGGACTTTGAGTTTGCTCAGAAATATTCTCTGCCGATTCGACAAGTCATCGCTCCCGTGTCTCACGCTCAACCAGCGGTGGAGCCGGCATCAAAAACGGGCACAGACCAGTCTGCCGAAATGCACCAGGCGTTCACGGACTATGGGGTGCTGATCAATAGCGCCGAATGGGGCGGAAAACTCTCAGAAGTCACGATACGCGAGATGGCCCAATACGCGGAGCAACACAAATTCGGCGGTGGCGCGGTGACATATCGGCTGCGCGACTGGGGTGTCTCGCGGCAAAGGTTCTGGGGCGCACCGGTGCCAATCATTACTTGTGAACACTGCGGCGCTGTGCCTGTACCTTACGAAGATCTTCCAGTTGTGCTTCCGGAGACGGCGGAGTTCACCGGCAGCGGTCAATCGCCACTCGCAGGCGTGCCGGACTTTGTGAATACGACATGTCCCAAGTGCAAACGTCCGGCGCGCCGGGAAACAGACACGATGGACACGTTTGTCGATTCATCTTGGTACTTCTTTCGCTACTGTGACCCACACAACGATTCCGCGCCGTTTGATCCCGCAATAGCCGCTCAATGGACACCCGTCGATCAGTATATTGGCGGCGATTCGCACGCGGTGATGCACCTGATCTACACGCGCTTTTGGACCAAGTTCATGCGCGATATCGGACTGGTTTCGTTTGATGAGCCGGTGAAAAGACTGCTGACTCAGGGGATGGTAACGAACCTCGTTGAGGGCACGGATGAGTGGAAGGCAATGTCTAAGAGTCTCGGCAACGGGGTTGATCCGGACGAGATGATCGCCGCGTTTGGGGCCGATGCGGCGCGCGTTTTCATCCTCTTTGCAGCGCCGGTCGAAAATGAACTGCGCTGGATCGAGACGGGGATTGAAGGAGCAGTCCGATTTCTGCGAAAAGTGTATTCGACGGTGTGGCGTTGGCATGAGCGCCTCTCCGATTCGTCGCAAAGACTGGACGCCCCGAGCAGCGACGAATTGAGTTCTGGAGCTCTGGCTGTGCGCCGGAAAACGCACCAAACCATTGCACGGGTGAGCAACGACTTTGAGCATCTGCATCTCAACACGAGCGTGGCTGCATTGATGGAACTCTTCAACGAGCTGAGCGATTTTAGCTCACAGCCTGCTACTGCGTCCGCAGCCGATCTCTTTGTCGTGCGCGAGGCTCTGGAGTCCCTGACTCTGATGCTGGCACCTTTTAGTCCACACATTGCTGAAGAGATGTGGGAACATTTGGGCCACACGGGTGGTCTCATTCAGAAGTTCGGCCAGGGTGCAAAATGGCCAAAAGCGAATGCGGAATTGGCCCGAAAGGCAGAGCTCGAGATTCCCATTCAGGTGAACGGCAAGCTTCGGTCGCGTGTGTTGGCTTCGCCTGAGGTAACCGAAGATGAGTTGCGCGCCGCTGCGGTAGCTGATGAGAAGGTGCGTCCTTTTACGGAAGGTCGCGAAGTTTTGAGAATCATTGTGGTGCCGCAGCGGCTTGTCAATATAGTTGTGCGCTAGGAATGCGTTGGAAGTTCGAATTTCGTGTAACGAAGGTTGCTGTTCTCTGTTGCACGGAGGAGGGCGGGGTCAAAGCCACTCCGCTAAACAAGACAAATTCGAAATCCGAAATTCGAAATCCGAAATTCCCCTGGGACAGTCAAGTTGCTTGCTGCCTTACGGTTAGTTAGAATCAGAGAGCGCGTTTTAAACCATCCAACCAGGGAAGGGTCTCCGGCGCCTTGTATTATCTGTACCCATTAAGCGCTCCAGGGTTCTCAGGGTACAAGCTCTAATGCTTCCCGCACGATCGCAAAGATTTGTTCCGGCCGAGGCCGCTGCTCCAGCTATTCGAGGAACACCTTACCGAGTCGTTCAATGAAAGAATGTCCAGCCTGCAGGCGTTGTTTCCCCGACGAGATCAATCACTGTCCCCAGGACGGTGATGTGACCACGCACTCGCTGATGGGTGAGCCCATCCTTGATGCGCGTTACCAGTTGGAGAGACGATTGGGGCAGGGAGGCATGGGTGTCGTTTTTCAGGCCCGCCACATTTTTCTCAAGACCGCACATGCCATCAAAGTAATTTTGCCGGATCTTGTAGGTAATGATCCGATGCTGGTGACGCGTTTTCGTCAGGAGGCACTGGCCGCAGCTGCTATCCGCCACCCAAACATCATCGCGGTAACCGACTTCGGAGTTGTGCGTGGCACAATGCCTTTCCTGGTGATGGAGTTTGTGAA
Organism: Pyrinomonadaceae bacterium; assembly: GCA_046261995.1. Lineage (GTDB taxonomy): Bacteria > Acidobacteriota > Blastocatellia > Pyrinomonadales > Pyrinomonadaceae > PSRF01. Next base: position 35,889 of record JBHENP010000026.1, read on the forward strand.
CGGCAAATCGCTTCAGGACATGCTTGCTGAGGAAGGCGTGATGCCGCCGGCGCGAGCGCTGGAGATTATTTGCGCGATTGGCGCGGGGGTGGCGGCCGCCCATAGACAAAATATTGTCCATCGGGATTTGAAACCCCTCAACATCATGGCGCAGAACAACGTGCCCATTTCAGAGGGCTTGAAAATACTCGATTTTGGTTTGGCTAAGATCAAATCGGGGGAGCTACTCGGCTCTTTTGTTCAGGCCAAGACCAGCGGTCTGATGGGTTCGCCCTTTTATATGGCTCCCGAGCAATGGTCCGACGACGAACCTGACTCGCGAGCCGATATCTACAGCCTCGGTATCATTCTTTATCAGATGCTTGCAGGTGATGTTCCCTTCAAGGGTTCCTCAATCCCTTCGATCATGAAGAAGCACCTGACACTGCCGCCAGCCAGTTTCCAATCGCTTGGTATCCAAGTGCCTCCCCGAATGGAAGCAGTTGTGCGTCATGCGCTCGAGAAAGAGGTGGAAGCGAGGATCCCTACAGTCGGTGATCTCCTTGACGATCTGAGAGCAGCACTAAACTCATCTGGCGCTGCCCCGGCGAGGCGTCGCGACACCGGCTCAATAGATCCTAACCAGACCTTTATTTCACCGCTATCGCCGACAACTACACCACCTGGCAACGAACAGACAAATGTGTCTGAGCCCGTATTCGACTCCCTTGCCGGAACGATCAATTCAGCAGTTTTGGACGGCGAAGTTCGCGAGGAACTCGCAAGCGCCGCCGAAGCGCACCGCTGGGAACAGGAACAGCGCGACAGAGTTGCGCGCGAGGAACTGACACGCGAGTCAGAGGCCCGGCGCACGGCCGAAGCGGAGAGGGTCCGAAAGCGAAAAGAGGAAGAGGATCGCTTATCAAGGGAAAGGACGGAACGCGAAGATCAGGAGCGAAAGCACCGAGAACAATTGGATCGGGTTGCCCGCCAGGCAAGTGACTTGGAAGAACGTCTCTCCCGGTTAGCCACCAGCATGCCGCCCCACACCACAGTGATCGATCCTGAAGCTACCCAGATTAGCCAGAAGATCAAGCGAGAGAGGGTTGGTAACAACCGTTTTGCCGGCGATGCCGCTGTGGTCGAACGAGGGCAGCAGTCGTTCGTCGAAGTCGCACCGAAGTCTAAAATTCACCCGCTGCTTTTCGTTGGGGTGGCGGTAGTTGCCCTCTTATTTGTCGGAGGCGCAATTGGCGCTTACGTGTTTCTGACATCAGACCAAAGTCCACCGGTAACTAACAACGACGGACCTATAAACAACCCATCTCCGAAAGCAATAGTCGATTTAGTCACGATCCCTGGCGGGACCTTTGAAATGGGCCGCAATGATGGTGCGCCTCAGGAGCGGCCGCAACACGCAGTAACAGTTCAGCCGTTCCTTATGGACCGAACCGAAGTCACGAATGAGGAATACGAACAATTTGTTCGCGACAAGAATTATGAAGGTCCCGGCCACTGGTTGCGAGGTAAGCCTTTACCCCTACAGGAGAAATGGCCGGTTGTGAACGTATCCCCGCGCGACGCTGAAGCCTTTGCCGCGTGGCGCTCAAGTCGGGATGGTGTGGCTTACCGTTTGCCGACTGAAGAGGAATGGGAGTATGCGGCGCGCAGTGGCGGCGTAAACAAACTTTACCCATGGGGAGACCGCTGGGAAAACAACCGCGCCGTGGTCAAAGAAGCCGATGCGAAACCGGTCGGATCTCTTCCCGAGGGCGCAAATCGCTGGGGCGTAGTTGATTTAATTGGCAACGTGTGGGAGTGGACTTCTTCGAAGGCCTCTCTTTATGAGGGAAACGTCAGGGCGGGGGATATTCCCCCGGCTACGAAAGAATGGGTAGTGGCGAGGGGTGGTTCTTATTCAAGCGATCCAAACAATCGCGAAATCCCCATCTCCGCGACGTATCGAGATTGGTATGACCCAAAATTAAAGCATCCGAGTTTCGGCTTCCGCCTCGTGCGAACTGCCCCCTGAGGCAAACGCGCAGGTCAGTTAGCAAGCAATTAGATTATCCAACCTCGATTGATTTACAATCCGCCGCATCAGCTGTTGCCCATTAGACTTTCCGTCGAGTGAGAGTTAGCCTAAGCAAACGCAAGTCGGCGTATGTAACTCCGGCTATAATTTCCACCGTAGTGAGACTGTAGGAGAAGACTGATGAAAGCTTATGCAATGGTGCGCGCTGCACTTACACTCGTTGCGCTATGTTTGAGCTTGCTGTTGACCGGCACCGCAGCATTTGGGCAGGACGTGGGCGCAGACGTGGGTGGCGGCGCTGGAATATTCCGACCTCGGAATCCCGAAACCAAGAAAACCGGGGCGAAGCCGATGACACCGGTAACTAAACCTTCAACCAGGTCGGGTCCTCGCAGCAACCGCGGAGCCGCTCCGGCGGCGGCTGCAGCCGGCGGTGAGGAGCGAGTCGAAGAGTTATTGGCGAAGGGCAACGAATTTCGGGATGCGCGGCGTTTCGCCGAGGCGGAGGAAGCTTATCAAGGAGCGCTTAAGATTAAGCCACGAGATGCGCGAGGCGCCTACGGTCTGGGAAACGTCTATACGGACCAGCAACGTTGGGAAAGCGCCGAGTCTGCTTATCGCAATGCCGCACAGTGGGGTCCTTCGAATGTCGATGCACTGGTGGCGCTCAGCGTTGTGCTGGTTCAACCCAGGACGGGGGCGGACAACGCCAAACGTTTTGCCGATGCCGAAGGCTTCGCCCGCCGGGCTGTGCAGTTGCAGCCGAAGAATGCAGTGGCCTGGGACCGGCTCGGCGTGGCGTTGCAGTCGCGGGGATCTTTCACTAATGAAACAGAACAAGCCTATCGCCGTGCCGTCGAGCTTGACCCTCAGTTCGCCGTTGCCTACGTGCATCTGGGAAGGGTGTTAAAGCGGCTGGGCCGTAATAGCGAGGCGGCGCCGATGTATGACCAGGCGAGCAGTCTGGCAAAGGACGCGCCCACGCTTAATCTGATTGCCGAATCACTGCAAGCCGAACAACAGTGGGACCTATCTGGTCCAGTACTAGAACGCGCCCTGGCACTTGACGAACGCAATCCGACCTCACTGTTTCTTATGGGCAGAATGTTGGTCGTCTTGAAACGGTACCAGGAGGCTGAGCCGTATTTGAAAACTTCTACGGAAGTTAGCCCGCGAGCTTTCCAGCCTTTCAATTTGCTCGGCCGCACCTACCTGGCCCTGGAGCGCTACCCGGATGCGGAGGTTACTTATGAACGGGCGGCAGCATTTGCTCCCGCAGGAGATCGCAAACAACTCGCCGGGGCTTTCGGATTCCAGGGCGTGGGCGATGGTTATCTCAGAGCGAGGGAGCAGGCCAACGCCGCTCGAGCTTACCAGCGCGCGTTGGAGCTTGATCCTGGCAATAAAGAGATAGAGCAGAAACTTTCGAAGGCGCGGTCGCGTTGATCCGAGAGCTGAAGACAACAAGTGAGGTCCCTCAATGAAACGTTGCCCGAAATGCAGTCGAACATTTCCAGATGAGAGCCAGAAGTTTTGCACGGTCGACGGCGGTCTTCTGATTTCCGATCCGGTTTTTGACCCTAATGTAACTATTCGAGCCACGGCGGCCGATGTAGCTCCACCACTTCCGCCGCAGCAGGACATTGGTGCCACCAGCCGCGAGCTTCCGGATCTCAATGCGACGATTGCGACCATGACGAATGCACCAACCGTTGCTTTTCCCCGCAACACCGGACCCACTAGGACGACCACTTCTTCTGACCTTCCGCTGACCCCGCCAGGGGTTTCGACGATGCCGGGAGCCCCAACTCAAAGCCCGCAGGCAAAAAAGAAATCAAAATTGCCTTTGATCCTTGGGGCCGTGGCCCTGATCCTGTTATTGGGTGTGGCTGGGCTAGCGGGAGTTTTCTTTTATGTAATCAAACCGCGGTTGCAGGAATTTCAAGGTGGTCCGGTAGTCGCGCAGGAGGCACCACCGGCGGCAGACACAAACACGAACACGGCGGCGGAAAATACCAATACCGATGCCAATGCCAATACCAGTAGCACAACCGAAGATACCGAAGTAGCGTTTGTGCCACCTTCGGGCACTACGAAATTTGCCAACTCGACAACAAACCTGGACGGGAAGCTGGCTGAGCATTACATCGACTTCTCTTTCTACTACCCGGAAAACTGGCAGACTGATCCGAACGCTGGTGTGTCGGGCGCCAGCAACTTCGTGAAAGTCGAACGGAGGCTGCCGCCTGACTTCACGCAAGAGAATTTCGCCGTCGGTTGGTACACTAGTAAAGGAACGTTCGAAGCGGACAGTCCTACATTCCCCCGCTTAGTTGAGCTGCTGGGCACAAATCTGGCGAAAAGCTTTCCTGGGTATCGCAAGGTCTCCGAGGGGCCCGCGAACGTAAATTCGCTCGACGGTTATGAATTTCGATTTGTAAGTTTGTCTAAAGGAACTGAGAAAGGCGACCTTCAAGTATGGGGCCGTGTGATCTTTCTGCCCACAGGCACCGAAGGAAAAACCGCCGGAGCAACGCTGATCATGCTGGCAACTTCCCTGGCGCCCGAACTCTCAGGAGTCGAAGATGTGGGCGAGAAAGGTGAAATGCCAGTAATTCTCGAGTCGTTTAGATTTGCAAAAAAGTAATTCGCAAGCGGTCGCAGACGAATGCCATTGTGTTCTCACATCAAGGAATAACTGGCAAGCAATAAATTTACGATGTCAAAAGAAACCCGAGAAAAAAATCATTACTTAACACCAGCGCGTCTGGCTTTGACTGTTCTGGTCTTGTCGCTGGTGGCAACCTTTGGGATCTCGAGCTGCAACTCTACGGATGGGATCGACAGGCCAGGGCCCGTCTCAATCAACCCTGCCAAGCGTGCCCCGGCCGCTCCAGGCTCGATGCTGACCTTGCCTCCTTTGGTACTTAATACAGAGTTGAAAGCCCTGAACGGGCCACCCATCAAACTTTCGAACTATACCGGAAAGGTTGTGGTGCTAAACCTATGGGCCACCTGGTGTGGCCCGTGCCGCATGGAGATTCCCGAATTGGTAAAGTTCCATAAGGAATATCGGGCGAAAGGTTTGGAGGTGGTTGGTCTCTCAACCGAAAACCCGGAAGCTTCGGCAGAGGGCGTTCGACGCTTTGTTGTGGAATACAAGATGGAATATCCCGTGGGTTGGGTCACTGCCGACGTGGCCATCGCATTGATGCAGGGACGGGACGCGATTCCTCAGAGCTTTGTAATTGCGCGCGACGGCCGCATTGTGAAACGGTTCATCGGATTCAATGCGACTGCCACCCCTCAACAACTGAGAGATGCTATTGAAGAAGCACTAAAGGGATAGGATATCAGGGCTGCTTGTCATCCTCGGCTTTCTTCACAGCCTTCAAACTCCGCTCACCTTCTTGCTTGAGCTTTTGAGCTTCCCGCTCCAGTTTCTTGTCTTGCAGTCCGTGGGCCACTTGCTCCTTGGCTTTACCTTCAATCACCTTCATTTGGGCTTCCACGCGATCCTCAACTTGATCTATCGGAGCCGGCTCATTCATTTCGTCCTGCGTCCTGATCTTGTTCTTGTCTATTTCCATAATAAACTTCTCCCAATACCCTCGGTTCTTGACCTCTACTTTCGTGACTCATTCTAGTCAAAGTCTAGCACCGGGGCGAGATCTCAAACACCTCGATTCCCAGAACGTCATAAAAAGATCACAATCCTCAAAGCTGGTCTTTTGCCGTCTATCGAGGTTGGGGTCGACAAATGACGACCAGAACGCTAGACTCGATCTGATGATGCGGACTCTGACCTCAACAAGAATTGTGCGGTTTGTGCTGGCGCCGTTGCTTAGCCTTTGGATAGCTGGCGCCGGTTGCATCATGGGATGCGAAGGAATGGTCGCGGCTGCGGCTACAGTTGCAATCTCCATCTCAAAAACGCATTCGGCTCACCATTCGGAGCAGAAAGCTACGATAGTTGCTTCCGGTCACGCCTGCTCGGCAGGTAGCGCAAAGAACGCTATTGAAGCAAAGTCCGCAGTTAAGCAAATCAGCAAGTCTGAGACCACCCTGCTGACGGTCTATGGATCCTCGTCTGGCATGATGAAAGACTGCCCGCTCGCGGCGAGTCGGGCTGCGATTGCTGCCAAGATCCGGAACAATGAGATCGCTGCCGCTCCGCAACTCGCCCATTCGATTCTGCCGGCTGAGAATGCGCTGGAGCGAACCACTCCGCTTTCTACTCCCCCTCGATTACTCAATCGAGGTCATACCTATCTTCGCTGTTGTGTCTTCCTAATCTAGAGATCTGCCTGTTTTAAAAACAGACTTTCGGTCTGTTCGACAACGGGGTATCAGTGTGTTTTCGGCTGATATCAGGCAATTAATCTTTTAGTTTAGGAGAACAAATGAAAAACCTTAGAGGATTTGCCCTCGGCCTCGCCGTCGGGCTAGCTGCCGCGATTTCCACTGTTGGGCTCGCTCAGAACTCAACGCCTAAAGACCAACAAACAAAATCGGAGTCGTGTTGCGCAATGGAGTCGTGCTGCTGCAAGGGTGATTCCTGCTCGATGAAACACGACCCGTCGATGAAGCACGACCCATCAAAGAAGCACGACCCGTCGATGAAGCACGACACGAAGAACCATTCATCCAAAGACGGATGCTGCTGCTGCAGTGGTGATTCGTGCAAGGTGAATATGAAAGAGACGCTGGGGCAAGGTTAAGTCGGCATGAGGCTGCCCGCATCTCGAGTCTAGGAGTTGGGTTCTTTTGCTCCATCCCGGGGTGCGGGCTCCTCAAAGTTGAAATTGCCCTGTGGTTTACGGCGCAAGGACTAAGATGGCTGCGGTTCGTTCAAGCGGTGAGGTGGTTATGACACGTCGAATTTCTGAGTTTCAGCGATTGATAGTTTTTGTCGGTAGTTGTAGTGTTCTGCCTAGTTTCAGCACCAGAGGTGTTCGCGCAACATGAAGGCCACAACATGCCCGGCATGAAAAAGGCAGAAGCGAAACCAAAGGCAGCTCCAAAGCGGAAAGCAAAGCCTAAAGCAAAAAGGAAAACTGCTGTTCGCCCACCGAAATCTGCTAAACCTACCAATACTCCGAATGTTCCGGAGCACACCGGACATACGCCGGGGATGGTGATGCCCCCGGCAACAACAACAGCTTCGCCTCATCGGCACACACCTGGAAAGCCAGAGCCGGGTAGTTCACCGACGGCCAAACCACAAGCTCGCGTTCTACTAGGTATCACAGACCATCATCCTTCGTTTCGTGTTGGCGCTTACACCTTTGGCGGCGCCCGCGACATTTGGACCAAAGAAAAGTTGCGGGTGGCGATTGGTGGTGACCTGACATTCTATTCAAAGCCGTCGATTCTGGATGCAGTCTACGGCAATCACCCGACGTCGTATCGTGTCTTCCTTCGTTTTCGACCAGGCAAGGCTACGATGTCGCAGATGCATGAGACGCACTAGGTAGGTACTAACTGTGTGAAGTCAGACGGAGGCTTACGATAATTTGCAGGTTTGAGTCGCTGTTAGGAATATGGATCACTCAGCCAGCTTAAGGAAATCCAAATCCGAGGAGACAACGGCGCTTTTGGTAGACCTCGTCTGCGAAATGACTGTCAAACCGGAGTCTGCGGCGGGGTCGTTCGTCCATGATAACGAAACATATTATTTCTGCAGCACGCATTGTCTTAAGAAGTTCAGTGAGAACCCGGAGCGCTTCACCAAGAAATCAGCTGACCCGGTATCAGTAGCACCGATAGTACCGGTCGGAATTCAGCCACGGAAGCTGCCCGCGAACGGGCTACGGCAATCCACCGGCTACACTTGCCCGATGCATCCCGAAGTTCGTTCGGACAAGCCCGATTCATGTCCCAAATGCGGGATGGCCCTTGAGCCAGTCACAATCGCGCCACCGAAATAGAAAGTTGAATACACGTGTCCGATGCATCCTGATATCGTTCGTGATGCACCAGGGAATTGCCCGCTCTGCGGCATGGCACTCGAGCCGCGCACGATTTCATTAGCCGAAGAAGAGAATCACGAACTCGTCGATATGCGGCGGCGGCTCTGGGTTAGTGTGGTTCTAACGATCCCGGTCTTTTTGAGGGCATGAGCGAGATGATTCCGGGGTCGCCACTCCCACAACTGGTTTCGATGCGCACACTAGCATGGGTCCAATTAGCGTTAACGTCACCGGTCGTATTCTGGGGAGGTTGGCCTTTTTTTGTGCGGGGTTGGCAGTCGGTGGTGAATCGCAGCTTGAACATGTTTACGTTGATCGTACTGGGTGTGGCGGTCGCTTACTTCTATAGCGTCGTCGCCACAGTCTTTCCTGAGGTCTTTCCACATTCGTTTCGACACGGCGGCAGCGTTCCCGTTTACTTTGAAGCTGCGGCCGTAATCACGACACTCGTGCTGTTGGGCCAGGTGTTGGAACTCAAAGACGTAGTCAAACCAGCTCGGCAATCAAGGCGCTTCATGGCCTTGCCCCAAAAACTGCACGGCGTATCGCCCCGGATAATACAGAAGTGGATGTGCCTCTGGAGCAGGTACAACCCGGCGACCTGCTGCGCGTGCGTCCCGGCGAAAAGGTCCCGGTGGATGGTGTTGTCGTTGAAGGCGCCAGCGCGGTTGACGAATCGATGGTGACGGGGGAGTCGATACCAGTAGAGAAACGAATCTGGAGATCAGGTAATCGGCGCCACCATGAACGGCACCGGCGCGCTGGTAATGAGGGCGGAAAGGGTGGGCGCCGAAACTCTGCTGTCTCAGATCGTTCAAATGGTTTCAGAGGCACAGCGCAGCCGCGCTCCAATTCAGAAGCTGGCGGATCGTGTCTCCGCCTATTTCGTGCCTGCCGTGATCCTGGCGGCAATTACCACCTTCATAGTGTGGGCAACTTTCGGACCTGAGCCGCGCATGGCGTATGGTCTAATTAATTCCGTCGCAGTTTTGATCATTGCATGCCCCTGTGCGCTGGGTCTGGCGACCCCGATGTCGATCATGGTTGCCACAGGAAAAGGTGCAAGCATCGGTGTGCTGTTCAAAAACGCTGAGGCGATCGAGATTCTTCGTGAAATCGATACACTGGTAGTCGACAAGACGGGTACGTTAACCGAGGGCAAGCCAAAGTTAATGTCAGTTGTAGCCGTTTCGGGCTGGGATGAGCGGGAGCTGATTCGGCTGGCAGCCAGTCTTGAGCGGGGCAGCGAACATCCCCTGGCCGCGGCAATTGTCGGCGGCGCGCAAGAGCGGGGTGTTGATCTGATTGATTCGGAGTCGTTTAAATCGGTAACTGGCAAAGGAGTAACTGGCCGAGTTGGTGAACACATGATCGCTTTAGGCAATAAAAGTTTACTGGGCAACCTGGACGTCGATCCGGCTCAACTTGCCAGTAGGGCAGAAGAGTTACGCGTTGACGGCCAGACTGTGATGTTTCTGTCAGTAGATGGAAAGCTGGTCGGCTTACTGGGCGTTGCCGACCCCATCAAAGCAACAACGGCTGAAGCCATCAAACAACTTCATGAACAAGGCGTTAGTATTGTCATGCGTACCGGCGATAGTCTGACCACTGCCAACGCTGTCGCCAGCAAGCTCGGCATTGACGAAGTGGCTGCTGAGGTCTTGCCTAGTCAAAAAGCCGAAACCGTTAAGCGCTATCAGAGCGGGGGCAGGAAGGTGGCAATGGCCGGCGACGGCATCAACGATGCGCCGGCGTTGGCCCAGGCGGACGTTGGCATAGCCATGGGAACCGGTACTGACGTAGCGATGGAAAGCGCGAGCGTAACCCTCGTCAAAGGAGACTTGCGGGGTATTGTGCGTGCGATACTACTAAGCCGGGCCACAATGAAGAACATCAAACAAAATCTATTCTTCGCATTTGTCTACAACTCGCTCGGTGTACCTTTAGCAGCTGGTGCGTTGTATCCATTCTTCGGTATGCTGCTAAGTCCCATGATAGCCGCTGCGGCGATGAGCTTTAGTTCAGTTTCGGTTATCGGTAATGCGCTTCGGCTGCGCAACCTAAGGTTCTAAATTGTAGGGGCGTCCCTGCGAGGCCGCCCAAGTATAAGCGCGGAGTGCGCTGACGGAGTGAAGTCCTAACTTTGGAGATATTCAATGCAAACCAAATTCCTAGTGATAATCCTTGTGATCCTGGCGTTGGGCGCCGGGACTCTGGTGATGCTGAAGTCCAGAGGTAACGCGTCAAAGACCGCACGCGAACACAGTGAGGGAACAGCCCCTGCTCGGGATACGGTGCCACATCCGGATAACCCAGCTAAACCGCGAGTTCCGGCGTATCAGTTAGCGGCTGAAGTCGGAAACCTTCCTCCAACTTTGGCGTCGTCAGAGTTCTTCGGCAAGGCGCGGGAAGCCTATGACGTAGCGAAAAAAATTCCCGAGACCCTGGCTCAGCTGCCCTGCTATTGCGAATGCGATAAAGCCTTCGGTCACAAGAGCCTGCACACCTGTTTTGTGGATGACCATGCCTCCCACTGCGCCGTCTGCGTCGATGAGGCCCTGTTAGCGTATCAGCTGCAGAAAGTTCAAAAGCTGACGCCGGAGCAGGTGCGCGAAAAGATTATTGAGAAGTATTCAGTCGAGCAGCACCAACATTAAGGTTTCAGGGATGAAGAGATGGCAGAAGAACCTTAACTCTCGCTAAAGGACACACAATGCCGGTAAAGAGACTCACCTTCATTCCGTATTTGAAGTCCAGGCTGCGTCCTCGTCATGCTGACGGTGCTACAAGGTGCCTCTCTCCCATCTCGCGGTCAGCAGCGGATGGATGATCCGGAGCGTGCGCGCGCGCTTAAGCTTTATGAGTCCAGCAACTACGTCGAGGCCTTGCCGCTGCTTGAAAAGATTGCCGTGGCTGATCCTAATGACGTGTTCATCCTCTCCCGTCTCGGCTTTGCCCTCTATGCGACCGCAACCGCTACGAAAGACAAGGTAGCTCGCAAGGTAGTGCTTGACCGGGCGCGGCAGATTCTAATTAAATCGAACGAGTTAGGCGACGACAGTAACCTCACCAGGGTAACGCTTGATGCGCTCGCTTCCACCGATCCTACCGACACTCCTTTCTCGAACCTTCGTGAAGCGGAGAAGGCGATCCGCGAAGGAGAGGAAGCTTTTGTACGGGGCGATCTCGACAAAGCCCTGGCGGCCTACGAGCGTGCGCTCAAAATTGATCCGAAGCTTTATGAAGCGGCGCTATACGCCGGCGACATGTACTTTAAAAAGGGACACGCCGCAACCGATAAAAGTGAGAAATATGAATTGATGGAGAAGGCGGGAGCGTGGTTCGCCAGGGCGGTCGAGATCAACCCCAATCGCGAGACAGCCTACCGTTATTGGGGCGATGCCCTGATGATGGGACAGAGCAAGCGCGAGGACTCACGCCAGAAGTTCGTTGGGGCCATTGTTGCGGAGCCTTACAACCGCCGGGCCTGGGTTGGTCTCACACAGTGGGCGGACCAGTATGGTGTCACGCTGGGTCATCCACGCATCGATGTGCCGACCAATGTCTCACCGCTTAAAGAGAATAAGATGACCATCACTATCGACCCGAAGTCTATCAACGACCAAGCGGACGGGTCGTCCGCCTGGATGTTCTACGGCATCACGCGAGCGACCTGGGCGACGGAGAAGTTCGCCAAAGAGTTTCCAAATGAGAAGAGCTACCGGCACAGCTTGCGTGAAGAGGCGGAAGCGCTAAGCAATGTCGCCGGCCTGGTAAAGCAGCAGCTCAAAGAAGGTAAAATCAAGCAACTGGACCCGATGCTTGAGCGCTTGGTTACGCTCCATGATAAAGGCTTGATCGAAGCTTACGTGCTATTCGCTCGCGCGAATCAGGGCATCGCTATGGACTACCCGGCTTACCGCAAAGCAAACCGAGACAAGTTGCCCCGCTACCTTTTGGAGTATGTCTCCGCGAACCAGTGACTGAGGGTTCGCCATCTAGCAGCCTGTTAGACGAAAGATGTCTAACAATTTCTGCGGGTTGGTTCGTGGGATTTCGTGGATCATTTGTTCGACGAGGCCAACCTCTCAACTTAGGACACTACACACAACGCCTCCGCTACCGTTATCACGTCCCTGCGTGTACTATCACAGCAGACAAGCGAGCGAATATTCACGCGAATCAGCGTATGATTCTCCCTTTCGCTCGTTCGATAATCAGATGTTTGAAGGGAGTATTTGTTATGAGATTTTCGATTCGAGGGATTTTGACCGGAGCGGTCAATGTGGCTGTTTTACTGACAATATCTGCAGTTTCGGCGCCGGCGCAGAAAAACTCGCGGACTGCGGACGCGGCGCGGCATGCAAGCACGGCCGCTAAAACGTTTACCGAGATTATGAACGTCAGAGACAAAGCGATTCCCAAGGAGTTGCTGGATAAAGCTGAGGCCATTGCGATCTTCCCGGGTGTGATTAAAGCTGCTTTCATTGTCGGTGGCCGCGGCGGGCAGGGACTGATCGCCAAACGGGTGAGACGAGGCTGGAGCGCTCCTGCGTTTTTCAACATAAGCGGCGGAAGCTTTGGGGCGCAGATAGGCGCGCAAAAGAACGACTACGTGTTTCTAATCATGAACGAAGAAGGCTTAAAAGGTCTGCTCGAGGATAAGTTTGAAATGGGCGGCGAAGCCGGGGTAGTTGCTGGTCCTATTGGTCGCGAAGTTGCGGCATCCACAAACACAACCCTCGATGCCGGTATCCTTTCCTACTCACGAAGCAAGGGTGCATTCATCGGTGCGGCACTGAAGGGTGCAGTGATAAGTCCAGACAATGATCTCAACGAAGCCATCTACGGTATGAAGGCGACTCAAGTGCTGACTGGACAACCGATGCCGTTAAGCAAGATGCCGCCCGGTGTTCGCATTTTGCCACGCACACTTGCTCGCTACTCGGTTCGCTAACGAATCGCAACCATAATGTATTGTTTGACGCGCAACAGGGCTTGACGCTTTTGTTTGCGCGCCATAGAATGCGGCGTCATCCCGTAGCGTTGTTCTTATTCAAGGGGGCTTTCGGTATCTTGCAGCGGAACTCTTGAACTCATGCTCCCACGCACGCAACGACAAAAAGAGATCCTTGATTATCTCACTCGCTTCCTTGAGCGACACGGTCACGAACCTTCCTACGCTCAGATGGCCCGACACTTCGGAGTTAAATCAAGAGCAACGATTGCCAAGCATGTTGCTGCACTTGAGAAGCGCGGACTGCTTACACGCAAGAATGAAGACGGCGCCTTTGCTCTGACAGTGAAGGTTGATGACAGCGATACGCTTTGTGAGGTCAGACTGCTGGGCCATGTTGCCGCCGGCGCCCCAATAGACGTCGTTGAGAATGCTGAGACGATTCCCGTGCCGCGATTCTTGTTGGGACGTGTACGGCCCGAGCGAGTTTATGCTCTGCGCGTTAAAGGTGACTCGATGATCGATGAGCACATATGCGACGGCGATATTGCTTTGATTGAAAACCGCACCGACGCCCGTGATGGGGAAATCGTCGTCGCCCTCCTCATCGAAGAGAACCAGGCGACCCTCAAACGCCTTTTTCGACGTGGCCCCAACGTCGAACTCCATCCAGCCAACTCGCAACTCCAGCCGTTGACCCTACCGGCAAAGCAAGTAGCTGTGCAGGGAATCTTTCGCGGCCTGCTGCGTCCCACCAGCTAACCTTTGTCTTACGCTGTTTACCGTTGGGCTCACCAACTTATGGCCGCTGCGGCGTGAAGCCAACGCGCCTTTGCAGTTCCTGAAAGCGCGCTTGGTCCCGGAGGCTGTCTAACAGGGAATCATTTTTGATTGGGTTTTGCGGGCGGCCCTAGTCAGAACCTGATCGGTGTCGCGCTTTGTCTCGAAGAGGCACTCTTCAGGCTTCTTATCGTGACGCAGACCAAGGAAAACCGGGTGGCGCATTCTTTCGTCCGCCGTCCACTCAGAAAACTTGACCTGAGCTACCAACTTGGGTTTCACCCACTGAACAGGTTCATTGGTCTTGGGTTTGTTAACGAACGGGCAGTCTTTGGTCTTGAGTGGCTGCATTAGCTTGTAAGTTTGCGCCAGCGTCTGATGGTTAAAGCCTCCACCGGTATGCGCAACATAATGGAGTGTCCCGTCGCGGTAGAGACCAACGACGAGGGCGCCGAAATATTCTCGTGAGTTTCGGGGTTCCGTGTAGCCCCCGATAACCACCTCGGATTGTTGGATGGTTTTTACCTTCAACCAATCGGCGCTGCGCCGCTGAGAGTAAGTGCTTTCTATGCTCTTGGCGATTAGTCCTTCCAGGGGGACTTTGGCGACCTCCTCGAAGAGTTTCTTGCCCTCACCAATGATGTGGTCGGAGTACCTGATATTTTTGGCGGGCTTGAGTATTCCTTCCAGCGTGGTCTTGCGGTCGATCAGTTTGCATCCCATCAAATCGAAACCGTCCAGATGGAGGACGTCGAAGACGTAAAATGCAAGTCTGGTAGTTGCTGCAAGTCGTTTAATGTCACCGGCATTCTTTCGGCCAAGCCGCGGTTGCAGTAGCTGAAACCTCGAAACGCCCTTTTCGTCCAGAGCCACAATCTCACCGTCGAGAATTACGTTCGAGCCACGAATACTTTGCGCAATGTCAGCTAACTCGGGATATTGCACCGTCATCTCTATTTGGTTCCTGGAGATGAAGCGTGCTTTGCCGTTCCTGATGAAACAAACCGCGCGCACACCGTCCCACTTGGTTTCGAACAGCCAGTCAGGATCCGAAAAAGCCTCATCGACAAGGGTAGCCAACATCGGTTTGATTACTTTTGGCATAGCTACGCGCCTGGCGCCCTGGCATACCTCATCCGACTTTGCGGCCTTGGCCATGTTGTAGTTGTCCCCGAGATAAAAGATCTTGCCCGTCGCAAGCTAAGCCAACTTAGCACCTGGTCCGTTACGGACGAACCCCGCATTCGATATCCTCGTCCATTCTTTTGGGCTTGCGATCACTTGGCCCATCCCTCTTAACCATCGGGTTGATTCCGATTCGTACCGTTCAAGGTCCACCCGGGTCCATTGAAGGACCACTGAAGGACAACGGGATGGGCTTAGCAAGGACCTTGCAAGGATCATTCAAGGACCAAAGTGGAAGGGATCATAGCAAGGACCACCGAAGGATCATTGAAGGGCCCTTGAAGATCACAGCATCCGGATTCTAGAATGCGATCTAGATCTCAGACAGCGCTTACCGGCCTTGTCTTGGGCCAGAGCGAATGGACCAACTAAACTATGATGTCGTACTCGGTTTGGAGACGCGAGGCTTCTGGCCTCAGATTTGCCCCAGAGCCGAATGTCCGATGCTTTGGTCCCCGATTTTACTTCCGCGAATGGCCTTCGGTAGTTAGGGCCTTTCCGTTTGCTTTACTAAATCTGAATCCAATGCTTCGGTCTTGGATCTGCTCTCAGAACTCCCTTCGCATAGTCGAAACCTGAGAGTTTTGATCTAATAGTCCATCCTACTTGTAGCTAAGGAGATCAATGTCCAGACCAATGAATTTACGTAAACTTGCCTTTTCGCTTGCGACGTTTGTCATCGTCGCTTCAATCTCAGTCGCATCCGCATTTGCGGATGGAGTCACTTTCGACTCCAGCCCAGGTAATTTCCCCAACGACGAAAATGTTTTACTAGGAACTGGCTCAACGGGTAATCCGATTTTTGGATTGACGAACCAGACCGAGCTCAGTGTCAGGTTCACCAGCAACGAAACTCTTACAGCGCCGGCGAACGGCCAGGCCAGAATCGAAGCCCTAGATGGTGCCTTCGCCTATCTGAAAATCGACATTCCCGGGGGGAGTTTTACAAGTCTAATCTTAAACATTAACGCGATCGATGACGGTGATGTGCACTTTGTAGTGACAACCACGACAGGTGTACTCATGTTTGACTCAAATCTCTCCGAAAGCGGTCAAAACTTCAACCGGTTTCTGGCGGATGGGGCCACACGAATTCTGAGTGTTGAACTCTATACTAACACCGGTGTTAGTCTTGTAATCCAAGATGCAGACGACGTCAGGCAAATTCGCATCGGCGGTGCTCAAGTTGCTGTACCCGAACCTGCCACCATGCTGCTGCTGGGAACCGGTCTAGCCGGTCTTGCATCTGGGGTCCGCAGGCGGCGGAACAAGGAGAACTAAGTAAGAGCGGCCTTCCCCGGGTGCCGGCGGTTTACGCATTTGCCTCCGGATCAGTTACTCGCCGTCTCGTGTTTGAGAGCGGCAACGTCATGAACATGACGTTGCCGCTTTTACTTTCCCAGCCTAAACCTGCTGAAGTTTCCTGGCTAAAGCGCGGCATCTCAATTGTCCGTGGGCTTTGACCCGGTTGGACTTGGTTGCATGAGCCGATTTACCGGCAGGCAATGTTGCGACAACCGGGAGCGGGTCCGCCAACAGTGAGAGCGCTTCCAAGCTTTTGGGCCAGAGCAGAGTCGAGCGATCTGAGAATTCTTTGCTGATTCTCAGCTTGCCTTCGATTGCCGTTCGAAAGGTAGGCTATTCCAAGTGCGTAATAGGCTTCCGCATTTTTGGGGTTAAGAGCCACAACTTGTTTCAGTTCATCAATCGAGTCGGAGAAACGTCGCGAACTCAAGTAGGCGATTCCTATACCGTAGTGCACTTGTTCCAGTGATGGATAACGCTGAGTTTCTTTTCGTTCAGGATCGATGCTTTGCGCTTTAATGATGGAGAGAGCCTGCTTGAAGGCTTTGAGTGCGTCTGAAGTCTTCTCAAGCGCCAGGTAAGAGTGGCCCCACATGTAGTAAGCCGGCGCATCGAGCGCACTCCCATTGATTTGGAGTGCCATTTTGTAGACCGGGATCGCGTCTTTGTGTTTCAGCACCGCAGAATATGCCATGCCTAGTCTTGCGTAGGCATTAGCATCGTTGGGATTGAATTTAATCGCCTGATTGAACGCCTCAGCCGCTTCCGCGTAACGCCCTGATGCCTGGAGGGTCACGCCTTTGTCGTAAAAGGGCCGGGCTGCTTCCGAGTAATTCGTCGAGGTTTTCGGTTTCGATTCAACGGAGGCGGCATTCTCAGGAATCGACGTGGCCCCCGTTTTGCGGTCAACAGGTTGCGGCAGATTTGTATCGGTTGTTGGCGCGGTCGCCGGAGTTGTTTCGCTTACTGGATTGGGGTGTACAAAATCATAACTCAATACGCCATATGCCCGTGTAGCACCAGCGGAAGCTTTTGTGAGCGAGAACCGCGCCTTACGCGCTGCGGCTTCTGCTGCCGCTCCCAGGAGCGGGTGACCCGAAGTTGCTTGAGCATTCGTAACACGGCCGTTCTCGTCCACTAATACCTGAACCTTTACTCTGCCGCTCGCTCGTGCCAGCAGCGCCGCGTCTGAATACTCAGCCTTAGGCAATTCTATGGCCGCATTGCGCAGGACATCTTCGGCCACATGCTGAACTACACTTGTTGCAGGGGCGTCATCGGGAGTCGCACGGATCTCGTTTGGTGTTGGAACCGGGGCGTCAGTGCTGGTTTTGTCTGATGCCACCGGAGCGGCAGCTGAAACCGGCTCTTTATTGGCGTGAGCACTAGCGGCCTCTGCCAGCGGTTGAATGGTTGAGCTTACCTGGGCAGCGGTAGGTGTCAAAGGTCGGGGAGGATCTGACGACGATGCATTTGAGCGTGGGGGAAGTGTTGAAGAGGTACTGGGCGCTGAAACTCCCTGAGGCCTAAGTGAAAGGGAGTTGAGTTTCTCGATTTCTTGACTGTAATAGTAGCTGAGAGTGCGATAGGTGATCCCAGTCGGTTCGAAAATGATTCTACCGTTTTCATATACAGCGACTGAACTGATTTTTTTTAACCAGTTTCCCAACTGGTCAAATTCATACTTATAAGTCTCTTTGCTGAGCAGGGAACCGTCAGTGCTCCGTAAGGTCATTTCCACGACGTTTCCTATATCGTCATAAACATAGTGCGCCTTGCCAGGCAGGTCTTCGACGGGGTAGGTCACGGAGTCAATCTTTCTTCCTGCCGGATCGTAGGTCGCAATTCCGAGAACCGTGCGGGGGCCCTCAACCCAGTTGCCATCTTTCAAAATGACCTTTGCGGTTTCCACACGAACGCGGCGGACGGGACCATTTAGTCTATCCTGCTCCCTGTTGCCACTTTCTGCTGCGACAGAGACCGGGGTTCGAGACGTATTGTCTTGCGCGAAGCTCGATCGGCTGAGACCGAGTGCCACGCAAGAAAGCGCGAGTGTTGATGCGAGAGCTTTTTTCATGGGAGGCATCCTTCTGTGGATCAATGGCTCCGTGCAGGGTTTTCTGGAATTCGTTCACTCTCGAGATACGCTAACCGGTGCCCACATTCAATCATACTGTGGCAGGCTGGGCTAATGCTGTATGATCCCGTGTGAAGACCCTTGGAGCCGGCTGCCGGAATTGAACCGGCGACCTTCTAATTACGAATCAGACGCTCTACCAACTGAGCTAAGCCGGC
>JBHENP010000027.1:0-22609 GCA_046261995.1 Pyrinomonadaceae bacterium
GTTTACTTGAAGTCGTCGAACAACTCCAAGCTACTACCTTTGGGGCGCCCTTTCATATATAGAGTAGCGACCTGGCCCTTTCGGTACCACTAGCACTGTTGAGTCTGGCGCAACGGCCAGGTCGCTATCGCTTCCTGTTCTGTAGTTGAGTGATACTCTCATTGGTACTGTAGTCAGTGGCTGCGTTACCCGCGTCTGAGGTTATTGGTCTCAATTTGAGTTTTCACACAATCTCGGTAGCGATCCGGATCCAATACTCAATGTCGTCTTAGCGGTTTATCGGGCGTTGAGTATTGGATCCGGTCGCTACCGCTCCCGGTTCTGTAGCTGAGCAATGACGTGTACGAGTCGTCTGTCGCGTGACACTGATTTCACGTCGCGAACCCGACGCGGCGCATGAGACTTGCGAATCGCGGATCCGGGCGCAGTCGGTCGAGCTCCGGGGCCACTTTAAGCCAAGCCAACATCTCGGACCGATCGTCGGATGCTTTTTCAAGCCATTCGAGTGCTTCGTCCTTTTCTCCGCGGCCTGCATGAACGATGGCGATGAAATAAGGCGAGACGTAACGCTTCTTCGCGAGCCCTTTTAACTCATCCAGAACCTTTTGGGCTGCGCTAAGGTTTCCGGCCCCGGCATACGCGTACCCCAGGCCTGCTAAGATCATCGGCGTGTCATCTAACTTCTTGGCCCTCTGAAACTCCTCGATTGCTTTAGAGAATTCCCCACGCTCTTCATAAACCCATCCCAGGAGGTAATGCGCCGGCCAAAAGCTTTGGTCCATCTCGAGTGTCCTGAGAAACTGTTCTATCGCTTGCTCATACTGGCGCGAAAAGTAGAAGGGTGCGGCTAAACTGACATTGACCTGAAGCGAGAGCGGATCGAGCTCGTGGGCACGTTCAATCTCCGCGAGGCTCTCGTCAAACCGCCCCACAAACAACAAATAGATTCCGTACCAGCGATGAGCTGCGGCGTAGCCGGGCTTGAGCACAATGGCCCGCTTAAATTCCGCCTCGGCCCCGGCCCAGTCCCAATCGTAGAGCATCATGGTGTATGCCAGCGAAGTGTGGGCTTCGGCCAGGGTGTCGTCTAACTCCAGGGCCTTCATCGCTGCTGCTCTGGCTTTCGGCAACGCTTCCCGGGGCGGCAAGTACGTGGTTGAAACTCTGTAGTAATAGTCAGCGAGTCCGACATAAGCCAGAGAATAGTCTGGGTCTATGGCAATCGCCCGCCGAAAGTAGTCGAGCCCTTTCTCACCGTCTTCTTTGGTGTACTTGTTCAAGAAATAGCAACCCTTAAGATAGAGTTGATAGGCCTCGGTGTCCTTGGTATGACGTTTGGTCAGCCGCTCCTTTTCCTCGCCCGTCAGCCGGATGCGTAACTTCTCCGAGATCTCGCTCGAAATCTCCTCCTGCAGCGCAAGAAGGTCGGACGGCTTGCAGTTGTACTGCTCGCCCCAGAGCTGCGACCCGTCGGCCGTATCCACCAGTTCAGTGCTGATGATCAATCTCTCGCCGAGTTGAAGAACCCTTCCCGTGAGCACCCCGCGGACACTCAAATCTCGTCCGATTTTTGCCGCGTTAACTTCCTGGCTTTTGTAGCGGAAGACTGTGCTTCGGGCCATAACCCGCAGCTGCGGCAGTTGCGACAAGCTGTTGATGATGCTTTCGGTGAGGCCGTCGCTGAGGTACTGCAGGTTCGGGTCGCCACTTGAGTTCAGGAGCGGCAGGACCGCGAGAGAATCTATCGACCTGTGGGGCCCTTCACTTCGCACCTCCCTGACGGTCGCTGCGAAGCGGTAGCCGAGCCGCGGAACGGTCTCGATGTATTGACGTCCGTCTCGGCTCTTGCCCAGAACCTTCCTAAGCGTGAAGACGTTCTGGGTCAGATTAGCTTCCTCAACATGCGAATCCGGCCAAACCTCGCGCATTAGCCTGTCTTTCGCCAGGGCGTGCCCGCTGTTCTGGACGAGTGCCAATAGCGTTTCGAAGACCTTGGGCGTGAGCGGCACTGGCGTGCCTTCCCGCAAAAGGAGACGTGCTGCCGGGTCTATGCGGAAAGCGTCGAACTCGTAGAAGTATTTTACTGGCCTGACCATAGGCGATTTTGAGAATTCTTTGAGAGCCTTCTAAGGACTTCCTCTCAACTCTCCAGTATTGTCCATGGGCATCGTGAGGAAGCAATGTTCAGTTCAGACGTTGGGGCCGCCTGCATTGTAGTGCGGGGCGGTGATCTGGGCAACTCAGTTTAAAAAGGTGTCCTGAGCCAGGGAAATCGAGTCGGTGATGCCGCTCATTACAGAACCGGGAGCGGTAAGTGGCATAGACTCTAGTCTGTGATCTCAAGCCAGCCTGGTTTTGACAATGATCTAAGCAACTCAAGCGGCAACACAGACTAAAGTCTATGACACTTACCGCTCGGTTCTGTTATTGACTAGCATCGACGACTGGACTTTCCTTTTGCAAATTAGGATCTACCTGACAACCCACTGACCTCGATAGTGGATCCTGCTAAACAACATTCACACTCGCCAAACCCCTAGGAGGCAAAGTCATGCACCGAAAATCAACACTTGCTCTACTGGTAATTTTCAGTTTCCTAACGACCCAAATGAGTCTCGCTCAGAGTGTGAAATCCTTTCAGCGCAACCTCGACGTGAGCCAAAGCCCGCAAAAGCCGGACACCGAACCCGACCAGGGCAAATCCCCTCTTCCTCAGAACATTCGAGACCCCAGACCGGGCGACGGCGAGAGTTGCAATCGTGGATCAAGTGCCGCCGCGCAGAGCCTCAGTCCATCGTTGCCGAGTTGCCCCAGTTCGCCTTTCGCCCCACCCGAACCCAACGACGCCACTTTCGTAGTCGATTGCGGCCCGGGACTCGACACCTTCTGCAGTTACCGTGACGAAGGCCCGCTGGTCTTCAATATCTCGGTGACCCGCCACGTCGGCGACGTGCAAAAGCTCAAGGCCAACGGCCTCATCTCTGAAACCGCGACGCTGCAAATGCCGGCCTTTGACATCGACTTCTTCGGCGGCGGAGGTTTCTTCAACCCGGAGCGTGACCGCGTGAGCTTTAACAACAACGTAGTGCCTACAGAGTTTCTTCAGGGCGACGACGGCGTTTGGAGGTTGAATGAGTTTAGCGTGCCGATCGAGTGGGTGAACTTCCCGGCTGACCCGGGTCCAGGCGGGACCATTGTGCCCGCCGAGAACACTGTCCAGATCGACATCGACACGGCCAACTCCGAATTCGTGTGGTGCATGGCGTCGACTGGGCCGCGCTCAGCTTCAAAGTCGCACGGCCGGTCGTGATGGCGCACGGCATTCTCTCTAACGGCGGCGCGTGGAATAAGCCTAGCTTCAGCTGGGTGAACAAGCTAAACAGCCTCGGCATCCCAAACAGCAACCGCCTCAACATGGGCAATCTCGACAGCATTCAGGACAACGCTCGCAAGATCGCCACCGAGGTGGCCAACGCGACCCAGCGCTGGGGCGTCGATAAAGTTGATCTCGTCGGCCACAGCAAGGGCGGTATTGACTCTCGCCACTTCGTTGAAAACAATGACTCGGTCGAGCGCGTAATACAACTCGGCACGCCGAATGGTGGTACCCGCCTCGCCGACGTGGGGCAGGGTATTGTCGTCTTCTTTGGGGGTCTTCCCGGGTTCCTCATCAGCGCTTTTGCAGGTCCCGCCGGCGTTCAATTGACTCGGCCGTACATGGGGATCTACAACGCCACCCACGGCCCGAACCCCAAAGTCAAATACACCGCCCTCGCTGGCGACTATGATCCGGACTGCTTCTTCCTAAACCCTTTCTGCCGCCCGCTTGACCGACTGTTGCTCCTCATCTCGGGAACTGGAGACACGATTGTGCCCGTCAGTTCAGTGCATGCGCTCGGCTACACGGAGAACCGCCGGTTCCGCTCAAGTGGCGGAAACGGGGAAGCTAAACACACGCAGTTGAACGGCTCGTCCGGCGTTTACAACAGCGTGCGCGACCGCGTAGAAATTTTCGGGACGAATGCTTTGGCGTTGGCGGCGGAAGAGGAGACGACTTCGCTTGTTCGCACGGCCGCAGCGGCCGCCACGATTCGTCAGGGAGAGGTCCAAAGTAAGACCATTCCAATTGACCAGGCGACTCCCATCTTCTTTTCTATGATGTATCCGTCCGGCAACTTAGACATGGCGCTGATCTCACCTTCGGGCCAACGCTTTGACGCCACCACGGTGGCTGGCCGCACGGACGTTTCTCACGACGAAGGAGATATTGAGGGAGGCCGGCTGGAGGTCTATAACTTCGGCGCGCCGGAAACTGGCATGTGGACCGTCGAGGTTAGCGCGCCCTCAGTCACCGATCCTTCCGGACAGGTCGGGTACGCCGTTAGCGGTTGGCTGGAGAATCCGGCGATCACTTTCGTGGGTAAGGTGGAGCAACCGAGCGTTCACGCCGGTGAAACTCTGCGATTCTCGGGCACGGTCAAGAACGGTGATGCACCGCTCACGGGCGCTTCAGTCATGGCGAGAGTTGCGCTCCCTGACAGCACATTGCGTGACGTCTCGTTGCGCGACGACGGGGCCGACGGCGATGCCACCGCAAATGACGGCGTCTATACGGGTGTCCTTAGCAATACCGCGCAGCCCGGGACCTATCGGATCGCCTTTAACGCCAGCCGCAGTGCAGCCCCGGCCTTCAGCCGCGAGGACTTCACTATCGCAACTGTGAGCCGGAGCGCCTCCACCATTTCAGGACCCTTCCAGGATTCCGGGCTGGACACAGACGGCGACGGCTTATTCAACCAACTCGTAGTTCAGGTGGGGGTGAATGCAACCGTTGCGGGTAACTATCGCTTACTCGGCGTCGTCACGGACTCCGCCGGCAACACACACAACGCGTCAGTCTTGATGGCACTGAACGTGGGACAGCAGACGGTCCCGCTGCGCTTTGACGGCGAGTCGATCTTTAAAAATAGGGTAGACGGTCCTTATCGGCTCACTTCCGTCGTACTCTCCGAAGAGGACGACCTGAATATCTTGCCGGTCGATGATCGGGTCAACGTCCACCAGACGGCAGCCTATAGCTATCGTCAATTCCAGCACTCAGCGATTAACCTGACCGGTAACGGCTCAACCACGGGAATCGACACCGACGGCAACGACCTCTTCAATCTGCTCAGAGTCGGCGTCGAGGTGGAAATCATCAACCCCGGCTTCTACAGGTGGTCGGCGCGGCTCACTGACCGGAATGGCACGGAGCTAGGCTTCGCCGCCGGATCCCGGTCCTTTACCGCGGGACTCAACATCATGAATCTCACCTACGACGGCGAACGGATCGGCAGGAATGGCGTCGACGGCCCGTATTTCATTCGCGGTCTAATCGTGTTCGGTGCGGGAGAGTCGTTAGTGGCCTCCGACGCTTTTACCACCAGCGCACTTCGAGCGAATCAATTTGAGGGCTTTACTACCACCAACGCGGACGTGTCGGTTACTCAGATTGCTTCTCCAAACCCGGTGCTCACCGGCTCGGAGGTCACTTACACGACTACCGTGACCAATCTTGGACCGGGCACGGCCGAGTCCTTAACGGTGACGGATAACCTCCCGGCCAACACGACTTTCGTATCGTGTGACGCGACCGGAGGCGCGATCTGTGGCGGAGCCGGTAATGCCCGCTTTGTAACTATCAACTCGCTCGCCGCGGGTGCATCAATCAACATAACTTTAGTGGCTACGGTGGAATGTTCGTTGGCCGACGGCACGACCATTAGCAACACCGCAACGGCCACCTCCTCGACACCCGACCTCAGCCTGGACAATAACTCGACGACGGCCTCGGTACTGGCCTCTAACCCGCCGCCCGTGATTTCCGGCGCATCGGTAGACATACCAGTGCTGTGGCCGCCCAATCACCAGATGGTAGATGTCACGGTCAGCTACGATGTGACGGACAACTGTGGCGCCACCACTACCAAACTCAACGTCACAAGAAACGAGCCGGTCGACGGCGATGGTGACGGCGATACGTCGCCCGACTGGGAGGTCGTGGATGGACATCACGTGCGTCTGCGCGCAGAGCGGTCGGGTAATGGCGATGGCCGGATTTACACAATAACGATCACCGCCACCGACAGCGCGGGCGGTTCGTCTACCCAGACGGTGACGGTTACTGTGCCGCACAACCGTGGGATGTCCGTAGCCAAAGAAACGAGCCTCTAAGAGTCGTTAACGACCTCATCTGCACCCGCTGCCCGACCGCGCAGCTCTCGAGATGCCGCCGTGCCGTGGCGCTTGAGCGCTCTGATTCGGGCCGCGGGTGCCGAGGCGTTTGGCAGGACTAGGGTTCCAGGGATGGTTCGTAGATGATCATGAATTCAAGGAATTTCGAGACTTCGATAATGTCTTTGCCGGTGAATCTGATGCTATGCGCGTCGGTGCGTTCGACGATCGACAGGTAGCTAAGTACCTCTGACGGGCGGTAGTTCTTGAAGCGAACGTCCAACTGAATAGGTGTCGCTAGTTTGTACGGCTTGAAATCTTGATCCTGCCGATAGCCTTTTTTACCTTCTCGCGGATCAAATCGTAAGCCGCTTCGGGCATCAAGGTTTTTGCCGAGTGAAAACCCGAGGCCAACTTGACTACCGCTCCTTCGACATCGCCCAACAGTGCGGTTGTTTCTTTGACGGCGATGTCATCA
Source organism: Pyrinomonadaceae bacterium (assembly GCA_046261995.1). Lineage (GTDB taxonomy): Bacteria > Acidobacteriota > Blastocatellia > Pyrinomonadales > Pyrinomonadaceae > PSRF01. The sequence continues at coordinate 6,692 of JBHENP010000027.1, forward strand.
CCCGAGATCATAATCACGGGCACATTGAAGTGGCCGGCGATCGCCGCGTTGATGCCCGCTTCCAGCACCGAGATACTATTCAGCTTCACATCCGCAAGTCCGGCGCTGGATATCGTGTGGGCGCGCACCCCCTGCTGGTTAGTCGTTCCGGAGTGGTAGCCGAGAAAGATCGCGCCTGCGAAAGTCTCATCAATGCCCTGCATCATCATGAGCGGTCGGGGCCACGCACGGACGAGCAGGATGTTCTTCGGCAACTTCTCAATCAACAGGTTCTGTCCGTTACCGTGCGAGTCGCTGACGACGATTTCAGTTGCCCCGGCGGCGAATGCAGCCTCGATAGCAGCATTGACCTCCTGCGTCATGAACTCTCGGAAGTGCTGGTACTCGAAACCTTGAGGCCCTAGCTGCTCAGCGGTGACAACGCCAACAACGCCTTCCATGTCCGCGGAAATGTAAATCTTCATTCCCTTCTCCTGTGCGTTGACCGTCACGGCAACACCAATTATCAAAAGTGCAAAACAACACACACGGATTTTCATCTTCACTCCTCCATTGTTCTGAGATCCCAGCGAGTAACCGAACCATACCGATGCAGTTTCAACATGCCTGAAGCAGCCTTGCAGTTTTGCTCGAGTACACAACCGCGAGCAGTAACGACCGGATCCCAAGTTCAAGTTAATTAGATTTGCGGGGGTTACCGACTGTTGAGTGTTGGATCCGGTCGCTACTCGCTCGCGGTTCTGTAAGTGAGTGTATTTCCAGAAAACCAAACTGCATTACTACCACCGCAGCGCAACACCGGCTTTAAGGTTTCGCTACGACGTGGCGAACCTGCACCGTCACGCCGCCGGTAGCCGCAATGTACTTTATCGCCCCATCGGTGGTTCTGTTAAGATAATGGCGATGTGTCGGGTCGGACGGCGATGGTAGCACAACGCACACCATGATCTTGGATCACGCACTTGTGCGGCGCGCTGCTCGCCGGACTGATAGCCTCCACCACAGTAATGAATGCTTGCGGCGTTACAGCAAAGAAATAAGTGCTCATCCCCGATGAACCATGAAGATAAAAACCCGACCTGATATTCGAGCGCTTACACGACTGGTGCCTGCCAGCGGCAATCTCGTGCAAGGCCAATCGGAACTGAGTATTGATCCCGCACTGGCTGAAGCAGCTAGCCGGATCATTGCGGCCAGCCAAAACCATTACTGCCCAGCGGAGGGTGTCGCCGAACTTCGTCGCGCGGTGGCAAAGAAAATCTCTGCGTTTAACGGAATCGTAATTGATCCGGAAGGCGTTCCGCTCCAACTGCTAATCACCCAGGGCGCCACCGGAGCATTGATAGCCATCGCGCAAACTTATCTCAGGAACGCTTCCGCCATCATCTTCGAGCCTTATTATCCTTATCACCGGCACATCCTCAATGAGTTGGGTGGCACTGCCGAAGTACTATCGCTTCATGGCGAGAAGCTGGAACTTGACGGTGATCAGTTACGCGCTCAATGCCGCGCATTGAAAAATCGCAAGACCTTCCCTTTGCGAGCCATCATCATTTGTACCCCGGTGAATCCCACCGGCAAGGTATTCAGCGCAGGTGAGCTCGCGGCAATTGCGGCTGTGTGCCAGGAGTTTGATCTGCTCTGCATAGCCGATGAGGTCTATGAACATTACGTCGTGGGTTCTCAGCCGCACATTTCAATTGCGACGTTGCCGGGTATGTGGGAGCGAACGCTCACGGTAAATTCCTTCTCCAAATCATGGAATATTTCAGGCTGGCGACTCGGGTATGTCTACGGTGACTCCGGCATATTGTCTGATCTCAACAAGGCCAATAATGTTTTCTATGTCTGCTCGCCGTCGCCGCTGCAGCGTGCCCTGTCGGAAGTGTTAATGACTGATCCGCAGTACTACACTCGTTTACGTGAGAGTTTTAAGGTTAAGAGAAGAGTCGCAGTTACGGCGCTGGAGCAGATAGGGTTTGAGGTCTACGATTCAGGTTCCGCATTCTATGTGTGGGCACGAATCCCCGAGGGATTTGAAGATGCGATGGAGCTTAACGAGATGTTAATGAGTCGCGTAGGAGTCGCAGCAGTGCCTGGGAGTGCCTTCGCTGATGGCGATCGGTGGGAAAACTATATGCGACTATGCATCGCTCGGGACGATGAAATGTTGCAAGGCGCACTCGATAAGCTGCAAAGCGCCCTTAAGAGTGACACAGACTTCAGTCTGTGATCCGGTGGCACAGACTTTATAGTCTGCGATCGGATAAGGTTGAATCACGTTTCTAAAATTGCGCTCTGCTATCTATCTCACAGACTAAAGTCTGTGCCACTGGCTACTTCGGTTAAGGGGGATCGAATTGTGAAGGTCTGGGTCTACCGATCGGCTATTTGTCTGATTCTCTTCGTCTCAAGCCAGTTCACGCCAGCGGCGCCAGCCCAGCCAAAGAGATTGTTTACACCCAGGTTCAGTTTAAGGAAAAGCGGACTGGAGCTGGAGCGACGAACTCACGCCGGAACCTTCTTTAACGTGGTCGGTCGCAAATCTGGCGTCTTTGGTTACGAGCATCGCGCGCTGGAATCCTGGGTCTACCCGATGAAACTGCTGGATGACTTCCAGCTCTCGTTTCGCATTGAAGGCTATCCGCTCGAATTCCGGGCCTCGGATCTCGCCGTGCTGATTAATGCGCGTCCCGAAGCCACGACTTTGACTTACTCCCACGCGGCGTTCACCGTGAATCACACGATTTTCGCGCCGGTGGATGAACCCGGGATCGTCATGTTGCTCGACATCAAGAGCACGCTGCCCATGAGTGTGACGGTGTCGTTTAGGCCCAAACTGAAACTCGCATGGCCCGCGGGCCTAATGACCGGAAATCTCGACTGGGACAAAAAAGAGCATGTCTATTACATCACCGAAGAATCAAAACGCTTTGTGGGTATGATCGGGTCGCCGGCAGGGCAAGACCTTTCAGTCATGCCGTACCAGGAAGAACCGAGGGATGTGCCCGCACACTTTGTCATCACACCGTCTCCTGAAGACTTGAGCACGAGCTTTATTCCCATCGTCATTGCCGGCGGCGTCGAAGGGCGCGAGAAGACGAAGGCCATCTATGATCGGCTGCTCAACTCGGTGCCGGCGCTCTACGAAAAGAACGTCGCTTATTACGAGCGGTTGGAAAAGGAAACTACGAGCCTAACGACACCTGATGAGCGACTCAACAAAGCTTTCAGTTGGGCCAAGGTTGGCGTGGACAAAGGAGTAGCGACCAACCCCTACCTCGGCACAGGACTACTTGCGGGTTTTCGTACTTCAGGCGACAGCGAGCGGCCCGGTTTCGCCTGGTTCTTTGGACGCGATGCTCTGTGGACATCTCTGGCCATTAACTCTTACGGTGATTTTGGAACTACCAGAACCGCGTTGGAATTTTTGAAGAAATTTCAGAGGGCAGATGGCAAGATCCCGCACGAGATCTCGCAGAGCGCGTCACTGATCCCATGGTTTACCGATTATGAATTTCCCTGGAACAGCGCCGATGGAACACCGCTGTACGTGATTGTTCACGGCGACTACTGGCGGGCCAGCGGTGACAAAGACTTTCTCAGGACGAATTGGGATTCAATCGTCAAAGCTTATCGCTTCTCCGAAGCATCCGACACGGATGGCAATCAACTGATTGAGAATTCGAGGGGAACCAAGTTTGGTCACGGTTGGGTAGAGGGCGGCGCGCTTTATCCCCCGCATGAAGAGATCTACATGCAGGGTATCTGGATTGAAGCATCGCTTTGTATTGCTGAGATGGCCGAAATAGTCGGCGATCGTACGCTAGCAACGAAGGCCCGTGCTAATGCCGAGCGAACCCGCGTCGCGATGGAGCAATCCTTCTGGCTGGGGGATCGAGGCTTCTACGCGTTCGCTACCAAGCTGCCAAGTGAAAAGCCGCCGGAGGCCGAACCTGGTCCGAACCTGGCCGTGCGGCAGGCACGTTTAAATGAACTGAGCAGCAAACGCATCTACGACGAGGATACTGTGCTTCCCGCTGTCCCGCTCTGGTTTGAGACGATGACGGCGGAGCGTGCCCAATCACAGATAGATCATCTGGGGAGCGGTCAGATGGCCACTGACTGGGGCGCGCGCATCATCTCGAATAAAAGCAAACTCTACGACCCACTCTCCTACCATTATGGCTCTGTGTGGCCGCTTTTCACGGGCTGGGCCAGCATGGGAGCTTACCGTTATGGCCGCCCGCACGTTGGCTATCAGGCATTAATGGCAACCGCCTTGCTCACGTACACGAGCGCTCTGGGATACGTGACAGAGTTACTGTCGGGAGACTTCAATGCGCCTTTCGGCCGCTCATCTCACCATCAAATCTGGTCCGAGGCGATGGTCATCACTCCCGCCATGCGCGGACTGTTCGGGATTGAAGTGAAGGCGGGTGGGAAAGAGTTGCGGTTTGCACCGCAGCTACCTGCGAACTGGAACCAGGTTGAAGCGCGGAACATCAAAGCAGGTAATGCCCGCATAGATCTCAAGCTGGAACGTGGGGTAGGAAAATTAACCGTTAAGATTACCCGACGAGGTGAGACATCGGGCGAAGCAAGTGCAAATGGCAATTACACCAAAATCACGGTTGCGCCCGCCTTTCCGCTCGACGCGCGTGTCGGCACCGTGAAACTTCAGGGGCGGCCCGTCGAATTTGCGAGGAAGAGCATTGGGGACATACAACGCGCTGAAGTGACTTTTGATGTAACCCAGGAACCTATCCTCGTCATTTATAGCTACGACGAAGGAACAGAGGTTTTCGCAGATCAGGAGATACCCGCGCCGGGCGCACCGAGCAAAGGGCTGAGGATTCTGCGCTCGCGCGCCGATGAGGACGCTTTGCATTTGGTGCTTGAAGGAATCGGCGGCCGATCACATGCACTAAGCGTGCGCACTCCACATCAACTCGGCGAGGTCAGCGGCGCGACGGTGGAAACAGGTACGAATTCCGCAACACGTTTGCTTGTTGCCTTCGATGGACCAACAGGCACTTACTTCCGCCGAGAGTTGACTATCCCTCTTCAGCGTCGCAAGGCATGAAGTCGGCAGTTGCGAGATCACATGGTGCGGCTGTGCGGCGAACAATGAGTTTTCACGCAAAGACGCAAAGGGAGCAAAGACGCAAAGAAGAATACGTACCAGACTTTGCTTCTTTGCTCCCCTGGCGTCTTTGCGTGTCATGCTTGCTTTGAAGGAACTGTGCAATGAAAATCTTATATTTTACAATTGTGATGGTTGCCTTTCCATTGATTCTGACGGCGTGTCAAACGGGAAATAAGACGACGACAACCGAATCGCCAAAACCAAGTGAGGGTAACGTTGCTACCGCCAACGGCTACAACAGGAAATGGTGGAAAGAAGCCGTCGTCTATCAGGTCTATCCGCGCTCATTTAAAGACTCCAACGGCGACGGTATCGGCGACTTGAAAGGTATTACTTCGCAGCTCGATTACATCAAGGGTTTAGGCGTAGACGTTATTTGGCTGAGCCCGATGTTCGACTCCCCGAACGCGGATAACGGTTACGACATTCGCGACTACCGAAAAATCATGACCGAGTTCGGTACCATGGCTGATTTTGACGAACTGCTAAAAGGCGTCAAGCAGCGCAACATGAAGATGATTCTCGACCTGGTCGTAAACCATTCGAGTGACGAACATGCGTGGTTCGCCGAGAGTCGGAAATCCAAAGACAATCCGTACCGCGACTACTACATCTGGAGACCCACCAAGAACGGTAAGGAGCCGAACAACTGGACCTCATTCTTTTCCGGTCCGGCCTGGAAAAAAGATCCCGCAACGGACGAGTATTACCTGCATCTCTTTGCTGAGAAACAACCCGATTTGAATTGGGACAATCCGAAACTTCGTAAAGAAGTTTACGACATCATGAAATTCTGGCTCGACAAAGGAGCGGACGGCTTCCGCATGGACGTCATTCCGTTCATTTCGAAAGACCAGAGCTTTCCTGACTTTCCGGCGGATTATGACGGGAACTACGGCAAGGTCTATGCATCGGGTCCGAAGTTACACGAGTACATTCAGGAGATGAACCGGGAAGTATTGTCTAAGTACGACGTGATGACCGTCGGCGAGGCCCTGGGCGTATCGCTCGAGCAAACGCCTTTGCTGGTAGATGAACGACGAAATGCATTGAATATGATTTTTCATTTTGATGTCGTTAGCATTGATCGTAACGGTTGGCGATGGAAACCATGGACCTGGCCCGCCGTGAAGGCCATCTATACACGCTTCGACCAGGCACTGGATGTCAATAGTTGGCACACTGTGTTTTTAACCAACCACGATAACACTCGGGTTGTTTCCCGCTTCGGCGACGACACGCCGCAGTACCGGGTGCCTTCGGCGAAAACTTTGGCGACGATGTTGCTGACATTGAAAGGAACGCCTTTCATCTATCAAGGCGATGAGTTGGGAATGACCAACTATCCTTTCACAAAGATTGAAGAGTTCGATGACATTCAAGTGAAAAATGCCTATAAGGCGGAAATTCTGACGGGTCAGGCGGGCATTGCCGAGTACATTGATAACTTGCGGAAAACGAGTCGTGACCACGCGCGCACGCCTATGCAGTGGGACGAATCGCCCAATGGAGGATTCACTACCGCCGCAAAAGCCTGGCTGGCAGTGAATCCTAATTACACACAGATCAACGCTAAGCAAGCTCTGGCAGACCAGAACTCGATTTATAACTATTTCAAAAAGATGATCGAGTTGCGGAAGAGAACTCCTGCTTTGATCTATGGCGATTACAAAGACCTTGATCCGCAAAACCCCACCGTCTTTGCTTACACGCGCCTACTCGGAGCGGACAAGTATCTGGTGGTGCTTAATCTGTCAAAAAACGATCTGGCGTATACGCTGCCGGACGGGTTGAAAGCAGGGTCCTTAACGCTTTCAAACTTAGAGGGTAGGGAAGAGAATGTCTCCGTGGTGAATCTGAAAGGTTGGGAAGCGCGGATTTATCAGTTATGAAGCTTTGTGGTCGGACGAATGCTGAATCTTGTGTTCGATGCAAGTAACACGCAAAGACGCAAAGGGAGCAAAGCCGCAAAGTCTAGAACGTATTCATATTCTTCTTTGCGTCTTTGCTCCCTTTGCGTCTTTGCGTGACAGCTATCTAAACGCGCGCCTTCAAGAATCATGCTAGCCAACTACCAACCTAACGCGCGCTTTCCTGACCTGTTCCGGCGCGCGGAAGAGAACCCTATTCTTACGGCGTCGGACTGGCCCTATCAGGTCAACTCGGTCTTCAATCCCGGCGCGGTTCGACTCGCGGATGGTCAGACTCTCTTGCTCGCCCGAGTTGAAGACCGCACAGGCATCTCACATCTGACCGTCGCGCGCAGTCAGGATGGGATTACAAACTGGCAGATCGATCCTCAACCAACATTCGCTCCCGATCCCGCTAATTATCCTGAGGAGGAGTGGGGGGTCGAGGATGCTCGCATCGTTTACCTTGCTGAACTCGAACAATATGCCGTCACCTACACTGCATACTCAGCGCGTGGTCCCCTTGTATCGCTCGCACTGACGCGCGATTTCAAAACCTTCGACCGCCGCGGCATGATCATGCAGCCTGAGGACAAGGACGCGGCCTTTTTCTCAAGAAGAATCGGCGGCAAGTGGGCGCTTATCCACCGGCCCGTCACGCCCGGCTCAACCGCAGACATCCATCTCTCGTTCTCAGCGGATTTGCAACATTGGAGCGACAGCACGGTGATGTTGGCATCACGGCGCGGCAACTGGTGGGATGCAAACAAGATTGGTCTCTGCTCGCCCCCGATTGAGACTGTTGAAGGGTGGCTGCTGATCTATCACGGTGTACGCGTTACAGGCGCTGGCGTAATTTATCGCGTCGGCCTTGCGTTACTCGACCTGGAGGATCCCACCCGCATCATCCGGCGGGGGGACGAGTGGGTGATGAGTCCGCGGGAGCCTTACGAAATCATCGGCGATGTCGGTTATGTTGTTTTTCCCTGCGGACAGGTAGTTGATGAGCTAACCGGTGAGATTCGTCTTTATTATGGCGCTGCCGATTCTTCGATTGCTGTGGCACTTGGAAACATCAACGAAATGCTTAACCGGTTAATGAAGATGTAAGAGAGGGTGTGAACCGCCCACGCGATAGGTAGGCAGATAAGACGCCTAAGTACCCTCCGCTGACTCCTTCCAATAGTGACCGTGCCTTAGCCCTAACGTACTTTCCTAAGGCTGCTGGACTTGACGTAATCTACTACTACGCGGTTGATGAGCGTCCTGTTACCTTTTTGAGTAGTTGTTCCGCTGGTTGGGACTATCACGACGACGGCTGCCGTGTTGGCAGCAAGCTTGAAGCTCGATACGCCCCTTACGTTTTTTTTCAAAAACCCATCGCTGGCCGCGTCGAAGAGATCCCGGAACTCTGGGCCGACGTTGATCTGAACTTCCTTTGTAATGTCATACGGGTTGTAATAGAGAAAAGTGGGATAAGCGCGATCGTGGAAAAAGTCAGTTGCCAGACAGTCCAGTTGCAAGATCATTTCAACGTTAGTGCGCTTAACAATGCCACCGAAGAAGCCGACGTAAGAAGCGCCGTAAAGAGCTAGATCAGTCGGGCCCCACCCAAGCCGGATGGGATCCCCCGTAGCGTAGGGACTTTTGCCTTTCCATTCTTTGCGTAGTCCCTCGTAGGCGATAACACCTGGATCGTCCTTCCAAAACGCGCTTGATTGATGATCATCTGGGAGAGCGTCCCGATAAAACAGGCGGGCGCTGTTGGCCGCATTTAGCATCCACTTCCCGATTGCGCGACTGTAACGATCATCATAGCGAACGAGAGGCACTAGCGCGCCTGCGGTGGCAAACGTGTTCATGGCAAAGGCGTAGCCGCCACCATCCGTAATGCTGCCGACCAACCCATGACAACTGTAACCGCCCCAATTCTCGGCAATGGTCCCCCAGCCCGGCCTCGCTTTGCTTTCATCGAAACACCATGTGAGCAACTTGTGGACATCGTACTTTCGCCCAAGTTCACCGTTGATGCGGGCGGCAAGGTATGCGCCGTAGGGCATCAGGATTTCATAGTGGGGATTGTCTTTTCGATCATGAAGAAATCGCATTGACCAATCCGCAGCTTGTAGATATTTCGGCGACCGCCACTTAACCCAGGCCATGTACTCCAACCAGCCGACCCCTGCTGCCGCATCGGGTTCTTTCCACTTTCCGTTATCGACGGCTTGCATGGTATTGAAGTCGAAAGCCGTGTGGTCGAAATCAGCAGTGCCATCCTTCCCGCCCATGTGGTAATAGGCGTCGTACCACCGATCGGCAGTGATCTTCATGATCGCTTCCATTTTGCCGGTATTGGGGTACCGGTCAACGAGGGCATAAAAGAGCACGTGCGGCCAGATCTCGTACCAAAACGTTTGTCCACTCTGAGTAGCCGTTTTGTTTAAGACCAGGTTCTCTCCATTTTTTCGATTAAAATATTGCTCAACCATCAAGACCCAGTTATACGGCCCACGGGCTTTGTCGATTCCGGCGATGGTCGCGCCGAGGATTGCTCCCATACAAGTGATCGCTTCATGCTCGATGCCTGTGGTCCTCGGATCGCCCACATAACTTGCCAGACCGAAAGTCACCCGATCGAAGTTGGGCCGCCTATTGTCCCACCATATAACCGGCAAATGTTCTCCTTTAGCGTTGAAATCAAAAATAAACCTGTCATAAGCCCGGGCAAGAGCCTTCCAGTCTTTCATAACGAAGGGCGACGGCTTACGAGGCATCAGTTCAATCCGATGGATCGTCCTTTGCTCCGCGGGGGCATCAGACCCGGCACCCCACGGCGGTTGCCCGCGTTGGGGTCCCGCAGCTTTAGACAAGGGGGCGCAAATCAGAGCTATGAGGATTAAGATTAGGTTCGTCAGAGGAAGAGCGCGCATCAGTGATTCCTCGCTCGCTTAACTTTTCATGCCGCTACTCGCAATGCTTTCAATCAGGTGACGCTGAAGAAACAGGTAAGCACCGATGACGGGCAGCGCCAGCAGCATTGCCGCCGCCAGTTGCACGCCCAGACGTGCTTCAGCCTGCCCGCCTACTGCAAAGAGTGTGACCATCAGCGGCATTGTCATCAGCTGTTGATCGCGAATGACCATCAGTGGCCACAGTACGTCATTCCAAACCCCCATGAAAGTTAATATGGCGACGGTCATGATGGCGGGCTTCGAGAGTGGATAGACGATGGTGAAAAGGATACGCCAGTCGGAGCAGCCGTCGAGCCGAGCGGCCTCGATCAATGATTCCGGAATGGATCGGAAGAACTGTCGAAAAAGCAACGCCGCATAGCTGCTCATCATCGCCGGTACAATCAGCGCCAGGTAGGAGTTGACCCAGCCGAACTTGACCATCATCGTGTAAAGCGGGATGAGTGTGACCTGTGCCGGGATCATCATGGTCACGAGTGCTACAGTGAAGATCAGTTCGCGCCCGCGAAATCTGAGACGCGAGAGCGCGTAACCCACCATCGAGCCGAAGACAATCACCGAGGCCGTTACGACCGTTGCGACAATGAGACTATTGACGAAACCACGCGTGATCGGGATTTTGCGGAAAACAAGAAGGTAACTATCAAGGGTGAACCGACGTGGAATTATACTGAAGCCGGCAATCTCCATCTCAGGCTTGAATGTTGCCGCCAACATCCATAAGAACGGGTAGAGAAAAATAATCGCGCCAAAGATCAGAATTGCATATACAAGAAAACGCTTCATCACATAGCCTCTGTTTCTACGAAGCGCCGCTGAATGAGCACGACGATAAATATAATCCCCGCCCAGAAGAAGCCGATAGTTGTGGCATAACCCATCTTGCTGAAGAAGAACGCCTGCTTGTAGAGATACAGAATGCCGGAAAGCGTGCTGTTGGCCGGTCCACCGCCGGTCATCACGTAAGGTTCGATGAACAGCGAGAAGCCCCCGATGGTTGACAGCACCAGCACCAGCATAATCGTTGGGTTGAGCATCGGAATAGTGATCAAACGAAACTGTTGCCATCCGCTGGCGCCGTCGAGTTCCGCCGCTTCGTAAAGTTGCGATGGGATCGACTGCAATCCAACCAAAAAGAGCACTATGTAGAGACCGACGTTCTTCCACGTCGCCATTATCGCGATGGCGGGCATCGCAAAGCGGCGATCGGTTAGCCAACCTACTTTCGGTAAACCAATGAGCTGGAGCGACACGTTAATGATGCCCGTCTCCTCGGCATACAGTTGCTGCCAGAGAATCGTCACGACGACGCCGGAAATAACGAAGGGGAGGAAATAACTGGCGCGGAAGAAGGCCCGCGCTCGAATCCTCTGATTGAGCAACTGAGCGAGCCCGAGCGCAATTACCAGCTGCAATGGAATATGGATTAATAAGAAGTAGAGTGTATTCCCGAGTGCGCGCCAGATAAGCGGATCCGTTAGCAACAACCTGATGTTGCCCAATCCGACCCACTTCATCGGTGTATAGATATTCCAGCGGTGAAAAATCAGAACAAACGCGAAGGCGAGCGGGTAGCCGACGAATACCAGGAGGTGAAGAAGGTAAGGAAGCACCATCAGGTAGCCTACATGAGTAGGTGTCAGGTGCCGGGTGCCGGGTGCTGGTGAAATCAAGTTGACTCCGGCACCTGGCACCTGTGAACCGGCACCCGATTTACCGGCACCCGGCACCTGAAACCGGGCCCCCGTTTTATTGTGCGTCGAGAATCTGTTGGCTTCTCCGGGCTGCATCGTGAACCGCCTGTTCTGGTGGTTTAAGGTCAAAGACGACAGAAGCTTCGACTTCCTGGGCGATAGCGTCAAATATCTCCTTAAGCTCCGCGATCGATTCAATGCTGCGCGCAGTCGCCAACTGCTCGGCGAATTTGACCAGCTTCGGGTTGCGCTTGAAATACTCGGCGAAAGTCGGATCCTCCAGAAGCCCCGAGCGAATGGGCAACTGGCTGGTCGAGTGCAACAGGCGTAGGTCGTTCTTTTTGGAGACCATGAACTTAACAAACTCCCAGGCCTCGCGCGGATGTTGGCATGTCTTGAAAATAACTATGCTTTTTGGGTCGGCATAACTTAGCGGCTGACCGGCAGCATCGTCAGGCCGAGGAATCGGACCATAGTCATATTCAAAGTCCGCAGTGCGGTAGCGCTCGAGTTGGCTGATGCTATACGGCCCGGTGAATTTCGCCGCCACGCGACCATCGAGGAAAACATCGCCTTGAAAGGATTGACGTGGGATATAACCCCTGGCGAAGCACTCATGTAAGAAACGAAACACGGCAACCGAGTGTTCATTGCCGAACATAACGCGACGGTTATCGAGCAACCTTTGACCGTTTGCCGCTGCGAGGTAAAGAGGATAGTAATCGAATAACCGTTTGTACCAAATGGGATAATAATCAATGGTGGCCATCCACTGATCAGTTCGTCCATCGCCATTGGTATCTCGAGTTACGCGAGCAGCTGCCGCGAGAAACTCTGAATAAGTGGCGGGTAGTGTCGAAACGCCGGCCTCGCGCAACATTCGCGTGTTGTATAGGACCATGACGGGGTTCGACTTCCAGGGCGCCTGATAATAGTGTTCATCGAAAGAGCGGTATTGCTCCAGAAGTTCTGGCGACATGCGCTCATGCATGACCTGGAAGAAGTCAGGATATTCATCCAATTGGACCACGGCACGGGCGTCGAGCAAATCCTGCATCGCTCCTGGGAAAACGCTGGAGTATATGTCCGGCGTGGTGCCACTGGCGACAGCGGCCAGTATGACTTCTTCGGTCGACTGTCCGGATGGAACCGGCTTAACGCGAATCTGAACTTCCGTGTGCAGCGCATTCCACTCGGCCGCAACCTGATTGGCAAAGTCGAGTTCCTGAGCGTTGGTCGCGCTCCAGTAAGTAAGTGTGACTTGACCCGTTTCGACACTTAGCGGGCGCGATGGGTTGCAGCTTGCTAATAGGGCAACCAGCAAAACTATGGCTAGTAATTGCATCTGTAGATTTGTTTCTTGTTTTCTGAGCAAAACTTTTCTTGCTTAACGGGTTGGCCGACTCCTTGAAAAAGCTCAACAATGCCACGGCTTTGCCGCGTCTCTAAAAACACTTAACGATCGTACGACTCAACTACAGAACAGGAAGCGGTTGCGACCTGGCCCTTGCGACAGACTCAACAGCGCTAAATGGTACCGATAGGGCCAGGTCTCTACCGCTTCCTGTTCTGTAGTTGAGCCGTAGCATCGTTGAGTGCTTCCAAGGACGCGGCAAAACCGTTACGGCCGCATTCAAATCCATTGGAAATAGGTTGCAAATAGTCGTGCACTCAAGGGAGCGCCTCCGTGGTTGCCGGGTCGAAAAGCGTTGCGCGCTCCATGTCGAAGACAAGTTCGATCACTTCGTCGCTCTTCACGCTGGTTCTCGGATTCAAGCGAACAATAATCTCTTGCTGGGCGAACGAGCAGGTCGCAAGGACCTCACTCCCTAAAGGCTCCAGAATATTCACTCGCGCTTGGATCACGTTGCCGTCAACGGCACCTTGGTATGACTGTCGCTCAACAATGCTCTCAGGCCGGACACCTAACACTAGCGGAAAATTCGCGACCCCGAACTGTTTGAGCGTTACTTTCCGATCTGCAGGAAGCTTAACGTGGAAACCTTCGCCGGTGAGAAACAGTTGACTATCACGCTTGACCAGAGAACAGTTGATAAAATTCATCGGCGGGCTGCCGATAAAACTGGCAACAAACTGATTGGCGGGTCGATCATAAATCTCGAGTGGGGCTCCTATCTGCTGCACGATCCCGTCCTTCAGCACAATTAACCGATCACCCATGCTCATCGCTTCCACTTGATCGTGAGTGACATAAATCATCGTTGCCTTCAGTTGTTTGTGGAGCTTGATCAGCTCGGCGCGCATAGATACTCTGAGCTTGGCGTCCAGGTTACTAAGCGGTTCGTCGAAGAGGAAGAGTTTCGGCTGCCGTACGATGGCGCGGCCGACAGCGACCCGCTGGCGCTGACCGCCTGACAGCGCTTTGGGTCTTCTATCCAGAAAACTGTGCATACCGAGTATGTCCGCAGCGGCGCGGACGCGGCTGTCAATTTCCGACTTGGGAAGTTTGCGCATCTTCAGACCGAAAGCCATGTTTTCGTAGACGGTCATATGTGGGTATAGAGCGTAGTTCTGAAAGACCATGGCGATGTCCCTATCCTTGGCCGGGACGTTGTTAATCAACGTGCCACCGATATGGATTTCTCCCTGCGAAACTGACTCCAACCCGGCAATCATACGCAGCAGGGTGGATTTTCCGCAGCCTGACGGGCCAACTAGAATAACGAATTCGCCATCTTCGATTTGAACGCTCGTAGGTGCCACGGCGCGGATGCTGCCTGGGTAAATCTTCGATACTCCCTTAAGCTGTACATCTGCCATCGGTCAATCCTCTACTGACTAGCCCCGATCGATTTCATTTGTCATCTGTCATTTTTCATTCAGCGGTCATCAGGTCAGTGCTACCACGCCGTAGCGCCGGGTCAAAGTGAAAACCATACTGCCTGCGAATCATTATCTTCTGAGGCATGCACTCAACTACAGAACAGGAAACGGAAGCGACCTGGCCGTCTCACTACGAATAACACATTTGAGTCTGTAGCATCGGCCAGGTCGCTACCGCTTCCTGTTCTGTAGTTGAGTGATACTGTCATCGGTTCTGTAGTCAGTCGCCATGTTAAGCGGTTCTCCGACTTAACAGTTTCAGTTTTCACACAGTATCGGTAGCGGGTGATTCGTGACTGCTCATTACTTACGCCGAGTGGAATCGTGACTTGGAACCCACCCGCTTCCGCCCTGTGGTACTGACCTCATGAGCCGCGACAAGGGGAGGGCAAGCATGGATCGACCCGCACTGCGTGGTGGTAAGACCTGTTCCATCGGACGTCTCAATCTCAGCGACGATGGATCTACACATTTACCATCAGGAATTTGTTTCAAAGCAGGTTCCCGGAAAATTCGGTTGTTCACCATCCATTATTTAACCTATGCTTGCAGCCACGCCGCCACACTATTGCTCTCTGGTAATTTGACGCTTACATTAGTGCGAGACGACTCGGTCTAAGGAGAGACAAGTATGACAGAGAAATTAAAAGCCAGAAAACATTTCCTCTTTATCATAACTCTATTACTACTCTCTTCCTCGTTCGCCTCATCCGAACCCGCGACCGAGCAAGCATCTGCCGAGCAATTGAGGGCTATCCAAAAATATATCAAGCAAAGCTGGCATACTCTGACCCGCTCGAGCGCGCAGCTTGCCAAGGCCGCACCGGATCCAAAGTTTAAACCAATGGCTGATGGGCGCTGGCCGGTTTACGTTTCTCGCCGGGAGAACCTCACGCGGATTGAACAGAACCTACGCGCTCAGATGTCCGCAGAAGATTTTGCCACCATCGATATTCGGCAGCTGCCGAATGACGTGGGCGAAGTGCGCGAGCACGGCCTGCTTTATCTTCCTCACCCGTACGTAGTGCCGGGCGGGCGCTTTAACGAGATGTATGGTTGGGACAGTTATTTCACACAGGTCGGGCTGGTCCGGGACAATGAGATGGTATTGGCAAAGAACATGGTCGATAACTTTCTTTACCAGATCGATCACTATGGGAAAATTCTCAATGCTAACCGAACCTACTACCTAACACGCTCGCAACCGCCGTTTCTGACCCAGATGATACTCAATGTCTATCGGCACAACCGTGATCGCGAGTGGCTACGCCGCACTGTGCCGGCGATTGAGAAGTACTACCAGTTTTGGAACGCCGATCCTCACCTTGTCGAGCAAACCGGCCTTGCGC
>JBHENP010000027.1:22673-53688 GCA_046261995.1 Pyrinomonadaceae bacterium
TTACGGACTATGACGTGAGCCTCTATTACAACCGCTCGAAAAACGAGCTGACCGATCTCTTTTACGTCGGCGATCGGTCCATGCGCGAGTCCGGCTTTGATCCGTCAAATCGCTTTGGTCCCTTCAATATCGATATCATCCACTACAATCCGGTCTGCTTAAACTCGCTGCTTTATTTGATGGAACAAGACGCAGCCGAGATTTTGCGGACATTGGGCCGGCACCGCGAGGCGCGAGTCTGGCGCTCCCGCGCGGCTGAACGGCGCCGCCTCGTTAACCGCTTGATGTGGGATGAGCAGGACGGTCTTTATTACGACTACAACTTTCGCGAACGCAAGTTGCGCCGCTATCCATTCGTGACGACCTTTTACCCTCTGTGGGTCGGAATCGCCAGCCCGCAACAAGCGGCGCGGGTAGTCGCCAACCTCCGGCGCTTCGAACTGCCCGGCGGCTTGCAGACCAGCACGAACGTCTCCGGCAGCCAGTGGGATGCGCCCTTCGGCTGGGCGCCAATGCATATGATCGCGGTCGAGGGCTTGCGCCGCTATGGCTACAACGCGGAGGCCGATCGCATCACGACGAATTTTCTGTCCATGATTCTCAAAGAGTTCGCCCAGCACAACGTCATCGTAGAGAAGTACGACGTTGCCCGCCGCGAATCGGAAGTTGCAGGCGGGATCAAGTTTGGCTACGACTACAACGTGATCGGGTTCGGCTGGACCAACGCCGCGTTCGTCGAACTTTACGCGAAACTACCAGCTGCGAAGAGAAAGAGTGTGCTCGATCTGGAGGGATTAAAAGTGCCTTAGAATCCGTAACGCGGTTTTAGTAGTGCTCCATTAGTGTGTTGCTGGTTCGGATTTGGCTGCTTGCGTGTCATGAGGTCAGTACCACCACGCGGTAGCGGGTGGGTCGCGTTTCGATAGCTCTCGCCTCGGGAAACGTGGACCCACCCGCTACCGCGTGGTGGTACTGACCTCATGACACACGAGCGACGCACCCCCAACCAGCAACACACCAATGGAGCACTACCACGGTTTTGGCGCACGAGCTTTGATAGCAGAAAAAAGGAGAAGCCCCGGGAAGGCTTCTCCTTTTTGTTTGGATACGACGTTGACGTTTGCGGGTTAGAATTTGAACTTCACAGCAAACTGGAAATTGCGCTGCGGGTCTGCGCCAAAGAAGGCCGTTGAGTTGATACGACCCGCGTTGCTGTCAGGATTTGCCGGGTCTCCAATGAAGTCAGCGGGTTGACCCAGGTTGACGTGGTTGAACACGTTGACTGACTCGACGCGAAACTCCAGTTCCTTGGTTTCGCTGAAGATGAATTTCTTGAACAGCGAAGCATCGGTTCGCCAGTAATTCGGGCCGCGCAGTGCATTCCTCGGCAAATTTCCAAAGGTTCCCGGAGCCGGGCGCCCGAAGACCCTGGGATCATAGAACTGCTGCCGCGAGCCAGGATAATTTATTTCACCAACCAGATTTGGACGGCCTGGCCCAGTGTCGCCTTCTGTATCGGAGTTCCGATTGTAGTTGACGTTAAAAGGCAGCCCACTCTGAATTGTGGTGGTCGAATTGAACTGCCATCCACCAACCAGGAAGTTGACCCCGCGAGACACGTCTCCGAAAAATCGCTTGCCACGGCCGAAGGGTAATTCAAACAAGTTGGTCAAAATGAAATTGTGTTTCCGATCGAAATCTTGCGGGCCGCGATTCAAGTCACGGTTAAAAAAGAATTGATCGGCATCGTTGTTTTGCGCCTTTTGCAAAGTGTAATGAGTGAGCAATGAATAACCGTCGGAAAATCGCTTCGTCAGCTTAGCCTGAAGCGAATCGTAGCGGTTGTCAGCGCAGTTGCAGAAAAAGTCGATACCCTGGGTCCATCCGAACCTTCGGAAGAATGGCTGGCGCTGCAGCTGATTCGCCGGACCTGCGAAACCTTCGAGGGTCCGCTGATTAACGTTGACGGCAGGACCGCCGCCGGCGAAGACATGCGTACCTTTATTGCCGACGTAAGCCACTTCAACAGATATGTCTTTCGTCAGCTGATGTTGCAAAGTCACGTTATAAGCATCAACGGCCGGCAACACCTGCTTCTCGGGGAGAGCGCGCGCGAAGACTCCATCCGGCAGGAAGAAGCGTCCGTTAGCCGGAAGCGAGGCGTTTGGCGTGCCGCCTCGATTGGGTGGGGCGTTCAGACCGAAGAAGGCCGTAAACGCTGGCGCACCTTGCGCGAGAGTAAAGACCCGATTGGAGCCTCCGAGGTCCAGTTCCTGCACGGCGAGCACCGGCAGATTCTGCGTCACGGAGTGCCCGAAGAGTGAGCCGAAAACACCGATGTCGTAGCTGCGGCCGTAGCCTGCACGGATCACAGTTTTTTCAGTAAGCTGATAAGCAGCGGCTAAGCGCGGGGCGAAGTTCAGGCTGTTTTCAACATTGCCAGCCGAATCATTATCGCCAACCCCGGGCACGATAATTTCGCCTGTTTCTAAACTAAGGAACCCGGCCTTGCCAGGATCGAGGGTTTGCGGGTTGATAATGTCTAAGCGGACTCCATAGTTGATAGTCAGTTTCGGCGTGGCGCGCCAAGTGTCCTGCCCGTAATAGAAGTGGCGCCACTGTCGCTCTCTGGCGTCGGTTGACGTACTTATATAACGTCTAAATCTCGTCACGTCACCGAGCAGGAAGGTGGCGAGGCCGAGACCGCTTGTCCCTGCGCTTGCTGGCCCCTGCGTGCGATTGCCGCTAAATGAAAGCTCTCCGGAGCGGTGCGCGTCGCTTGGCACCCGCAGGTTGATCGCGCGCCGTACGTCCACGCCAAATTTCAGCGTGTGATTTCCGACAACCTTAGAGAGGTTGCTGACGATTTGGTACTGCTCTTCTTCTTGATCAAGTGGGCAGTTGCAGCGGTTTACACCCAGGCCGGAGCCCGCATTGAAACCGAAATCTCCATCAACGAAAATGGCAGGCAGGCCGGAAGAAAATTCGTCGAAGTTCAAGCCGGGAATACCCGCCGCCGTCGCTGGAGTCGTGCCGAAGTCGAAAGGCAGCACATTTACTTTATATTTGAAGTAACCGAACCGCACATCCAGAATTGTGGTGTCGTTCAGAGTAGTGTCAAAGCCAAGCGCCAGGCTCTGGTTGCGCACCTTCGATGTGCCGCCGAGGGACACAAGTTCCTGACCGCCTCCCTCACCGAAGGCGGTCGGGCCGTCGATCGTGAAATCGGCGAAGCTGTAGCGGCCGAACGCATTCAAGCTCTCGGAAAACCGCCCGTCAATTCGAACATTGAAGAGGTCGTTGTCAAAAATCTCGCTGCCCGAGGAGGCGAAATTATCGCGGATGCCAGCTCGATTGGGCGGCGGGATCAACCGCAAAACATTAAGAGCCTGCTGTGACACGCGACCGGCCGGGATGACGTTGCCAGTGAACTGAACACGCTGGTCAGAGGGAATAGCATTGGCGCCGGTTCCCGGATCAAAGATCGGTCGGTTGTATTCGCTAAGATCCCCCGTGCGCGCTCTCAGGGTTGGTACCGTGAGCAGTTTGGTCCCGCCGACGCGGCTCCGCGTGCCTTGATAGTCGCCGAAGAAGAACAGCTTGTCGCGGATGATGCGCCCTCCTATGGATCCGCCAAACTGGCTTCTCAGCGTTTCGGGGATGAATCGATCCGTCGGCAGACCCGTAAACGGATCATTTAAGGGTCTATCTTGCGAAAAGGGATTGCGAGCTTGGTGATTTTCATCTTGCCTGAAGGCGAAAAGGCTTCCGTGAAGATCATTAGTGCCGGATTTGGTTTGCACCGAAACCACCCCAGCGATGGCTTGGCCAAACTCGGCATCGTAGTTCTGCGAGGTGATTTTCGTCTCGCCAATGGACTCGAAAGTCGGATTGATGACGATAATGCCGAGGATCGGATCGCGGTTCTCGGTTCCATCTAACTGGTAGCCGGTGCCGCTGAAGTGCTGGCCATTAACGATGGTTTGAATCGAACCCTGTGGATTCTCGCTCGCCGCGTGCTGCCAGAGCTGCTGCTGCGTGCCCGGAGTGAGCAGAATGAGCTTGGTAAAGTTGCGGTCGAGGATTGGCAAATCCGTAACTTGTCGCGTTTCGAAGGTCGTCGCCACATCAGCACGATCGGTCTTCAGGAGTTGGCCTTCGAAGGTCGAGATCGTGACCGTTTCGGTAACTTGCCCCGCTTCAAGTGCGACATCCCCACTTGTTTGTGCGTCAAGGTTGACGGTAACAGACGCAAGGACTGCCTGCTTGTAGCCGGCCTTCTCGACCTTGAGCTCGTAGATGCCCGGTAGCAACCGATCCTTAACGTAGAGGCCAGAATCATTCGTTTGGACGGTATCGATTGTGTTTCGCTCAACGCTTCTGATCGTGATAGTGGCATCTGGAACCACCGCCCCTTGAGGGTCCGTGACAGTACCAGAAATGCTTCCATAGACGGCCTGCGCACGAGTATCTACAGCGATCGTGGCGACGATGAACAGGCTAAGCAGGAATAACGCGACTTTGCTTCTGCGCATATGTGCTCCTTGGAGATTGGCTTTTCAGCCGTTTACCACCGACATTTAAGGCCACACCTAAGAATCAGTGGACCCCGCTTGAATCTATGTAGAGCGAGAATGTGTTTGTTTAAGTTAGAGCGACACTTGAGAATCTCACGCAATCCCGTAGCCACGGCACCGCAACCTTAGATCTTATGCCTCACAAATACCGCTAGGCGGATAAAGACAGGGGGCTTACAATTATTCATCGGCTCTGGCACAGGTGACTCGGTACGCCAACCTGCAACTTTAATATGAAAGTTTGGATTTAATCCGAAATTATTGGAGTAGCGTCGCACATGTAAAACCGTTTGCAGGGCGAGATACCAGCTGTCATCACAATGATTCGCAGCTATCAAGGCGGGAAGTTACACCTGCCTTCAACATGAGTCAACCATTTATTCTGGCAGGAGTTTAAGCCGGAAATCCTGCCGCCTTCAGAAGCCGAAGCCGCGCAACCGGTGAGGTCGTTGGTGCATCCTCATTCAGGTGGTTTCAGAGTTCGACCTTTAGGTTGTGTGCATTCGACTTCACAGGCTAAAGCCTAAACTCTAAATTTCTTGAAATCTTCGAACGATGACGTTGTCTATGTAGTTGATGCTAAACGACAAATAACCACAGGCTTATGATCAGTTTTACTTTTCGTGTGATAGCGCTCAACCTCCTTGTGGGGTTATGTGCATTAAGCGTCGAGAGCCAAACTGAACTTCGGACTTTGGACCTCGGATCGAGTTCGCCGATTCTGGCGCAAGCGCAGGCGCATTTGCGCGATGGGAAGACTGACGCGGCTATTGAACTATTGAGCTCGCTGCCCAGATCAAAAGCAAACGATACTGCGGTGAGTCATCTCTTAGGGTTGGCCTACTATCAAAAGGCTGACTACGTTCGTGCGATCGAACACCTCTCGATTGCCGTGAAGCATGGGTCGGCGAGTAGCGGCGAATATCGCCAAGCAGTGCAAATGCTTGGCCTCTCTCATTACTTATTGGGACATCTGAAAGAAGCTATTCCTTATCTCGATCAGGTTGGAAAATGGTCGCCTAACAATGTGGAAGTCTCCTACGTCCTTGGTCTCAGTTACATTCAAACTAAAAACCCAAACAAAGCCCGTGAAGCGTTCGCGCGAATGTTTAATATTCAACCGACTTCCGCATCTGCCCACCTAATGAACGGTCAGATGATGATTCGTCAGCGGTTTGAAGAGTTTGCCGAAAAAGAATTGCAACGGGCGCTCGAACTTGACCCGAAGCTGCCGCAGGCCAATTTCTTACTGGGAGAGCTGGCAATCTTTCGCGCGAATATTGATCGCGGTATCGAGCTTCTACAAAACGAGATCGCGATTAATCCGGCGTTCGGTATGGCCTACTACCGGCTTGGCGAGGCTTATACCCGGCAGCTCAAGTGGGATGAAGCAGTGGCGCCGCTGCAAAAATCCATCTGGCTCAACCCGTACTTCAGTGGGCCGTATATTGTTCTGGGAAAAGTTCATTTGAAGAAAAAGGATTTATCTAACGCTGAAACTATTCTAAGGCGCGCGCTACAAATGGACCCGAACAACTTCTCAGGCCATCATCTGCTGGCGCAGGTTCTGCAACAGGCCAATAGGTTAGCAGAGGCGAAGAAAGAGTTTGAACTCGCCGACCGGCTCAGGACCAGCTCTGAAAAGGAAAGATAACCGAGATGGCTTCGGTGCAGGTGGCTGCCTAGCAAAACGTGTCATGTCTTAGTTTGCACACCATCACGGTATCGCTCACGGCACTCTGCTTCAGGGGGCGGCCTGGCTACCTACACATGTTCTTAGGGATCAGAAAACATCATTTGATAGATGCTCCGTTTGTCAGGGTTGTAATTCTCATGGTCTGGATGGGTCTGTCTTTCCCTATCCTGGGCCAGACAAACGCGCGACGTAAGGTAGAAAAGATTAATTTTGGGACTAGTGACTTTCCGGTCACCTTCGTGGACGTCGCCGCAAGTGCCGGACTTTCTGACCCGATAATCTATGGTGGTGTTGAACAGAAGAAGTACATCATCGAAACCAATGGCAGCGGCGTTGCCTTCCTCGACTATGATAATGACGCCTGGGTAGACATCCTGCTCCTGAATGGAACTCGTCTCGAAGGTTTTCCTAAAGGCAAAGAGCCCACGATCAAGTTATACCGGAACCAACGCAACGGCAGTTTCTCAGACATTACTGCCAAAGCAGGTCTGCGGCATGTTGGCTGGGCGTCGGCGATTTGCGCCGGTGATTACGATAACAATGGCTACGAAGATTTGTACCTGACGTATTGGGGCCAAAACGTACTGTATAGAAATAACGGCAACGGCACGTTCACTGACATGACCGAGAAAGCGTCAGTGGCCACCAAAGGAACACGCTGGGGCTCAGGGTGCACTTTCGTCGATTATGATCGCGACGGCAAGCTCGACCTCTTTGTAGCAAATTATCTGAAATTCGATCTCGCGACAGCGCCGGAACCTGGAAAGGGTGCGAATTGCACCTGGAAAGGAATCCCCGTTAATTGCGGACCGAAAGGTTTACCTACCGACATAAATCTTCTCTATCACAACAATGGTGATGGCACATTTGCAGATGTGTCGGACAAATCAGGCGTCGCCAAGGTTGAAGGCCGCTACTCGATGACAGCGATAACAACTGATTTCAATAGCGACGGGTGGCCCGACATTTATGTCGCTTGTGATTCGACAGCCAGCACTCTTTACCGGAACAATCGTGATGGCACTTTTACTGACGTGGCTCTGGAAACCGGTGCTGCCTACAATGAAGATGGTCAAGCGCAGGCGGGAATGGGTGTGGCCATTGGCGACTACAATGCCGACGGCTTTTTAGACATCTTCAAAACTCACTTCGCAGATGATCTGCCCATACTCTACCGGAATAGTGGGCGTGATTTCTTTGAGGATGCGTCCAGAGCAGCAGGCTTCGATCATACACGCTATGTGGAGTGGGGAACCGGGTTCGCTGATTTCGACAACAATGGGTGGCCCGACTTAATGATCGCCACCGGCAATGTCTACCCCGAGGTCGAGAAGCACTTCAAAGAATATCCACATCGAAGCCCGCGCCTGGTTTACCAAAACCTTGGAAACGGACGCTTCAAAGAAGTGACCACTCAGTCGGGTCCAGGCGCGCTAACTGCAAGATCGAGTCGCGGTTGTGCATTTGGTGACTTCGACAATGATGGCGACGTTGATGTTTTAGTCATGAACATGAACGAACCCCCATTGTTACTGCGCAATGATTACATCAACAGGCAGACTCGTAAGACAAACAACTGGCTCAAAGTAAGGCTCATCGGCACAAAATCCAATCGCAGTGCTATTGGGGCTCGAGTCCGGGTGAAGAGCGGCTTGCACCTACAAACTCAAGAAATAACCAGCCAATCCAGCTACTACTCACACAATGACCTGCGCTTACACTTTGGTCTTGGCGCAAGCCCGAAAGCCGTGCTGGTGGAAATCCGCTGGCCCAACGGGCAGGCTGAAACGGTTGAAGACGTCGCGGTCAATCAAATCGTGAGCATCAAGGAAGGAAGCGGCCTCGTAAAATAAGGATCGTGGGATCAAAGCTGGTATTTTAGAGTTCAAGCAGCTTTGCCTGAAAAGTTGTGCGGACGCTATCTGGATAGTACCGCAGCACAAGTTAGTGGGAATCAGTCAACTCACAGAACCGCTTGCGGTAGCCAGCGGATCCTAAGTCAAGACTAATGGTTCACGTCAACCAATTAAGCATTTGTATGCACAAAACTCTACGACGAGATTGAGCTTAGGATCCGCTGGCTACCGCAAGCGGTTCTGTGAGTTGATCTACTCCTCACATCTTGAACCTTGTCGTTGTGCGACATTCAATGACTTTTAGGGCAAAGCCAGTTCAAGCTTTAGCTTGTCCGCGCCGCTACGCTACAACCTAAGGTTGAACTCTAAACTTCCGGACTATGGCTCAGGGAAAGGCTTTATTCGAGGATCAATCTCCTTGGCTTTCTGATACGCGGATTGAGCGGCTGCGCGTTCACCCTTCACCTGGAGTGCCTTCGCTAGATTATAATAGGCTTGAGCATTCGTTGGGTCGAGTCCAACTGCGGTTTGGAATCTTTCGATGGCCGCGTCAACTTTTCCTTCTTTCAGAAGTGCTATGCCGGTGTTTGACGCAAATATTCCTGCCTGCACGTTAGATTTGAGCTTGTTGAGTCGACCCGCCTCCTGAAACTCCACTCGGGCCCCATCTTTATCGCCCTTGCGGCTCAGCGCCGTGCCGAGCGTGTTGTGTATCTCAGGCGCATTCGGCGCATATTTGAGCGCTTGCTGGAATGCCGCGATCGCACCATCTAGATTGCCCTGTTGTTGCATTACTGTGCCGAGCGCGTAATGGGCCTCCGCATAAGTCGGTTTCGCGTCTATCGCCGCTCTCAGTGCCCGCGCTGCCTCATCAAGTTTTGATTGCTGCATGCGTATGACGCCCAGAACGTAGTTTGCCTCAGGCAATGATGGTTGTAGCGCAATAGCTTTTGTTAGCTCGACCACAGCCTCATCAAGTTTATCCTGCTGCTTCAAAGCCAAACCCAAATTGTAGTGAGCTTCGGCGTAGTCAGGTGCAAGCGTGATGAGCTTGCGATACTGCTCGACGGCGCTCGAATAATCGGCCTTCTGTATTAGCACCGTGCCGAGATTGTAGTGGGCCACGAGATCATTCGGATCGAGCTTGAGTGCAGTATTGAATGCAGCGATCGCCGCATCCGGGTCATGCCTTTGCACTAACGTAAGACCAAGATCACTATAAGCTCGCGCAAAATCCGGTTTGAGCTTAATGACAGTTCGAAAAGCCTCGATCGCTCCGTCAAGATCTTCGTCCTTCAGGAGGGCCAAACCCAGGGCGTGGGACGGCTCAACCATGTCCGGAGCCAATGTGATAGCGGTCTTGAGTTCAACTATGGCTGCTTGAAGATCGCCGCGCTTCCGCAAAGCCTCTCCCAGGTAGTAGTGCGCATTGGCGTGATTGGGCATCAATTTCACCGCTGTTGTCAGAGCTGCAATAGCACCCTCAGTGTCTTGTGAGAACCAGCGAGCTGTGCCCAGATAATAGTGCGCCTCTCCCAGATCTGGTTTGAGTGTTACAGCCGTTTGAAATTCCCAGATCGAATCAGGAAGCAGGCCCTTTACGCCAAGCGCGAAGCCGAGGTAAAAGTGGGCTTCCGCGATATTCGGATTAATCTTAACGGCTTCGCGAAACTGGAGAATTGCCGAGTCAAGATCTCTGGTCTGTTGATAGATCTGACCGAGTAATATGCGAGCGTAGACTTCACCGGGTTTGAGTGCAATCGCCTTTTTGCACATCGCAATTGCACCTTCGAGATCTCCGGTTTGCTGAAGCGCGTTGGCGAGTCCAAGCCAGGCTTCATAAAGCTTTGGATCAAGCTGAATCGCCTTGCGGAACGATTCTACAGCCGTGTTGATCTCACCTTTCCTAGCCAGCGCGAGACCGAGAGCATTGTGGGCCTCAGCGAGTTTGGGGTTCAGCCTGGTGGCCTTTAGCAGTTCTGCTATTGCCGGCTCCAACTGTTGTTTTTCTAAAAGTTCGACCCCTTTTTTATAGTGCTGACGGGCGCCACCGGACGGTGCTTTCTGCCCATTCACATAAAGCGGGAAGAGTAGAAAAAGAATTGGCAGGACGATGCATCTCGCTTTTCGGGGGGGCCGGGAAAATGAAGCTTGATTGTTCATTGAGAAATCATAGCCCGCTAACACACGAATAAAACAGAAAGTCTTGACTGGCTCCGTCATCTAACCTCGCCCCTTGATTGTTCTTATGATGCCGGCCTTCTCCTTAACAACTATGATCTGATTGGCCGCTATATTGCTAAGAGTGTCCACTTGCCCGCTCGGCCATTGTAGCTCAAGTGTCTTTACTCTTTGATTCTTGCCGAGTCCAAAATGGATACGGAGATCGTTTTGCGAGTAGTAACTGCCGCCGCTGCGCACTTCATCGATCTGGCTGCCATCTTCGGTAACGCATTTGATGCGCACGCCGATGCCGTTCTTATTCGACTTGACTCCGATTGTCTTGATCTTGATCCAATTGTTTTGAGTGCTGGAATCAGCGCGCAGCAATTCCGGAACCGAGTTGACCGAGTTGATTAAAATATCTATGTCGCCGTCATTGTCGTAATCACCAAAAGCGGCGCCACGAGAGGCGTTGGGCCTCTTTACTGCCTCGCCGACTTTGTCAGAAACGTCGGCAAAGCGACCGTTGTGCAGATTGTGATAAAGCACCTTGGGTTGCGCGTATCCCGCTTCGGTAGTCAACTTCTCGACTTCAGGATACACGTGCCCGTTGACCAGAAAAATGTCGGACCAACCATCGTTATCGACATCGACAAAACCGCAGCCCCAGCCGAGCCACCGTGTGTTCAAACCCATGCCTGCCGGGAAAGTCACGTCATCGAAGATTCCCTTGCCCGTATTGTGATAAAGCGAGGACGTATCCCCGGAAAAGTTGGTTTTGAAAATGTCGAGCCAGCCGTCTCGATCATAGTCGCCGGCCGATACGCCCATTCCCGCCTGGGGCTTACCATCTATACTAAACGCAGCGCCGGCCTCGATGCCGACATCGCTGAAGGTGCCATTCTTGTTATTGCGATATAGAGCGGCAGGAGCCGAGTCGTTAGCGACATAGATGTCTGGCCAGCCATCATTATCGAAATCGCCGGTTAACACCCCCAGTCCGTATGTCCCGTTTGTCTTGGTGATGGCGGCCTTCTCCGAAACGTCTGTGAACGTGCCGTCACCCTTGTTGCGATAGAGCATGTTGATTCCGCCGGTCAGGCCTGGAGGACCACACGCAACTGTTACACCCTTGTAGAGACACGGACCCGTTTCGGGTAGGGGCGCTGTTTTCAGATCCAGGTCGATGTAACTGGCCACAAAGAGGTCGAGGTACCCATCGCGATCGTAGTCAAGGAAAGCACACCCGGAACCCCAGCGGGTGCGGTTGTTGGCGACTCCAGCCTTCTCACCTACTTCCGTAAACGTGCCAGTTCCGTTGTTGTGATAGAGCGCATTCTTTCCGTAAGCGCTGACAAAGAGATCGTCGTAGCCATCGTTCTCATAATCGCCGACGCAAACTCCCTGAGCCCAACCGGTACGGACCAGCCCGGCTTTTTCAGTCATGTCACTAAACTTGCCCTCGCCATTGTTACGGTAGAGGCGGTTACTTGAGCTGACACCCGGAGGTAATCCATCGAGGCGAGTACCGCTGGCGAGAAAAATATCCTGCCAGCCATCATTGTCGTAGTCGATGAAGGCGGCGCCGCTTCCGGTGGTCTCCAACAGATACCTGTTCCGGTGTTCGTCTCCATAGATGGTCTTAGCAATCAGGCCCGCTTGCTGGGCCACGTTCACTAACGTCACTGCAGGCGATTGTTTAGTATTGGATGGAGGCGAATTCTGACCGCTGACCTGGGCAAAACAAAGAAGGAGACAGCCGTAGACCTTTAAAGTACTACTCAACATAACGAAATTCGCAGGTAGGGAAGAAGGCCCGGTTACCTCGCTCGAGATTCGTAGCTACTCAACGTTGAATCGACAATTCCAGCCCAGCAAATTTGCAAGTTAGGAAGGCCGGTTTACCCCCGCTGAGATTCGTAGCCATTCAACGTTGAATCGACAAATTAAGGATGAGTGGCTATGAATCTCAGCGGGGGTAAACCGCCCTTCCCTACCTGCATAATTCTCCATCCTGAGTGCCCACTTTGGCGTCTAGTTCTTAATCCGCCCCTTAATTTTCGTATCGCTTCAATTTCTTCATGTCGTCAGCGGAGGCAGGTCTCAAACTGATGGCCGCACCGCCGCCGCTCGCCAGGGCGATCTTCAATCTGGTTCGGTCGTCTACCAGGAACTGCTGAATCTGGTATGCCATCGGATTGTTTTGCCAATGAGCATTGGCAGTATCGGTGTATAGGGTTGCCACATACGACCGTTTTGGGGTGAGAGAGTTTAGCGGAATGTTTGCGGTACGCGCTTGCTCATCTGTGATAGCCCCTATGTACCATTCGTCTTTGTTCTTAGCTTTGCGAGCGATTGTCAGGTAGTCGCCGGGTTCAGCTTCTAAAATTCTAGTGTCGTCCCAATCGACAGCAACGTCCTTGATAAACTGGAACGCGTCCATAAAGCGCTCGTAATTTTCAGGCAGGTCTGCCGCCATCTGTAAGGGGCTGTACATGGTCACGTACAAAGCCAACTGTTTGGCCAGGGTGGTATGAACCTGCTCTTTCTTGCCAGGGTAAACGTCGAGTTTGATCTGGAAAATCCCCGGCGTGTAGTCCATTGGCCCACCCATCAGGCGTGTAAAAGGCAAAATCGTTTCATGCTCGGGAGGGTTGCCCTCGCTCCACGCGTTGAACTCATTGCCCCGTGCTGCTTCACAAGCTAACCAGTTCGGGTAAGTACGGTGTAGTCCCGTCGGTCGCACAGGCTCGTGAGCATCCAACATGATCTTATTTTGAGCCAATTTGTCGGCCACCCTGACATAGTGATTGACCATCCATTGACCGTCATGATGCTCGCCCCGCGGAATGATCCTGCCCACATAACCTGTTTTGACCGAATCGTATCCGTGTTGCTTCATGAAGCGAATGGCTTCGTCTAACCTGCGTTCGTAGTTTGTCACTGAGGCAGAAGTCTCGTGGTGCATGATGACTTTGACGCGCTTTGCGGATGCGTACTTCTGGAGTTCTGTGACATTGAAATCAGGGTACGGGGTCACAAAGTCGAATACGTCTTCTTTCCAGTTACCGAACCAATCCTCCCAGCCGACGTTCCAGCCTTCTACTAAGACACCGTCGAAGCCGTGCTTCGCCGCAAAATCAATGTAGCGTTTAGTGTTCTCGGTAGTGGCCCCGTGCTTGCCATTCGGTTTCAGCCTGGTCCAATCGGTTTCGGCTAGTTTAATATTTCCCACGTCGGCGTAATTCCACGACATTGTGCCGATGTGCATTCCCCACCAAATGCCGACATATTTCTGGGGCTTGATCCAACTCACATCCCGAATTTTAGAAGGTTCGTTCAAGTTCAAAATAAGCTTGGAAGCGAGAATATCTGCTGCCTTGTCGCTCACTACAATCGTGCGCCAGGGGGTCTTATCCGGCGCTTGCATATACGACTTGTTGCCAATCGCATCGGGAACCAAATGCGATAACAGCCCGAACGTCTGTTTGTTTACCATCAGATTCATAGCCGGGTAATTGACCAAAGCCGCCTCATGAATGTTGATGTATAGCCCGTCAGAAGTTTTCATCATCAACGGAGTCTGTACGGCATTAGCGGCAATCACCCATCGGGCGGTGATTTCCTCAGCAGCCTTTCCCCTCGTGGCATCAATCTCGCTGAGTTTTGTGGTCGAGTAGCTATACTCGTTGGTATCGTAATCGCCAGGAATCCAGAAAGTCTTATGGTCGCCCGTCAGGTTAAATTCGGTCTTCTCATCTGAAACAGTGAAATACTTCAAGTCTGGTTGTTCCGGGACTTCATAGCGAAATCCTAAACCGTCATTGAACAAACGGAATCTGATGATCAGCCTTCGGTTCTTCTGGGCCGCCTGTTGAAGCGTTACCGCTAGTTCGTTGTACTGGTTACGGATATGTTTCACTTCGCCCCATACCGGATCCCAGGTTTCGTCCTTCTTCGATCTGTCCGCTGCCACTATGGTGAAGCCTTTGGTGAAAGCCGGCTGGTCTTTCAACTCGAGCCCCAGCTTGCTCTTTTGCAGAACCGGCTTTCCGCCGAACGAAAGCTGATGGGTAGGTTCACCGTCGGCGCTCAGCGCAAAGGAAAGAGATAGTTTGCCATCGGGCGACTGAATACTTTGGGCAAACGCATTAATGCTTGATAGCAAAACGAAGAGGATCAATATTGCTAGTCTCAAAGTGTTTTTACTCCTTCTCCGCTTTATTTAGCGGCACCTGCCAACGTAACTTCGAGGGTACGTGTTAACGAGAAATCGGGGTCACGACAACGTCATCGATTGGACTATCGTACCGTCAAAACCTAAAACCGTAAACGACCCCATTCAACCGACTACCTGGAAGTAGCCACGGGATTGTGGCCATCAGGTATTCCCACGTCGACTTCCGTGCCCCCGGTTTTCGTGAACGAATTTACTGATCCCGGTGATGAGATCAGCGGTAACAGGAAGTGTGGGATCACTGTAGGATGATACTTGCTTGTCTCGCTCGTTGGGTACTGTTTTGAGAACGTGGTTCATCCCATCGACTAATAATAGCTTCGCCGCCGGATTGCCTTCAGCGAGCGCTTTCGCATCTCGCATAGTGGCTTGGATGTCTGTCGTTCCCTGCGCAATCAGAACAGGAACACGGAGTTTGGTAATCTCTTTCGACGGATCGTAACGAAGCCAGGAGATTAGATACGGCTGGACACTCGGGCGAAAAAGGTAGTTCAATTCAGAGGGTACTGATTCGACTCTCTTGCCTGCGACAAGCTGGTCAAGAATACCTTCAGTAGTCTTCAACAAACCGGCTGACAATTGCGATCTGACTTGCTCCAGGATTATTTGTTGGAGCGGACGACCCGTACCCGCAATCGACACGAATGCCTGAGCACCCACCCTCTGAGCAGCGACCATGCCGATCAAAGAGCCTTCGCTGTGACCGATCACTGTTAGTTTTGAGAAGCGACGATCAGCACGTAGCCGCGTTCCCCACCGAACAGCGTCCTCAATATAAGTCTCAAAAGTGAGGTCTTCCTCACGCAGAACGGTCTTGGTTTTTTCAGCAGCCAATTGCATAGCTTTGCCGGTTTCACCGACACCGCGTTTGTCATAGCGCAAGGACGCAATCCTGTGAGCAGCCAAACCTTCGGCAAGTAGTTTTAGGCTGTTGTTGGCGCCCTTCAGCAAAATTGAGTTTCCATCACGGTCAGTTGGTCCAGAACCTGCAATTATCAAGACGACCGGCACCGGCGAGCGCGATTGAGGTCGTTCCAGTGTGCCGTACAACGTCCCGGTTGGAGTCTCAAGTGTCATGGGCTCCGCGATGAAAGTCGTCTCTGCAGCGCGTTTGCCGGGCGAGACCTTTGGAACTGTCGATTGAGCACTTGAAATGCCCATATCGCTAAGAATGATTAACATCGCGATAGCAAGTACGAAGCCGTATTTTTTCATCGTGTTCCCCTTTGGATTTCGTTAGATCGCTCTAACCTCAACAGTCGTCGGAATCGTTGGAACGTTCTCTTCCTCCACTCCGCTGCGGGTCATCGTCCCTCGCTCAATTTTGCCAGGGCCTCGACCAGCGCGCGCAACCGATCCAGGTTAAGAAGGATGATGGTCGGGATAATAATCAACACCAATGTTCCTAGAACGACGCCGGTCTTCGCCCATACGCGTCGCGCCTTAAGTATCGGAGCGGGCGTGGACTTGAGCGCCAGCCAGCCAAAGATCACAGCCAACAAAGCTTTTTCCAAACCGGCAAGGTTAATGAAGCACGCTATGCCCAGAATTAGGGAAATGGTTGCATAGGCATACTTCTGGCCCAATACCGTGTGAGCCTGACTTTCCTGGTTAATGTCACTCATCTTGTCACTTCTCCTTCGAGCCTGAGTTCGGAATTGATCTTGAACGGGTTCTCCCTGAGATAACTGAAGGCAGCGATTACAAGGAGTACGGGTACGAGTTTGAATAACAAGCCGAACTCGCGGTCAGGTATCATCTCGACGAGTCGGTAGCCGACGAGCAACACACCGAGCGGCACAAATAGATACCAAGCCTGCGAAGTGCTTTGCGTAGGTGAAGCATCAGGCAACCGCTGTTCGACCTTCCGCCAAACATCCTCGGATCGCTGTCTCCGATTTTGCCCGTCAAGCATGCTGGCGAGCGCTCGGAGTTGCCCAATCTCGTGACGGCACTCGGAGCAGACCGCGAGATGGGCCTCGATTTGATCAGCGGACAACTCGGAGACATAGCCGTCTCCCATCGCCATCGCTGCCATACATACAATTTCGCAATCAAGTTTGGTCATAGCTCTACCTTCTGGAATCCTGTGAACGAATACCGCGTCAGTTTGTCTCGCAATCTTTTTCTCGCATAGTAAAGCCGGCTCATGATTGTTCCCCGAGGCACTTCCAACCTCTCCGCCAACTCTTGATACGAGAGCCCGTCCAAGTGCCTTAACGTAATCAGTTCTCGGTCTTCGATCTCCAATTCAAGCAGGGCCTGCTCCAGTAGCATTACGTCTTCAGGTTGAATGTTTGCATCCGGCGCCAGTATCTCCATTTCATCGGGGCTGCTCACCTCACGCTGGTTGCGTTTATGCGCCAGCTTGTAACAACGATTTCGAAGAATGACGTAAAACCATGGGTAGAATCGCAGAGTGAGATCGAGCCGATCGAGCGCCTGATAAGCATCGATGAATGCTTCTTGAACAGCGTCCATGGCGTCCTCGCGGTTGCGCAGGATGACGATTGCGTGACCGATGGCCTCGGCTTGGTAGCGTTCCACAAGGTGACGAAAAGCCTCCTTGTCTCCCGCCCTACATTTTTCAATCGCAATTTGGTCATCCATCAGTTGTCTCTCACCTAACGTATCCCGGTCGTAGGGAAATTATTCAAATTAATTCACTGGAAGTGGAAATCTTTGCCCGAGACTGCTCAAACCCCGTGGCGTTGGCGCTCAACCTGAGTCGTCACAAGTCTGGCAGCCGTTATCTTGCAAGGCTTGTTATAGAGGAGTGTGCATCCCAGTTTGTCCCGTAATAATCCCTCATTAATGCTCTATAAGAAGGATCGGCCACGAGAGCGAGCCAATATCTCCTGTAGCGCGTAGCGAGAGCGTGGAGTTAATTGTTATCCTCGTGCTATCAGTGAATATCATGCCATCAGTAAACATCGTCAGCCCGCAGTTTAAGGCGAATCCTTTCCCATTCCTTGCGAGTCTACGAACTTCTCAACCGGTTTACCGCACCTCGCTTCCCGACAAGACTCCCGTCTGGTTAATCACGCGCTACGAAGACGTCGCGGCGCTGCTGAAAGATGAGCGCTTCGTCAAGAACCGGCGCACTGCGATGACATCCGAACAGCTTCGCAAGATGCCCTGGATGCCGCCGATGTTCCGACCGCTGGAGCGCAACATGCTTGACCTTGATCCCCCTGATCACACGCGTCTGAGGGCGTTGGTGCATAAAGCGTTTACCCCGAGCTTCATCGGACAAATGCGCGACCGCATTCAGATTTTGGCGGACGAACTTTTGGAAGGCGAGGCTCGCAAAGGCGAAATGGATTTAATCAAGGATTACGCCTTGCCGATACCGATGACAATCATTACGGAAATTCTGGGCGTGCCTACCAGCGATCGCGATAAATTTCATAAGTGGTCTAAGGCTGTCGTATCGCTTAGCTCTCCCAATGCAACCTTGCGGGTCATCCCGAGCGTTTGGATGTTTATTCGTTATCTAAGAAGATTTATCAAACGACGACGTCTTGATCCGCAAGATGACCTGGTCAGTGCATTGATCCAGGCCGAAGAGGCTGGTGACAAATTAAGCGAGGACGAGCTGCTGGCAATGGTCTTCCTCTTGCTGATTGCCGGACATGAAACCACGGTCAACCTGATTGGCACGGGGATGCTGGCGCTCCTGGAGCATCCTGAGCAGATGGAGAAACTGCGCCAAAGTCCGGCGATCATCAATACAGCGATCGAAGAACTCCTTCGTTACACCTCCCCAGTATTCATGTCGACCGAGCGTTATGCCCGCGAGGATTTGAAGATTCAAGGAGTAACCATATCGCGCGGTGGATTGACGCTCGGAGTGATCGGGTCGGCTAATAGAGATGAGAAAGTTTTCGAGAACGCGAACGCTCTAGACATCACTCGAGAGCCAAACAAGCATTTGTCCTTCGGGCAAGGCATACACTTTTGCGTAGGAGCACCGCTGGCCCGTTTGGAAGCACAGATCGCTGTCAAGACTCTCTTACGGCGGATGCCGGATCTTAAATTAAGTGTCGCAGTTGACTCTTTACGCTGGCGACCCAGTATGATTTTGCGCGGACTGGAAGGGTTGCCGGCGTCGTTTGGGGCCCTGAGGCCTTGAGATATCGAAAGCGTTCAGGCCTGAATTTCTTGAGTGCAATGTCTAAGATATCTGGACGGCCGAGCGAACTTGATTCTAAATGAAGTCGTACAGACGCTTAGCAGGCTGTTTAAAAAACCGCTTTGGATTGGCGAGCCCTATGGACCTTATGAATCCAAAGCGGCGTCGCGCAAAACCTTGCCGCCGCACTCCAAATTTCGCTGTTTTCATATCCTGAAGGGGTTTTTCAGCAGCCTGTTAGGATCTCGAGTGGAGGCATCTATGTATTGCCCTATTTGCTCAACCAAAATCTCATTGGATCAAAAGTTCTGTCGCTCTTGCGGGCTGGGCCTGGAGAAAATAGCACAGTCCGTCAGTGAGCAGCTTCCCACAAAATTAGATCAGAACCTGCGAGACAGGAAAAACAAACTCGAACGGCTGGGAGTCACCGCTTTGAGCATCTTTGGCGTAGGGGTGTTGGGTCTCTTCCTTTACATGGTTGGTTACAAGTTGATGTTGTCCCAGGGCAAAATTTTGGCGGCACTCGGAATCCTGGGCTTAATCGTTATTCTGGGAAGCGGATTGCTTTCGGTATTACTCTTTGCTAAAGCGAAAGAAGTTGAAGAGGCGGCAACCAGGCGAAGATTAGAAGAACCTGCCGAAATGCCGGAGGCCGCGTCGACTTCGAAACTGTTACCAGAAAGCCATCTTAAACCAATGCCAAGCGTGACTGACCGCACCACTGAGCTGTTGTTAAGAGAAAAGAAAAGCGGGTTAAAGGAATTTGAGCGATAGAAGCTATCTACAGTTTCTTCTCACCCAATTTTGCAGAAATCTCCTGAGGCCACGATTCCGCCGGCGTCGGGTGGGCCGATCTCCTCGCGCGCAGCTACTTCGGAAGCGAAGAGCATCTTGAGAAACGGCGGCGCAATCACAGTAGTGGCCACAGCCATGAATAAAACCACGCCGTAAAGTTCTGCGCCTATCACTGCGAGGCTCAAACCGATTTGGGCGACGATTATTCCCACCTCGCCTCGCGGCACCATTCCCATGCCTACCTGCGCCGCGCGTCTGGTACCGAGGTTGCTCGCCCCTAAACCGCAACCTAACAACTTGGTCACAATCGCCACCAGGGTAACGAGAACGCAAAGTACGATCACGGATGAAGAGCGAAAGACTGCCAGACTTAGTTGCATACCGATGTTGACAAGAAAGAACGGTACGAGAAATTCAGTGACCCCACTCATCTGCTTGTGCATTTGCGAATTGTGTTCAGCTGCTTCGGCCAGGGCCATCCCCGCGAGAAAGGCGCCGATGATCGCGGCGACTCCGATGTAGGCTGCCGCCACCGATAGACCCAGGCACAACACCAACCCGAAGATAAAGATCCCGTGCCCGCTTCGGCTTCGTTCAACCCTTGGCGCCAGGCGAGTAACCACAGGCGCGCCGACAAGAGCGACAAAGGCTGTAAACCCGATCGCCAAACCCGCAGTAGTGACGATCTCGACGTAGTTAACGGTACCCGCGGCCATACTGGACACTATCGAAAGGACCAGAAGGCCGAGGATGTCATCGATGACCGCGGCGCCAAGAATGATGCGAGCCGTAGGCGCATCGAGTAGCCCCATGCCGGATAGCACGCGCGCCGTAATGCCGACCGACGTCGCGACCATAGCGGTGCCAACGAAGAGCGCCTCTATGCCAGTACTGCCCCAGGCTTTCATAAGCAACCACCCACCGAGTAGTGGCGCAACGACACCCAAGACAGCCACGACTGCCGCTTGCTTGCCCACCTTGAAGATGGCTGCAGGTTTGGTTTCCAGTCCGACAGTAAAAAGCAGGAAGATGACGCCAATTTCAGCCAGGAGATTGGTAATCTCCGATGGTGCCGCCCAGCTGAGAAGGCTCGGCCCGATAATAACTCCGGCAAGTATTTCACCCGCGACGGCCGGTTGTCGGAGTCGTTCGAACAACTCGGCCATGAGCTTGGCAGCAACCAGCATTATGAAGAGCGTCAGAAGAACCCTCGTATCCTCTCCCACCGCGGCAGCCAGAAAATAACTCATAATTCACCTGCACCCATACCGAATCAAATTCTAAGCACTGAGAATTCGTTCGCAGCACCCGAAACTCGCCGCAAGCCATTAGCCTAACTGCGGCGAGCACGGTTGCCAACTCACCTCGAACGCAGACTTGGGATCAAATTGCCCGAAGGTGAGAGGATTCGGAAATATCAACCCGCCTGTTCCTCTCTATGAGAATCAGGCGCTTGATGGTGGTCTTTTGCCGGTGCTTCTCGCCACGCCGGCTTGAGTAGATAACGAGCCAGAAGATTCCTGCGATAACCACGATGCTATCAATATAAGGAGAGCGGTGTTACTCATTGCGATTGCCTCGTTCGCCTGATGAGCCAGGCGCTCTAAGTCCGCTTTATGGACGTATGCTCCGCACCCTAAATATCTAGCGCGCAGATCAAACCGTATTTTTCGCGATTTAGGTTTAGGATAAGCGAGGGGGAGCGCGGCCAGGAGGCTGAGACACCGATAGCGAAGTAAGGAGAGAAATCGGATAACTGAATTCAGCAGCAGCTCGAGCGTCTTCTGGTACAAAACCAGCCTTCAGCGTTGCGGCAAGAGGCTGCGGATAGTGTTCGTTGTCCGCACGCTTCTGCTGGGCCATCATCGGCACGCGAAAGCTGTCAGATTGTGCAGGGGATGGAGGTCGCGATGCGGTGTTGTGTTGGTTCTTATGCCGGTTTTCTGCGACGCGCTCCGTGACAACAGGCAGCGGTAGGAAACAGGGGCCAACGTTGTTTGAGACACACAAAGAGACGAGCGCGGCAATAACCAGAGCGCTACGCACGTCGAACCTCGATGTAATCGGCTCACAGGTCATTTGATGATTTGAAATCCTACCAGAATAGCTGTATTCGTTGAAGTCGATGCGGGCTAACGTTATTCGCTTTATCATCCGTCATATCGCCGCTAATTTCGGCACCGGGCTCTTAAAGTGAAAACAACCAATGGCGTGTACAGTGTGAAGCGCCTGGAAAACAGAATCGCGAGGTTAAGGCGCCGAGTTAAACAACTCGAGCGTGTAAGCAATAAGTATTGGACCGCACGAAGGGCACTCTTAGTTTGCGGCATCTTGCTTTCTGTTTTCTTTGGGATGTATTTCGAAGAGTTAGCCGGATGGGTTTGCGCCGCTGCATTTGTCGGTATCTTCTGGGTGGTGTCTAACTTCCACAGACGAGTGACGGATAGCATCGCTCGACACGCTTTAATGCTGGATATTAAGGAAATCCAGGTGGCTCGAATCCATCTGGATTGGAACAAGATTCCGCCCTCCGATCAGGCATCATCGAACACGGCTCATCCTTTTGACGCAGATTTGGACATAACCGGTGAAAGATCTCTGCACCGGCTCCTCGACACTGCTATTACCATTGAAGGCAGCGATAGATTGAAGTCATGGTTATTGAACATGAGTCCTAACCCGGCAGATATCATAAAGCGACAGGTCCTGGTTCGTGAACTCAAAGATCTTTCTCTTTTTCGGGATAAGTTACTTCTTCATTCGACCTTAGCCAGTACAAACTCAAAAGGTCGATGGAAGTCGAATATTTTGGTTGATTGGATCAAGAGTCCAGTTAGTAAAGCCTCATTGCTTTCTTCCGCCAGGTTGCTTGGCCTACTGGCGGGCCTGAACATCACCTTGAGCTTACTGAGCGGCTTGAGCCTGATTCCTGGTTTGGGTCCACTCCCGTTCTTTATCTATATAAGCGTGATGATCTTTAAACGAGCTCAGGTTGCAACCGCATGGGGAGAATTGCAGGAACTGGAGGCAACACTGCGTAGGTTCAGAGTTGTCTTTCAATATCTGGAATCCACAGGATATGAGAATCGTCCAGGCTTAGCCCAAATTTGTCTGCCTTTCCGTGACCAGCGGCAGCGACCTTCAGCTCAGTTGAAGAGAGTTGGAAGAATAGCGTCGGCGCTCGGCTTGCGGACTAATCCAATCTTGTGGTTTATCGTCCACCTGTTCGTTCCCTGGGACTTTTACTTCACTTATCGTTTGGAGTTTTTAAAAGAGGACGTCGCGCGCTTGTTGCCAGGTTGGCTGGATGCCTGGTACGAGATTGAAGCACTGAATTCACTTGCCAACTTCGCGTATTTACAACCCGAATATGCATTCCCTGAAGTCGTATCGAAGTCGAACTTGTTTGACGCAGCAGCGCTTGGACATCCGCTCATCAAGCCCGAATTCAAAGTATGCAATGACTTCGAAATAGGAAAGCACAACAAGATTTCGATTCTTACCGGTTCGAACATGGCGGGTAAAAGCACGTTCATCCGAACCGTAGGAATCAACCTTTGCTTAGCGTATGCGGGCGCTCCAGTGAATGCCGATCGTTTGACGGTTTCAGTGTTTCGGATATTCACCTGTATCAAGGTAAGCGACTCAGTTCAAGACGGCCTCTCTTATTTTTATGCTGAGGTTAAGAGGCTGAAGTCGATGCTTCTGGTCATAGAGGAAACGGGGCCGCAGGTCCTTTTTTTGATCGATGAAATTTATCGAGGGACAAATAGTCGTGAACGCCATATTGGTAGTCACGCCTTGATCCGCGCGCTGTCAAACCGCACGACGGCAGTCGGGATCATCGCTACGCATGATTTAGAACTGGTGACGCTAGCCGATGAGATTCCGGGAGTATCGAACTTCCATCTGCGCGATGAGGTACAGGACGTGAAGATGGTCTTCGATTACTTGTTGCGGCAAGGTCCGTGTCCGACTACCAACGCCCTAAAGCTTATGCAGATGGAGGGACTACCTGTAGAGTTGTAACCTTCACTTTTTCGTCACGTTCTCGGTGAGAAGAGAAAGCGTTGATTTGCGACCGGCGGCTCCCCTGAGATGATTTGTTTCCAGCCTCCGGTAATAGAAGTAACTCTAGAGGGCGATGGTTTGCCAAATTCCATAAGCGATCAAAGATGTGAGATCACGTCGGGAATGCGGGAACGACTTACCACAGTCCAATACACTTCCATATCGGCGTCTGGTTCATCGAGTTGGTAGGTATCCTTGATGCCGAGGAACTCAGACCAGCAAAACCAAAGCAACGGAAAACAGGGCAAACACTCCAATCAGCAGAAAGGGCCCACGGTATATATGTTTTCCGTGCTCGTAGTCTTCGGTCCCGAGTTTGCCGTACTCGTTCGGATA
This sequence comes from Pyrinomonadaceae bacterium, assembly GCA_046261995.1. Taxonomy (GTDB): domain Bacteria; phylum Acidobacteriota; class Blastocatellia; order Pyrinomonadales; family Pyrinomonadaceae; genus PSRF01. The sequence continues at coordinate 46,540 of JBHENP010000027.1, forward strand.
AAGGGTGGAACCTTTCATGAATACGTCTTTAGTATAGAGCCCCATAGCCGTTTCGACTCTCACGATCAAAATGCCCACAGCAAGGACTTCATTGTGAATTTGCTTTATGGCATAGAGAGCGATGAGGGAGACCAACGTTACCCCGCAGACAATAGCCACCCGTTGATTAAAGGTCAGTTTGGACGACGATGTCACCACCCACCCGTCTATTACCAAGAGAAAGCCGATCACACCTGTAAACAATTTGGCAATCCAATCGCGCAGCGTAATTGCAGTTGATTGCACTTGTGAATAAAGTGTTTTCAACACATCTAGTCTAAGGCTAGCTGTGAAATCCAGATTCGGTTCGGGCTGTGCCATGTATTTTCTTTGCTTAAAGGCACCATTCTAGATGCCACCCTACTGATATTTAACGCTGATGTTATAAAGAGGACGCCGCGAACCCGGAGCAGTTAAACTCCCGTGTGTGGTCGCAAAAGGAAGCCCCGGGATAGCATTATATATAGGAAAAGACTTCAGCGCGGCAACAAACGCTGAGTTACGCAAAAGTGCCGGAACACGTTGGTGAGATCAGTTAGATGCCCTTTGATACCTTGGAGTGATTGTTTCTGATCTTTCATTAAAGCCTTTTAGCGGTAGTTTCAAGATGCAACTCCGAGATCGTTTTGTATATGACCCTAAGGAGTAACTGGTTGGCTTTTCTCGCTGGCAAAATTCTCGCGCCATACTTTTTAACTGGACTAGCGATCGCGACTCCACAGGGGGAACTTCAATCGTGGTAGCGCTTCTCACCGACCGGAAGAGCAATAGGTAAGCGATTCCTGGCCGGCGGCAGTGGGCAAGTAGCATAGGGTGTGTATGCGCAGGGAGGGTTTTCGAGGCGGTTGAAGTCCAGGACGATCTTGCCGGACTGCGCAAGACCTCTGCCAGGGAAGCCCGTGTATAGAAAACGGCAAGCTCCATACGTTGTGGAAGTGCTGGTCGTATCGCGCAGAATGAAAAACAGTTCTGCCTTGTCAGGATCTTCCAGGACCGGCTCGAGCCTGTAGGTCTTGCCGGCAAGCGTGAACTCCGCTGCGCCTGGCACCGGCTGCGAGTAGCGTGTGCCAATGAGCGTTGAGAGAGTAATCGACCTGGGCGGCACATACGGGATCCAGCGAGCTGTGACACGATACCTCACGCTCGGTGGAAACCACTTAAGTCCATGGAAGCGGGCGAGCGCGGCGGACTTCGAGTCCCTGATGCGCAGCGCGTACCGGTCGCCGCGATGAATGACGTACATACTCAGCGAGCCCGTGGTGAGGCGCGGATTGTTCTTGTCACTGTGAGGATCGGTCTTAAGAGTCTGCGGTTCGGCCGGCTTGCCATCGAGAAGGAATCCATCGGGGAAACCGCCGGGTGGAGGAAGAAGTGTGACGGTCGCGCCTTCGAGACGAAGAATGCCAAGGTGAAGTGGTGTCCCAACGGGGAGTTGTACGTTATTGTCTGGCGCGGATCCAAAACTGTTGTCGCCCGACTGCAACCATTCCAGGCCCACAAGGGCGAGCCAGCCATCCGCCTTCTGAAGTTCGAGCGCCCGCTCCGCGCGCCAACCGGCGAGTTCATTTTGCCAAGCGACGTCCTGCGAGCGGCTCGTCGTGGTGAGCATTGCGCACAGGAGAAAGGCAATCGGAGGCGGTAGCACTGCATTCCGGTGAGTATACGGCAAACTCCTCGAACATATAAGAATGACTATCTGACAGATCCTGATGGAAACCACTCCCACAATGAAGGCAGCTAAGCGCATGCGTCGCAAGATTCTCAGCACGATGGGTTTGATCCTGCTTTGGACCCTGGCTGTATTTGCTGTGGTGCTTGCCGAGGCGTTTTGTTTCGCGCACCCCGCTGTTGCTCGAGGGGACCTGGCATCGATCGAGAATCATCTGGTCCAACAACTCCGCGATGCCACAGACCGTCGTCGATTGGGCAGTGCGGCGCTCGTATTAATACAAGGAGGTAAGACTGCCGCAGAACATACCTTTGGCGTCGCGAATGCTGAAACAAGAGCTCCGGTGAAGTCCGACCAAACGCTTTTTCTGGTCGCCTCGGTGAGTAAAGCTGTTACCGCCTGGGGCATCATGAAGCTGGTGGAGGAGGGCAAGCTTAGTTTAGATGAACCCGTAATACGCCACCTCAAGCGATGGCGGTTTCCGGGAAGTGAAACCTATCGCGACAAAGTGACGATCAGGCAACTGCTGAGCCATACGGCTGGGCTGGACGATGGCCTGGGCTATGGCGGTTTTCCACCCGGCGAAACGATTCAGACCTTGGAGGAATCACTCACCTCGACCAAAGATACGACCGTCGGTGAGCCGCGCGCGGTCAGAGTGGTCCAGGAGCCCGGTAGGAGCATGGCATATTCGGGTGGTGGCTACACGGTCTTGCAGCTTTTGATCGAAGAGGTTACCGGGCGGCCATTTGCAGAATACATGAAAGAGGTTGTTTTGCAGCCGCTGGGGATGACGAAGTCAAGTTTTGATTTGGACGCGATCGTGTCCGAAGGTCGCGCGCAGGATGTAGCGTCTGGTTTTGATGGAGCGCTGCAACCCCACCCTCCTCGTCGTTACACGGCTAAGGCTGCCGTGTCGCTCTACTCGACTCCCCAGGACCTGGCTCGGTTTGCCCTCGCTTACACCAGAGAGAATCCGGTGCTGAAAAAAGAGACGCTGAAGCAGATGCTCATTCCACAGCCAGGGACGAACGGGACCTGGGGCCTGGGTCAAACTCTTTTCGTTGGGAACGATGCTGGTGGACATGTGGTGGGTCATGTTGGTGGCACGTTTCCCGCGTGGGGTGCGTGGATGAGGGTGAATCCTGCGACCGGTAATGGCCTGGTAATGATGGTTTCGGGAGGCGGAGGGCCGTTGAATCAACTCGGGCACGACTGGATTTATTGGGAGACCGGAAAGTTAACATTTGAAGCGCGGCGGCAGGTCGTGCAAAACCGGCTGATACCGGCGTCTGTGGCGATTGTTGGCGGAGCCCTCGCTCTCATGCTCGTGGGGTGGAAGCTGTCGAGGTAGATTCACCTTCACATTAAGATTCCCCGAAGTTCTTAAAGGCGTAACGATTAGCACTTCTGCGATGGTCCGCGTGAATGTTGTTGCTGCTGAATGCAAGGTTATTAACAATTAGTCGTTCAGCCTGCGATAGCAGGCGACAGCATAAAGCCTGGGGCGTGAGCCCCTGGGTTGGTTTGCAACAGTTCGCTAGCCCGTGACAACGGGCGACAGCGCCTTCAATGACAAGGCCGTTTGACTATTCATTACCACTTTCGCCCGCATCCGCGGGCTTGGCTCAGACTGACGGTGCCCCCTGGGTCTCACGCCCCCAGGCTTTATGCTGCCGCCTGCTGTCGCAGGCTAAAAAAACGTCTCGTGTTGCACTTCCAAGTTGACCGCGAATGAGAATAAATCGAGAACGGTTGGGCGCACCGCATTGACAAGCGCTAGCAGTTTGCGCCGTACTGATGAGAAAGGCACATGAGAAAATTGAGAGTATGAGGCATTGCCAGGAACGTGGGAGCATTTTACTTCTCCTTTTCCACATTTTTAGGGGAACCGTTGCACCGACGTGGGCGATGCCTCGCCTCTGGGCCGCAGTTTAGTAGTAAGTAATTGTCCGGTAATAAACATGCTGAGGCTCGTAACTGGAGCGGCCTTCCTTCGTTACTCGTTTCGAAGTAGTACGTTTTGTCCAGTGATGCTGTGAGTCGAACACGTAAGCATATGACTCTTTGCTTCTGATCGATCCATTTGCGGTCTCAAAGATCGTTTGCTCCACTTCATTACCCTTATCATCGAGGATTGAAAGATAGCGCTGGTTCAGCGATCCATCGGCTGAGTAAACCAATTCCTCTCTCTGATTACCCGTGTACTTGTAGACGTAGCGCAGCCAGAGCTTGCCGTCGTTTCCAATCCACGTTTGTTCCGTGAGTCGCTTCTTATCATCGTACTTAAAAGTGAACTTGTACGAGTAACGCGGGTCATACTTTGGCATTGCTTTACCTGCCGGGGGTCCAACTATGATGGGAGGCGGATTGTATTCCTGTTGAATGCTTTCCGAATCAGAAACGCGCGCTCCGTCGAGATATCCGTACGCAGTGATATCGGCGAGGTTTTCCTTGTAATCGTACGACTCGCTCTTCGTCAGATTGCCGCGCTCGTTGTAATAGTCCATCGAGTTCGGTTTTCGCGTTTGCACGCTCCATGTGCCGGAGAGATCCTCACTCTCCGTAAAGACTGTCTTCACGGGCCCGCGAAGTCCTTCGTCCTGGGCATCGGATCCAATCCGGGGGGCGACAGGCTCTTGCGGCAGGGAACTGAGCTGAGCTTTGACAGCCTGTTCTTTTCGAGCAGTCGCCACCGCGTCCTCGTTGAGTATCCTGAAAGAATTGAGCACCTTCACGGCGACTCCTTCATAAACCTGCTGGTCGGATTTCAACATTACCGCTACTTGATACAACCTGCGCGACACGATATAGATGCGATAGATTACCAACCCGGCGAGAAATGCGACTCTGAGTTCCCGCCCTGGATGCTTATTCAATTCAATCTGCTTCTCGCTCACGAGCTTGCCGCCGCTTTCCTTGGCCAACTTTTCCATGCTTTCACGGACGCTGGCAAAGGCACGTTCGCTCATCTCAGCGTCGTCCAGAGGCTGTGCGGCATCGACATAACCGGCAGTAAAGGCGCCTTCCTTCATCCTCCAGTCATAGCTGTCCCCGGTGGCTATGCCGGTTGGAGTTGGAATTGAGAGCCCACGAAAACCATGCTGTTGCTGGGGCAAAGCGATCGAAAACCTTCCCTGTAACGATACGAACGTGCCGGCTCCGACGACCGAAGGCGCCGACTTGTTTTCAACACTGAACTCCTGCGCACTTATTGGTGGCGAGTAAATGGAAAGCACCAATGTGACGGTCAGCCCCGTAACAACTAGCAACCGAATTGGGATCCCTAAGAGAAGGTGAGTAGTTCCAGGTTTCATGCTGACCTCAGGTTTAGCGCTGACCATTAAGAGGTTGTAAAGTGGGGAACAAAGCTGTGCCATCTGAAAGCTAACACTCACTCGAGCCAGTGGCAATTGGCACATAGTTCTTGGGGGCATCGTTCTTGAACAGGGTCTAGGAACGGGAACCTTAATAGCGAGTTGAGGGCCAGGATGCATAAATGAGAAATAGCGGAAAGCAAGACAGAGAATGGACGGCCCAAGGGCAAGGAGACGAAGGGCGAGCGCAACAATAGAGGCAAGCGCGACAATAATCTCGACGTCAAGTGCAGTTATTTTTGGTCACATATTGGCCACTTGGGATTTGACCTCAATAATCGCATCCGCAGATCTCGCAAAGCCCGCTTGAGGGTTGTTGCTCCGTGCAGAGCCAGGGCAATCTTTACTGGAAGACGTGAAGAGGCCTGCCACTAGGCACCTGATCCGGAATAAGCTTGCGCAGGTTGTGCGCATTCGCTTTTGGGTCGAGAAGCCCCGTACGCAGGAAGGCTATGAGTTGACGAAACTCGTCAGTCGACAGGGAGACTGGCGTCGCCAGCGCGGGATCAATACGGGCTAGAACGGGCGCAATAGGTCCTCGTGGACCTTGCAAGTCAGCATCGACACCTGCTACGACTGGGTCATAACTCGATGCTGAGCCGATCGCATTCAAGTGATAACGCACTGCATCTTCAAGTCTGGTGAAGCAACCATTGTGAAAGAAGGTTGGTTGCAACGCTAGATTTCGCAGCGGCGAGGTTCTGAAGGCATAGCGGTCATTTGGATTGCCGGTGACTTGCTCCAAACCAAAATCCTCGTTCGCCCCAGGCCCATCAAACGTGACGTTTCCAACGGCTGGTGCGATCTGAGGAATACCGGCGACATGCTGCCGGAAATCGCTGAACATCTCATTGGACTGCCCTGAAACCGAGTGGCAGCTAACGCAGTTGCCCGACGCAAAGAAGATCAAGGCACCGCGTTTCTCGTCTTCGGTCATAGCATTCTTCTGCCCGCGTGCAAATTTATCAATCGGTGCGTCTGCGAAGACCAGCGTAAATTCGAACTCCGCGATCGCCCGAGCGAGCATTTCGTAAGTGATCGGTGCCCCTGACTTCACCTCTCGGAAGCTTTTGCTGAACAACTTTCGATATTCAGCATTCGCATTTAATCGCTCCACAACTGCCGCGCGAACGCCATCGTTGGTCCCAGGCACCGACGGATGGAATCCGGTCATCTCAGGTTTCTCGGTCGTGGGGATGAAAGCTTGGGCCGTGAGCAGGTGAGGCAGGCCGGACAGTGAGAATCCTTCCGGTAGCGGGAACTGAAATCCGGCGCTGTTGTCGAACGGATTGCCGGAGACTGAATTAAACCGCGAGTTCCACATCTGCGCCGGGAAGAAAACGTTATTGAGAACAATTGGCGTGCGCCGTTGGTTGCGTGGACCAGTACGATCGGGACCTACGACGTTATTATTTTCGACGCCGATGGCAATTGACTGCGAGTCTCCGAAGCCCAAATGCGCCGCGTGACAACCCGAGCATGAGTTGTCGTCATTCAAACCGAGCAGGGTGTCATGAAAGGCCAACCTGCCCAAAGCGGCGAGTTGGTTGTCGATCTTTCGACCCAGCCTTCGTTCGAGACTCAATCCGACTCTGCCAGTAAACCCGTGTTGACTGAGAATCGCAGACAACTGCTCATTCAGAACATCATTGGTACTGTTCGCCGAAGTTCTGGGTGTTAGAACTACTACTGCTACAGCCATCAGCGCGAGAAATACAATTGTTAGTTTGCATTGTCGGATACTCATGAAAACTATCTCCCTGATGACGGACATGTTGAGCGAGAGTGCCGAGAAAAGAAGGTCAAGACCCTTGCTTCAGGCCTGTCATGAAACTACGGGCATGCGGATTCGGGTATGTTTGGGTTGTGCTCGGCGAACATGCCTTCCGAGTTGTGAAGCCAGAGCGCGGCTCTCGTCGCCCAGATGGGAAGGCCTTCTGCCATAAACTCCCATTCGTCGTCATCGCCCGTGAAGCCTTCGGGTGCAGTGGCCGTGCAAGCTACCGGAACGACATACTCCACACCCACAAGTCGCAAACGGTTCCCTTCCGGGATGTAATGAAG
>JBHENP010000028.1:0-51443 GCA_046261995.1 Pyrinomonadaceae bacterium
TTAAAAGCGTTCGCAGTTCTTTGGGCAGGTTCGAGAAAGTCGGGAACGTAACGCCGACTACCTTTGAAGAATCAACCGGAAAAGCGATGGTTACAGCGGTAGAGCCGCTGGTTTTTACGGTGATGAAATGGCTGACGGGATGGTACGACGGTGGGTCTATCGAAATCTGATACACACCTTGAGGTCCGCCATGCAAGCTGCTGATGTTGATGATCTTTGAGGCATCAACATTTTTGAGTACGGAGCTGTGCGTCAATTGCAAGTTGCGAAGTGAAATATCAACCCGCTCCTGGACCCGTTTGCCAAAAACGTCGAGCAACTCTAGTTTCACTTTGCCGGTCGGCATCTGAATTCTCCTTCTCCCAGAACATAAGGTAAGGCTCTGGTCCAAGTGGGCGGTTAAATTAAGGTTCGATTGGTCTCGGGTCGGTGGGCCGCCACGGAATTGGTTGAGGCTGATTGATAATCTCCGGATGATCCACGCTCACACCCGGGTAATTCAGATCCGGCCATGTCAGTTCGCTGGAGTAGTACGTTGATGCCGAAACGTTGACGAAAGCCGCGTAGATGTTCCGGCCCTGTTGTTGTTTGCTTGAACGGAGCTCTTCGAGCGTCTTCTGTCGCTCGGCGAGCGACATGTGAGAAAAGCCCTGCGGGTTGCCGCCGACGATGAAGTTGAATATTCGCGTTTCAGCAAGCAGCAGCGCGGTCAGAAACTGCTCCCGCTGGACCGGACGCTGGTAGTTGAGATAGTCGTCCACTGTCTCGATAAACTTCGGCGCCTTGAGCAGGAACTTCTCGCCCAGCACTGCCTCGGCGACCGCGAACAGGATGAGCGCGGTCTTCTCGTTAAGATGTTCCAGCTTGCAGTGACTGACCTCGGCGCGCTGCTTGGGTTTCGCAGTCTCGTTCAGTATTTCTAGTAACCCGGCCACGGCAATGCACCTCCCTGCTGATGATTTAGCTTGAATGGTTTCTGATTCTGTTCGCAGATTTCGCCTGCTGCCCAGAGGGCCAGCACGTAGATCGTCACCTGCGGGTTAGCACCCAGCGCGGTCGGGAAGATCGAGCCGTCCACGACCCAGAGATTTTTCTTTCCTTTGAACGTGAAGTCGTTGTTGACGCAGCGGCGCTTGTCGTCCTTGTGCATCTGGCACCCGCCCATGACGTGAACTGTGAAGATCGTCGCGCGCTGGGGCTCAGTGAAGTTAATCTTCCTGATCTCATCGAAGTTGTCGCCGGGCTTAACCTCCAGCGGCGGGTTTCGCATGATGTAAACCGACGTCGCGCCCGCGGCGAGGTGAATCCTGGCCATCATCACCAGGCTCTCCTGCATGGGCTTCACGTTCGCCTTAGGGATCGTATAGTCCAATTGCGGATCGCCGTTCTCGTCTAATTCGACCGTGCCATACTTTTCCTTGTCGTCGAATCCGGTAGTGTGGTGAGCGTAGGAGATGGCACCCGTCGGATAGTAATCGCGCATGATGCGATGCAACTCGTCGCCGTGTTGGAGGGTCGCGGAGGCGGAGAGAACAGGAAAGAAAGAACCCGTTTCTATGAGATAGCCGGTGGGGCCGGGCGCGAACTTAGGCGTCCACATATTATCGGGCACGCCGTAAGCTGGCAGGGTCTTTTCAGGGTACTTGCCTATGGTGATAGTGACGGGATGGATATGCGTGAACTTGCCGACACGCTTGTCGAGATCCAACTTCGAGCGCAGGAGGACACTGGGAGTGCCGATTGCGCCGGCAGCGAGCACCACGCCCTTCGTCGGCTTAACTACCAGCTTGCGCAGCGTCGGGCGTGTCTTGCCGTCAATAAAGTGGGCCTGCACTTCGTTTATGCGGTCGCCGCTGCTCACGAGCTGGTCAACTCTCGTATCAGTGTAGATCCTGGCGCCGAGCGCGACCGCGTCCGGCAGCCACTTCACGAAGCCGCTCATCTTGCGATCATAGGGACAACCCACACCGCAGCTCCCGCACTCGCGACACTTGTGCGTGTTGTTAGGCAAGTTGTCGTGGGGGAGATCGTGGTGGTCGCAACCTAACATAAACTTCCGCGCCGAAGTGTTGTACTTATCGTTGCGGACGATGGGCAGGTAGTTCACCACTTCGCGCAAATAAGGCTCAAGGTTTTGGCGCGTGAAAGGCAACCCGCGCTTCTGCCACTCGTCCAGGGTTTCGAGGCGCGGCGGCAGACAAGCGGACCAGTTCACTGCAGTGCCGCCGCCAAGGCAGCGTCCCTGCAATACCTTAATGCCGCCGTTTTTCGTTAGGCGTGTGGCTCCCTCCTGGTAGAGCAGCTTGTACATCTCGGCTTCGTGCTCGTTGAGCATTTTCCGCTCCTGTCCGGGCGCCGGGCCTTTCTCCTTGGGAATGTTCGGCCCCTCTTCAAGCACCAGGACGTCAAAACCAGCCTCCGCCAGTTTTAAGGCACACACGCCGCCTGCCGCGCCCGAACCGATGATGCAAAACTCAGGTGTCAGTGTCAGGTTTTGGGTGACCTGACGACCTTCAACAATCGCGCCTGCCATCTTGCAGTCTCCTTCTCTAGTAACTCAACTTCACTTTCAACGCTTTCGACGTGGACTTGGCTAACAGCCCCGAGCGTACCGCTTCGATGTCTTCCGTCATGACAATCGGCGAGGACTTACCAGCCCTTGTAGCTCTTGTTGGACTTCTCTTCTTTCGAGACAAGCACTGTGAGAACTGTTCATACAGCACAGGGTTTGCGGCGAGATGAAAAGCAAGTTCTTGCCCTACTTCCTTCAACCGGGCCGGCAATTCTTCTTCGGTGACATTTAACAACTCGGCAAGTCTGGCCCAAAGGTCGGCGTCGGACGCGGCCATTGATGCAAACCCGTTGCTGCCAGGACTCTTCGGCAGTGCCGTTTCAAAAAGGTGATGAAACGTGGCAAGGCCTCCGTTATCGATTGCCGGATGCTCTCGCAACGCCGATGCCATGTGAGGAATCGGGGTAGCGGGATTGTCCAGGGGCGCCGCCAGTACTTTGTCGGCATTTACCAGACCGTGTCCGAATCCAGGCTTCCAGCCCGGTACCTGATCACAAGCGTTGCGAAGGATGCGGTTGAATATGATAGGAATCTTTTCCGCGCCGAACCGTTGGACCAACTTGTCTCGTCCGTGATAAGAGAGCCACAGAGCGGCTATACCCGCGACGGTTGCTACTGCGAACGAAGTGCCGGATCCGCGCCCAACGGAAAACTGTGCCGGCCGAGTTACTCCGGCACACCAGACCGATTCGCCCGGAGCTGTGACATCGACCGCGCTGCCAAAAGATGAGTATTTCCACGTCTGGCGCCTGGCATTACTAGCGGCAACGGCAATCACTTCACTGTAAGCGGCTGGCCACACCACGAACGGAACATAGTTCCCCGCGGCTGCGAGAACGATTACACCCCGCCTTTGTGCATACTGCACAGCTTTCAACAGGCGAGAGTTTGCGAACCCGGTCCCCAGGCTCATCGAGATGACATGGGCGCCGCGATCGGCTGCCAACTCGATTGCTCTCGCCAGGCTAAGCACTCCACTCCCCGCCCAGGGGACGTCAAGCACGACTGAGCGCGAAACTCTGAGAGGTATCAGCTTAGCGCCCGGCGCGACGCCCCAAACGGCGATGGGCTTACCATTGCTGCTCCCATAGTCGCCCTGCGCGTCTTTAGGGCTGACGATAACGCTGGATGTACCGGTGCCGTGCCCCGGAAAAAGTAATAGGCCGCTATCAAGATCGTCTTTGGCGTCCGCGTCATCCTTGACGTAGTCGTGGCCCTTTTTCACTAGGAGCCGGGAAACGATCTCGGGGTGTTCACTGTACCCGGTGTCTGGATGCCCAACAATCACTGCCTCACCTGGTTCCTTGTTTGCAGGAAAGCGTCGCCACGCTTCTAACACTTTAACTTCCTTAATGCTCCATGACGGGTCGTCGCTTTCAGGCAGCGGCCTGGTCCCGAAGACCGCTGCCGCAGCTCGCCCTTCAGCAGCGGTCGCTCTGGCGGAACGCTTCGCCCCAACACGCGTGTTGAGTTGGCCCTCGGGCTGAAACTCTGGAGGAGCTGAGACCGGAATGGTAAATATCGGCTCCGCGTAGATCACGCCAGGCTCTGCGCGCAGGCGATACGTTTTCTCCCAGGCACGACCGGCTGAAAGCGCATACCTTTTCTTTGTCTTACTGGTTACCTCAAAGTCAGTCCCGCTGTCGCCGAATGCTTTGACTTGCCAGGCGGAGCCGAGCACGCGTGTGACGGCTGTTTTTGCTTTTCGCTGCTGGCCGGGTTTGATCATCTGAAGAGTGAATCCCTCAAAGAGGGACGAACACTGCTTCAAATCGAGTTTGGGAGGCTGGTTATTCATCTTCTCTGCCCTCGTCAGGAACGCGTCACGTGTTGAAGGGCGGGTTGACCAGGCAGCGCTGTATTAAGACTTACCAGCACAGATATGAGACTCGTAGTATGAGGCTAACAAGAGAAGCTCTCGTCAGCAGGCAAGCGAGGATAAAACGGGCATACCTTATTCCGCTCGAATGTTGATTGTCAATTGCTACTCGAGATTACCGGTCGTCACAGCATCGATTTCATCTCGCCGATAAACTTGTCGCTGTTCACAATACTTCGCAGAACGATCTTGATCGACTCTTCCGGGAAGCCGGATTCCAGCGTGACGGTGTAGCCGGTGAAGATGTCACCCGACGGATCTATTCCCCAAAAAAGAAATGCGCTATCGCTCAATCTCAGCAGAAGCCGCATCAGTCCCGGCGCGTTCTTGACGTTGTCAATATTGATGTAGCCGCGTTTGTAACGCGGGAAGATGCGGAACCCAATTGTCTGGTTTTGCGTCACGCCGACGACTACCTCAAAACCCTCCGCATGAGTCAGGCCCTCCTTCAACAGACCTACGAAGTTGAATGTCTGCTTTTCGCTTTGTCGGAACGTGATGTTGAGGCTGGGCCCCACTTTCTCGAGCAGTCGACCCAGCTGTTCTCGGGTTCGAGCTCGAGCGGCCGACTCATTTTGCTGGCCCCGAGCCGGCGGGGCCGCGAATGTTATGGCCAGGGCGAACAAGACCGCCAGCGGAATCCGTCTCATAAAGTGGCACCTCCGAAAGGCAAACTTTCCTGTACGACTATTCAGCGTTCTATGCGAAACAATGGATGAAGTCAATAATTGCTGGCATGCGGGGGTGTCTTAGTTTGAGAGTTGGCTTGGTGGAAGAAACGATCCACGAAACCACACGAACGAACACGAAAATTTTATTAGTGATATTTCGTAGTATTTCGCGGCTCGTTTTGATATGTGTGCTTCCTGGTGGCGTGATTTGCCTGTGCTACGCGGAGGCGCCGACTGGAGTCATTCCATCATCTTGATAAAGCGCTGGAAGTGATGCACCGCATCGTGTGGGCCGGGAGCCGCTTCGGGATGGTATTGAACTGAGATTATCGGCAGTGTCTTATGTTGCAGACCTTCAACGCAACGATCGTTTAAGTTAACGTGCGTCACCTCAACTTCGGCGGGTAGGCTGTCGGCTTCAACTGCAAATCCGTGGTTGTGAGAAGTAATTTCGACTCCCCCATCCCTGAGGTCCTTCACGGGCTGATTTCCGCCTCGATGCCCAAACGTAAGTTTGAACGTTTTGCCGCCAAGCGCTCGGCCCAACAATTGGTGCCCAAAACAAATTCCAAATGTGGGTACTGCTGCTTTAACCAGTTCGCGGATCTCCTCGACTTCTTTGTTCATCGATGCCGGATCTCCAGGACCATTGGACAGAAAAATCCCGTCGGGTTTAAGCGCGAGAACTTCGGCGGCAGGGGTTGCGGCAGGGACGACAGTAATGCGACAACCCAGACCCGCCAGGTGTCGGAGTGAATTTCGCTTAACCCCAAAGTCATAGCACACGACGTGAAACCGTTGCGGGCCTTCGGACTCAACCTCGTATGGTTGTTTTGTGGTGACCAGGCTGGCCAGCTCACGGTTTTCCATGGAAGGTGATTTGCGCGCCTTCTCCACAGTGCTCGTTTCATCTGTATCGATGGTTGAAATGCAGGCGCGCATCGCGCCCTTGTCGCGAATGTGTCGCACCAGCGCGCGCGTGTCGATTCCTTCCATTGCCACAATGTTCCATCTCTTCAAATAGTCGTCGAGACTTTCTTCCGAGCGCCAGTTTGAAGCCATGCGGCTGGCCTCGCGAACTACAAACCCTTCGACCCAGGGACGGTCGGATTCCTCATCAGTGCGGTTTACTCCGTAGTTTCCAATGAGCGGATATGTCATACAGACAATTTGTCCTGCATACGAGGGGTCAGTCAGCACTTCCTGATATCCGGTCATGGAAGTGTTGAATACCATCTCACCGCAGGCTTCACCATCCGCAGCCCATGAGCGGCCACGAAAAGCACGTCCATCTTCAAGGGCCAGTATTGCGGGCTTCTTATTCGGCATTGCTTTCCCGTGTCCAATGTCCAACGTCCATGGTTACGATTGCTATACCGACCTTGAACAACCCTTCATATCTGCGATCTGAGAAACTGCTGCGCTTCGTTAAGCCAGCGCTTGTCTGCGCGATACTTGTAAGCCGGCGCGGTCTTGACTGCTTCGATACAGGCTTGCATAGAGCTGGTGGCCTCGCGCTGGTGGCCCATACCTGCGTGAGCCCGGCCCATCAGATAGAGCGCTTCCGGGTCTGACGGCCGATGCTCGAGGAATTGTTCCAGAGCATTGCGCGCGTCTTCAAACTGTTCTGCGGCCAGGTATGTTGAGCCCACCTCACGCCAGACTTCGTTCTGCGCATGGGAGCGATCGCGGGAAACCACCTGTTCAAAATTCTTAACGGCGTCGGCGTAACGCTTTTGTTCTCGGGCAATCCGTCCGAGCTGGTAATGCGAATCGATCTCATCCTCGTCGATTTGCACTGCTCGCTCGAACCGCTCGCGGGCCTGCTCCAGCTCTCCGCGCTGTTGATGAATAAGACCCAGGTTGTAATGTGCTGATGCATCCGCCGGATTTAAGGTGGCGGCCTCAAGATTTTGCCTGAACGACTCGCGGGCCCGTTGCGTGCGCGTGAACTCACCTACATAACCTCGGATTAACAAGAACACGATCAAAAGCAGGAAAGGTGATGCCAGAATCGTGCCCAGGATGGGAATCAACTTGTACGCCGGCAAGAGCAGAGTGCCGCTGACCAATATCACAATCACCGAGCGAAACCAGGAAAGACGAAAAACTGTGCGCAGCGCCAGGACTGCCCAGACAGCAAAGACAGCAGCCAACGCCATTACTGAAAGGCCTGCGGCAATTAGTTCAGCGTTAAGAACTCCTTGTTCGATCGCAGTCAACACTTCCGGATTGAGCTGACTGCGTTGTTCCATCACTACGCCCACCATCCTGCTGGATAGTGTTCGTTGTACGCCCGTGAGCCAGCCGACCGTCGTGAGAATCGTCGTGATCAGGCTCGCCGCAGTTAATGCATAAAACATGGTCGCCGCCAAAGCGGCATACTCTTGTTGGAGTAATAACCTGAAGCTCGCCCGGCGCTCAAAGATATTAGCCAGGAAGAGAGTCAGCGGACAGAAGATCAAAGCAATGATTACAAGGGAGCCGGCAGACTGAAATAACACGAAAATTATTGCGAGTGGCTGTCCAGGATTGATGAGGTGTCCGAGATAGAACCAGGAGAGGGAAAAAAAGAACAAGGCGTGACCCAGGAGCGCGACCAATCCGGACGGCGCCAGGGCAGCCCGGTCACGCACTTCGCGCATGGCGCGCCCGGGCGCGTAGAAAATCATCGAGAGCAGTCGCAGCCAGTTAAGCATTCCGAAACCCGGGAATAAGAATACGGATTACTCCTGATCGTAATTGTCAGTCGGAGTCTCCTGCACGCCGGGGCGATATGCTGACGGCGAGGGCACGGCGGGTGAGACATTCTCGTGATGGATTATGCTGGCGGCATTTAGCGGCCAGTACCGGAACAGCGCTTTGCCGTAAATGTATTTCTTCGGCACAAGTCCCCAGATTCGGGAGTCACTCGAATTGTCGCGGTTGTCGCCCATGACAAAGTAGTAGTTTGGCCTGACATACATCGGAGTCTGGCTCCGATGCGAGAGGTTGAACCTCGAATCGAGATATATCTCGCTCAGATCCCTGCCGTTTACGCGAACAACTCCCTCGTGTATCTCAACCGTGTCACCGGGAAGACCCAGGACCCGTTTGATGTAGCTCTTGGAAGGGTCGTCGGGAAACCAAAAAACGACTATGTCACCCCGTTCGATCTTTGGCGCCCAACGATACTCGTCGTAATAGATTAGCTTGTTGACAAAAATTCTCTCGCCATCGTGCAGCCGGGGCAGCATCGAAGTGCCTTCTACTTTTACCGGTTGCACGACGAACACCACCACGAGAACCGCAACCATTAAGGCGAATATGAGGTCGCGCAGCAGCAAGCGAGCCTCGCCCCAGAGATTGGCTTGGGTTTCCTGCTCAGGTATTTGAACTTGAATGTCCTTGTCGTCGCTCGCATGGACTCCGCCAAAAGGCGGTGGACGACGGGTTCTAATTCCTAACATATTCTTACCAGAAAGATGCTCTCACAATTTGAAGCGTTGGATGGCGGGTGTTCCCGCAGCAAAGCTGAGGTTAGCTGCCACTCACAGCCTTGTCAAACGCGATCGTGGAGGTGATCGGCTTGACGTCGGAATGACGTGCGCACTGAGAAAGGACGTTTCTGGAAGGGGTGTAAAATCTTAACCGAAGGGGGAAAGACCAGAATCCATCACTCGCCCCCAGCACCAGTTACTCAACCCACAGAACCATTTGCGATAAGAGACTGTATGAAAAACCAAGTTGAAATCGTTGAGCCTGACACGCGCGTAACTAGAGCGACTGACTACAGAACCAATGAGAGTATGTCTCAACCACTGAACAGGAAGCGGTAGCGACCTGGCCGTTGCGACCGACTCAAATTGTGTTAGTGGTAGCGAGACGGCCAGGTCACTACCGCTTCCTGTTCTGTAGTTGAGTGCATATCGTCCGAGGGTAATGATTTCGCGGCCACTCTCTTTAGTTTTCATAAGAGTCTCGGTAGCCAATGGATCCTGGATTCGACCGAGCCTTCACACTCACTGCAGCTGTGTGAGCGAATGCATCAGCGCTCGGCACGCCCGGCTAATGAACAGCAATGCGGTTTGTCTTACTTCTGCTGGTGTTGAGTGCTGGGCTCCATTGGCTACCCGCAAATGGGTCTGTTCGTTGAATGACTCCTGCTGGGGTTGAGTGTAGGATCCGTTCGCTACAGCTCTCGGTTCTCTAGTATCTTCGTTTCCTGCGCCGAACTTGTTGATTCGTTTGCATTTGCTTGACAGTGTTCGCTGCCGCTCTCTATCATCGCACCCTCGATTCCGGGCAGTTGGGATTCCTTTTTGGAGCAAACGGAGGCTGACAGTCGTGATCAAATTGGACATCATCAACCGGGTAGCGGAGAAGACAGGCGTTCCCAAGATGAAGGCGGAACAAGCGGTTGATGCGCTTTTCCACTCTATGAAGGAAGCACTCACGCGAGGCGAGCGAATCGAGCTACGCGGATTTGGCGTTTTTGTCGTAAAGCCCCGTAAACGTGGAGTGGGACGAAATCCCAGAACGGGCGAAGAGGTGGCAATTCCCTCCGGCAAGACAATTCGATTCAAGCCCGGCAAAGAACTGCAGCCCCACGAAGATGGCGAGATAACGAACGATGATACCGGGGAAAGCAATTCAGATTTTTAGACAGGCGACAGCACCTATTTAGTTCGAGGCTAGAGACTGGAACTGCGACATCCAGAATCTAGCCTTTATCTTTTACGGGGATGCAGGGTTTAGGGCTGAAACATAGGAGCGTCACAGGTATCTCGATACTAACGTCCGGCTTTCTTCTTTCGCGATGCTGATAGTGTTCAACAGAACTAGCTGTACAAGACGATGATCCAAAACAACTTGCTCGCAGCCTTATCTGAGACAGGACGCCAGGATCTGGTTTCTCATTTGACAAGAGTGCCAGTGTCTTTGGGCCAGGTCCTTCATCAAGCGCAGGAAGAGATTCAATACGTTTATTTTCCTGAGAATTGCGTGATTTCCATCCTTTCAACCATGGAAGACGGCTCCACTGTGGAAGTTGGCGTTGTCGGCCATGAGGGAATGTTGGGTCTTCGCGTGTTGCTGGGAGTTAAGAAAACACCGCATTGCGCCGTTGTGCAGGTCGCGGGCAACGCCATGCGTATGAGCGCGAACCACCTCGATCAAGACCTCCAGGATGTGGGAAGCGCGCTGAGGCCTCTGCTACTGCGTTACACGCACGCATTGTTATCCCAGGTTAGCCAATCCGCAGCCTGTATCTCTCAGCACTCAATTCGTCAGCGGCTTGCGCGTTGGCTCCTGGCAATGCGCGATCGCACCGGGTCGAGTAACCTTGAAGTCACTCATGAAATCATCTCCATCATGATGGGTATAAGACGCGCATCAGCAAGTGAAAATCTTCGGGAACTTCAGGACTCGGGACTTATCGCCACGCGGCGCCGGGGGATCAGGATTGTTGATGGCCAGGGATTGGAAGATGCTGCGTGTGAGTGTTATCACATTGTCAAAGATGAATATGACCAGCTCTACGCCGTTGGCTCGGTATGACGCGCAGGCGCCATACATTAGTCGACAACCGAAGGCGGAGCCACGCTTAGCTCATCTGCACCCGTCACGCCCTCCGTTATCTCGCCACTCCTAAATGTTGAGAACTTCACCAGATTATGGCGAATTTCTCAAAGGGTACGTCACCGTACCGAGACTAGGTAACTCGGTCGATACATTGCCAAGCTCGCAATCGTAGCCAAGCCCCCTGCTCATCCATTTTTTGTCGCGGCCGTAAGCCGCGGCAACTTTCAAGGAGGGAAAACAATGCCAGACAAGGACAAAGAGGGTCGGGGCCAGTCGGGTGGCAAAGACAGTGGGAAATCCGGTGGCGGCCAGTCCGGCGGCAGTAAGCAAGGCGGCGGAAAAGAAGGTGGCGGAAAAGAAGGAGGTGGCCGTGGTGGCTCGCAAGGTGGCGGCGGGGGCCGCTCCGGAGGCAGCGGTCGCTAGATCAAAAACGACTTGGGCGAGTCTGCGACTCGCCCTTGTACCTTACCGTGTAATTCAACTCAAAATCCCATTGGGAGATAGGAAACACAAATGGACGCATTTGCTTTGCTTAAAGCTGACCACCAGAAAGTGGCAGGGATGCTTGAAACAATCGAGAATACTACGGAGCGCGCCCTCAAGGGGCGGGACGAGCTCTTTGCAAGACTCAAACAAGAGTTAGACCTCCACGCGACGATAGAAGAAGAGATCTTTTATCCAGCACTTGAAGATGCCGAGCAGACTCGCGATATCACGCTGGAAGCCTACGAAGAGCACCGTCTAGTCAAGCAGTTGCTCGGTGAATTGGAAGCAGAACCCAAGGACAGCAAAGAATGGACTGCCAAATTTACGGTGTTGAAAGAAAATATAGAACATCACGTCGAAGAAGAAGAAGGCGAGATGTTCAAAAAAGCCCGGCAGGCTCTTAGCGAAGAAGAAATTGAAGAGCTGGGTGAACGACTTCAGGAAGCGAAGAATCAGGGGAGAGCAGCAAGCGCGCGTTAGCTGTTCCCCTATTTCGACCTGGCAAAAGACGTTGCTCAGATGACTTGGCCATCGACGACTTCATTACAATATTCGAGACGATGGCACCACGGTTGCTATGAGCCGAGCGCGTGAAGAAAGCAATGTTAATAACGGCAGAAAACAAGCGTAGCGAGGTTTTGTTGTATTGAATTGAAGCGAGTGCCCCGACCACTCCAGTATTTCTTTGGGTCATAAGATTCCTAGCCATCTTCAAAGTGGGTCGGCAACAACAGAATTCTCACTGCGCAGTTAGCCGGCGATAAACCCAGACGCTTGGTGCATTTTTTTAGTTCTAGGTATCCGTCTCGCGGAAGAGCGGCGGTTTTGCCGGAGGCGTGCGAGGAGAAATTCAATGTTTCGAAATGACAGTAATATGCAACCGCAACCAGACCTAGTTTGCTTCTCACACCTGCGTTGGGACTTTGTCTATCAACGGCCGCAACATCTGCTGACGCGTTGTGCGAGAGATCGCCGCGTGTTCTTTGTCGAAGAACCAATCTTCGGTACTGGTTCAATGCGGCTGGATGTGTACGAGCGCGATGGCGGAGTGAGGGTTGTTGTCCCGCATTTACCTGATGGCTTGCGCAGCGAAATTGCTACGACCGCAGTCCTAAAAGAGATGATGCGACGATTGTTTATTGACAACAGCATTCGGGACTATGTGTTTTGGTATTACACGCCGATGGCCCTCAGCTTCACCCGGCAATTTAGTCCTGTAGCGGCGGTCTACGATTGTATGGATGAACTCTCAGCTTTCAAGGGAGCACACTCGCGCTTGCAGGACTGCGAGAAAGAGCTTTTCCAACGCGTGGATCTGGTTTTCACGGGAGGGCAGAGCCTGTACGAGGCGAAACGCAATCAACATCCTGCGGTCCATGCGTTTCCCAGCAGCATTGATGTCTCGCATTTTAGTAAGGCGAGAGCTGTTCCTGCCGATCCGGAGGATCAGGTGAGCATCCCGCACCCGCGACTTGGCTTCTTTGGTGTTATCGACGAGCGCTTTGATATCGAATTGCTTAACTCGTTAGCGACGCAACGTCCCGACTGGCATTTTGTAATGATTGGTCCGATCGTAAAAATTCATCCGGACTCGTTGCCGAAACACCCGAACATCTATTATCTGGGCCCTAAGAGCTACGACGTGCTGCCTGACTATTTAGCTGGCTGGGATATTTCTCTGTTGCTGTTTGCACGGAACGAATCCACTCGATTCATTAGTCCAACCAAGACACCAGAATATTTGGCGGCGGGCAAACCCGTAATATCAACGTCGATCCGAGACGTGGTGAGGCCTTATGGCGAACTTAACCTGGTACGAATTGCCGATACCGACACAGAGTTCATTCAAGCAGCGGAGGAGTTGCTGTCGGAATCGCAGGATAGGACTGACTGGTTAACGAAAGTTGATGACTTTCTTGCCAGCATGTCCTGGGACAAAACTTGGGCGCAAATGTCGCTTCTACTTAATCAAGCTATCAAGGCGCGACGGGAGGCAAACACGCCGGCCACGCCCGTCGCGAGTGTCGGACAGCGAGCAAATGCAGTAAGCGCGTGAATGGTTTCGATTGTTAACAAGGGGGTTGACCATGTTTGATTACTTAATCGTTGGTGCCGGCTTTGCCGGCAGTGTACTTGCCGAACGGCTGGCGGCGGGATCTGATAAGAAAGTTTTGATTTGTGACAAGCGTCCACACATCGGCGGCAACGCTTACGATCATTACAACGAAGCTGGCATTCTCGTTCACAAATATGGCCCGCATATTTTTCACACAAACTCGCGCGAAGTGTTTGAATACCTTTCCCGATTCACCGACTGGCGGACTTATCAACATCGGGTGCGTGCGAGCGTCGATGGCCAGACAGTTCCCATTCCAATTAATCTGGATACCATCAATCATCTTTACGGATTGAATCTCACATCCTTTGAAGTGGAAGACTTTTTAAAGAAGGTTGCGGAACCTGTTGAACACGTACGTACTTCAGAAGACGTGGTCGTTAGCAAAGTCGGACGCGAATTGTACGAGAAGTTTTTCCGCAACTATACCCGCAAACAATGGGGACTCGATCCTTCAGAGCTCGACGCAAGTGTGACGTCGCGAGTGCCTACGCGGACAAACCGCGACGATAGATACTTCACCGATACCTACCAGGCTATGCCGCTTCACGGCTACACGCGCATGTTTGAGAAGATGCTGGACCATCCAAACATCAAGATCCTGCTCAACTGTGATTATCGGGACGTGGAAAAGGAAATACTTTTTCGGAAAATGATTTACACAGGACCGGTGGATACCTTCTTTGACTACTGCTATGGAAGACTGCCCTATCGTTCACTCGAGTTCAAGCACGAGACTCACGACGTAGCAGTTTATCAAGAGGCGCCGGTGGTGAACTATCCAAATGAGCAGCTCTATACGCGCGTCACGGAATTCAAGTACCTAACGGGCCAGGAACATTCGAAGACGAGCATTGTCTATGAATTCCCCAAGGCCGAAGGCGATGCGTATTATCCCGTGCCGCGCAAGGAGAATGCAGAACTTTATGCAAAGTATAAAGCTCTGGCGGATGCCACATCGAACGTCCACTTCGTTGGCCGGCTCGCGACCTACAAGTACTACAACATGGACCAGATCGTGGCCCAGGCTCTGACCCAGTACGCCAAAATAGCAGGCATGAAAAGAATTGAGGCAGTCGTTCACGGGAACAACAATGGCGACGGGCATCAAAATGGCAACGGTCATAAACCTCTGGTGGGTGATCGAGGCACCACTGCTGGTGAGCTTGCGTTGACATCACGGTAGCGACGGAGCGGAAAAGTGATGAGTGCGCAATCGCCAGCCCTCCAACGCCCGGAGCTATGGGCGGGAATCGAATGCACTGTCAATCGCGTCGGCGACGACTATTTTGATCAGGTAGAGCGAGGCGGCCACGCGGTTCGCGTTAGAGATCTCGACCGGCTCGCCGCGCTGGGCATTCGTACGCTCCGTTATCCTGTCTTGTGGGAACGAACAGCGCCCCGCGGCCTTGATGATATTGAGTGGGCATGGGCTGACGAGCGCCTTAGCAGGTTGCGGCAATTACGCATGCAACCAATAATTGGTTTTCTCCACCACGGCAGCGGGCCCCGGTATACAGGCCTTCTGGATCCAGCTTTTCCCGAAAAACTTGCGGAATTTGCTGCCGCCTTCGCCAGACGATACCGCTGGGTCACGCATTACACCCCGGTAAACGAACCACTCACAACCGCCCGCTTTAGCTGCCTTTACGGCTATTGGTACCCACACGCCCGCGACCCACTCTTATTTGCGCGCGCTGTGATTACTCAATGCCGCGCGATAACGCTTTCCATGCGCGCGATTCGCCAAGTCAATCCCGAGGCACTTTTAATCCAGACGGAAGATCTGGGAAGAACGTTTAGTACTCCAGCACTCGCGTACCAGGCAGAGTTTGAGAACGAACGACGCTGGCTGACTTATGATTTGCTGTGCGGACGGGTGCTCCCAAAGACCCCGATGTGGGATTACTTTCGATGGCTTGGTATTAACGAGAATGAGTTGGATTGGTTTATCGATAACCAAACCTCGCCCGACGTCCTTGGAGTCAATCACTATATAACGAGCGAGCGTTTTTTAGACGAGCGCCTAACGAGATATCCAGGATCCACTCACGGCGGTAATGGTCGCCACTCTTATGCTGACGTAGAGGCGGTAAGAGTCTGCGCAGAAGGCATTGCTGGGCCTAAGTCTATTCTGAAAGAGGTGTGGGAACGCTATCGTTTGCCCGTTGCAATTACCGAGGCCCATCTGGGGTGCACTCGCGAAGAGCAATTGCGCTGGCTAAAGGAAATTTGGGACGCGGCCGCAGCTTTAAGAGAACAGGGGACCGACATTCGAGCGGTCACCGCGTGGTCAGCATTCGGCGCTTTTGACTGGAACAGTTTGCTGACTCGTGATGAAGGTTTGTACGAACCTGGAATATTTGATCTACGTGGGCCAACTCCGCGGCCTACCGCTCTTGCTCGAATGTCGCAGGCACTTGCCGCCGGGTTAGATTATGACCATCCGACACTTGATTCGGCGGGCTGGTGGCACCGGCTTGATCGATTTTGCCATCCGCCGGCAAATCGGCGCGGGCACGGACTTGCGGCTAGCGTCGGGAGCGTAAACATGGAAGGGCGTCCCAGCCGCGCGCTGCTAATAACAGGAGCCACCGGTACTCTCGGACAGGCATTTGCGCGAATCTGCGAAAGACGAGGACTGGCGTACTATCTCCTGACGCGCCAGGACATGGACATAGCTGATCCTGATTCGGTGTCAGCTGCCCTTGAACGCTATGAGCCATGGGCAATAGTGAATGCTGCCGGGTATGTACGTGTGGATGATGCCGAGCGGGAAGTTGAAAGGTGCATGCGAGAGAATGTCGTTGGGCCGACGAATCTCGCGCACGCCTGCGCCGGCAGCAAGATTCCCCTGATTACATTTTCTTCTGATCTGGTCTTCGCCGGCTCCCAGCGAACACCTTACGTCGAGAGCGATGCCGTGCTCCCCCTTAATGTTTATGGGAAGAGCAAGGCCGCCGCCGAGCAAGAGGTACTCGACGCGTTTCCGGGCGCCTTAGTGATTCGAACAAGCGCTTTCTTTGGCCCTTGGGATAAATTCAACTTTGTTAATTGCGTCCTGTCCGCCGTCGCCGAAGGTCGAATGTTCTGGGCGGCCAATGACGTCACTATCTCGCCGACTTATATCCCAGATTTAGTCAACGTCTCGTTAGATCTCCTGATCGATGGTGAACAGGGTGTGTGGCATCTTGCTAACTCTGGTGCATTAACCTGGACGGAACTCGCGCGAACTGTAGCCCAGAGCACAGGATACGATCCAAATTACATTGGCGCATGTGCTAACGAATCGTTTGGTCTCGCGGCTTCGAGGCCGGCCTTCAGTGTCTTGTCGAGCGAACGCGCAAGCCTAATGCGTCCATTCGAGGAAGCACTGGTTGATTACTTCTTAGAGCGCCAGCAGCTTATTCCTGAGAGTCTGGCCGCAAAAAGATAAAAACGGGGTTCCAACAGATTCTTCTAGGGGCTTAAATGAAACTCAGGGAGCGTGGTATCTATTGCTTGCCAAATGGACGAGAGCTTGTCGTAATCACTGCGCAGGGAAACGGGCGGATCCAGTTGCGCGGATGGGAAAGCTCTGAGAAGAGTGACTATGACTTAGATGGTGGGGGAAGATTATTGACCGAGGGAAAATTAACCGCGTGGGATTTGGAACACTTAAGAGACACTGGTCGAACGGCTGACTAGGTTAACTTATCCACCTGAGTTTGCAGGCGCGGCAATATGTCTTAATCAGGTATCTGATGCCACTGAGTTGTTCGCATTCATAAGACACTCAGGCAAAGTTGATCTGCGCAAGGTCATATGGCATCGTGACAATAGCAACGACGTTTACCAAGAACTCGGCGGTCCATTTATCTGAAAGCTAGTTTAGGGTTTGCGTCAACGTCTTTGATTTGACGACTCGTTTCTAACTCTAACCAGCATCCAATGTCAGAATCGGCCCCGGCAATTCCTTCCTATGTAAAAGCCCGCCACAGCATTGCGCTTCGAGTAACTCCACGTCCCACAGCACGCGAGTGGATGCTACATGTAAGTCTCTTCTTAATTACCATTGTCACTACCACGGTCGCGGGACTAGTCATCGCTGCCCCTCCGGTCGATGTCGCGCCGCCGCCTCTCTCTACGGTGATCGATTATTTGTTATTCGTTCCGCAATACTATCTTCGCAGCGTCATCGCGCTGCTTGCCTTTACTGTTCAGCATCCGCGGCTTCTGACTGAAGGGTTGGTCTTTTCGGCGGCATTGCTCGCCATACTCACCGCTCATGAAATGGGCCACTACGTCGCATGCCGTCGCTACGGCGTCGCTGCCACTTTGCCTTTCTTCATTCCTGCCCCACCTCTATTCCTGGCGGGAACTTTTGGGGCATTCATAAAGATCAAGTCACCGATTCCTTCGCGACGCGCACTGTTTGACATTGGACTTGCAGGCCCCCTGGCGGGCTTTGTGGTGGCGTTACCAATCGCCCTGGTGGGTATCCTGAGTATGCAGCCTGCGTTGCAAGGGGGTGGGTATGGAATCGTTTTTAACGACCCTCTGCTATTTCGCTTGTTGGCTGGATTGGTGGGTAAACCTCTAGATCCTTACGCTCCAATCAACCCTTACTACATGGCCGCATGGATTGGCTTACTGGTCACGAGCTTGAATCTGATGCCGGTGGGGCAACTCGATGGTGGGCACGGAACTTTTGCCATGTTTGGCCAACGGGCTCACAAGGTCATCGGTCGAGCTGCTTTCGCGGTGCTGGCGGTGCTGGCAGTGCTGGGATTTGTTTGGTATGGAAGCCCGAGCGGATTTCTCTATACGGTTTTGTTAGCCATCATGCTGCGGGTGGGTCATCCGCAGCCCGAAGGAATTGAACCCCTGGGGCCAGTTCGTACCGGGATGGCGGTCGTTACTCTGATCGTCTTCGCCCTCTGCTTTTGGCCGTTCCCAATCAGCATCACTTAAGAGCACTCGCCGTTTGCCTGGCCGGAATATATAGCTCAGAGTGATTGCTAGGCCTGTGAAGGTATGTTGCGGCGAAATTAAGAAGTAGCCGCAGCGGGCAGTAGGCCTTTGACCTCGCGCACCACGCGCGCCACCTCTTCCTGGTCAGCCAGAGCAATCATAAAAAACTTGTAACCCTGATGAAAACAGATAACACCGTTGGCAAAGAGCCAGACGCCGTCGAGAAAAGGATTGCCGCCAAGGAGCCAGCTGATCGGCGCTCCCGTTATCTGGCCGGGCTGCACGATCTGGGCAAACATGGCCGCACCTGCTGCGCAACTGAAGGCACCCAGCAAAGGAGCGCCAATATATTTGGTCATGTTGCGCTCAAACTCGACGCGTTTTTGCTCGGCTTCGCTGAGTTTACCCTGCGCGATTAGTTCTTCTTGTTTGCGTAGATGGCGGTCGAATTTTTCGCCCAGTTTTTGCAGACCAAGGACAGGTAGCGCTGAGTGTGTAAGCCAGTGTGGATGCGAGCCCAGCAGCACCGAGTCGAGGCCGGGAAAAGAAGTACCCATCCTCACGCCCAGAACTAATGAAAAAGAAACCACCGCGGCCTTGCCTGGATTCTCCTTTATCCAGTCGCGGGCTTTAATCAGCCCGGCGGTTGCCGCGGTCGAAGCCCGTGTGAACTTTGCCCCGGTATCGTAAATCTGTGAAGCGCGATCGTAGTATGTCTTTGCCTCGTTGATAGCTTCGCCGGCTCTTTTCCCCGCATCTCCGGCTACCCCGCGGACGACCTTACTGGCTTCCTTGGCGCCGCGTAACGCCTCTTCCGCTAGACGCTTTGCCGTATCACCGACCTCACCTTCGTCTGTCAGCCGTTCCGCTTCGACACGTACTTTCTCGGCCCCGCTGGAAAAAGTTTCCGCGCCACGTTTGGCAGCCTTCTCAGCAACGCGAGATCCCTCCTCAACCAGATCCGAAATTGCATACTTCTCATCAAGCTCGCGTGCCTTGCGCCGTGCCGCTCGCTGCCATTCATCTATTTTGTCTTTGTAATCAGCCATCACTTCAAAGAAGAAAAACGGTTTCGGGTATCAGGTGCCGGTATCAGTTCAGGGGATGGTGGCGAAAGGGAAAGGCTTTAAGAATCGAATTTGAGATCAGAATATAAATCCGACACCCAGCACCCGAAACCCGACCCCTCCAATTATACGTTCATCACTTGCGCGGAGTTCGATTCGGCTGAAGGCGCTTGAACCACCCGGTCGCGGCCCTGTCGTTTGGCTTCATAAAGGGCCGCATCCGCGGACGCCACAAGTTCTCGTGCGGTTTGGCCGGAAGAGGGGCATTCGGCAACACCAAAACTCGCTGCTATTTGGCCAACTAGGGGTATATGAGTGCTCCTAATCGCGAGGCGTAGTCGTTCCGCTACCTCCATTGCGCCCTCCAGACTCGTTTCCGTAAGCACAATCGCGAACTCCTCGCCCCCGATGCGGGCGGCTAGATCGATACCACGAGTGCCTTCTTGTAATGTCTTGGCCAGACTCTTAATCGCTTGGTCACCCGCCTCATGTCCATAGTTATCATTAACCTGTTTGAAATTATCTATATCCAGCATCAGGAGGCAGAATGCATGACCATACCGCTCTGTGCGGGACACCTCCTTTTCCAACAGGCGTTCAAAACGACGACGGTTTGCCAGCCCCGTGAGGTGATCTGTCGTAGCTTCTTCTTCACAGGTGTCGAGATAGGCTTTGAATTCAAGTAGGGTGCGTGCCCGCGAGAGAAGTAAGTCAAGGTCCGTGGGGTCTGTAATGTAGCCCAGCGCGCCGACTTCTGAGCCTAGTCGCTGGTCAGCGGCTCTTAGACCAGCTGCGGTCTGGAGTATGATCGGGATGAACTTAGTCTGCGGATTCTCGCGAATCCTTCGGGCCAGATCATAACCGTTCATGCGCGGCATCATTACGTCTGAAACGACCAGGTCGGGCTGGAAGGACGACATTTGGGCGAACCCCTCCTCGCCGTCCCTGGCCGTACGGACATTATATCCGGCCATGGTCAAAGCCATTTCCAGGAGGCTGAGCTTGTCCGGGTCGTCATCGACCACTAAAACGCGGGGTTTTCCTATCATGGTTTAACTAGATATTCGGTTGCGCGACCTAAAGGCTTCATGCTAAAGTGCGACGATTCAGTAATTGTCCGTTTCGCTTTGACACGCCTAACTATTCGATCCGAGCAGTAACTGAAAGCGTTCACGACCTCGAACAGAGTCCCCGGGGGTTTCCTTACATTTTCAGCACAGCCCCAACGTTAGAATCGATAGATCCGTTGCGCTGTCAATAAGTAATTTTACCTTTAACTCAATCTCCCGTGAGAGAAGGCAATAGCGTCATGCAACCTAAGCGTGCCAATGCTCTGTCGGCCGCAGATCTCGCGACTCTTATCCAGCAGCTAGATTTTGGCTCCACGCTCAGTGATCAAGGAATCTCACAACTCGCTAGTAGCGCACTTGTGCTTGATCTGCGTCGCCGGCGTTTCGTTTACCGCGCTGGAGATGCTGCCGACTCCCTGTATGCCATCGTTCACGGAACCATAAAACTTTGTCGGATTGATCACGACACCAAGCGCGAAGCTGTGATCGACATACTTTCAGAGGGCTCCCTCTTCGGCGAATCGGCGCTCTATTCCACCGCCGGGCGTCGCGAAAATTCCGCAGTTGCTTATGCAAACTCGCGGCTCTTGAGAATTCCCTCGGGGGCTTTTCGAAAGGGGATGGCTGAGGACGACCGACTTCATGATTACACTTTCCGCCTGATCGGTCAACGACTTGAGCAGGCCGAACGGCGCCTCGCTGATTTTGCCCTCAATGCCATTCCAGCCCGTCTGGACCGGCTGCTCGCCGACTTTTCCGACCGCTACGGGGTCCCGAAGCCTGCAGGGGTGTTAATCGATATCCCGCTGCCTCACCGTGAGATTGCTTCCATTGTGGGGTCCACTCGCGAGAGTGTCACTGTGCGCTTGAATGCGATGCGCCGGGAAGGCACCATCGAATTCGTCAACCGGCGAATCCTGGTGAAGCGACCAGAGTCCCTTGTGCGCGAGATTAGCCTCGCGAGCAAAGTAGCAAATCCCGCCTAGCTCGAGATCTATGAAGTGCCCCACCTGCGGCAAACCTGCCGAGCCGAGAGACAACCCTTTTCGCCCCTTTTGTTCTGAGCGTTGCAAGATGGTCGATCTGGGCCGTTGGGTGAACGAAGAATATCGCGTCCCCGGTAAACCTGTCCCTTCAGAGTCATCTGATGCTATTCATCCATCCAAAGATTCCCCTGAAGACCATTGATTCTTACGCGACTGGTACGTAGCTGACCAACTCGCCACTCTGCTCGGCTTGAGCTCCTGACTAAAGTCTGTGCCACTGATCGGCCGAGTCGTGTAGAATACTTTGACCGTAATCCGTTAGAGCCAAATGTTCACATCGAATTCCCGAGCTCGCAAAGCCATCATTCCACTGGTTGCGTGTGCGGTCTTCCTCGTTTCCTGCGGCCGAAAAGAGTCAAGCACTTCGAGCGGAACCACGCCTGTCTTATCGGGCCCGCCAAACACCACCTATCCAATGCCACCCTTGAGAGCTGAAGGCGCCGGCGTGGAGATGGGCTGGACCGAGGTTGACGGCCGGCGCGCCAGGTTGGCAGATTTCCGTGGGCAAGTTCTCGTTTTGGATTTCTATGCGACGTGGTGCGCCCCTTGTCGCAAGAGCATCCCACATCTTAGCGAGCTTCAGCGCCATTTCGGTCCCCAGGGTTTGCAACTCGTGGGCCTGAACGTAGGCGGACCAGATGATCGCGTTAAGGTGGCAGCTTTCGCGGCCGAGTTCAATATTTCTTATCCACTTGGCTTTCCTGACAAGCCACTTACCGATCTCTTTCTCTCAGATGACGATAGCATTCCACAGACCTTTGTATTCGATCGGGGTGGACAACTCGTGAAAAGATTCATAGGCTACGACGACGCCATGCCTAAAGAGTTGGAGAAGGTCATACGGTCCGCGCTTGGGGTTAGTTCAAGATAATGGTTTGAGTTCTTACGCGCGCCGGTGCCGCGCTGGTTCCGGGGCTGTACTAGAGAGGCAAAGGTACATTCAAGCATGAGGCGAGCAAAAATTCTGGCGACTCTTGGACCGGCATCCCGGGACCAAACCGTTATTGAGGCATTAATCGCCGCGGGTGCAAACGGTTTCCGCATTAATATGTCCCATGGCACGCATGAGGAGAAGGTAGAGGACATTCGGAGAGCGCGGGCTGCAGCATTGAAGCTTCATCGGCCACTCTCCGTGCTCGTGGATCTTTCCGGACCTAAGATCCGCACTCGTCAACTCAAGCGTGCCATCCCTGTGACCCTTGAGACAGGAGCGCTTTTCAGACTCACAACGCGACCCGTTGTCGGCGATGCTACTGAAGTCGCAACAAACTATTCGGGTCTTCCGAAGGTTGTCCAGCCGGGTGCTCGACTATTGCTTGACGACGGCGCAATAGCGCTTGTCGTTGAGGAAACAACTGAAACTGATGTTATTTGCCGCGTGATCAACGGTGGGGTCCTGGGTGAGCGCAAAGGTATTAATTTACCTGGCATTTCTTTGCCGATCGCGTCGCTAACAGATAAGGACATTGAGGATCTCAATTGGGCCGTAGAGCAAGATGTCGATTACATTGCGCTGTCTTTCGTTCGCCGTGCTGAGGATTGCGTTCAGGCTAAGAGCCTGATCAATAAGGCAGGTGGGCGCGCGCCTCTGGTAGCGAAGATCGAGAAGGCCGAGGCAATCGATCATTTGGACGACATCATTGCCGCCGCCGATGCCATCATGGTCGCCCGAGGTGATCTCGGCGTCGAAACCAGCGTCGAGCTCGTTCCGGTCTATCAAAAGCGCATTATTGAAAAGTCAGTCAACGCCGGAAAGATGGTGATTACTGCGACTCAAATGCTGCAGTCGATGGTGACCAGCCCACGGCCAACTCGGGCCGAGGCTTCTGATGTGGCTAATGCAGTCTGGGATGGGACTGACGCGCTGATGCTGTCTAATGAGACGGCGACCGGGCAGTACCCCGTTCCGGCGGTCGAAACGATGTGCCGCATTATCGAATCGGCCGAGTCAGGGAAAAACCCGGAGTCCAATAAGGTGGCGAAGTGGGCCGGCAGACAATCCGGCAAGGTAAGCCGGGCTCTTTGTGAAGCGGCGGCATTCGCAGCGGAGGAGATGGGCACCCGGGTGACAGCCGTGTTGACAGAATCAGGACTAATGGCCCGCCGGCTTTCGGCTCTGCGACCAGAGCAGCGAATCGTGGCGCTGACAGGCTCTCGAAATGTACAAAATGAGCTGTCTCTGATTTGGGGAGTAGAGGCATTGATAACTCCACCGGCAAACTCTACCGAAGAGATGTTGAAGTCCGGTGAGAGGACTCTGCTTGACGCCGGTGCAGTAGAGAAAGGCGAAATGATTGTCGTGATGGCCGGTCGGCTATCTGGTCTTGGACTCTCTAGCTCGGTCACTCTTTTCAATGTGGGCGACAGCCTTTCATCGAGCAAGTGAATTTCAAGTTCGACATTTCTGCCGGCGAGTTCTTTGAGTTGATTCGACCCGCAGTACTCGTGCTGTCAGCGCTGGTGTCAATCTGGGTGTTGGCGAGTGCGCGGCGCCATCAATTTCTCATTTTCGTCGCAATCGGGTGGGCCCTCGGAACGCTCTTTTTCCCACTGATCGTATTTCCGCTCTACCTAATCGCGCGATTTATTATTCGCCAGCGAAGCGAACAGCCAGATGCAGCCGAGGCAGGCATGACATTCCCTTCCTCGTCTACTCCGCGCTGGCGAGTTGCCTTCCCTGTGACGTACGCCACCGTAGTCCTTTCCTTAATCGGCTTCTACCTTTACTGGGATCATCAGAGCTTTGATGCTCACCTCACGCGCGCGGCTCACGCAAAGATCAGTGGAAAACGAGCCGGAACAATAGACGAATACCGGGCGGCGTTAAGACTCGAAGACGACCCTCATACGCGGAAGTTGCTGGCAAGAGAGCTTGCCGAAACGGGTGACTGGTCCGGGGCGTTGTTAGAGCTTCGAAAGGCGGAACAAGGCGGCGAGCCTGATGACCTCATAGCCTTTTACATAGGATCTTTACTTGATTTACTCAACCTGCCAAACCAGGCAACACTGGAATATCAGAGGTTTCTTGAGACCAGAGCCTGCACCCAACCACTGCCGGATGAGCGCTGTGCAGGGGCAAGCTTGCGAGTTGAAGCTGCGCGGGCGGGAATTCACTCCAGATAGTTGGGTGGGATTCCTTGCGGCTAAGGAAGAGGCGTCTTTCTGTTAATAAATCGCGGGAACTACTCGACGCGTACCATCTCACCAACAGTTTTTTTCTTTTCCAGCTCTGCAGCCATCTGCGCAGGTGTCTTCTGAGGATCGCGCCAGTTGTCCAGAATACCGACCTGGTGAACGCACTGGAGTGTGCAGGTTGGAGCACACCACTTTTCGGTGTTGTACTCCCGATCGAAATCCTTCATGGTGTATTCCTCGAGCGGGATACCGGGGTAGCCTCGCTGTTGAGAGCACCAATGGACAAGACCTTCTTCGCAAATGTAAAGATAGCGAGCGCCGGCGCGGCAACGCCAGTTGTAAGGCTTACCTTCGGCGATGCTGTCCTGAAACCAATTCAACCTCGCGTGATCTTTGTTGCCGAGCTTCTTGACCTGCTGGAAAATGTCCTTCTCTTTGGGAGAGAGTGGCTTCAGCGTTCCATCCTGATCATGAATTACACCCACGGTGGTTGAGAATCCAAGTTCTACAGCACGGCGCGCAACCGTAAGTGCGTCTTCGGGATTCTTAATGCCGCCGCCGATTACAGAATTGATGTTGACGTGAAAGTCCGCATACTCAGATAGATAGCCCAGTTTCTTCTCCAGAACCCGCAGGCTCTTTCGCGAAACTTCATCCGGATTGACGTTGTCGATACTTATCTGAAGGTACTCAAGTCCCGCTTTGTTTAGCCTTTTTATCCGTTCCGGAGTGAAGTAGTAGCCGTTCGAGATCAATCCCGCAATCATTCCGCGAAGGCGAATGTGATGGACAATCTCGTCGAGCTCCGGGTGCATCATAGGTTCGCCGCCAGAGATCGTTATGATCGAAGTCCCCAGCTCAGCCAGCTTGTCGACGCGGAGTTTGATTACATCCGCGGGTACAGGCGACGACGAGTGGTCATACTCATTACAATAACCGCATGCAAGATTGCACCTGCGCATGGGTATAATGTGGGCGAGAACCGGATGACGGCTCGACAGCAGCCCGCGGCTAATAAAACTTACCTCGCGCAATTTACGCGTGAGAAATTTAGTTTTCTTCATCTTCCAGCAGGCCTAAGTCGGATCCCATTAGGCGACAATCAACGAAGCAACCAGTAGTTAGAATTCGAAGAATATGCGACGAATACGGTGCCTGGCAAGCGCTCCCAAACTCTTACTTGAAGCCAAAACATAAAAGGGGCTCCGGTCTTTCGACAGAGCCCCTCAGGACTTACCTTGCATTGGTCCTAACCTTTTACAATCCTGACATTCGAATCGAGCTTGAGGTTAAACTCGTCGCCGTTGATCTTCGCGTTCTTTTCCATCCCAGTCAGGCGCATTGTTGTCGCGTCGTCATTCTTTTCGACAATCTTTGTCTGCACGGGCATGCCCGATGAATCAACCCAAATCTCAGCATACTTAAAGCTCGCGTTACCCCGAGGCACCAGCGTCAGGTGGATCGTGCTAGTCCCACCCCAGAGGGTTTCCTCGCGAACGTCCTGCACGGGCTGGAACCGAGTCTCAAGCTGTTGCCGCGACATGTACATCAATTCCAGAATTCCGCCGGCCTTATTCCGATTCGATTTCGAGCTGCCGACATAGGCCATATTCAAACGCGGTCGAAAAAGAGTGTACTTTCCGTTGATAACCGAAAGAATCTCGTGCTGAGGGCTGCGCCACTCGATTCGTACCGCGGCTTCCCGCCCGCTCGAAGGCATGTAAATGACAGTTCCGTTGTACTTCTCGGCATCACGAAGTTGAGAGTTGTATTTCTCCATGCTGATTCCGGCCCGAAGCGATTTCAGGCTTTGCCGGTTGCGCTCCATCCGGTTCAGTACTGAGCTGACCAGACCGGCACTCTGCCCGTATGCCTTCCCAGACAAACCGGGGGTGAGAGGCACCGCCGCTATCAGAATCATAAAAACCATAAAAACAAATCTCTTCATAAGAGCTCCTAAAAATGATGACTCACTACTGAGTCCGAAAAAACCCAGCGATTATAGGGGATGACTAGCGTATGTCAACCTGATAGCCGACCGCCTTGCCGTCCTTATCCAAGACTTTTCTTACTGCAACAATCTGAGCATCGCTTCGTCCACTGAGGGCTCGTACGCGCTGCTCCAAACTCGATCTATCTGCTTCATTATCAACAACTTCCGTGGTAAGTAGCACCGTTGTT
Organism: Pyrinomonadaceae bacterium; assembly: GCA_046261995.1. Taxonomy (GTDB): domain Bacteria; phylum Acidobacteriota; class Blastocatellia; order Pyrinomonadales; family Pyrinomonadaceae; genus PSRF01. The sequence goes on from JBHENP010000028.1 coordinate 26,739, forward strand.
GTCGCCGGTGTTTGATGCCCGCTCGCGGTGCGCCGTTCGCTGCCTTCGAACCAGCTTTTTGGCGTCAGAAAAATAAATACCAGGATCAAGACACATAAGATGTCCCACTGCCATGTGTTTCTGGCATAGTTCCAAAAAAACATCTTCTTGATTGTGCTGAGCAAAACCGCCTCTAGATGGTTTCCGGTGCGGATCCTAGCAAGTTTAAAGCCTGGGAGGCAGAACCGACCTCCAACAGTCTAACCTGCCAGCAATTTCCTGTAAACAAGCTTAATTACATTTGGACGCTCGGGGCTGGCTCGACAATGTGACCGTCACGCATTTGCACTATTCGTCGGCACATTGCTGCGGCTTCCGGGTTGTGAGTGATCATTACGATGGTTTGGTTAAAGCGGTAATTCAGCTCCTGGAACATGTTAAGTACCAAGGCTGAATTCTCAGAGTCCAGATTTCCAGTAGGTTCGTCAGCTAAAACGATGGCCGGTCGCGTTACGACTGCCCTCGCCAGGGCGACCCGCTGTTGCTCGCCCCCGGACAGCTCAAGAGGCTTGTGATGGAGTTTGTCCTCGAGACCCAGTAAACGCAGGACTTCGCGGCGGCGCCCCGAATCGTCCCCTCCATTGCCGTGAATCCGTTCAGCGAGACGCAAATTCCCTTCCGCAGTTAGGGTTGGGAAAAGATTGAAGCGTTGAAAAACAAATCCGATTTTTCTTCGACGAATATCTGTACGCTTGGCATCGGTGGCCGCAGTAAGATCCTCACCGTCGACGATAATCCTACCGCTTGTCGGAGTCAGCAGTCCTCCGAGCAAGTGCAGCATCGTAGATTTGCCGCACCCTGACGGACCCATTATGGCAACAAACTCCCCCTCTTGAACGTGCAAGGACACTCCGCGCAATGCGGGAACATCGACCTTGCCTACCCGATAGACCTTAACCAGGTTCTCAGCTTGTAGAATCGTGCGCATTAAGAATTAAGCAGGTCGGGGGGCGACCCATACTCGCCATTACTTTGAAGCTGCGTGCGAAGGCGACTAAATGGAAAGCGGATGCCAACGACTTAGGTGTCAGATGTTAATACAATCCGCCGCCTATATCTAGCACCCGTTATTCGTTACTGACTAACTTTGGCTTTCTTGTTTTGCGGAGCGTCGAGATCAACCTCAGGAAGTTGCCACCTATTCTCAAGAACAAACGCCTCAGGTCGAAAATCACGGTCAAGGTCCGTTGCAGCTGGAGCCTGATACGAGATACTCAGTCGGTACTGGTCATGCGGTCGCGTGATGTCGATACGCGAGGGTAACTTGCGGCCCTCAGAACCGACGGCCTTATCGTCCCAATAAGCAATGTCAGTTATCAACAGGCCCCGGTCGTCATATGTTTGGAGTCTGGCGAGACGAATTCCTCCCACCCGATCAAACCAAAACCGGCGCAGCAAACGCACCTCATCCGCAGAGGTTGGGGAGAATTCTTCCAACAAATAATAACCACGAACTACTCGAGATCCCTTTTTTGCGCGCGGCCGAATGTCAGGTTCCTCCTGAAAAAACTCAGTCTGTGAATAGACTAAACCTGATTGACTCCCCACGGGGTTAATCATGAAGGCCTCAGTTAGGTGCTGCGGACGAAGATTTGACAGAGCGCTTACTGTCTCCTTTCCGCTCATTATGTTCTTCTTCTTGCCGGTTTCGCTGCCATCTCCGTTGAGCTCGAGTTTCTCGTAGATTGCATTGTTGGTGCCTTTCACGAATCGACGATACTTCTCATCGCCTTGTAACACCGCAACCCGAAAGCTCTCACCATCTGATGTCATTTGGGCAATGTCGGTCGCAATGAATGGAACCTGAATTATCAGGTAAACCTTTCCCGGGCGTTGCAGCGTAATCGTTCCATCGGCTTGCCGATATTTCTCGGCGATTCCTACTTCTGCGAAAGACGTGTCCTCGAATTGAATATCGACTTTTCCTCGAATTGATTTCACAGCAGCAAGCCGGTTCACTTCGGCCACCAGTTGTGCTCTGTTTGCGTCCCCTAATGGAGTCAGCATGGGAGGTACCTGCACCTGTTTGCGGGTCCCGAAAACACCGCAGCCGCTCAGGCACAACAACCCAGTCAGTATTAGGAAAAGGACGAGAGGCCGGGCAGGCAAACGACGGGGACTAGAATATGAATTGACCATCAAGTGGCTCTTATAAATTACTGCGGTAGTCCTTTGCCGACAATCTGAAATCAGTAGTTCAACCTAACAAAGACATTTTTCATTGTCAACGCTGCACTTTTTGGTCATGCGAAGCGACCACCGCAGGCTTTTCAGCACTGATGACGCGTTGGTTTATCTGTAATGACGTACGAAGTGTCGTCCACCGTACTAACGATCTAATCAAGCACCAGCTTCGGCTTGCTAAATCTGTGCCGCAGCTTATTTATCGTCTGAAGAATCTTGGGACGACTGACTATCCAATGTTCGAGTCGCGGTTTGCCGGGAAAATCCAAAAGCATTACTCCCAACAGAATCGTTAGCACCCCTTGTCCTGGCACTCCGGGAAGGGACAGCAAAACCCCAACTACGACGAGGACCACGCCCAATAGATTCTTTCCTATGATTGCCACCCCACGAATTATCGGCGGCCGGTCGGCGAGAAATTTTCTCTTATGTGATTTTCTGAAATAGGTAGCAGGCAATTTGACGAGAACTAATGAAACGATTGCGAGACTTGCCCCGAAGGTGAGCACAAAAATAAGGAGCCAGAGGAGGGCCCCTCTTAAAGTTATTGAACTAACAAAACTTGTTACCCACTCAAACATGTGTCTTCCTTCCTAATTAGTAGCTCAAATATCCTGGCGGGCCGCGAGCAGTGCTCCGAAGACTTCGTTTATGATTTCCTGGGCTGGGCCTTCAAGGTGGAAATCCCCGGTTTCCACGATCCCCCAAAACTCGTCTAGTCCCCGAGCTCCGGCACGTTCCAGCGCCAGCACCTGAACCAACAAATCAATTACATCCGCTGCCTTTACCAGGCGCGCCTCCAAACTGCAGCGTTGTTCATACTCGTCATAAAGCTCGCGATACAACGCGTCCGACGCCGCGCCGCTCACGACATCAGCGAAGGCAGCAGTTTCCGCACGTTTCCTTACCTCACCTCCAAAATACAAGGCACCGGTTCTGGGCATGTCGCCGACACGGGTCTCGGCCCAGTCGTGCAGCAATGCCATTCGTAATAATCTTTCCGTGTTGACGGAAACTCCCTGAGCAAGCAGTTCATCAGCCAACGTCATGGCGGTCACAGCAACGCCAAAAGAGTGAGCGGCGACTGACTCCGTACCATTTGCGAGGCCGCGCAACGTCCAGCCGGTTCGGTCCAGCCGCTTTAGGCGTTGCAGTTCGATCAGGATGGGAAGCATGGCTAACCTTCGATTTGTTCGGACTCACGTGGGCCGACCGAGAGAGGGTCTCTCACTACTGCTTTGCTCAAACTCGCACGTACCCTCTGTCGCGGGCTGACGTACGCGTGCACAAGCGGGCATTCGCCTCGAATAGCCCCAGCTGACAAGAATTCTATCACCTAGTCTACGCACTTCAGCACTTTTGAAGTGTGGCACCAAAGCACGGGGCCCCGCGAGAGATCCCTCTCTCTCTCTCTCTCTCTCTCTCGACTCAGTGTCTTGCATGCCTCGTGGGGCGTACTACTTCTTGGCTAGTGAAGGTAAGGCGGCGACAGGCCGCTGCTCTCCAAACTGGTTGACCACGGGAGTTTTTAGTTTTTCAGCGAAGCTTTCGCCAGGTGGGAGATGGTAAAGTTGCAAGTAATCAAACGGGTAGGGTTTCGCTGCAAGGGGAGAGTTGAGCGGGGCGTCTTGATTCGAGCTATGACAGAGCGGTTATCGCGGCCTTGCTAGCGACAGCCGTCATGCTCGCAACTGCACCCTATCTCTATTACACCAGACTTCTCCGCATTCTCGCAGTACTCGCCGCAATACTTACTACCTTCTTCGCGCTGACAATCGCATGCCGGGTGCGTACACTTGTCTTTATCCTGGTTCTCAGCCATGTGATACCTCCTTGATACGTTAGGTTTTCGAGTCTCCGTTCATCCTAGAGTCGCCGCATTGCGTCGTCAAGATATGAACAATGAAACTAAGGACTCTGACGCACAATAATAGTTCTCTGTCGCTCGCCTAAATTGAGAACCATTGGTCGGTCCAATTGAATCGGATGTTCTTCTCCATCGACGCTGATTATGAGCTTTGAGGGCCTTGCTGCCGTTTCTAATCCTGTCACGCCCGGTGACAAGCGTGGGAGCAGGTTAGTAGCGACGATTCGCCAGCTTGTGGGAGCACATCTGATGCGAATGCCAGGGGTGTCAGTTTCCACAGACTCGTTCACCAGCACCTCATCAGCCTTAAATATCCCCTCACCGCAACGAATACCAGAGCCATCGTAGAAGGTTACCAGCCCGGAAACATAACCAAAGGGCACCGGACCAACATTTCTTATCACTACGCGAATGTTCGTCACTGGAGTGTCGGGTGCGCCTTGCAAAGCAGTCGTGCGCAAGGTTCCCTCCAACGCGGGCGTTCCTCGGCCATCCAACGCCACAGCCGTCTGGGTCAGCGCTACTAACTGCTCCCCAGTGCTTTGCACGGATTGTTGTGCCAAAACAGAAACCGCACTCAGCGACAGCACCAAACCGAAGATCGCCATCATTCTAATTCTCACATTCACTCTCCTTGTTAGCTGTTCCTAAATGACCCTGAATTCTAGTGCGGTTAGCAGAGACAATCAATGATTTATCTAATCAACACCGGCGGTCACCGGCAACCACGCTGCGCCGCGCGGCAGAATATAGCCCTGGGCTGTAGGATCAAGTTCAGTCAAGGCTCCGTCGACTGAATGTATAGGAGTCATACGCATTTGCTTAACATCCGGATCAGGAAGTGTTGACAGCAGCAACACGCGATAGCGTTCGGCTTTTGTTAACAACGCCCATGCCGTCTGGCCGTTAACTTCGTACGCTTGACGTAACCGTCCTGCCAGGGTTGAAGAGTTCTTTTCGTTAAACCATTTTAAGAAGTCGTGTCGACCAAACCCGTCTCGGCATTCAGCAATCAGGAGTATGGTGCCGCCTTCCTTACAGGCCTGAGCAGCCATGTCGAGCGCCTTGTGCGCCTGGATGAGATTGATGTCGTGAGGGAGGCCTCCGCAACTTGCGACCACGACGTCGCGTTTGTTTTCAATGCTCACAGAACGGGCGGCCAGGTATTCCTGGCAAGCAGCTCTATGGGCCTTGCGCCAGTGTCCGGCCAGCACTCGAACCGCACGCCCGCGCTCGTCTACTACGCTGTTAATACTAAAGGAGGGATGAACCATTTCAGCGATGCTTTCACACTCTTCGTGGACTGCATTGCTGTCCAACAGACCTGTGCCAACCCCAGCTCGGCGCGCACCAGTGTCAAAATCGAGCGCAAGCATATGAGTGGCCTCGATTGTCCGGGCTGAGGCGAGGCCCGGGCAGATTGATTTGCGTCCTCCTGTGAATCCCGCAAAGTAGTGAAACCCTATAGCGCCGGTGATAACGACATGAGTGAACTCCCGTAGTGCACGATTAAGTTCTACGCGCGTCCCGCGCTTTGTTTCTCCCACCACCACCAGGTTGCTCGGATCATGAGCGTCATGATCCAGAGTCTTGACTCGCTGGAGTATGAATGGAGTTAACAGCTCTCGCTTTTCGTCCTGGCTGACGGGGCGATGGATTCCGGTAGAGAATATAATTGCGATGTCCTGGGGTGCGATTCCGATCTGAATAATGCGGCGAACCAAAAGATTGACGATCTGTGCACTGCCTGTGGCGCGGGTCGCATCAGAAACAACGATTAATACCGACTCGCCTGTCGACAAAAATTCCTCAAGCGGTGAGCATTCGAACGGCGAATCCAACGCCTGGCCGATCTCGACGTCGGAGAGCGGTTGTTCTGCCGGTCCGTTGGAAGTAAGTACTTCATAGCGATCTTCGTCAAACCCAAAAGCAAGCGACCCGAGTCCGTAAGCTAATTCGATGTGCTGCACGAGATTATCGATAGGCTAACCAGCGTTCACTAAATTCGGACTACCCTCGCACTCCGAATTGCACGAGGGCACGTTCGATTGCGTGCAAAGAAGCAAAGTCCGTCTCTCCGGCGGTGCGCGCTTCCGCAAGCCAGTTATGAAGCTTGCGAGCTTCATCCAATGACGAAATCCGGCAAGCGCCAGTTAGAGCCAGCGTGAGGAGAGAGTCAGGCGCGCCGTGAGTGACGAGTGCCGCTTGCAAAGCAGCTTGTTCGCGAAGATCAAGAGTCAGCAGGAGATTTATTTCCATACGGGAGGTCAGTTAGTTGTAATCGGCAGTAATCAGTTGCGGTTTGTGCTTTGTACTTTGTGCTTTGTGCTTTGTACTTGGATGTGTAATTGGGATTGTTCCCTGCGCCGAGGCCCCACGTGATGACGAGAAGCTCAAAATACAAAGCACAAAGTACAAAGCACAAACTGCGGACCACTGACTACTGACCACTGACAACTTAGTCGCGTTGCGATCGGAAGCACGCAGTACCGGCGTGGCAAAAATGAAATGTGTCGTCTTCAAAGTCTGGGGTTTCCATCTGAATCGTCAAATGATCGACACCGAAACGATCGTGCAGTTTTGTACGCAGTTCTTTAAGAAGTTCTGGTTGAGAAATACTGTATGCATGTATCACGTGAGCGCTTAAGGCTTCGCGTCCTGAGGTTATGGTCCAGACATGCAAATCGTGGACGTCATCAACTCCCTCTGTGCGCATAATCGCCTCTTCCACCGCAGCGAGATTAATGTGTGCTGGTGTTCCCTCGAGAAGCACGTTCGTAGCCTCGCGTATTAATCGCCACGAGCTCCAGATTATCAGAACACCGATCAGTGCGCTGAACAGTGGGTCCGCCGTGTACCAGCCGTACAGCGACATGATGGCTCCCGCAACTATTGCTCCCACTGAGCCGAGGGCGTCGCTAATTACGTGCAGCCACGCGCCACGAATATTGAGATCCACCTCGTTAGGAGCATGTAATATCCAGGCGCAGATTAGGTTTATTACCAGACCGCCCGCAGCCACTAACATTACAATGCCGCCCCGGACAACGGGAGGCGAAGCCCAGCGCTGATAGGCCTCGTAAAAAATCAGTAGCGAAATGACAACTAATGCCACACCGTTAACCAGGGCAGCTAGTATCTCGAGACGGTGGTAGCCAAACGTTTTCTTGGATGTCGCGGGACGTGTGCCGAACCATGCCGCAATCAAAGCCAGCGCCAGTGCTGCTACGTCGGTCAACATGTGACCGGCATCGGCCAGGAGCGCCAGGGATCCTGTCCACCATCCACCCAGCACCTCCGCAACCATGTAGATCGCCGTCAGCACCAACACTAGGCTCAGGCGACGGCGACTGTCTGAAACGTGCCCGTGCTTATGCGCATGGGCCGCTTCAGTAGTAACCGCGGTTCCTGTAAATTCCGCGTGGGCCATCAGCGTCTTATTCCCTGATCAAGTGGTGTTTCGGACCAAAGAAGACTCCGGGTTTGTTCTTCTAATGCCGTAGCAGAACCCTGGACCCAAATCGGCGATCTTCCTCTCGGTCTCTCCGACAGCTGGATTGCCGGCGTGAATAGTAGTAAGCCTCGGGTAATCCACCCGGGGCACATTGCCGTATTTCCTCAAAGCTTTGAAAACTGAATGGTGTTGAATCAAAAACATGCGAGACGGCCATGCCAAAAGGTTGTACTTCCGTTGGTCTCCACCTGTGAACAATCATTGCCGCGGACGGTTGAACTTTTCAGTATGTATTTCTGTTTGCCATTCGATTACGTCTCGTCGAGAGATTACACAGTTCTGCGTTTCGGAGTGCGCTAAGCTTAGCAAATTACAGAACCTCCGGACAGCCGAGGGACCTTCTGTGACCGAGGTTTTGTGCTAAATCATCTGTTGAACGCCGGACTTGAGGTACGTCAGTGCGTCTGGGCGCTGCTGGCAAAAAAAGAGCCCTTAGACGGGCCCCATGATTGCGGTTTTCGCAGCGAACTTGTTTCGATTATAAGGCAGCAGCCTTAAGTGCCTGATTGAAGTCCTTGTAGAGTTCATTGTATTCGCGCAACGCGTGCTCAAGAATCCCAAACAAATCGCCGGCCTCTTTAAGGTTGACGATTGCATTCACATTAAGCAGAAACGCAGCATGCGCATCCAACGTGCGTTGGAGAGGTGAAAGGAGAACAAAGAAGAGTCGCCGGCGCTGCGCTGGCCTCAGAACATTGACTTCGCGAGTTACGAAGGCTGAACCCTGTTCGGCAGGATCGAAGTCGGAATCCAGTAAGACAATATCTAATTGGTGTTCGCGCATGCGCTCTAATGCCTGCCCAGTGCCTTGAGCGACAAATACTTGATAGCCATTTTTTGTGAGCTGTCGTGCGATGGCCTCGCGATGCAATTCGGCTGTGCAAACCAGCGCTCTGCGTGAATTCCATGCCGGCCTCGAAGCAGGGGCTACCGAGCTGATGACGCCGTGTTGCTTGAGCAGGTTGGCAAGGAGCTGGCTCACGTCACCCGCCGGCGTCACCGGGTTAGGCTTCTCACGTGCTCCAGTCTTCTCCAACTCGAAAAGAGGGGCCGGCACGCGAGCTTTAAACCGGTGTTGCTCTGTTGAGGGAGAATGACCAACCGCCAGGGCACTCTTCTCAGAAGCCGGACTGGTACTGGCGGGTTTCAGAGTAGTATTGCATTTTGGACAGCGAATACTTGAAGGCCGTTCAGAGTCCGGTCCGCTGACCTGAATTTGCGATGAGCACTTTGGGCAAACAACGATCATGGTAGTGTCAATTAAGGAATCTAGTTTAACTTTTCAATTAGACCCAGCATTGAACCAGAGTCTGATAAGGCACCTACCGGCATAGGACTGCCATCCCGGCGCACGAAGTCTTGAGCCGCTGTTAACCCCTTGAGTGAGAGGAGCATGTTGTTCTGATTCGTAGCGAAAGTCAGTCCATCTTCAAGCGTAATCACACGCGACTCGATCAGTTCGAGGATCACGGAATCAAAATCCCTCATTCCATCCAGCTTACCGTCGCGCATGGCGTCAAGGAGAGATTTTCCGTCCGCTTCTCCGGATTCAATGTACTCCCGCGTGCGAGGGCTTGATCTTAGAATTTCGGCAATTGCAATTCGTCCCCGGCCGTCTGCTCGGGGGATTAATCTTTGGGAAATGATGTAGCGGAATGTCTGCGCCAACCGAGTGCGAATAACCGGCTCCTCGTTTTTTGGGTAGAGTCCAATGATACGATCAACGGTCTTTGAAGCGTCGATGGTGTGCAAAGTCGAAAGCACCAGGTGGCCGGTCTCAGCGGCTTCGAGCGCGATTTCCGTTGTCTCAAAGTCCCGCATTTCGCCAATTAGAATGACTTTGGGTGCCTGCCGCAGGGCCGCACGCAAAGCTGATGGGAAGTCTCTTGTGTCATAACCCACTTCGCGCTGGTTGATCGTCGAGTTTTTATGCATATGCAAGTACTCGATGGGATCCTCAATGGTGACAATGTGATAGTGCTTTTTCTCATTGATCATGTCGATGATTGCCGCTTGAGTGGAGCTCTTGCCGGAGCCTGTGGGACCCGTAACAAGAACTAGGCCATTTCTAAGGTTGGCAATTTCATCGAGGTGATCAGGCAGACCAAGAGATTTCAACGTTGGGATATCGGTAGGGATAACCCGCATTACAATCGAGTAGACACCTCGTTGCTGAAAGATATTTACTCGAAAGCGTGCTCGGGAGGGTAGCGAATAGCTGAGGTCGGCTGTACCAGTCTCGGCGAGACGCTGGGCACCATCGGGATTCCCGTGCAGCAACGTCATCGCAATTATCTCGGTTTGGTAAGGTGTGAGTTTTTGCATCCCCAGCGGCTGTACTGGAGTCAGTTTTCCATTTATCTCCACCTGTGGGACTTGGCCGACTGAGAAGTTGAGGTCACTGATCCTATCGGAGAGCATCAACATACGCTCGAGAATGGGAGGCAGGTCAAAGAAACTCATCTGGGATTGACTCCATATAAATGCTTAAATGGGGGAGTTATCTAGATTAAAGGTGGATTAGCTGGAGGATGACGCCTACCGCCTGGAAAGGCCCAACGATTCTGGCGCAAAAACTTAATAAACGCAAGTAAAATGTGTTTGTCAAACCGTTGCGAGCATCTAGATCTCGGCCATAAGTTTCCTAGTGCGTTCAGTAATCTCGTTACTTTTTGCTAGGAGCGCGCTAAGTACAGCGACGGCGTCAGCGCCAGATGCCAAGACTTCCCGGGCGTTCGCATGAGTAATACCTCCGATGGCCACGAGCGGGAAGTCGCGAATGGCGTCACGCACACTTCGCAAACCTTCTAAACCGAGCACTGGTTCGGAATTGCTCTTGGAATAAGTGTCGAAAATTGGCCCGATCGCCAGGTAATTCACGGGCAATCGGAAGGCACGCCGCGCCTGTTCGACGTTATGAGTGGAGATGCCGATAATTGTTTTGTCTCCCAGAAGCCGACGGGCGGCCTCCGGGGGAAAATCGTCCTGACCGAGATGAACCCCGTCCGCTCCAAGAGCGACGGCTATGTCTACCCGATCGTTTATGACAATGCGTACGCCGCGCTGACGGGCGATATCTGAGGCCTCCTCCGCCTGCTTGAAAAACTGCTGCGGCGTCAGATTCTTTTCGCGGAGTTGAATCAATTTGGCGCCGCCGTTGCTGAGCCGGACTACCTGCTCCGCATGAGACAAGCCGGATAATCGCACGTCAGTGACGGGATAGATCTTAGTTTCACCCAAGAGCATGGACGATTCCAGCACTCTAGCAGTCCGTTCTTGATCAGGATTCTCGCTTTGGCCTTTCGTTAGCACGAAGGACGCGTTTACGGAGGCGTATTGTCTTGGGTGTGACTTCCACGAGCTCATCGGCGGCTATGAATTCGAGCGCCTGTTCGAGTGACAGGTCTTTTATAGGGACAAGACGCATGGCCTCATCCGCACTGGCAGCCCGCATGTTGGTCAGCTTTTTTTCTTTGATTGCGTTTACGTCAAGGTCAACGGCGCGTGCATTCTCCCCCAGCACCATCCCTTCATACACTCTTATACCAGGACGAACGAACAGCGAGCCTCGCTCTTGCAAGTTGTAAAGAGCATAAGTGGTTGTTTCGCCCGTCCTATCAGCAACGAGCGAACCGGTAGAACGGCCACGCAGCGAACCCTGCCACTCATCCCAACGAAGGAAGAGCGTATTGATCAGCCCTGTTCCTTTCGTCTCAGTTAGGAATTCATTGCGGAAACCTATTAACCCACGCGAAGGCGTCTCAAACTCCAGACGCACGCGTCCGGTTCCGTGATTCACCATCTTGGTCATCTGCCCTTTCCGGCGTCCCAGCGCTTCGGTTACGACCCCAATAAACTCATCCGGGCAATCGACCACCACCATCTCAATGGGCTCCAAAGTCTTGCCATTCGTTTCTTTGGTAATTACCTCCGGCTTTGATACCTGCAGTTCGTAGCCTTCGCGACGCATCATCTCAATCAGAATGGCCAGTTGCAGTTCGCCCCGACCGGAAACTTTGAACTGGTCCGGCGATTCTGTTGGTTCGACGCGTATAGCCACATTCCCCAATGTCTCTTTATCGAGCCGCTCGAGAAGTTGACGTGAAGTTACGAAGCGCCCCTCCTTCCCAGAAAACGGGGAATTGTTCACGCCGAAGATCATCGAGATCGTCGGCTCGTCAACTGCGATTATCGGGAGCGGTTGCGGATTGTCGGCTGACGTGATCGTATCTCCGATCTCAATATCTTCGAAACCAGCCAAAGCCACGATCTCCCCCAAACCGGCCCGGTCGACGGGCTCGCGTTTGAGACCTTCGAAAACGTAGAGTTGTGAAATCCGAAGCTTCTTAACCAAGCCGTCCCTTTTCACGACTACCACCTGATCGCCAATCGCCAGTTCACCGGAGAAAATGCGGCCGATAGCCAAGCGCCCTACGTAGTCGTTGTAATCAAGATTGGCCACCAACAATTGAAGAGAGTCAGATCGAATCGCCTGAGGGGGTGGAATTGTCTCTACAATTTGGTCAAACAATGGTCGCAGATCGTCTGAGTGATCAGTCAAAAGTTTCTTAGCCATTCCGTCTCGGGAAATTGAGTAAAGGATAGGAAACTCAATTTGCTCGTTGGTCGCGTCGAGATCAAGGAATAGTTCATAGATTTCGTCAACCACTTCTGCCGGTCGCGCGTCATGTCTATCGATCTTATTAACAACAGCGATTGCCGGAAGGTGAGCCTCAAGAGCCTTACGGAGAACGAATCGCGTTTGAGGCAAGCATCCTTCCGCGGCGTCTACCAGCAACATCACTCCATCAACCATCTTCAATACCCGCTCAACCTCGCCGCCAAAATCCGCGTGGCCGGGAGTGTCAACGATATTAATCTTCACGTCGCGATAACGTACGGCAGTGTTCTTGGCCATGATGGTTATGCCGCGCTCTCGTTCTAAGTCCATCGAATCCATCACCCGGTCGCGCACCTGTTCGTTATCTCGAAAGGTCCCGGATTGACGCAGCATGGCATCGACCAAGGTAGTCTTGCCGTGATCCACGTGGGCGATGATGGCGATATTGCGAATATCTTTTCTTTGCTCAGTCATACGTTTGCACAGTCAGAAAAGCCCTCTGAGGGAAACTATGAAGCTTAGCATATCTGGGCATAACACTCGTCACCACCATGCAGGTCGTTTCGACAGAGGGGCGTGCTTCTCAAGTTCACGTTTTACGGAACGCGAGCGACTGCCTCAAAGCCTCGTAGAGAACTATTCCCACCGACATGGCGAGATTTAGACTACGAACCTTTGGGTTCAGTAAAGGGATCGTCAGACATCGATCCCAGTTTTCGCGAAGCACAGTTTCGGGAAGTCCACCAGTCTCACGGCCGAATATTAGACAGTCGTCGTCCGCGAAAGCCCAATCACAGTAAGCCTTATCGGCTTTGGTAGTTAGGTATAAAAAGCGGGCATCCGGCAGGGAGCCGTAGAGGGAAGCAAGATCCGCGTGTCGGTGCAATATGACCTCCGGCCAGTAGTCCAGGCCAGCCCGGCGTACCGCACGATCGTCCAGGCGAAACCCGGTAACCCCGACGATGTGCAAGGGAACTCGCGTCGCCGCGCACAATCTCGCAATGCTACCAGTGTTGGGCGGAATCTCCGGCTCGACAAGCGCAACTCTGATCATGGGTCATTGTTCTTGGTGAGGGACCGGTTCTTTGAGACTGGCGGACAAACCACCAGGCACCGGTGGATACCGAACAGAAGAGCGGTAGCGACCGGAGGAAGCCCCTCAACGAACGTTATCACCCTCTCAATCAGGCGAGTGGCAGCATCCGGTCGCTACCCGCTCTGGATTCTGTATTGAATTACAGTCTTACTTAAAACAAAAGGAACGACGAACTTCGTAAGTATTCGTCGTTCCTTTGAGAAGGCTTCGAGAGCCCTCAGAAGTTGGTGTGCGCCAACTGACCGTTGCTGATGTGAACTGCTGGTTCGACCTATCTCTTCTTTGCGGCCTTCTTGGTTCCGCCCTTTTTCGCGCCCTTCTTTGCGCCACCCTTTTTCGCTGCCTTCTTTCCACCTTTTTTAGTTGCCATAGCTTCTATGTGCTCCTTTTTTCCAAGTTTGAGTTTTCCGTTCCTGACCACAAGATGCTGTGCTTAGTTTGGTCTTGTGGGCTAGCGTAAACGGCGCACAACATCTTGCTATATAACCGTTTATGCAGAGGATGTCAACAACTTATTACGGTAGAGTGAAAAATATTCTGCGCGCTCTGAGTTATGAAGTTACTCGTCGAACCGACGTGATGCACTTGGCATCATGGTGTGTGAAGAGTTGACTCAACGATAATTGATCGAATATTTGATCTGAGGTTTAGTTAAACGTGTGCGTTCGAAGAGTTCAAAAGAACGGCTGAAACTGGGGTGACAGGAAATGTCAGTCGCTATTAAATTGTTATCTGAAGAGGGGTGTGAAGATCCATTGATCATGACGATCAATTCCGTAGTAGAGGAGTACCGAGTTGTTCTGGCTGCGGCTGCTTACCCCGACAAAAGGTCCACTAGAATCCGCCGATGAATCGACCTCACTTCGTGAGGGTCCAGCAGATTCCGTATCTAACACGTTAATTAGTTGAGGTGCTGCAAACTGTTGTAACTGGGCCATTTGTTGTTGCTGAGGTTGAGGAAGAAAGTTCCCCGCATACACCATCACGGAGCGTTGAAAGTCGATCAGGCCTTGCGAACGAGGGCGTACCAATCGCCATTCACCGGAAGCTGAAAGCGAGTCGCGTGCGGCACTCGCACGCAAGATCTGACGCTTCTTCGAGCCTCCTAATACAGGTATTCCTTCTAACAGATCGTCGATTGACGTGGGAAGAGATTGTTCGCCAACGCCGCGTCCAGTGGTCGAACGGTGGAGGTAGAAATCGCGTACTGCTTCCGCGACTTGCTCACCGCGAAATATGGTTTCCTTCTCACGTTCGCGCTGGGCTTGTTGGCGAATACTCGGAGCTGCAGCGGTCGCGAAGAGCGCGAGTAGCGTCATTAAGGCAAGGAGCGCCACCAGGGTGTAACCGTCCTCCGAGGACCTCGATCGCGGACGATCACCGTGTTCGATGACTCGCCCACGAGCGATGAGCAGACGCCATATCTTGTGGTGTGGTCTTTTTCTAAGGCTCATCATCTTCGCTATCAACTTTCGGAGTCGGACGTGCCTGCGGACCTAACCCCTTGGTCATATCGGTTGTCATTGCCAGGGTGTGTTTGATCTTCAGAGTCGTATCCATGAGAACCAGCTCTGTGTCGGAAATGCTGGTCAAACGAAACCGACCACCAAGAACGTCACCCCGCTGCACGTTAAGAATCTCTCTGTTGCCTTTGTCCTGAAGGATCGCCATGTCTCGCACCCTACGTTTGTCACCGATAATTCCGATATAGGTGTAATTCGGAGTCGGCGGTGGACTCACGTTGAGCATGGTCGAGTTTGAATAGAGCTTGCCATCGGGAGATCGAACTATCACCTGGCGCGCACCGGCGTTGGCAATCATTGCCGCCGGCACAGTCGCAGACAACTGCTGCGGACTTACAAACCGCGTCCTCAGTTCGCTTCCGTCAACCGTTATGCGCACCTCCGGTGTAAATCTGTCCCCTGTGACTTCGACTGTAAAATCGTCGGTCCTGGCATAAACATTAGAGGGTGCCACGGCTGCCAGCAGCACTGGAGGCGTGGGAGTCGGTGTCGCAGGGGGTTCCGAGGGCCCGGCGGGCGGCGGTGCCGGCTTTTCGTAATAGACAAATATGTTCCGCCTCGCCTCTCCTACGGATGGTGGTGTGGCGCAGCAGGACACCGGAGTAAGCTGTTCGAGTGGTGGAGCCTGGGCTTCGTCGTTCCTTTGGATTTGTGGAGGCTTGTCTGACGTTCGGTTCTGGGAAATCTGGTTAGGATTCTCAGTGTTCCGATTGGCTTTAGGCTTCGAACTGGCCCCAAATCCGAAGAAGGTCCACCAGAGAAAAAGTATAGCTATCACTCCAAGCCCCATTGCCAAGATCAATTTCTTGCGCTCACCCGGATTGTGGATGTCGGCGTTCTGCATAAGAGTGCTCTACTGCACAACGGCGCCGGTCCCACCCTTGGCACGTTGAAAGTAAGTCGCCATGTCCAAACGTAAACTCACGAGCGAACTGCGGGCATCACTGGATGAAGCGCTCTCGGCAGTATTACTTTGAGTCGCTCGTTCCAGCTCAATCGCATTAATGATGATGAATTGTTTGCTGGCCTCAAGGCTGCGAATGAAGCGGCGAAGGTTCGGGTAAGATCCCTCAACAGTCAGACTGACACCAATCCCGGGATATACGCTCTGCCACTTCGCGCTCGCCGACTTCGACTCGGTGGTGCGTTGCTTCGAATCAAGGGATTCCAGCGCTGTATACGACGGCCCTGAAGTGTTACGCAGTCCATTATTGCGGATCAATTGGTTAAGTTCATCATACAGGCTCATTCGACCCTGGCTACGGTTCGGCAGGCGGTTGTCCTCGAAATCGGTAAGGCTTTCAGCAATCTTGTCGACGGTAGACTGAGTGTCTTGCCCTTGAAGCATCAAATCGCGCGAGCTACGTAACTGATTCTGTAAGCGCGAACGTTCTAGCTGGCGTTCCTGGAGGTTCGAGCGCGCCGGCATCAAGAAATAGAAGTAACTGATCAGAACTGTCAGAAGGATTAAGGCACTCCCCATGAGTGCGATAATCTCAGCGATTCCAAACATGCCACTTCGGCGCGACTTCCGAACGCGCTGAATTTTCATCCTGATGTCCTGTCGACGAGTTGGGGGTGGAGTTACTGCTAATTCGTCGCTCATCTGGGCCTCCCTTCTGCTGGGCCGGCCGAACTCTCAACCGAAGCGAGAGCAGCAGCTTTATCATCAGAAGTCGGAGAACCCCCACGCGGACGATAGAGCACAGAGAGCTCATATTCAGTGCCGCTTTCTCCTCTTCCTTTTTGTAAGTTCTGAGACCGCAACTCCGCCTGAAAAATCCCTGCCCGATCCATGTCCGCTATCATTTCAGTTATTGTGGAAGGCACCTTGCTGACCACGGTGAGATCCAGTCCTGCGAGACTCTGGTCACCTCGGGTCCCCACGTCTCGAACACTGATGCGGGTGACTCTTACACTTCCAGGCAAGGCAGATTCCAGGTCCGCTAATAGCCGCGACCATGAAAAGCGCTTGCGATGGACTAGTTCGTGGGTGGACCCCAGGGTCTTCAACTGCTCGGCCGTCAGCCCGGTGCGCACGGCTTCGGTTTGCTTTTGAAACGATTGTGACTGCTGGTTAAGGTTATTGATATCGCTCTGGACAGCCCCGGATTGCGCATTTGCCTGGGCGGTGGCACGAATAATAAGGACAAACGCTACCAGGGAAGCGCAGACGACCAGAATCGTCACAGTCCATGGCAACGCACGATTGCTAAAGGGCTTACCAGCAAGGTTGAGTTTCGTAGACATCGGGTTGAACTATCTTCTTTTAGAGCCGCCCAGGGGCAACTATAAGAGAGCATACACGCCCCTCCTAAAATGGTGCAACCGCGCCTAACTTTAACCGGGCGGTCCGCTCAGGTAGGCTTTACACGCTGCAAAGCCCATGTCGTTTCATAAATATGAGTAAGTATGTGACGAAAAGGCCGGCTGAGACTGGCACAGACGAGATTATTGAGGTTCTTATCTGCGTCTTGGAGGCAAGGGACCCTCGGTCGCCGCAATCGAGTGTCGATAAGCGCAAATCCGATTTCGGCCGCCCCGCTTGGCGCGGTAGAGGGCTGCGTCGGCGAGTTCAACTAGGTGTATGGGGTCGGTTGCGTCATCGGGGAATGCGGCGATTCCAACGCTGATTGTGATGTGGTGAGTTTGCCCTCCAGGAGAGTCCTGACGAACCACAGGGAAATCGTGGTCTTGCACCGCTGATCGGACTCGCTCGGCCGCCACCAGACCCTGAGCGTAGTCAGCATCCAGAAGGAAAGCGGCAAACTCCTCCCCTCCAAAACGAGCGGCGACGTCTCCCGCTCGAAGCGCTCTCTTAATAACCGCTCCAATGGCCTCGAGTGTTTGGCTGCCTACCAGGTGCCCGTACGTATCGTTTACCGCTTTAAAGTGATCTAGATCCATCATCAACACACAAAAGGGGACCGATTCAGCCTCGGCTCGACCGGCTTCGCGCCGCAGCTCAGAGAAAAATGATTTGCTGGTTAGAAGTCCGGTGAGCTCGTCATGCGCGAGCAGGCGATGAATCTGCTGTTGAAACTCACGATCGATATCGTCCAGCATGTCGAAGCGGAACAGATGATCCCCGATGGCAATCTTGTCACCCTCGTTTAGTATCGCTTCGGTAAGCAGCCGTCCGTTGACCAGGGTGCCGTTGGTAGAGCCCAGGTCTGTGATCTTAAAACGCAGTTCACCGCTCAGAGGATCATGCTCGGTCTTGATACGAGCGTGGAGCCGAGACGCTCGCGAGTCGTTAACCCGAACATCGGCTTCGAGGGCGCGCCCGAGCGTTACTTCATCGCGCTCCAGCGGGATGGAAACTGCAAGCAGTTCTCCTCGCAAGGACACCAGGGACGGACGACGCTCGCCGTGAATAGGCTTGGCGGTGCCGGCAAGTGGGCCCAGATGAGTGCGGGCTGGTTCGTCCTCGTTGTCGTTACTTGTCATTAGAAGAGTTTTATTTCGCCCAACGTGATGCCTGCAATCGTGAATCCAGGTCTTGCCCCTGACACGCATCTTATCGTGCAGGAGTTAGCCGTAGCAACTAGTCGTGAAAAGTGGCGATAAGAACAGCCAGGTTGTGGAACCCGGTGGCGTCCTGCTTGTAGCTGTCCTCGCTTGCTTCTATAATTAGCCTACGCCAAAACCCTCTCGAGAACCCGAGGCGACTTGTGCACTCTACCCAAGGCATTGGGATCAGGAAGTGAGATGGCATTGATGGAGCCTTCAACAGCTACGTGTTCAGAGCTGACTGCCAGCCTTTCGGTGGAGCGAGTGGCCGTCGCCAATTTACCTACCGAGTGGGGCGAGTTCAAAATCGCCGGCTATCGTTCACTCATAAGTGATGAGGAGTTTGTAGTTCTCTTCAAGGGTGAAATGCGTCGTGAGATCCCGACGCTGGTACGCATCCACTCACAGTGTCTGACCGGCGATGTCTTCGGTTCTACAAAATGTGACTGCGGCGCCCAACTACACCAGACAATGCAGATGATCCAGGACGAAGGCCGGGGCGCAGTAGTGTACCAACAGCAAGAAGGACGTGGCATAGGCATCCTCAATAAGATCCGAGCCTATGCGCTTCAGGACGAAGGTGCGGATACGGTTGAAGCCAACGAGCAACTGGGCCTTGCCGTCGACCTGCGCAATTACAGGCAGTGTGCTGAGATCTTATTTGACCTCGGGCTTTGCCAGGTTCGTGTCATCTCAAATAATCCACTCAAATTGCGCGCCCTGCAAGAAGCGGGGATGAACATCGTCGAAAGGGTTTCCATTCAGGTAGAACCAACCGAAAGAGCAGCCGGCTACCTGCGGACTAAGAAAGAAAAGCTCGGACATTTGCTTTAGGTGGCGGTCCGTTTGAGCTTTTACGAACCACGGTCGTGAGTGATAGGAGAAGTACAATGAAGAAAGCGCAGTTTGTCTTAGGTCTTGCGATAGGGCTAGCCATCACATCAAGTCAGGCCGTACTCGCTCAAGGCAGAAACGAAATATACGGCACGGTTTTTGGAGAAACAGGCCGCCCGGTGCCCGACATATTTGTAGAACTGCTTAGCGACACGTACGCTACGGTGGGTCGCAGGAGAACGGACGGCTCCGGGCGTTTCTCCTTCAACGGACTTGGGGAAGGTCGTCACAAAGTCAAAGTGCTACCCTATGGCACTGACTATATGGAGCAGACGCAGGAAGTCGTTTTGGCAAGTGTCTCCGCAACGCCTGGCAGCGGGTCTGACCGCCAATATATTGATATCTACTTGAGATTTAATGAGCGAGCTAACGCCGGGCCTTTCTCCGTAACGCGTGGCGTTGTTTTCGTGCAGGACGTACCCGATCAGGCCAGGAGGCTGTACCAGGATGGTGTCAGGTATCTCCGTGAGAAAAACGAAAAGAATGGTTTGCAGAGTTTGAAGGAAGCCATCGAAGTTTTCCCAAATTATTATGAGGCACTGGATCGCTTGGGTGCGGAATACGCGATGCGGGGCGCCAAAGACCGAAGTTATTACGAGGCTGGGATTGTCCTCCTGACAAGAGCCGCTGAAATCAACACTCGCAGCTTTTCCAGCTTCTTTGGATTGGGCTGGATCCAATACCATTTAGGAATTACTAAGCAAGCGATTGAAAGTTTTAAGAGGGCCACCGAACTCGACAGCAAAGTACCTGAGACATACCTCTGGCTCGGAAAGGCGCTGCGGCGAGCCTCAACTATTGATCAAGCAGAAGAGGCACTTAAGCGAGCCAACGTCCTGGCCAAGGGAAAAGTAGGTGAGGTACATTGGCAACTGGCAGGAGTCTATAGGGAGCAAAAGCGTTACAAGGAAGCGGCGGACGAATTGGAACTCTTCCTCAAGGCCGAACCCAAAGCAGCTGACGCGGAAAAAATCAGAGAAGCGATTAAGCAGCTGCGAGTCAAGACGGACGGCGTGTAATTTCCTAACGGTTAGAGTAAAGCACGCAGGAATCTGGTCGACTGTGATATCAAAAAAGAAGCCCATCCGAATGAATCGGATGGGCTTTTCAAGTCTACAGACTCGATATGCTTCAGAACTGCAGTTTGAAGCCGAATCGAACACTGCGCGGACCCTGGAAGGAGTTCGCCTGTCCGAAGCGCGGGTCGATGAAACTGCATGACGGGACAATCGCCGTGGCACCTGTTGGGGTGCAGACGGTCGGGGTTCCTACTCGCAGGAAGTTATTGATGTCCGTGCTAAGTGGGCGGGTCTGAAAGAGCCTGGCCCGTTGGAGTGCATCTGTCGTCAGGCCGAGATCGCCTGTACCGCCCTGAATGATACCTGCAGGGCCTACGGTACCCGTGATAGGAGCAAGCGTGATACCTCTGGTTGAGATAGTATCAAACACTCCAAACACGTTGGCTTCATTAAACACATTCAGAACATCGACGTTCCCCACCAGAGTGAATCTCCCATCATTACCGAACCGATAGCGATGACGGAAACCCAAATCTGTCTGGCTAAAGGCCTCGGTGCGACCAAGATCGCCGCGGCCATTCAAGAATTGCCCGCCAACACCTGCGAAGGTGAAGCGCGTTGACAGCGGTGTTCCACTCTGAAGGGTCGTGAAGCCGGACAATTCCGTAGAGTTGGTTTTGGACCATTCGTGCGCATAAGCTCCGGAAAGCTTGCCTACGTGCGGCCGATCAGTGGCCAAGCGCCCATTGTCAGGTGCACCTAGGGCACTGAAGCCAATGAACGGAAGATCAAAATTACGGTTGACGTTCGGGCTGGTGCGGCCATTTTCATCCGAACTGGCTAGACCAGCGTAGTTTCCGAACAAACGGCTGAAGGTATAGCTCGCGTTGAAGTAATAGTTCCTCGAGAACCTCTTATCCAAACCGAGCTCGAGCGCATCGTAATCACGAACCGCTTCCAGGTTAACGAAATTGTTATCAGTGTTAAGTTTCTGGACCAATCCACGGCCGGGGTTGCCAATGATGTAGGCTTCACCGCCGGGTACGGGAACGCCAACGTCTTCCACAGCCACATCGACTTGCTTGTGGGTGTACCGGCCCCTGAATACGAGGTCCGTGAAGAGGTTTCGCTCCAATCCAATCGTGTATTCGCTCTGCCGGAATGCCTTGATGTCCGGATCGATCTCACCAAAGTCCGGCTGGCCGGGAAGGTTCGACGGGATTCGGAAGTCCAGCTGGCAGCGGCTGAACCCGCCGCTGTTTGGTATGGGGCAGGTGCCGCCAATCGGGTCAGGATTTGAGCCGATGATGGTCTGCCTGGTGAAGTTAGCAGCGGTTTGTCCGGGGAACAGCTCAAAATAGTCGTTCCGGAAGAAGTTAACTCCTAACGAGCCGCGCGGCAGTTCATACTTGAAGCGGTCGTAGAACTGACCGTAACTGCCGAAGAGCTTCGTGTTTCCATCCTTGAAAATGTCCCAGGCAAAGCCGAGGCGGGGTGCAATCTTGTCCATAAAGCCGAACTTGACGCCGTCCCCCAGCTCGTTGAAGCTGGGTGAGTTTTCTCGCTCAGTTCTGATGCCCAGGTTCAAGGTCAAATTGCTTATGGGCTGCCAATTGTCCTGGACATACAAGGCAATGTTGTCACTACCGGCGGAACCCTGGGCACCGAAACGTTGGAGCCAGCCTGCGCCAATAGAAGTGGGGGACCGTGGAAACTCGTGACCTGAAACCGATTCAATTGACTGGTTAAGTCCAAAGCGAATGACAACAGTGTCCACCAGGGTACTGCGGATCACATTGTTTATGCCGTTGAACTGGAATCCACCTTTAAATTGGTGGCGTCCACCGAAACCGCTGACCAGGTAGCTGGCATCAGCATCAAACGTTCGACGCCGCGAAGCATCTAAAAAGGTATTGGTAAAGCCCGCAAAGTTTTGAGTTCCCGAAGCAATACCGAAATCCGCGGGCGTGGGACTGCCGGTAGCCTGGTTGACGTACCGGGTCTGTCCAACAACACTTGGAATACCATAGTTACCAATCTTCTCGTTCAAGAAGCTGTAACCGCCGCGGGCGGTCAGCACGAGTTTGTTGGTTGGAGTCCAGACGATGCTCCCGGTAGTGTTATTCGAACTCTGTCGACCACCAATGTTGTCTTGCAATTGAGGGCCGGATATTGGGCCAATCCCAGGGAAGGTAATTGACGGCACAGCTCCGAAAAGGGTGTCGAACGTGGGCAGCGTTCCCCGAAGGTCGATGGGGTTCCATAGATACGAACCGGTCATCCGGAGATTATCCCAGGGCTGAAGGTCAATTCGGCCAAAGGCGTATTCATTTCTCTGCGCGGATGTATACCTCTCACCACGCGTGATGGTACGGGTACGCGGGTCGTTGGTTACGTATTCAATCGTGCGATTGGTCCGCAAAAGCTGTGGTGCATAACTGCCAAAGAACCACGCTTTGTTTTTGACGATTGGACCACTCAAAGTTGCGAAGGGGAATATATCCGTCCCGCCGTCTTTACGCGGTTGGATATACTCGGGGGTCGTCAAGGCTGTGACACCAGCCGAAGCAGCCACTGAGGTTAACCTCAAGAAGCGTCGCGGATTACCCTGAAGTTCTGAGGGACGGAACTCGATGCCAACGTCGCCGTGAAATTCGTTGCTGCCGCCTCTGGTTACGACGTTGATAACGCCACCAGTGGCGCCACCGAATTCAGCTTCGAACCCTGAGGATTTGATCTGGACTTCCTGCACGAACTGAAATGGAATGTTGTTATTCGTGTTCAAGACGCCGGTACGGAAGTTGGACACTTCCTGACCGTCGATGATGAATGTATTCTCTGAGCCCGAGGCTCCGTCGATCTGAAATCCACCCGCCAGACCTTCTGAACGAACGGCAGCGGCAGTGTTAAGCAAACTGGTAAAGTTGACGCCCTTGGGCAGCAACTCCGCAGTCCTCTGCGAGATGTTTGTTTGGATTTTGCTTTCAGTGGTTTCAATCCCTGCAGTGTCGGAGCCCGAGACCGTCACATCTCCCGTGACCTGGGCGGCGCCGAGTTGTATGTCAACCGTTGAGGGGCGGCCCAGGTTCACCTGGACATTGTCCTTGGAGGTCTCACCGAAACCTGAGGCTCCGCTGAATCCAACTTTGTAGCTCCCTGGGGGAACCTGCTGGATTCGATAAAATCCTTCCGCGTCCGTCTGACTAGTTCGGTTGAAGCCTTGTGTAACACCCGTCACTGTTACAGTAACGTTGGCTATTCTTCCGCCCTGTGCGTCTGTGACTGTGCCCTCAATGCTGCCCCCCACCTCCTGGCCGAAGCTAAAGCCGGCGAGGCTGATGACTAGCGCTGCAGTGAAAACCAACAGCTTAATAACTCTCATTCTCTTTCTTCTCCTATTTTGATTTGCTTATTGCCTCTTGGTGCCCTGGGGCCTTAAGAGGCTGCGTTGGAAAATTCCGAAATTTCAACGAAAAATCGTCCATTCGACCTTTCGCAATTTCCATGCCTGCCCGGTTTACGGCGAAGATTGTTGTGAACTCAAGACTTAGGGAAGGTCCAAAGGGCCGAGAACTGGGGAGGAATCCAAAAAAATGGGAAGTATCCATAAATCGGAAGCGTGGGAGGGAGGGGTTCGAAACGGGCGCAAGCTATCTCCGACCCGTGGTCGCTGCACAATTCTCGAAGCAAAAGATCGTTGTGATCTACCAAGAACCCGCCTCCGGACAGGGGTTAAAGGAGGAGGCGCTTATCATTGGAACTGATGGTAAATGTCGGTGGAAGTTAGGGTGAGGTCTTGTCAGCCTTGCCTAGTCTTAGAGCACTTTTTTTAAGCTTACCGCTCAACTCCAAGACCACTGTCAAGTCAAGGCTAGCGCGATTGGCGAGATCGACTTCTATGACATCCGGCTTTTGAAAAAGCGGGTTTGTAGAAAAACTCATGATGTGCCGATCAAGCTGCAACAGCGCCACTCTAAACTTTTCTACGTCTGAGAAAATGTGGTCCGGCTGTTTTGGCTTCTTATCTTCAACTTCCGGCAGCGCCAAATTCAATTTCAGACGAGATGCCTTACCTCTTATTTTAGAAACCATATCCGAAACATAGCGGTAATCGAGTTCCGGCCGGGCCCAGGCTTCAGCCATCATTTTGTTATTCAACCCCTGCAGGTCTTTAAAGTCTTCGCTGATCTGCTTCAAGACAACTCGTCTGGCTGAATCCTCTTTTGGAGCAAGGATGGGTTTGAGGAATAGTAGCCGGTCCATTTCTTTCTGACTGATTCCGCGAACGATGTCGCGCGCGGAGTTCGGGCCGGGTCGTTGAGCGTGAGTAGTTATCATGACAGCGGAAACTACGATGAGTGTCTGAGCCAACAACTGTAAACCCCCGCGCTTACCGAAGCTCGTTGATTCTTGGAAGGGTCTTAAACTCATAATC
>JBHENP010000029.1:0-51291 GCA_046261995.1 Pyrinomonadaceae bacterium
CGAATGACTATCTCAAGAAGGTCCAGGTAACTCTGCGCTACTCAGATAATGGACAGGTTCGAGATCTCATCTGCTCAAGCTATCTAAATGACAATGACCATGGCAACTACATACCGTAACCAGATCCGGGCCACGAAACAGGCCCGTTCAACTGAGAGGTCGTCAGGATGAATCACAAAACAATCCAGAACCAACAGGGCTTTTCCATCGTCGAGATGGTGATTGCCTCTACGGTCATGCTGATCGTCACAGCCTCCGTCTTCTCCTTAGTGAAGAGCTCGCTGAGTGTTACGACAGCTAATTATGAACTGACGGAGGCACAGCAGAGTTTGCGTACGGCTCAAGAATTCATAAATCGCGACCTGATGAACGCCGGAGACGGGCTCAAGAGTATGACCTATATTCCGGTCAAGACTACTTTCGTTCAGAACTATCTGACGCGAAGTCCCATTGCAGATGCTGCGATGGCCACCGGTGTGACAAATCTCGGGATCCTGACCACGGACAATGATGTTCCCGGGACCACGGTCGTACCCACGGTTCCCGCGACGCCGGTGATAAAAGTCCGTGCTAACACTGATCGGCAAACGATTCTGCAAATCGATCCCAGCCCCGCCAACATTTCGATCGTAACGACTTCAATCACCAACAACGGCAAAGACGTCACACTCCCCGCCGGCGCCGACATGACAAAATTCACTGTCGGCGACATCTACTTTTTTACTTCGTCGCGGGGTGGAACTTTCGGGGCTATCACCGCAATTGATACCGCCGCGAAGAAGCTTACCTTTAACAATGCCGATCCCTGCGGTATTAACGTGGTTGGAGTTGGTGGCCTCATCAACGACATCTCCGCCAATGGGACTCTGCCAACAGCTATGCAACGAATGAGGATCATTCACTATTACATCGACGAAAAGGGTCTGTTGATGAGGCGGGTTTTCGGCGATCCGGGAGCGGCATACCGGGATAGCGTAATCGCCGAACACGTGGTCAGTGTGCAGTTCGTTTACTCTCTCGGGATCGACAGCGGCGGTAACCCGGTTCAACCGACGACGCAGCTCACCACGCCCGCGCAACAAGTTGCGATCAGTCAGGTAGAAGTGAATGTGACTGTGGAAACACCGCACGCACTTCCAAAGGGTAATCATCCCCTGCTCTCAAGCAGCACCAGCACGAGCTTGCGCAACATGCAATTCAGGCAAGCCTTACAGCCGACAGCCTCGCCGACACCATAAGTGTCGAGTCTTTAGCTTCCAAGGAGAAGTCCGATGATTATTGCAATCCAAAATTCAAAATGCGCCTCAATCAACCGATCGCGCGTGATGTCAAGCGAGAGTGGAGCCGCTCTGGCCACGGCCATCCTCATGCTGGCCTTGCTAAGTGCCATCGCCATGACCGTACTGGCTGTTGTGCACACGGAAAGCCGTATCGCCTCAAGTGATCTAAAGCGAACACAGGCTTTTTACGCTGCCTCCGCAGGAATCGAGAAGATGACCTCCGATTTTAGTCAACTCTTCTCGCAGACGTCCAAGCCGACCACTGCGCAGTTGAACAGTATCGCGGCCAGTCAGCCCCCGGGGCTTGACGACGAAGGCTACACTTTGTCTCAAACCCTGGTCCAGGACACGACCACTTTAGCCGCCATGCGCACGACGCAGGGGATCTTCGCGCCGAAATATCCCAGCGTATTGATGCCCACAGACTCGCCCTTCGCCGGACTCAACGCGAGTGTCAACCCTTTCACTCTTACCAGCGTGGCGCGGGCGACCGACGGAACAGAGGTGGGTCTGACGCGGCAGATGAACAACTACATGATCCCGATCTTTCAGTTCGGTGTTTTCAGCGATAACGACCTGGAATTTTGGCCCGAGCCCCCCATGACATTCAACGGGCGCGTTCACTCCAACGGGAACATCTACTTTGGCGGCGACTGCACGTTCCTTGCCAAGGTCACCACCGCCAACGAAGCCGTGCGCGACAAGCTGCGCAATAATGCTGAGAACACTACTCTCGTAGGAGGCGCCGGCGGGTTTACCAGCAATCCGCGCTGGAAGCTCACTCCTACCGGTACTCCCATTGCCCTCACGCAGGGAAGTGTCAATCTTGGACCCAACCTTACTCCTCAGCCTCGGTCTGATGGTCGCGGAAAATTTGATGGCTCTCCGGTGGGATTCAACCCCTCCCCCAATGGAACCAATAATGCCAACTGGTCTACTTATTCTGTTAATCCTTTCGGCGGCCTACTGCTTACGAAGTCAACAGGTGTGAAGGCTCTCAAGTTGCCACTGCAGCTGTCCCAAATTAATAGGCAGCCCTTTGAACTGATAAAACGCTCGACGCCCGACGACAGTACTGCAGGCCTCGATGCGCTCAGTAACTCTCGATACCAGACGAAGGCGAGGATTCGCATTCTGATTGATGATGAAGGTGTCGGCACTGGCGCGTCCAATGAAGCAGGGATCGGTAACGATCCAGCTACAGGACTTCAGAAAGGTGTCTTACTCTCGAGCTTTAATCCCGTTTCGCTCGATAGCGGCCGAGCGCTGCGCCCGGTTAATGATAATGGCACCTATGGTTCAGCTGTTGATTGGTTCCAGGGCGATCCGGCGCGCGCCAGGACTGCAGAGACCGTGCGAGGCGTCAGGAATGACTACGCGGGTCTGATTGCCGCAGCCACAGCCAGCACCGCCGGGGGCGGCAGGGCTACAGCCACAAACTACACGGCCAATGGAAGTAATGCATCAATTCCAAAGGCTCCTAACGGGGCGATAATCCCTCCCGGCGCGGGAATCAAGGGACGAATACTCATTGAGATCGTCCCCCCAATCGCCGCCGATGGAACACAGCCGGCTCCGATTGACGTAACTACAACTATTCTGAGCATGGGGATGACCGTCGGCGAACCTAACGCTATTGTCATGTTGCAACGCCCGGCATGGGCCAACTTTATGCAAGGCAGCCGCGACCGCAAGGGTAGCAACATGTACCTTACGTATTTCCTGCACAACGGCATCACCACCGACGCTGTGATGGCCACTCGGCGCGCCCTGGCTGACGGCGAAATCAGTCTGAGTGTTCCCTTCAATGCCAACGGCTTCATCACTACCTCCCTGGACAACAACCTGGATGATGATCCACACCCCACCGCCACTCCCAATCAATTTACTCCAACAGCCTCCTCTATGGCGCGCGATGACAAACCATTCACCATCACTGTAGGCGCGGCTGGCGCGGCCGCCGGCGCCACGACGGTGCCTGTTGGGGCACTCACGCAGGCAATCCCTTCGGGCACGGTGCTCGATTTCGGTGGCGGCAAGACGGCCAGGTTGACTGCCTCAGCGGCTGTCGGCGCGACCTCGCTCACGGTGAGCGCGCTCACCACGGCGCTCGTGGCCGGCAATTTCGCCCAATCCGGTCTGAACAGGATTGTACCTATCAACGTCTATAATGTGCGCGAAGGGCGCATGGATGAAGCTCTAACTTCAACCAACGTCTATCAACGCGGCATTACCAGCGTAATCGAAATCAACATGCGCAACCTGGCACGCTGGGTCGATGGCGCATACGACACCACTCTCTTCAATGCCATCCCGGCGGAGAGTAGTCCGAAGAGCGCAAATATTGAGGGGAGTGATGGTTACACGGTCTACATCTCGGACCGACGAGGAGACCGGGTCAAAAGCGAACGTAACTCGGCCGGTAGCACGATTCAGACCACGAATGGCAATGTCGACAACGAAGACATCTACAATTACACCGCAGCAACCCCGGTGCTTGAGCCTGGCGAGGATGTGATTGACGACGGGTACGACGTGGGTCTGAGTTCGAATAAGAGAGGTTCCCTACAGCTCGACAAGTGCGAACTGCCATCACCGGCCGCTATTACTGCGGTAACAGCAGCGAAACCGACGGGCGCGGGAAGCGTCACCCAAACCAAGTTTGATATGGCCGCGCACGTTTCGAGATGGAATCCAGTCCGGGATACGTCCCTATCCTGCGCCGCGAACCAGTATTGGTTCCGGCGCGGTGTCCGAATTTTCAACGGTGAAAACCTGCAGGTTTCCGGAAGCACCGGCAAGTTATCGCAGACTAAAGGTATAACCATAGCGACCGAGAACATGATGTACCTCTGGGGTAACTACAACACGACCGGCATTAATGCTGCTCCGGCGACCGGAGTGTCAAGTCTAAATGAGTCATCCTCGGCCTCGCGTTACAACGGCAGTCAAGTGCCTGCATCGCTGGTGGCAGACGCTGTCTTTCCAATTTCCAAAACCTGGTTTGACGCTCTGCCGGCCTTGTACCCGGAAGGTTGGACTGCCCGCGTTGCGGATGCCGGCAATTCAAGTGATACCAGCACCATCGCAATCGGACTGGAAACGGCCGTGCGGGCTGGAGTCATTGCCGGTTCAACCCAATCAGCGATGGTGGGCACGACCGTGCCAACCGGAACTGACTATCTGGACTGGCTGAATGGTGGAGTGCACAATTTCCCTCGCTTCCTCGAAATCTGGAGTGTGCCAACGGTAAGAGAAGAACGATGGAACTACGTTGGCTCTTTTATCATCCTCTTCTCCTCTACTCAGGCGGTGGCGCCGTGGAGCGTCGAGGGTGCCGTGGTTTACTATCCTCCAATTCGTAATTGGGCCTTCGACATTACCTTCACCGATCCGAATCGTTTACCACCCGGTACACCGCAATTCCAACACGTGGAGCCAACCGGCTTCCGTCAGATACTCTAGACCGCTCCTAATTTTCGCGGTCTCGACAAAAAGTGCCCCGAGAGCCACTGATGGAACACTGACATTCGCAAATCCCAGATATCCAATCAGTCTCGGCAGAGCTACTGTCGCTACTGTAATTAGCAAGTGACTTCGCCAAATCGCAAACTATTTAGGGGATTCCGAAAAAGGGCACCTAGGTACAAAAGACCGCCTGGTGCCTGAATGCAGATTCTAAATGGGAATCCGTCTTCCAGTGATCGTTACTAAAGGTGGCTACGCCAACGTCCCATTACACCATTCCTCACAAAAATGCCCATTTTTGACCAGAAAAGAGACGGCATGCTTCTTGCTCTAGCTAACTGTGAGGCCTTGTAAGGCTTTGCCAGACTTCAGAACTTTTCGGAGGCGTAATGAGAATGCAGAATCCTAAGGTAGCGAGCATATCCGAGCTCATCCATCAGCAAGCTGGTTTCACAATGCTGCAATTGGTGGTCACCCTGGCCGTCGTCCTGATCATCTCCTCGTTCGCAACTTTGGGAATAAACTCGGCCAGGGCATCAATGCTCCTTGCCGGGTCGACTCGTGAATTGGCAGGTCACTTGGAGAAGGCCCGAATAAATGCGATCCGACGCAATGAGATTTCGATCTTTACCATAGTAGACGCTAATAGCTACCAAGTGGATATGGATTTTAACGGGGATGGGACCCGGGAGGTCCGCACCAGCAGATTGCAGGAGGGCGTCACGTTTTCAGGGAGTTCGATCGGAACCGTGGCCGAGTTCAACTGGCGTGGAACAGTGGATAGCCAAATCAGAATCATTTTGACGAATGGGCCAGAAATGTCTCTTTACATATCTGGTTCAGGCGACATCGCTGTTGGAGGCGAGATTTTAACGGATACTGAAATTGGAACGGTCAATCTAAACTCGAACGTTAGCTCGACCGTTGCGAACCACTGAATAAACCAGAAAAGCCGGAGGCGGAATGATGAAGTCACAGAAGAATAAAAAGGTCGGCTTACCAGGACAGTCTGGACGAGAAAAACAGCAGGGTTTCACCTTAATCGAAACTGTGATCTCGATGGTCATTATGATGATTGTCGGATTGGGCGCCGCCTCGTTATTCGTCTATGCTGCGCGCTACAATTCGGACGCCAGCAACCGCGCGTTATCGATAAGTGTGGCCCAACAGCAGATGGAACTACTGCGGAAGACACCCTTCTTAAATTTGGCCGCGCGAGTGGCAGAAATGGGCGGATCAGACAAGACTGTCCCCAGCGCCGGTCGGCAATATCGAGTCGTAACCACCATTACCGGAGATGTGAGACGCAAAACCATCACCGTGCAAGTTACACTGCTTGGCACGAATACCGATGGTTTGACCTCAGCGCAACAGCTTTACGGTGTAGTTACCATCGTAACGGAACGAGTTACACCTGCATTGGGGCCGAATCTTGGGATGTAAGAGTCTAATGCCCTCTCATCGGAGTCACGCTAGCCGGGAAGGATCTAACAATTATGCTGTACCGCAACAACGATTCGAAAACGAGTGAGAAGGGATTCTCACTTATCGAACTCCTTATCGCGATGACCGTGACGCTGGTGGTGGCTGGTCTTGCCAGTACATTGCTCACAGCATCATTAAACATGCGCACTCGAGAAAACGCGCGTACAGATTCGATTGCGGACGTGCAAAGGGCTCTGAACATAATGGCTCGCGAGATTGCCATCGGCGGCTACGGCTTCGACAACAATAGCAATGGCCTGGTGGTAGGCGACTCAGATGAGGCTAGCATCCGCGTGAGATCCAATCTGAACAGATACAGCGATAATTCAACCACTACCACGGAGCTCAGCGAAGATATCAAGTATTTCATCGATACCAGTGAGGGGCGGAACTTTTTGGTTCGTTACGACAAGAATGCGACGGCGGGTACAAATGCCAGCGTGCTCGCGAATCGCCTTGACAGTCTCGACATCACCTACTGGAGCGCAGCAAACATAGAGCTTGACGTAGTTACAGATCCATCGCAGGTTGCTAACGCGGCAGGGTTGACTATTACCGTTACTGCGAATTTACCCGCTGTTGGTATTCAAGGGTCGCCAGGTCATCAGCCTGCGACACCAATCCGGCTTTCTTCGGACGTTGCCCTGCGCAACAAGCAGGAGAATTTAGCTTCCTATTGAAGGAAGCGAATTGAGGTGAAGATATGAAAAAAAGAAACCGTCAACCGAATTCCTTCCACCGCCGGACCGAACGTGGTGCGGCGTTGGTAACAACCCTGCTCGTAGCGACTCTTCTTATGTGTGCCGGGCTGAGCGTGGTACTGACGACTTCGCTGTCAGCCACAAATGCCATCGATTCTACGGCCGAAATGCAAGCCTATTACGGCGCTGAAGCTGGCATTGAAGCAACGCTAAATGTATTGCGTGGGAATGTCGCGCCTGACGCTTCATTGGCAGGCACAAAGATAAACTTTCGCAACGCGGCAAATCCGACAACATCCGATAAGACGAGCGATTCCTGGAGAACTGGGGCCTCAGCTACCGCAAGGCTTTCAGGCTGGCTAAACTATTCTTATCGACCATCAGCGAACGATTGGCGGGTCCCGGTGACCTCTTCCTATAGCCCATTCACAGGCATTGCCTACAAGATCTTGATAAGCGATCCGGACGATCCGGGACCAATTACTACAAGAAAAATAACGACTAATCCATCTTACAAACCTTCTCGCCTCCTCCTCCAGTCTGAGGGTTACGGTCCGAAAGGAGCGGTCAAGCGACTCGAGATGATAGTAAAGAGCTCCGCTTTCGATGTGCCAGCTGCCATTACCATGCAATGTGGGCCGTCGGTAAATTTGAGCTTGGGTAATTCAATTGACTCTAGATACACTGGTAACGACCTAGCGAACCCCCCGCAATCCGCAAAACCTGCTATTGCTACCTGTCTCGGAAGCACCGGCACAGCTCAAAGCAAGATCGACAGCACGGCTGCCGGGCAGGTTACGCCGTCCACTGCCAGGGCGCTGACCGATGTAAACACTCCGGGCTTTCTGGCAACGGCCGATGCGTGCCGCGCTTTTCTTTATGATCCGATAACGGGAATGCGCCGCTTCGCCAGCAGTATTAGCCGACTATTCCCGAACAAAAATCTGGCGGTTGCTGCAGGTGGTCTGGGTACACCAACCAGTCCAAAACTCACATTCATCGACAATTACGGAACAACTGCGGTTCCCGGGCCGGCAGTAGTTCTTGGTTCAGGCCATCAGGGTAGTGGTATGTTGATTGTAACCGGAGAACTCACCACGGACGGCAATACCGACTTTGAAGGCGTAATCCTTGTACTAGGCAGAGGCAAGATTACGAGAGGCGGTGGCGGCGATGGAGTAATTCGCGGTGCGGTCATAGTAGCCAACTTCGATCCGCTGGGCGCACCCGGCACCGGATTCGGGACTCCAACATACACAATCACCGGCGGCGGTGAGAGTTTAATTGGCTATGATTCGTCCTGGGTCAAGGACGCGTTTTCCATGACAGGAGCGTTTGCGATTGGCGTTCGAGAGTACCACTGAGCGGTCGGCGCTTGATCAACTATTAGAGGGCATGGACCTGACTCAGGTTCATGCCCTTTTAGTTTCTCAATCAAAACAGAGATGCTTGACACCGGCGTATCAACAATGAATTATGGGCAGTTGCGCGAAGCCGAGTCTCAGGCGCAATAAGTGCGGTTGCCAACTCGCTTATTCTTAGCTCTGACTCCTTCCTTGCCGACTTCAGAACCGCTTTAAGATGCCTGATATCCTACTAGTCGAAGACAAGGACAGTTTACGCCGGGTATTGTGTCTGACGCTCGAGAATGCAGGTTACACGGTAACTGAGGCGGGCGATGCGCGCGCTGCGCTTAACGAGATTGCTCGAGCTCCACATAAGCTGGTCCTCACAGACCTGCGTATGCCTCATGGTACAGGCCTCGATGTTTTACATGCTGCGCGCGCCGCTGACGGCGAAGTACCGGTCATCGTAATGACGGCTTTCGGTTCAATCGATGAAGCTGTTCAGGCGATCAAGGATGGCGCCCATGACTTTCTGCAGAAGCCCGTAGATTCGAACCATCTGTTGTTGCTGGTCGAACGCGCGCTCGAACAAGCGAGACTCAGAACAGAAAACATTCTGTTGCGCGAGGAATGGTCACGCCGTTATGGCTTTCCGCGCATCATTGGCGAGTCGGAAGCTATTAAACGCGCTGTTGCGGAAACGCAACGAGTAGCACAAACGGAAGCTACAGTTCTGCTGCTGGGCGAATCCGGTACCGGAAAAGAGTTATTCGCGCTGGCGGTACACCACCTTTCGAGTCGTCGCGACAAACCCTTCGTAGCTATCAACTGCGCCGCGATACCCGAGACACTCATTGAGAATGAATTGTTCGGCCATGAACGTGGTTCGTTCACCGGGGCTAGTGACCGAAGACAGGGAAAGTTCGAACTCGCCTCGGATGGAACGGTATTTTTAGATGAGATTGGCGAACTCCCGTTCGCCGTTCAGGGCAAGCTTCTGCGGGCGATCGAAGAAAAGATGATCGATCGGATCGGAGGTCGTGCTCCGGTGCCTGTGAATGTGCGCGTGGTGGCCGCGACCAACCGGGATTTACAAGCCGCCGTAGAGAGTGGTGAGTTTCGTCGTGATCTGTTCTTTCGGATTGCGGTTTTCCCACTCGAAATTCCGCCGCTGAGAGATCGCGGTGATGATATTGTTTTGTTGGCTAACCACTTCGCTGCGCAATTGGGCAAGGAACTCCGGGGCCGTGAAGCAACTCTCAGCGAAACGGCCCTGGCAGTTCTGCGCGCGCACAGTTGGCCGGGCAATGTGCGCGAACTCGAAAATGCCATTGAACGGGCCTGTATTCTCACCGATACAATGGTGCTTCAGCCTACAGATCTGGGTTTGATGGGGCGCGGCAGTGGAGAATCTGAGGCGCTCAGCGCCATTGATCTGTCAGGCACTCTTTCAGAGGTTGGTCAACGTGCGTTGCGTTTCGTAGAACGCAGCAAGATTCGTGAAGTATTGAAGTCTAATAGCGGTAACAAGGGTCGAACTGCGGAAGAGTTGGGTGTCAGTTATAAGACACTTCTTACAAAGATAAAGGACTACGAGCTCTGATTATCGATTTAAGAATGAAATCTTAGGCTTTGCGTTTAGTGATTTTTCGTGTGATTTCGTGGATCGCCCAATACGCTGCAAAGACTCGATCCACGAAATTATACGAATGCCGCACGAAACAACCCCTAAATTCTCATGCCGCTCATGGTGGGACTGTAGTGATTACCGATGAAAGATTCTTCAAACGGCGTCCCTCCCACGAATCCCCCTAACCTGCCAGTACAATCTGTTGCTGCCGACGATGCACAGCCAGGTGTTGGTGCCGATGCCGGGATGATTGCCGGGGAAACAGTCGAGCCAATGGCCGCGACGCCGACTGAGCCTGTCGCCGAGAAAACAAAAGGAAGAAGTGAGCCAAGCACGGGACGGTCTGCATTTTTCGTCGGTTCCGGAATTCTGATAAGCCGCATAATTGGTCTGGTACGTCAACGCATCTTCGCACACTACTTTGGTACCTCGGCCGCAGGAGACGCGTTCAGCGCCGCATTTCGGATTCCCAATTTTCTCCAAAACATTTTTGGTGAGGGAGCTCTCTCGGCTTCCTTCATTCCCGTCTACGCGAAGCTGCTCGCGCAGGACGATGAAGAGAAAGCATCCCACGTCGCCAACGCCGTGCTCGGGCTGTTGGCATTAGTAACCTCACTCGTCGTTCTGGTTGGCGTGCTGGCCACTCCATATCTGATTGACTTCATCGCACCCGGATTTCAGGGCGAGACTCGGGAATTAACAATCCACCTGGTCAGGATTCTTTTTCCCGGCGCAGGACTTTTGGTGCTTTCAGCGTGGTGCCTTGGAGTGCTAAACAGCCATCACCGTTTCTTTATCTCTTACACGGCTCCGGTAGTCTGGAACTTAGCGATCATTACGTCACTGATTGCGTACGGCGGAAAGGTGGGCCAATTTCCACTCGCTGCTGTCGTAGCGTGGGCTTCGGTCATCGGCAGCGCGCTACAGTTCGGCATACAACTTCCAACCGTACTCAAATTGGTTCGTCCAATCCGTCCGGTAATCGACACGACGAGTGTTCACGTCAGAACAGTGGTGACGAGGTTTTTCCCGGTATTCATGAGCCGAGGCGTAATTCAGATTAGCGCCTTTGTCGACGCCATACTGGCGAGCTTCCTCCCCGTTGGAGCTGTAGTCGCCCTGACGTATGCGCAGAGTCTCTACACGCTCCCGGTCAGCCTCTTTGGAATGTCGGTCTCAGCCGCTGAATTACCGGCGATGTCCCGTGCAGTCGGTAGCACCCAGGAAGTCGCTCACATTTTGCGGCAGCGGCTTGATGCCGGACTGAGGCGGATAGCGTTTTTCATCGTTCCTTCGGCGGTGGCGTTCCTGACGCTCGGCGATGTCATCGCGGCTGTCCTCTATCAAACGGGTCAGTTCAAACAAGATGCCGCGTTATATGTTTGGGGCATTCTCGCAGGGTCGAGTATAGGCCTGTTGGCATCTACGCTCGGTCGCCTTTACTCCTCAACCTATTACGCCCTTCAAGACACTCGTACACCACTCATTTACGCAGTTATTCATGTAGCGCTGGCGATCGTTCTAGGATACTTCTGCGCCCTCCACTTGCCCGGGTTCATCGGTGTCGCCCCCAGGTGGGGTGTTGTGGGTCTAACGGCTTCGGCCAGCGTGGCGGCATGGATTGAATTTCTGCTGCTCCGAAGGGCCTTGAATCGCCGTATCGGGCGTACAGGCCTCCCGCTTCCTTATCTCTTAAAGCTCTGGTTTGCCGCCTTCTTGGGCGCCGCTGCCGGATGGGCCGGCAAGCTTCTCCTGGGACCCCGCCACCCCCTCCCGGTCGCGCTTGTTGTGTTAGGGCTTTATGGTCTTAGCTATTTCGCGTTAACTTCGGCATTTGGCATTCCCGAGGCGCGCACGCTGGTGGGAAGGGCCTTCCAAATTACAAGGAGTCTCAAGCGGTAACCCCTGGGCTTGACCGGGTCGAACCGACCCAAAAACCCTGAAATTCCGGCTTTTTTCTGGCATTGAAAGATTTTCAAAGATTTTCTGGAGAAGATCTGGCATTGGCCCTTTACTTAAGTATCCTGGAAAAACGGAATGGTTGGCGCAGCGGCGGGCAGGCAAGGCGGCCTCGGCCGCCATTTTTGTGTTTGGGGTAGCCATTGAACCACTCTCTCGGCTTTGCGAAGTGGCCTGTTTCGGCTTCGGTTTTGTCTGGCAATATCATCTTGGCGTGAATCAGGATGGACGACGTGGCGTATCGCCAATCAGCAACGAGTCAACCCCCTTATTGCGGACGGAACCAGCATTCTCACGATGGTAGGTAATTGACCCGCAGCCTACCTTGTCCTTATCATCCAGACAGTGCAACCCGTTATTTCAGCCCAACAGATGCGGCAGATCGACCGTCTTACCGTCGAGAACTTTGATACCCCTTCCCTGCTCTTGATGGAAGCTGCCGCCGCAGCCGTCGCAGAAGCAATTACCTCACATTTCTCCGGTGATCTGACCGGTAAGAAAGCTCGCATTCTTTGTGGTCCCGGCAATAATGGCGGCGACGGTGCTGGAGTTGGCCGCGCGCTGGCCCGTGCCGGGGTGCAAACCGATGTGGTCCTCTTTGGGAGGGTTGACGAAACAAAGGGCGATGCGCGCACTAACTTCGAGATCGTGCGGCGTCTGGCAAGTTTTGAAGCCGGCTCGAGTTTGCAACCTTCGCCGTTAAGCTTTCTGGAATGCGCCAGCGTCACTGATTGGGAAGAGATTGCCAGACCCCGTCGCACTTACGACGTTATTGTCGACGGGCTTTTCGGCACCGGCTTAACCCGTCCACTTGAAGGAGTACATCTCCAGGTTATCCAACACCTCGAAATGATCAGGGGCGCCCGAGATCGATTCTCCCGAGCTCGACCACTGATTGTTTCAATTGACCTTCCTTCGGGGCTCAATGCTGATCTCGCCGACCCCATTGGACCAGTCGTCCACTCCGATCTTACTATCGCCTTTACAGCTCCTAAACGAGCAAACGTGCTTCCGCCAGCCTCTTTTTTTAATGGTGAACTGATGGTCGCCAACATTGGCTCTCCTTCTGCCCTGATCGATTCTTCCGAAACCAAACTCTTTCTCATTCAAGAGTCGGACGCCCGCGAATGGCTTATAGCAACGCGCTACCAACCCGACTCTTACAAGAACACTCACGGGCATGTATTGATCATTGCGGGATCCAGGGGTTATACCGGCGCAGCCGCACTCTGCGGCAATGCTGCTATGAGATCAGGCGCAGGGTTAGTGACGATCGCGACTCCTGCATCCGCACAGTCTTCTGTAGTTGCGGCGGCAATGCCGGAGGTTATGACAACAGCTCTAGCCGAAACAGATCGAGGCGCGGTGAGCGATGAGGCGATCGATCATGTCAAGCGCCTCGCCTCAAAGGCAACCGTTGTGGCCATCGGCCCCGGCCTTTCCGCGGAAGATGAACGCACCCGGAAATTTGCGCAGTCCGTAATACAGAACAGGACCACCCCCATTGTTATCGATGCTGATGGGCTGAATAGCCTCGCTCCCTGGCCCACTGAGTTACGCGGCTCTAAAGCTCACCCGCTGGTTCTCACTCCTCACGCCGGGGAGATGATGCGATTGATCGGAGTCACTGATAAATCTGAGTTGACTGATCGGGTCGCCGCGGCGCGCGACTTTGCCGGCAAACACCAATTGATTCTGGTTCTTAAAGGTTCGCGCTCAGTTGTTGCTGGGCCTGACGGTCGCGTCTTTGTTAACCCGACCGGCAACGCCGGACTTGGAACTGCGGGAGCTGGTGACACGTTAACCGGTTTGATAGCCGGATGCATCGCTCAAGCGTTTGCCAGTCTAAAAGACGAGGCGGATGCGCTGTCAGCGACGATCGCAGCGCTGTACATCGGCGGTCTCGCCGGCGATATCGCGGCACAGGAAGTCGGTATGCGCACAATGGTTGCTACTGACATCCAAACTCACTTTGGCGCTGCGGTTCGCTTGCTCGATCCTGACGGCGAGACACCTTGAGTAAATGCATGAACGCGCGAGATGTGAGATCGGAGAAATTAGCCGCGGATTTGCGCGGATGAACGCGGATCAGCAAAAGGCCAAAAGGCACTTCCTAAAATGGGAAAGGATCTCAGCAATAGCGTGCAGTTACGGTTAATGCTTTGCCCTGTCTGATTCGCGTTAATCCGCGTAACTCCGCCGCTGGTTCCTTATGTGTTGCAACCGAGCATCAGTCAATGAGTACGTCAGCGCAGTCGCAAATTTCGAATGGTGAATGGACCTCTCGGGAGGCCGCTGAAACTTTCAGTCTGGGCCAACAAGTAGGTGCGCAACTCATTGGAGGGGAAATCCTCCTGCTCAGTGGACCGCTGGGTGCCGGCAAGACAGTCTTCGTAAAGGGAATCGCAGCTGCGCTGGGGCTGGATCCCGAGGACGTAACCAGTCCGACGTTTACACTGGTCAATCCGTACTCGGGGCGGCTCACTCTTTACCATATCGACCTCTATCGCCTGGATGAAGGCGCCTCAGCTGCCCACGCCGTCGATCTTGACGAGCTCCTGCGAGATGAACAGGCGGTGATGGTAATTGAGTGGGCCGAACGTCTGGGTCGCTACCCCTTGCCCGCCAGTGTCTGGAGGATCCTGATTTCCGGAGATGGAGACGACCCCCGTTCAATCTCAATCGATCCAGCCGCGGATCTACGCGGATAAACGCGGATCAGAACCAAAAACCAAAGCGAGCACACAATTCACTTGAGTCATTTGCATTAAGCCTTCTTCAGATCCGCGTCTATCCGCGTAAATCCGCGGCTAAATATTTTCCCTGTGTTAGAATCAGTCCTAGATTTAGATTGAGGAGATTAAAACAATGCCATATCCAGAAATCATGATTCGCCCGATGCGGGAGGAATTGAGTCGTTTAGGTTTTGAGGAGCTGAAAACGCCTGCGCAGGTAGATGAGACAGTGCAAAACGCCAAAGGAACCTTGATGGTAGTGGTTAACTCCATCTGCGGCTGTGCGGCCGGTAAGGCCCGCCCTGGTGTCGCGCAGGCACTTAAACACAACGTCCGACCCGATAAGGTGGCCACGGTCTTTGCCGGGGCCGACATCGAAGCAACTGAGAGAGCGCGAAACTACTTCACGGGTTATCCGCCTTCATCACCGTCGATTGCCCTGCTGAAAGACGGCAAAATTGTCTTTATGATGGAAAGGCACCAGATTGAAGGAAGAGGTCCCGCAGAGATTGCGCAGGAACTTACCAGGGCCTTTGACCAGCATTGCGTACAAACCGAGTCCGTTGCTGGTTGATCGAACATTGGAGCGCGAGCATATCAAGCCAACATTAGTCCGGCTTATTTCCCGTCTCATCCCATTTTCATTGGGAAATATTTATGGATCTGATTTCGTGGTGATTCGTGTTATTTCGTGGATCGTTTGCTTAGGTCGGAGATGAAGAACGATCCACTAAACGACACGAACGAACACGAACAAACCATGGAATGAAGAATTAGAACTGGAAATAAACCCTGGCTACCGCTAGCACAACCCACGTTCGCTAAGAGATCTCACTCTCAGTTGGCGCACCGTTCTCGCGGTTTTTCTTTCCGGTTGCTCCAACTGCTGGCAGATGTTTCACCGCTTCAGAATGAGCTAAAACTACATCCGGTGATTCCTGAAGTGAGCTGAAATACTTTTTCTGAAAA
Source organism: Pyrinomonadaceae bacterium (assembly GCA_046261995.1). Classification (GTDB taxonomy): domain Bacteria; phylum Acidobacteriota; class Blastocatellia; order Pyrinomonadales; family Pyrinomonadaceae; genus PSRF01. Next base: position 15,574 of record JBHENP010000029.1, read on the forward strand.
CCGCTCCCGGTCTCTGAAGGTGTAAGCAGGACTCGCGTCTCGTCGAGAACCGCAACCGCCTCGTTTTCCGTTATTGGCTCCTTCGCGTCCAACATCTCATCTATTCGGACCACCAGCCCTGAAAGGCTATGCAGCCAGGCAAACCACGGAGCGTGCATCACAAGTTGCAGAACCTCGTAGCTGTTCTCAACTCGCCCGTGTCTTCGTTCATAAGCCTCACGTTCCAGGTCCAGCAAAGTTTTATGCAGATGCAACAACGGCTTTCGCAGCTGGTTCAATCGCTGCAGCGTTGATTCGGACACCTCGTTGTCAGAACCCATGTTGAATTCCCTTCCCCATTTTTCGAGCCGAAGCCAGTTGCGACATCATAGGTGGCGCATTGCTTGAGAAATCGACTGGAAGAAACGTTTCACGAAATTACACGAACGAACACGAAAATTGCTTCGTGCCATTTGGTGTGATTTCGTTGATCGTTTTGACTCCCATCTGTCGCGGGCGTCACTAAGTTATAAAACGACACCACCTATAGGACTACCCATTACCCCGAGTCTTGGGCTTGCGTGGTACCCTCGATAACTTTGTCGGCGTCAAATAGTCTGCGTTGAAACACGGCGGCGGGTACTTTCAGATTGTAGAGCCTGATACGACTGTTGAGCTCGGCGACCTTCTCACAAAACTCAGAAACGTTCCTTTCCCACGCGGCGTCATTCGGCGAGATACCACCCGGCCGGTAAATTTTCCAGGCGCGGGTCAGTGTATCGCGAGCGGTCTCGAATACCGCATCAATGTCCTTTCGCTCCTCGATCCATGCCGGGGCGAAGCCGGCCTCGCGTAGGAGTTTGTGAACTACGCGCAAATCGGGATCTTCGAATGGATTCTCGCTCAGGTCGACTGGTTCTCCCTTTCCGGGCAAGTCATCAAACTCACCGGCCTCGATCGCTTCGCGAAGCATTTTTTCGGCCATCGATTCCAAGCGATTCATAGTTCCCTCTTTACTAAATCAGGACTCAAATCTCTAATAGTCATCTCAATTTGGATTTCTCATTTTAACTCGCCAGTGAGGTCTTTTGTTTCGTGTCCGTTCGTGTCACTTCGTGGATCGTTCGTGCTCTCTCAGGCTAACACGCGATCCACGAAATAACACGAATCAGCACGAAATAAGAAACCCCAAATATCCCAAATGAAAAATGGAAAATGGTATGATCCCAGCCAATGCCCGCTCCTCTCACGCTCGATACACCAATAGAAGAACTGCATAAGTACAGGATTGCTCGCCTGGGCCAAACGATGTCACACAAGCTGGCGTTGGCCTTAGCCGGCTACCACCGCAAGAAAAGAGCCGGCGACGCCGCGGTTGAGGATCTTCTGACGTATCTCCCCATGCGATACGAGGATCGATCGAATCTCGCTCGCATTGGGGATTTAGAAACTGGAATGGAAGCCTCGCTTGAACTCTACGTCAAAAATGCCGCCGGTTATCAGGTAGGAAAGAAGCGCGCTTACGGTAAACCGAAGCTCTTCATTTTTGAGATTGTTGCAACGGACAAAGAAAAGACCGGACGGGACGTTGTCGTATGGTGGTTTGTTTCCGGGGCCCACGCGCACGACATCGTCGGCTACTACATGAAAAGGCTTACCCGCGGCACTCGCTTCATCACGTTCGGCAAATGGGAGTGGGATGATCGACGCGGGACCTTTACACTGCGGCTGCATAAACCCGGCGACGAGCTGGAGATGTTGCCACTTCTGCCTGGACAGGGGGATGGAGCGAAAGGGGGACAGGGAGAAACTGGGCCCGCGCTTACCGGTGGTCTGGATGACGACTATCCAGTCGATCCTGCTCAGGCGGCCGTTCATGCAGGTCGCCGCGTGCCTGTCTATCGCAAGCTGGGAGACTTTTCTTCGAAACAACTACGGGAGATCATCCATGCCACGCTGGAACTAATCCGTGATGAAGAAATTAAGGAGACACTTCCTCCTGAGCTGCTCCGGCGGCGGCACTTGATGGGTCGCGCAGGCGCGTTTCGTCAGATCCACTTCCCACCTGAAGATGTGCCACTTGCCGAATACGAAACAGCTCGCAGCCCCGCACACCTGAGACTAATCTTTGAAGACTTTTTCTGGCTGGCGCTGGGAATTGGATTAAAACGTGGGCAAAGAATCCGCGAAGCAAAAGGAGCCAGGATAAAGATTGACTCTCAGGTGAAGGAGGCAATCGCTTCAGTGATGCCCTTCAAACTGACGGGGGCTCAACGAAACGTAGTTAAGCAAATCTTCCAGGACATGAAATCCGACTCGCCGATGAACCGGCTGCTGCAGGGCGACGTCGGCAGCGGCAAGACGATCGTCGCGCTGATTGCAATGATCGCCGCCATGGAAAATGGTTACCAGACAGCGTTGATGGCTCCGACCGAAATTCTTGCTGAGCAACATGCTCGCAACATCAAGCGCCTATTGGCCCGGACGCCTTATCGAGTCGAACTCTTAACGGGCTCTTTGCGCGCCGCGGAGAAGCGAGGTCTGCACGTCAGCCTGGCTGCGGGAGAGATACACGCCGCCATTGGTACTCACGCTCTGGTTCAGGAGTCGGTTTCGTTTAGCAAACTGGGCCTGGTGGTAATTGACGAACAGCACCGCTTTGGTGTTATGCAACGGGCAGAGTTGCGCGCCCGCGGCTTCAACCCGGACGTTCTGGTGATGACCGCTACTCCCATTCCCCGTTCGCTCGCTATGACTGTCTATGGCGACCTGGATGTTTCCGTGATCGACGAGATGCCTCCTGGGAGGACGCCGATCGAGACAAAGGTCTATGCCGATAACTCAGCGGATCGACTGGAGGTGAAGCAGCTTATTGCTCGCGAGCTTAAAGCCGGACGACAAATTTACGTCGTCTATCCGTTGGTCGAAGAATCAGAGAAGATGGATCTTAAAGACGCGACGAAGCGTTACGAGTATCTGCGAGACAAGGTCTTTCCAAAGTATGCGGTAGGATTGGTGCATGGAAGAATGAAGCCGGCGGAGAAAGACGAGGCGATGCGCCGCTTCGTGGCCGGCGAGATTCAGGTGCTTGTCTCCACCACCGTGATCGAAGTCGGTGTGGACGTACCCAATGCGTCGGTGATGGTTGTGGAGCACGCCGAACGATTCGGACTCTCCCAGCTTCATCAGTTGCGCGGACGTGTGGGCCGTGGAGCGGAAAAGAGTTACTGTGCGCTGCTGACTTCGGATAAGAGGACAAGTGTCGCTGAAGAGCGTCTGGGAATTATGGAACAGACCAGCGACGGTTTTCTAATCGCGGAAAAGGACCTTGAAATTCGCGGCGCCGGCGAACTCCTGGGAACGAAACAGGCTGGGCTTCCCGAATTTCGCATAGGCAATCTCTTTCGCGATCAGCAGATACTCGAGCAAGCGCGCCGCGAAGCCGACTTCTACCTGACGAAGCGCGAGAAATCTGAGGAGACGTCTCGAATGATTCAGCGTGTGCAGCGCGACGAACGCTTCGGCCTGGCGGCGGTCGGATGATCTGAGGTGGCCGTCCAAAATTTCGGATTTTAAATCGTGAGCCCAAAAGTCTCCGAGGTGCTTGCGTCCGTTTGCCCGCTCGTCTATATTTCGTCCACAGCATTGGCCTTTCAGCGTTCTCCCCGTCATGTAACTTTTCAAGGGGCCGCTAATGAAACAATCGATACTCTCATCAGGGCTGATCTGCACTCTGCTCACGGTGACTGCGGGTCAGCAATCAACCACACCAACACAGCCAACCCCTCAAAAACCCACTTCCGATACGGCCGAAGTCGTGCGTATTACGACGAACCTTGTCCAGATTGACGCGGTGGTTACAGATCGCCGTGGCCAGCATATAGGCGATCTTGGTGTCGAGGAATTTGAGGTTTTCGAGGACGGACGCCCGCAGAAAATCAGCAATTTCTCCTACGTCAGCGTGCAGCCTGAGTCGAACGCTCGATCAGCTGAAAGCGCAAAGTCGGACAACAAAACACCACAGCCGCCGCGTCCGCCGGAGCAATTGCGCCCGGAGCAAGTCCGCCGATCCATCGCCCTGATAGTTGACGATTTGGGACTGTCATTTGAGAGCACGCACTTCGTACGCAACGCGCTTCGCAAGTTCGTGGACGAACAAATGCAGTCAGGTGACATGGTGGCAATCATTCGCACCGGCGCCGGTGTGGGAGCGCTGCAGCAATTTACGACAGACAAGCGGCTGCTCCACGTAGCCATCGATCGGCTGAAGTGGAATGCGTTCGGCCGGCGAGGCATTGCTGCCTTTGGCAATATTGGCGATGACGCATATTACACAGAGCCGCGGGACCCCAAACGCGGCACCTTCAGCTCAACCGGATCGGACGAGCCCACGAAAGTTGACGACTTCAAAGACGAAATTTTCACGGTGGGTACGCTCGGCGCACTCAACTATGTCGTCCGCGGCCTGAGAGAGCTGCCCGGGCGAAAGTCTGCCGTCCTCCTGACGGACGCGCTCGACCTTTTCAGCTCCACCGGCAATCAAAACTATCGTGTACTCGACTCGTTGCGCCGTCTGATCGATTTAGCCAACCGTTCCTCGGTCGTTTTCTACACAATCGATGCGCGAGGGTTGATGTCCGGCCACGACTCAGCGGCCAACGCCCTGGTCGGCAAGACTGGAGGCGACGGAGGGGGAGAGCTCGCTTCGACTGGGCTTTCAGGTCACCGGATTATGTCGGACTTGAGGTCCAGGTCATTGGAGATACTCGAGGCCCAGAACGGCATGAGCTTTCTCGCTCGCCAGACGGGAGGACTCCTCGTCACCAACAACAACGACATCGCAGGGGGCATTCGTCGGGTGCTCGATCAGAAGGGCTACTACTTGATTGGCTACCGCCCTCAGGAATCTACCTTCGACGCCTCCGGCCGTGAAAACTTCCATCGACTGGAAGTGCGCGTTAAACGTTCCGGCTTGAGCGTGCGAACACGCTCAGGCTTCTACGGTGTTAACACAGAGGCGGCACAGCCAGTCAATCGCACGACCCAACATCAATTGCTCGCCGCGCTCACTTCTCCCTTTGCCACAGGCGCGCTCGATCTGCGTTTAACTTCGGTCTTCCTCAACGATGCCAGCAACGGCTCGTTTGTGCGCTCGCTGATTCACGTGGGCGGAAGCAGCCTGACATTCACCGAAGAACCGGACGGCACCCATAAAGCCAGCGTCGACGTCGCAGCCGTAACGTTCAGCGATGAGGGAATGGCCGTCGACCAGCGTTTCCGCACGGAGACAGTGAACGTGCGTGGCGATCAGTATCGCGCCGTCCAACGCGATGGCATTACGTTCGGCATCAACCTGCCCGTCAAAAAGCCGGGAGCCTTCCAGTTGCGCATCGCGGTCCGCGATGTGCCGACCGGGCGTGTTGGTTCGGCTAATCAATTCATCGAAGTGCCAAACCTGAAGAAGAACCGGATCGCGCTCTCGGGTCTCTATGTAGCAGGCAATACAAATCAGCCGCTGGGCCCCGCCTCGGTGCGAAGCGTGGCCCAGGACGGCACAGCCAGTCGGACGGGCGAGGCCACCCCGGGGAGACTAGCTGAGCAAGGTGCCCAGGCTGGTCCCGCAGTCCGCCGCTTTCGCCCGGGCATGGTTATTGATTACGGCTACGAGGCTTATAACATTCAACTAGACCGCACAACCGGTCGCGCACAACTGCAAACGCAGCTTCGTTTGTTCCACGAGAATCAGCAGGTATATACCACTCAAATGCGCAACCTCGCCGGACAGCCTGGTGCCAAACGGTTAACTGCTAGGGGAAGTCTGCAACTCGGCCAGAATTTGAAGCCCGGAGACTACATCCTGCAAGTGATTGTTACCGACGTGGCCACGAAGGATAAACGACGCATCGCTACGCAGTGGATTCCGTTTGAGGTTGAATAACATGAACCGGACAACGCCTCCCGCAAGTATTAGGTGCCATGGTATTAAGCCTCAGGTTTACCCAGGGCTCCAAATCATAATTGAAGGGTCTGCTATGAAAATCTACCACGCGCTTCCGCTATTCCTAGTTGCAGCTGCCGTTGCTTTCGTCAGCGTTGTCAGCAGCTCACTTCAAGCGCAAAGCAGAACGCTCCCGAACCAGACTGACAACATTGCGGGACGAGATATCGACTCGCGTGAGCGGCAGATGCGAAAAATTGATGCCGAGAAGGAGAAGAAGCGTGACCCACAGCAGATCCTGGTAGAAGTCAACGAGGATCTTAGCCGGCTGAATGTGCTTAACGAAGGCCTATCAGCAAACTCGACTGCCGGCAATCAGCCGCTGAACTACAAAGACATTGTCCTGAGTCTCACCGAGATCAAGAAGCGCGCCATCCGGTTGAAGTCTTCTCTGGCGCTGCCTCAGGAAGAAAATGAAGAGAAAAGTGCAGGCTTCAAGGATGCGGAAAAAGCAGAATTAGCAATGGCACTCGCGGCACTTAACAAGTTACTGCACGGATTCCTGCACAACCCTATCTTCAGCGACTCTGGCCCCCTCGACATGCGCCTCGCAGCTCGCGCTCGACGCGACCTCGAAGACATTATTGTGCTCAGCGAGAAGCTGCGAAAGAATGCTGAGAAACGCAGCAAGTCTAACTGACAAAGCTTCATGAACGGGTGCGGCGCCAGATTGTAAGAAGCAAATTCCCTATAAAAAGCCTTCTTCAAGAAATTGTAATAGCTAGCTGGTTCTAGTGAATATGACGTGATCCAACAGCTCTCCCTTAGTAACCTGGGGGATGTGGCAGATATGCGCGGTCATTACGTTCCGGCGCAAGCCTACTACCAGGAATTTGGAAGTCTTCAAACAATTGCAAGATAGGCGCGGTGTGGCTCTATCACTCGGCCACATGGGAGATGTTGCGCTGCATCAGCGCGAGTATGACTCAGCCCGCGACCTTTACGACAAGAGGCCTCGCGATACTGATGGAAACTGATATAAGAGGCGTTGCCAGTTTGCTCACTGATATGGGCGATCTGGCATGCGAACGCGGCGACTACACGAGACCACGCCTTTAAGTGGTTCGAGAAAGCCATTGCAGAGCACTCGGTCCGTCCGTTCGTGAATTTCGTCGATCGTCCTTGGGTTTTCACCTGCGGCTTAACGGTGCGCAGACAAGCTAAAGCTTGAACTCTAAACTGACGGCACTTAGCTGCCATTGAGAATAATCGCCGGGAAATATCGTGGCCGGAATTTGAAGAGCCCGCCATCGATGCAGGTGCGGCCGACGTCGGATCGGCTGCGCGAGACGCTGTTCAATGTCCTCGCACCACGAATCGAAGGTACCCGTTTTCTCGATCTCTGCGCCGGTTCCGGGGCAATCGGCATTGAAGCGCTGTCGCGTGACGCGGCGCACGTCACCTTCGTCGATCGCTCCCGAAAGATGTGTGGCCTGGTTGAATCCAATTTGGACCTGGTTAGAATTCCGGAAGATGAAACTGAGGTCGTGCAGTCGGAGGCGGAGGAATTTCTGCGCAGGCCGCTGGCACGGCGAGGAAGAGCTGGCTCACATGCCAGCCGGGAACCATGGGACCTGGTGTACTTCGACCCGCCTTACGCAACCGACTACCTAGGTGTGCTGAAGTTGTTCGGCGCCAACACCGGAGCCTTGTTGACCGAAGACGGTTCTCTGATTGTGGAGCATCACCACAAAAACGAATTGCCGGATGAAATTGGCAGGCTTCGCCGGCAGAGAGTTCTGAGGAAGGGTGACTCGGCATTGAGTTTCTATGAAGTGGACAAGAGTATTTGAACAAGATTGAAGGAGACTGCACATTGACCTGAGAGTCACGCCGGAAGCAATGTGCTGTTAGAATCTAATTCATGCTCGTACTCGGAATTGAAACTTCTTGTGACGAAACGGCTGCCGCTATTGTTCGTGACGGCCGCGAAATCGTGTCATCAGTCATTGCCTCGCAGATTGCCATCCATGAGCGTTTTGGCGGCGTCGTGCCGGAGCTGGCCTCACGCGAACACCTCGATAAAATCGTTCCAATAGTCGAGGAAGCTTTCGTGCGGGCCAATATGCAGAGTGAAAACATCGATGGTCTTGCTGTAACCGTTGGGCCGGGCCTGGTGGGGTCACTGCTGGTGGGAGTCTCCTACGCCAAGGCGATGGCCTTTGCGTTACAAAAGCCGCTGGTAGGAGTCAATCACATTGAAGGTCACATCTATTCGGTCGCCTTCGACAATCCGCCTGTTGAATTTCCGGCGCTGGCGCTAATTGTTTCCGGCGGTCACACAAACCTTTTCCACATCCCCGATCCCGGCAAGTACAAGGTCCTCGCTCGCACCCGTGACGACGCCGCTGGCGAGGCCTTTGATAAGGTCGCCAAGATGCTGGGACTTGGTTATCCCGGTGGGCCGATAATCGAACGGCTGGCGCGTGAAGGTAATCCACGCGCGGTGAAGTTTGCCATTCCCCGGATGGGCGACGGTCTTCCGGATTTCAGTTTTAGTGGCTTAAAGACGGCCGTTACCAAACACGCAAGGGAAACCGGATTACGGCCGGTCAGCAACGGCAGCGAACCATCGCAAGAAATAAAAGACCTTGCCGCCAGTTTTCAAAGCGTGGTTGTCAGGTCATTGGTGGGAACGATGGAGCGAGTTGCAAAAGAGTATCGACCGAGGACGCTAATCGTGGCGGGCGGAGTCGCTTGTAACGGAGCTTTGAGAACCGCGTCGTCAGACGCAGCAATGCGACTCGGGCTTCCCGTCTACTTCCCTTCACCACACCTCTCAACAGACAACGCCGCTATGATTGCTGCCGCGGGCACGGTCAAACTCCAGGCTGGAGAACGAGCCGATCTCGATCTAAATGCCGATGTGACGTTGCGACTGCAGAATATCGATCTCGAAGAGGAAGCTCGGAAACGTTCTGGCGTGCGATACCGGCTGTGAGCGGTAACTAAGGGCAGGAACGCTCCTGGGCTTTATGCCATGACAGGTTGCTGAAAAAGTGGTAAGCGGCAAAGAGCAGTAAAACGATCCACGAAATCACACGAAATAACTCGAATTAAGATTTCTTTTTCGTGCGGTTTCGTGTGATTTCGTGGATCGTGTTTGCTTTGGGCATCCGGTGTGGGCTTGTGAGAAATTACTAGTATCGAAGCTTGCAACGTTAGCCAAAGATGTCCCGGACTTTGTCGACCAATCCGCGGTCTTCCAGGTCTTTGCTTTCGAACGTTGCCAATTGCTCCAGCAGCTTCCGCTGTTCGCGGGTCAGGGACGTTGGCGTAATGACAGTAGCGGAAACGAACAGATCTCCACGGCCACGCCCGCCCAGCGCCGGCATGCCCTTTCCTTTTAACCGAAAGACTGTTCCGGTCTGAGTACCCACTGGGATTTTCAGTTTCTCTTCATCATCCAAAGTGTTGACGGTAATCTCAGCGCCCAGCGCTGCCTGAGCGAAGGTTATGGGCACGGCCACATACAAATTGCTTCCCTGGCGTTCAAACCGATCGTGTTCCGCCACGTGGATGACAACGTACAGATCGCCGGCTGGCCCCCCGCTGGTGCCGGATTCACCTTCCCCTTGCACACGCAGTCGGGATCCGGTTTCAACTCCGCCGGGGATCTTTACTTCCATCTGCTTTTCGCGTTCGACACGACCTAACCCATTACAGTCAACGCACGGACTCTTAATAATCCGGCCAACTCCGCGACAGGCGTTGCAGGTACGGGCGACCGAGAAGAAGCCTTGCTGATATCGAATCTGTCCGCCCCCGCCACAGGTGTTGCACGTTTCCGGTTCGGTTCCGGCTGCTGCGCCCGATCCTTTGCAGGTCTCACAACTCTCGAGGCGGGGAATTCGCAACTGAGCGGTCATTCCATTAGCTGCTTCTTCCAGAGTGATCTCCAGGTCGTACCGCAAGTCGGCGCCCCGCTGGGCTGATGAACGACGGGTTCCGCCACGTCCCCCTCCAAACACATCGCCAAATCCAAACAGGTCTCCCAAAATATCTTCAATGCCACCAAAGCCAGGCGCGCCCCAGGTTGGGCCGGCGCCACTCGACACTCCCGCGTGGCCAAACCGATCATAGCGACGGCGCTGCTCCTGATCGGCAAGCACGGAGTAGGCTTCCGCAGCTTCCTTAAACTTTTCCTCCGCGGATGCGTCGTTCGGATTCTTGTCCGGGTGATAGCGCATCGCCAGTCGCCGGTAGGCGCTCTTGATTTCTTGATCCTTTGCGGTGCGGCTTACGCCCAATATCTCGTAATAATCCCGTTTATCCATCCTACGTCTTCTCTAACCTCTCATATATGATTTTTTATTTAGTCGGCGCAAACAGGGGTGGCTGGTTAGTGCTTATCCCTCGACCTTTTGGGACGCGCCGTCGGCGGGAGGTTTCATCATGGCCACGGTAAGTTGGCCGGCAATCCGCTCCATACCGTTAAGAGCTTTGTCGATTTCCTCTGGGGTGCCTGTCTTAACGGCAGTCTCGCTTTCTTTAAACACTCGCTCGGCAATCTCCTGGTCGTTTTCCGAAAGCAGACCGCCGAACTTTTCAAACGACTTTTTAGTGTTTCGCACCAGCGATTCCAGCTTGTTGTGAAGTATGACTCTTTGCTTGGCGTCGCGATCCATCTCGGCAAAGTCTGATGCCTCATTGATAAACCGGTCGATCTCGTCTGGAGTTAGACCCGAGGTCGGTGTAATACGCATCTGCTGCTCGCGCCCGGTTGCTTTGTCCTGGGCCGAGACAGAGACGATCCCGTTCGCGTCGACTTCAAATGAAACATCAACTTGAGGGACCCCGCGGGGACTTGGGGGAATGCCGACCAGCTCGAATTTTCCCAACGAACGATTGCCGACCGCCATTTCCCGCTCACCCTGCAAGATGTGAATCTCAACGGACGCCTGATTGTCCACTACGGTAGTAAAGGTCAGGCTGTTACGCAGGGGTATCGTCGAATTGCGTTCGATGATTTTGGTAAACAAGCCGCCACGCGTTTCCAGTCCCAGGCTGAGCGGCAACACATCAAGCAACACAATGTCTTTAATGTCACCCGTTAGGACGCCGCCCTGAATAGCCGCTCCCATGGCGACGACTTCGTCAGGGTTAATCTCCGCAGATGCCTTCTTACCAAATATCTTTTCGACCGTGCGTTCGACGATTGGCGAACGGGTCTGGCCGCCGACGAGAATGACTTTATCGATATCTTTAGCCTGGATTTTCGCGTCTTCCAGCGCTTTGTGACAGGGCGCCACTGTCTGCTCGATGAGGTCGCCCACAAGTTCCTCAAACTTCTCCCGAGTCAAAGACTTGTTGAAATGCTTGGGCCCTGTTGCATCTGCCGCGATGAAGGGAAGATTGATGTTGGTTTCGGCCGACGAAGACAGTTCACACTTCGCTCGTTCGGCTACTTCCTTCAGACGCTGTAAAGCGAGCCGGTCCTGGCGCAGATCTATTCCGTTGTCAGCCAGAAACTGATCCGCCATCCAGTTCATTATTCGTTCGTCCAGATCCTCACCACCCAGAAAAGTGTTTCCGGAGGTCGACAACACTTCAAAAACGCCTTCGTTCATTTCCAGGATGGAAATATCAAACGTGCCCCCACCAAGATCGTATACCGCGATGCGTTCGACCCCACTCTTGCCAAGGCCATACGCGAGGGCAGCAGCGGTAGGTTCATTGATGATGCGCTCGACTTTCAAGCCGGCAATTTTTCCGGCATCCTTCGTCGCTTGGCGTTGAGTGTCATCAAAGTAGGCCGGTACGGTGATAATCGCGTCGGTCACCGGCTCGCCCAGAAAATCTTCAGCCGCTGCTTTTAGTCGCTGCAAAACGATGCCCGACAGTTCCGGCGGGCTGTAGCTCCGACCCTGCACGCGAACGCGAGCGTCACCATTGGGTGAGTCAACGAGTTCGAAAGCCGAAGTCTCACGCATGCGCTGAAGCTCGGGGGAGTTAAACTTCCGGCCGATCAGACGCTTGACCGCATATACAGTATTGGCTGCGTTGGTAACGGCCTGACGCTTGGCAATTTGTCCTACAAGGCGCTCACCCTTATCGGTAAAACCGACCACACTGGGAGTAGTTCGACCCCCCTCCTTATTAGGCACGATCTGGACCGCCCCGCCCTCCAAAACGGCGACGCAACAATTTGTCGTCCCTAAATCTATTCCGATCGCTTTTCCCATGATTTACTTTTACCGATTCACTTCTTCACCGCCACCTTCACCAGCGCCGGTCGAATTAGTTTGTCACCGAGTCGGTAACCCTGGATTATCTCCTGCATAACCGTGTCTGGCTCGTACTCGTCAGTAGCTTCCGACACCACGGCTTCATGAACATGAGGGTCGAAACGCGCGCCCACGGCCGTTATCGGTTTCACACCGAGGGCTTCCAGTACTCCGGTAAGTTGTTTGAAGATTAGATCGACCCCACTGAGGAAGTGACGAAACTCGTCCGATTCAGCTGATTCAACGTTCGCTTCCACATCAAGCGCACGTTTGAGATTGTCCAGAACGGGTAGGAGCTTGGCGGCAATCTCGACGACTGCGCGCTCATATGTGTCTGAGCGTTCGCGCTCCACTCTCTTGCGATAGTTTTCAAAATCGGCCTGTCTGCGCGCCAGCCGATCTTTCATGTCCGCAATTTCAGCCTCCACCCTCTTCAGCTCAGATCGAGTTGCCACTAACTCCGCTAATACCGGGCCGCCAAGCTCGCCGGTGCTGCCTCGGGTCGGCTTATACGGAACTTCATCTATCTCGACTCCATCGGTGCTAATTTCAGACAAATCCTCCTCGGGTCCATCGGATCTATCATCGATCACCTCGACGTCGACGTCGTCAAACTCGGCCGGGACAACGCCTTCATCATCCTCGTCCTGGCCAGCTTCACTCACCGCCTGCAGCTGGCTTGAGATCTCTTTCTCCTGTTCTGTATCCACAAATTCAACCGGGATGCGATTTCGTTCGCTAGCTTTTTTATTAGGAGACATTAATCTAAGGTTCCCAAACCTCTGAAGGGGTTCGTCAAAGTACAGCGCTAATAAAGAGGGGTTTCTTCACCCAGTCGGCGCTCAATCAGCCGGGCCATGTAGTTTACCATAGCCATGATGCGTGAATATTCAATTCTCATCGGTCCAACGACTCCCAGCGTGCCCGGGTTTTCGTTAAAGCCAATCCTATAGGGCGCGGCAATGAGGGCACAATTGCGCATCGAGGAAGCAGGATGCTCCCTGCCGATAACCACGTTGACGTCACCTCGAAATGCAGGTTGGTCTCGAGAGACACACTCGTTTAGTATTTTCAGCAAACGCGATTTTTCTTCGAACGTGCGAAACAGATCGCGCATTCTGTCAACATCCACAAAGTCGCGCTTAGTAAGCATGTTGGATGCGCCGTCAACATAAACCTCACCGGCGCCGGAGCCCTCGCCATCCAGGCTCATATCGCAGAGCAGAATAGCGTTACGCAGGAGCCGGTCATATAGAGCCTTTTCTTCTTTCATCAGCTCCAGGATTTCAGCGCGGATGGTAATTAAACTCTTGCCGCTGAATTCCGTGTTCAGGTAGCGGGCGGTACGCTCCAAATCTTCCTGAGTAAGGTTCTCTTCCATCCGAATAATTTTGTTGTGAATGATGTTCGACGTAGTTACGAGGACCACCAAAATCCGTCTGTCAGAGAGCTGAAGGAACTCAATGTGACTTAGCCGGTTTTCGGCCAGGGATGGCGAAACAACTATTCCGACATTTTCTGAAAGTTCCGAGAGCGCATGAGAAGCTTTTTCCATTAAGCGTTCCGGAGACGAAGATTCGATCCCGGTGGAAGTGAATACCGCATCGATCGCCTTAAGGTCAGCGCGTGAGAGTCGCGCCTCTCCAAGCATATTATCGACGTAATAACGATAGCCCTTGTCGGTAGGCACTCGGCCGGCTGAGGTGTGCGGTTGCTCGACTAGCCCAGCTTCCTCCAGTTCCGCCATAACATTTCTAATCGTGGCCGCGCTCCAGCCATGCCCATGGGCGAACCGGTCTGATAGCACCAGGGAGCCAACCGCGTCACCCGTGACGAGGTGCTCCTTGATTATCGCAGCGAGTACAGCTTGTCCTCGCGAATCCGGGGTTTTCTTTTCTGAGGTTTGAAGATTGCTACGACGGGGCATTAGTTGTTTACTTAACTGCGGGTCCGAATGCAGGTAATGTCCACTCACCCAAAGGTCAATAGCAGCCGACAACGGAACCGCTAGAGCGCCCTTCGCAGTATAAAGGAATCGGCAATGCGGCTGCAAACGGTTAGGATTTCGAGCGTGCCTGGATTCACGGACATTTAGGCCCAAAGCTAACTCAACGTCCCACATACACTTAACTCTCCATCGTTGAAGATTAATCTTAGCGTCTTCGTAAAGTGCTATGCCATTTGGGTTTACGGGTGCGTGTTTTTAACACTCTTCCTTTTCCTTCTCCGAGGCTGGGCCTGTCTGCTGCTTTTGCAGGGGTTTTCAGTGGCTGCCGGAAATCAATTGACGCCCCCCAGCTGAGCTACTTAAGATGTTTCCAAAATTGGAGCTGGCACGGCTCGGAGCTCTCCAAATTGAATCGGGGGTTTAGGGGTTCCCCCCCTTTCTTCAAAAGCTAAAACTCGGTTAATCATGGCGTGCGGCCGGTAATTCGCAGGAGCACTGGCGATGACTGAAGTCAAAAAGTTTTTTGCAGACGCCTTTCGCCATCTGGGAAACAATCGTGCCGTGCCTGAGGTCGAGGTTCGCTTTTATCCCTATGCCGGATTGCATCACACCATCAGGGTGCGCTCAGGACGCGTGTATGTTCGTTTGTCCGATATTTGCAAGGGTGCTCCACCCGACGTCGTACGCGCACTTGCCTTCGTCCTCGTCGCCAGATTACTTGGGAAAAGAATTCCGGACGTACACAAACGGGTCTACCAGGACTACTCCGTTACATCGGATGTCATGCGTTCCTCTGATTTGGCTCGCCGCCGGCGAGGTCGCAAGGTAATTTCCTCAGCTCAGGGCGAGGTTTACGACCTGGACAAGATGTTTACTAAGCTTAACCGACGTTATTTCGACGGAGGGTTGGCGAAAGCAACGCTTACATGGTCAAAGCGTCGGACTCGCAATATTCTGGGCCATCATGACCGCGTCTACGACACAATCACTATTAGCAAGACACTCGATTCACTGGAAGTCCCCGAATGGTTCGTTGAGTTTATTCTCTATCATGAAATGCTTCATATTAAGCACCCGGCGCGGCTAATCAACGGCCGGCGCTACTATCACACCAGCGCTTTTCGTCAGGATGAGCGTCGTTTTCCACATTATGGCGACGCCCAAAAATGGCTCGAACGGGTGGCTCGTCAGCGAAGGGTCCCGCGAGCTCGCGCGGCCTAGCTGTTTTTGGAACCTCAACCACATCGAGACGTTAAGCAAAAGTGAGGTAGGTGGGCTCCTCAAAAAGGCGGCTGATCCGAACTGATGAAGTTTCGGTGAAGCCGCTTTTTCTCATTGCGATTCTTAGACATCATTTAGCCGCGGAACACGCCGATGAACGCGGATCAGAAAAGCCGTTAATCTAAACTGCCTGCTTGTTGTTGTTCATATCCGCCTTTCTCCGCGTGTATCCGCGGCTAATGCGATTTGCTTTTCATTGCAGCACGATGATCACCTGGGGATTGTTTGAATCAATTCGTGATGGACGCTGGACAAAGATCTCGGGGCCTCGTTAGACTACATGTTTCGTTAAGCAGCAAAACCGCTCACCTGTCGTTGTCAGTACTTTAATGGCTCGTCAATGGAGATTGAAATTAGTATATGGCTATTCCAGCAACCCAGATACGGCGCGGCATGGTAATCGTCTTCGAGGGTCAGCCGTGCAAAGTTATGGAATTTCGTCACCATACGCCTGGTAATTTGCGGGCGATGGTGCAGACCAAACTTCGCAACATTAAGACGGGCTCATCGTTCGAGCATCGGTTCCGTTCTTCCGACACGGTTGAGCGGGCAAGTCTGGAGCAGCACGAGATGGAGTACCTTTATTCGGATGGATCCCATCACCACTTCATGAATACCGAGACCTACGAACAGGTTGCGCTCAGTGAAGAGGAACTGGGCGATGCGGCTCAGTGGCTAAATCCCGGACTCAGGTTACAAACCGAGTTTTACGAAGGAGCACCCGTCGGCATTGATCTTCCACCTTCCCTGGAACTCACGGTAACTCGCACCGACCCCACCATGAAAGGGGCGACTGTCTCCAACGTCAACAAACCGGCTACACTTGAAAACGGAGTTACCATCACCGTCCCACCCTTTGTTAATGAAGGGGACCGCATCCGCGTGGATCCAACCGAAGGCCGATACATTGAACGCGCGAAATGAGCGGGTGATCAGGTTATGCAAGTAGACGGCAGGAGGTAGCATTTTTCATTTCCATTTCTCATTTCGTAGACGCTTCAATTTGGAAGTGCAACAAAACGATGCGCAGATTCTTTCTGAATTTCATTTCGTGTCTGTTCGTGTGATTTCGTGGATCGCGTGCTTGGTCCAGAAAAACAGAACGATCCACGAAACTACACGAACGAACACGAACACAATGGCCGATAATGGAAAATGGAAAATGCTCCTTCCTGAACTGCCCCCGCTTCTCCTGTGCCCACCTTCTGGCTCGACTGATCAGCAATAACACCCGTTCCCCCTTATGTACTTTGTCTACAGCCTGCTATTGACCCTCGGCTTTGTGGTCCTGCTCCCGCGCTTTCTCTTTGACGCATTTCGGCACGGCAAGTATGTAGCCGGATTCCGCGAACGGCTGGGTTGGCTCTCAGGTGTTGAAAGCCGGGGCCGCGCAGTCGTGTGGATCCACTGCGTTTCGGTTGGGGAGTCTCAGGCGGCTCGGCCACTGGTGCGGGGTATACGACAACGGTTTCCCAACCATGTTCTCGTCATATCCACGACCACACTGACCGGTCAACACCTTGCCCGTGAGCTTTTCAAAAACGAAGCCTCCAAGGTTTTTTATTTCCCGTTCGACTGGCGTTGGTCCGTTCGGCGCGCACTCAAATCAATTAACCCATCTGCCGTTTTGATCATGGAGACCGAGCTATGGCCAGGTTTTCTGCTTGAAGCCCACAGACAGCAAATCCCGGTAGCCATCGTGAATGGCCGGATTTCACATCAGTCTTTTCGCCGCTACAAATGGATAAGTGGGTTTGTCTCTCGTGTTCTCGAATGTCTTAACCTCGGCATAATGCAAACGGAGGCTGATGCGGAGCGAATTTGCAGTCTCGGGCTTCCGGCCAGCAAAGTTTTCGTTTCAGGCAATCTAAAATTTGACGCCGGCGCCATGCCCTCCTCAAATACATTGGCGGGCGAGCTCCAGAAAAGGTTTAATCTTGCAGATGAGACGCCACTGATTCTCGCCGCCAGCACTCACGCTCCCGAAGAACGCGTTATGCTGGAAGCCTTTCAGCGCCTCAAAAACAGTTCATCTCAAAAAATCAGACTGTTGCTGGCGCCGCGCCATCCTGAACGCTTCGCCGACGTTGCTTCACTGCTTGATGACTCAGGGCTGACCTGGACCCGCCGCTCGAACCCGTCAATTGCAAGTGATCAAACTTGCGACGCAATTCTCCTTGATACTATCGGCGAGCTCCCGGCCATCTATTCCCTGGCCGCTGTAGTCTTCGTAGGCGGAAGCATCGCGAACAATGGTGGGCACAACATCCTCGAACCTGCGGCGGTAGGTGCGGCAATAGTTACGGGGCCACACACTCACAACTTCGACGGCATCGTTACAGTCTTTGCCAAAAACCAGGCGATCATTCAACTGCCTGCACTCTCCGTAGGACAAGCTGACAGTGCCCTGGGGAATGTGTTTAGTGAACTGCTAACTGACAAACAACGTCGACGGGAGCTCGGGCAGAGGGCGAAGCATCTGGTTGCTCAGAATCAGGGAGCAACGAAACGTACGATCGATCTGCTCGATTCTTTGCTTATGAGCAAACGCGACTAGCGCTGTTGGTTTTTTGAAACTAGATGAACTCGATTTCCAACGTGATGCTCCCTCCTCTGAGCGCACTCTACAAAGCAGTGACGCTAACCCGACTCGTTGCGTACAAGAGAGGATTGCTCACAGTCACTAAGCTTCCCGCTCCAGTAATAAGCATCGGTAACCTAACGACCGGCGGCACAGGTAAGACGCCTCTTGTTGAGTGGGTGTGTCGAACGTTGGCGCGGAAGCAAAGAAAAGTATGCATCCTGACCCGCGGTTATGGGCGAACTAATCCCGGCTCTCGAGTGATCGTTTCAGATGGATTGAATGTTTTGACCACTGCCGCAGAAGCCGGCGACGAACCTTTCCTGCTGGCACAAAATCTAGAAGGACTTGCGGCCGTAATCAGCGATCCGAATCGTATCGACGCCGGCAAGTGGGCAATTGAGAACCTCGGAGCCGAGGTCTTTGTTTTGGATGACGGTTTTCAGCACCTTGGCTTGGGGCGCGACCTCAACATACTGACAGTCGACGCCACTAACCCCTGGGGTGGGGGCAAGCTCTTGCCCGCCGGGAACTTACGTGAACCGCAGTCCGGACTGTCTCGGGCTGATTGTGTGGTTGTGACCAGAGCTGATCAAAGCGACGAAGTAGTTTCGCTGCAAGCAGAGATTCGAAGATTCATTGGCTCGCGTCCAGTAGTCACGTCGGAAATGGTAGTCAAGGGTATTGCCAGGATGAACTCTGAACGGCGCCAAGAACTCACTTCTCTACCCCAGCCAGCGGCCGCCTTTTGCGCGATAGGGAACCCCGAGTCGTTCTTCGAACTACTGCGCCGACGCGGGGTCGATCCGATTTTTACTCGCGTTTTTCGGGACCACCACCACTACACGACGGCAGATCTAGATTCTTTGATTCAGGAGTCGAGGAAAGCCGGTGCGCAAAGTATCATTACCACAGCCAAAGACGCGGTAAAAGTTCAGCAGAGCAAGTTTGAAATACCCTGTTACGTTCTGGCCATCGAGATTTCGATCGACGAGGAAGACAGGATTATTCAGATGGTGGATGCCGCCGCAGCTGCTTGATTTCCGGTTATCGTGACGGTGGGGCTGAGACGTCGGGTGGTTTGGCACTGGGCTCAGGAGCAGGCTTGTCGCCGGGTGGCGGTATTGGTGGCTGCTGCTCATTTGTATTCGCCCGAATAGAAGGGGATGGGAGGGGAAGGATTACTGGAGGCGGCTTGTTCGCATTCAGGTTTGAATTTTCTTCCGCAACATTTGAGTTGGCGTTGGTTACACTGGGAGAAAGTGTTGCCTCGGCATTCGCATTCGCATTCGCATTGGCATTGGCATTGGCATTGTCGTTCTCATTCTCATTGGTTACCTCATTCGCCGTCGTCCCACCTGAAGGAATATCCTGTTCAGCTCTCCCGGTAGCCGGAGGTGAAGGTTCTACTGCCTGGCTGTTTGGATCAGCAACCAGTCCCGGAGACTGGTTGTTGTTGTTGACTGGCTCGGGGCCTAATGTAAACGCATATACGACTGCAAAAACGAGCAGCAGACCTACGAGCGAAGGAATCAAGATCTTCCACAGATTTAGATTCGCTGCCGGCGAAGGTGCATACATCTCGGTCGTACGCGGTGTGACATTCCCTCCCAAACTGTTCTCAACTCTTGGCCGCACCGCTGTTTCTTCGCCCAACTCCGCTAAAGCGCGCTCGCCCGTCGAATGCGTAGGTACCACGATCCTGTTGCCTGCCCACGGAGATGGAACTGGCCGCATTGTGACCGCCTCCATGCCCCCCGCCGTTGTCAGCTCGTCAACCAAATCTCCCACGTGTTGGTAGCGATCATCCTTGCTCTTGGCCAATGCTCGTTGCACTACACGGCCCACCTCCGACGGCAAATCAGGTCTTTCCTTTAAAACCGAAGGAGCTTCATCTTGCATGTGCTTCATCATGATCGCGGTTGGCGAATGACCCGTGAAAGGCACATGTCCGACCAGCATTTCGTAGATGATCACGCCCAGCGAGTAGAGATCAGAGCGCGCGTCGATTTCCGAGGCTTGCGAGCATTGCTCTGGTGACATGTATTGGGGGGTACCGATTACCAAATCGGGGGCGGTGAGACCGGGATCGTAAGTACCGGTGGGCTCTGTGATCTTGGCAATTCCGAAATCCAATACCTTTGCATAGTCGGGCCCAGAGGAACTCAACAACATGATGTTCTCGCTCTTAAGGTCCCGATGTACTACGCCCTGACCGTGGGCCGCATCCAACGCTCCACCCACCTGCCGGATGATTTCGACTACGCGCGGGAGTGGCAACGGGCCTTCTTCTCTAACGATCTCCTTAAGTGTCTTGCCATCGAGGTACTCCATGACGAGGAAAACGACACCATCTTCCGATTCGCCGAAGTCAGTAACGCTTAACGCGTGAGGATGAGAAATCCGAGATGCGGCTCGCGCTTCCCTCGAGAACCGCGCCACGATTTTTTCGTCAGCTGCAAGGGAAGGCCGCAGCACCTTAATTGCCACGGTCTTATCCATCAAAACATGTGTGCCACGATAGACGGCGCCCATGCCTCCCTCATTAAGACGTTGGTCCATTCGATATTTGCCGGCCAGGACTTGGCCAAGCAGAGAGTCACCGGTCTTCTCGAGGGCGACACCGTCAGAAGGACACAGTGTGGTGGTGTCCGGATATTCCGCTCCGCAATTCGGACATTTTTTCATTGACGGATTGTGCCTCGCTGCTTTTTGGTCGGGAGGGTCTCAGCGTATCACACCGCTTTCGAGACAAGCAAAGATGGGCGAGAAGAACTGGTTCATATTGACTCCCGGAAGCTCAGAGTTCGACCTTTAGGTTGCGCTGGCCGCGTGGACCAGGTAGAGATTAAACTACACCCAACTAAAAAGAGATGCGAGCCGAGTTGAAAGCCCGGCTCGCATCTTTTTCCAAACACATGGTTCGCCGGCTAGGTTTTTACAAACACAATAACCAGTGCGAACAGAACTAGCGATTCGATCAACGCCAGACCTAAAATCATCATGGTCTGAATTTTGGCAGCAGCGCCCGGATTACGAGCCGCCCCCTCACAGGCGGCCGCGCCTATGCGGGATTGTCCAAGAGCCCCGCCAAACACCGCTATGGCAAAGCCAACGCCCGCGGCGATCGCCTTAAGCCCGGCTGAGTTATCCGCTTCCTGCACAGGGGCCTGCGCAAGTACCGGCAGGGCGGTCATCAACACGCCTACCAGCGCAAAGAAAAGCATTCTGAGTTTTCTCATCGACGTCTCTCCATCTGAAGATGTGCTTCAGAATGATTGGTACAATTTACAAACCGAATAGAAGTCAATGCTGGCTGATATGATTTCGCCTGCATCCGGTATCCACCGCCCCTCGAACAACGGCGCTCCTGCGAAACAGACATTCCTGCTTCAAAAAGCGAAGCTATGATTTGCTCGGCAAAGCTTCATCCTGGTTGCGCTGCACCTTCGGTGACTAAGTTAACGATTAACGTACCCGGCGCACTTGCCTGAGCCGCTCGAATCGCGCTGCGGTATTACTGCCTTATGATGCCGTCATGAAACTGCGAGCGCCTCACGCTGATCCACGCTCGCATGCCCCCCGATCTCTTGCTCGGTGTGCTCCTCGTGTTCGTCATGCGGTGCATGCGATACTTCGCTTAAATAGAGTTGTGAAAGCAGGATAAAAACAAAGGTCTGCACGAACGCCACAAAGACTCCGAGCGGCATGAGCAATACCGGCAATATCCAGTTCGTTCCTCCGGGGTAGATATTAGCAACCGTGCTGGCAACCTGTTCATCGGCAAATATGTTTCCAAACAACCGGATGCCCAAAGAGAACGGGCGGATCAGGTTGCTGATTACTTCAATCGGGAAAATCAACCAGGAGATCCACCAGATAGGACCAGCCAAATGCTTCAGGTGACCGAGAATTCCATTCTCGGCAATGCCCACGTAGTTGTAATAGAGAAACGAAGTTATGCCGAGAGCGAAGGTGACGCTGGTAGCCGCGGTGGGCGACATAAACAATGGGAACAGACCCATTAAATTGGAAACCAGGATCAGCACCGCGAAAGTCATGACGATGGGGAAGTATTTCAAACCGTGTGGGCCCACAATGTCCGCGAGCATCCCGCGAACGGCCAGCACGCCTACTTCAAGCGTCTGTTGTCCGGGTCCCGGTTCTTCGGTGGACAGCTTTCCTTTAAGAATCCAGATGATGGTTACGGTCAGGATGCAAGCGATCACAAACATCACCGTGTACCAGGGGATCGCTGTCTCCGGGGTGTACGGCCCAAACACAGCTTCCGGCGTCGTACCAAATTTAGCGAAGAAGGTCTTCCACCTTGGATAGGTGTACCTGATCTGAAACTCGTACGCCGCCTGGCCGAAGTAATGATTAACCAACTCAACGATGATCGGAGTGTGATGCGCGGCCTGCTCAGTTTCGCCGTGGTCCGCAGCCTTGGCAGTATCCAGCAACCAAAACATTAATTGATTCCCTCTCGACGAATGATTGCAAAATAGAACTCTCTAAACGCTTCCACAAACAACGCCACTACGAAACTGCATAGCCCCAGTAACGTTGCGGGTAGTGACACGATATTCAACTGGTATGCAGCAAAGACGACTGTCCCGACCGCCAGGTAGCGCAAAATATATCGAACCAACTTTATCTGAGGCTTTGTGCCGTGGCCTAAGGCGAGAGCGAAACCGGCTGAAATTGAGGTCCGCATCCAATAGTGATTCAGCAAAGAAAGGATCCCACCAACCAGCAGGCCCGTGGTAATTCGCCACGGTGCCAAGGGTGCGCTGATAATCACGGCCAACGCGACTGCAACTGCCATGGTACGGAAGATACGCCCATCGATACTGTTGTCAGTAGTGGCCAAAAGCGCGCTCCCGCTCTCATTGTTTCCAGTATCTTTCATTAGCGAAGCGGGTGATTTTACACGGGCCAACAGCGAGTTGTCGAGTTACGATAGCTTTGAAGTCAATCTGACAAACTGATAAAAGCCGACGACCGCGCCAAGTACGATGCCCGTAACCAACAACCAGGGGGCCGTCCCAAGCCACCAATCCAATAACCAGCCCACACCACCGAGCCCGATGACGGACGCAAACAAGTTAAAAGCGGCTGCATAAGCAATGCCGCTTTTACGATTCGCTTCCTGATCGTCGCGTTGTGCCATTGTTAAGTCCTACTCAAGTGAGATCTTGTCGTAGACGTCTCGCAATGCCAATGAGCAGGCGATTGATGACAAATCCACTACGCCTTCGAGCGATTCCGTTTCGGACAGCAGCCAATGTTCATTCACCTGTTTGGTATATTGTTCTATCCGGTATTCCTCCTGAGCGACCAGGAGATACTCGGACAATGACTCAACCGTCCGGTAATAACCAGACTTTGCTATCCGGTCGTACCGTTCTGTCGATTTGGAGAGTATCTCTATGACAAGAGTCGGATTTAGCAGAGTATCGACGTAGTCGTCCTCGAATCTGGGCTCCCCACAAACAACGACCACATCTGCGTAAGTGTACAAATCAGCAGCACTCACCCTCAAACGCATGTCGCTTCCGTACACTTCGCACGGCTTCCCACGCAACTGCACGTTTAGCGACGTGACAAGATTAGTAGAAATGAGATTGTGTCTACGACTCGCACCGGTCATCGCGAATACCCCGCCATCGAGATACTCACTCTTGTACTCAGCCTTACGCTCGAGCGCCAGGTACTCTTCACGATTTACAAAGGATTTAATTTGGCGAGACATCGCTGACTCCTGACTCAACACTCTACCATGACTCCCGAGTGAGATAATTCTTCGGCAGTTCGTAAAGCAGCGCCCGGCGAGAGTGGCGCATGGAATCGTGAATGAAGCACACGTGCGTGCACCAGCAAGCTTTGCCCCCCTCGATAGCGCCCAGTTCTACTGCTCGCTCATGCGCAGCCCACAGCGCTCCAAAGTCATAATCAAAATCGCTGAGGGTCGCAAACTTCTCCCGCAGCTCACAAGCGCGCACGTCGCCGTTGTAATCGATCACAGCCGTGGTCTCACCGGCAGTACAGGGGAAAGGCCATGCAGTCTGAGTTTCAAAGTTCGCGTGTTGAGTCCGGTAATGAGTCGTGATTGCGCCGACGTAAGCGACATTCTTGACGAAACGCTTGCTGGCGTCGTCATTGGCAAACATCCGATCACCATAGCGCTTGGTCAATCGCGAGACGAACGAATACATGCCGGGAAGTGACTCGGCCGGCACCTGTTTAATTTCGTCTCCCACGGGCGTTTCACCCCTGATGATATTGAAATACTGACCGTCAAGGTGAAAGTTCTGCCACATGTATTCCGCAAGTTTTTCGATCTCGGTGTAATTCTCAGCACAGACTACTGTGTTGACGTTGAGTCGAAAACGATCTGTGTATTTTTCCTTCAAAGGATAAAGCAACGAGATGCAATCCAGGGCCTTGCCCCAATTTCCCGGCACTCCCCGAATGCGATCGTGAGTCTCGCCATAGCCATCGAGGGCGACGTTTAGATAGAGATCGAGCCTGGGATGCTTGCCGAGAGCCTGGTCGACAATCTCATGGACACGCGATTTGATCAGCGCGTTGGTGGGAATTATGATGCGATTGACTCCATTGTTGGCAACGAACGTATCAATAATCTCCGAGACGTCGCGGCGCAGGGTTGGCTCGCCGCCTGACAGCCAGAGGTCAGTAATTGGCGGCATGGTCCGCGAGACCTTCTCGATCTGAGCGAAAGTCATGTCGCCGGGATTATTCAACTCTTCGTGGTAAAAGCAGGTCTTGCAGAAAGCGTTGCAGCGCGAGGTGACAAAGAGAATCACCGTGCCCAGCCGCAGCTCACGTTTACTGTCTCGCAGAAGTTGAACTAGTTGTATTGCTTTGTGTGGCATGAACTTTAAGTCTGTGAACTGTTGAGTTTTCACTCCGCCTGAGTTGTTATCATCTTAATACACAGTCCCAAATCAATTGTGGCATAGACTTTAGTCTGTAAGAACTTGTTCAGTATTCACTCGACCTGAGTGAGTTATCACCTTGATTCACCGACTGAAGTCCGTGCCACATTCACAGGCTTTAGTCTGTGCTGCGGATGATGACAGCTTCAGTTGGCGATTTCAATTCGTACCTAATTCCCCGCCACTCAATACGCCGCGAAAACATAGCAACGACGGCGTTATAGAGAAAGAGCGCCGACGTTAGCGGCCAGAGAAGCAAATGAGCAGGCAGCGTCCTGCTCAACTCTCGCCTGTACTTCGCCAGCGGCAGTTGTACCGCCCGCAACCTTACGAAACCTTTAAGGGCGCCCAGGACAAAAATCACGCAAAGTAGCAACAAAGGGAGCCCAAACGACAACCCGAGAAGCGCACGCGCACTCACCAGCACAATGCCACCGAAGAAAACCGTCACAAACAGCAGACTGCCTATGAGAACGGCCTTCCACAGATGTGGCGCATAGACCCGGGTGATCTTTAATTGTCGGGTGGTGAATTCAATTAGTTCGCCGAAGGTGCAGTCCTCCAGCGAGGCAGTCAAACAAGCCGGCACAAAATGGATTGGCAGATGCGCTTCTTTCAACGCGTTCGTGAGGACGAAGTCGTCTGAGACAGTGCCGCGCCAACGCTCCGTGATGCGCAGGCGCTCGAAAGTTCCGCGGCGAATAGCCGTCGAACCACCCCAACAAAAATTCTTAAAATCATTTTCTCCAAGGGCGGAGGCAATCGAAGCATTCCAAACGGAACATAGGTGTGAAGCCAGACCGCCATGCAACGGAATAAACCAACGATATCCGGTAGCGGCTCCGATGCGTTCATCATGCAAAGGGGCAACAAGCGATCTGAGCCAGTGAATCTGGGGCCTTGCATCCGCATCAACAAAAACCAGAGCCTCGCTTCGGGAATCGATCTGACCAGCAGCTACGCGCAGGTTGTGGACCTTCTGTCCGCTGTGCACTGCTGCTCCTGCAATTATTACACTCGTCGAAACTTTCTGATCCGTCGAAGGTCGGTTAGCCGATGCGACCGATCGTTTAACTTCTTCGATCACCCTTAATGAAGCGTCCCTCTCGTCGTCAGTCACGAAAATGATTTCGTAGTCGGTGTATTCCTGCTGGAACAGCGCTGCCAGGTTTTCGTGTAACCCCTGGTTAAGTCCGCGGGTGGGAGCGATAACGGAAACAAAAGGTGTGAAATCAGGAAGCGGCCGCGCCGGATCGAGCCGGAAATACTGGGCGAATCGCTGGCCACCGCGGAGAGAGAGGATGCCTAGCCAGATAACAATCGCCGCAAAGAAATAGAAGACCAGCATGCTACCTACGGAGCGTGAACACTACGTCAGTATTTTCCGCCGCGCTGATTCACTTCCGCGACTGTTTGCTCAACAGCGCGACGAAATGATGCTCCGTCTATTGCGGGGTATCTATAAAGTTGATCTTGGATTCGGAAAAAGAGTTCGAGCAAGCGGTTGGGTTCAATCAAACCACGTTGGATCATTTCTCTAACGTCAAGCACGTCGGTATCATGGCCTCGCTCGATCTTTGCAAGCGCTTGAGCGTAAAAATCGTAATGAAAAAACGCAATCTTCCCTTCCTGCTGAATAAATCTGCTTCGCTCCTGCCAGCCTGGTAACGCGGGAATAAAATCATCTGGTGACGCAAGCTCGATATTCATCTCCAGACGTTCCTTCAGCGCCGGCAAGCTTTTCAGCAGGCTGTCGCTGTCTGGGACGACCTTCATATCGACATCGATTGTGGAATCGCGCCAACCCAATAAGACCGCCGTGGCTCCTCCAACCAGAAAAATACTAACTGGCGTCGTGGCTGCGCCGCCCAGTGCCTTGAGGAAGTCATGCAGACGCGGAGCGGTCACTTTATGACGCATGCGGCGGCTCGTTCAAAGCTGACTAGTCTTCTAATGAGAGAATTATATCGAGAGTGTGCTGCGTCAACATCGTCTTCGACCAGCAAATCGTAGAGCCGATGCTCGGGAGTAGTTGGCAGGTGGTTGGGCACTTGGAGGCCAAGTTGACGGAGTCGAGGGGCGCCGATCGCTACCAGCAGCGCCGCGATGGTCTCACGGCCATCGCGCAAGTCTTCGAGGCCCTTATCAATAATATCGCCACCAGGCAAAACTGAGTTCATTGTGCTATTTCAACGCCATCGATCCCAACGCGGCGAGTGGCGCAATCAATTTCTGCGCAAGGTTGATGAGTGGCTGGGGATAGACGCCGATGAAGAGTATTCCGGCCAGCGAGACTACCAGCGCTGTCCGCAGAGCCGGCGAGAGTTCGAGTGGTTGGTTATCAGCGATGCGGTCGCCGAGATACATTACTTTGATGAATCGGATGTAGTAGTAGAAGGAGACTACGGTGTTGATGATTGCCCAAATCGCCAGCCAGTAGTACCAATTCTTGCCGTCGGTTTGTCCTCGCTGTAGCAGTCCGCCGAAGAGAAAGTACTTCCCGATGAAGCCGCCCGTCATTGGCAGACCGCCCAGTGAGAGCATGAAAACCGCCATCATCGCCGCCATGCCGGGCGCTTTCTGGGCCAACCCGGTCATGTCATCAACATTGTCACCAATGATTCCACGCCGGCGCAGGCTGATGATGATGCCGAACGCGCCCATATTCATCAAGGTGTAGACCAGGAGATAGATCACCAGTCCCATGTATCCGTAAGCATTTCCCGCAACCAATCCGAGCAGTAAGTAACCGGCATTTGAAATCGACGAATAGGCCAACAGACGCTTCGAGTTTTCCTGCGTGACTGCCGCCCAGTTTCCCACCATGATCGTAATCGCAGCTACGAGTCCCAGCAGGGGCGCCCAGTCGGCCCGCATGGAAGGGAGCGCTTCCATAAAAATTCGAGCGTAGAGCGCAAAACTCGCGGCCTTCGATCCGGTGGAAAGAAATGCGGTAACCGAAGTAGGCGCGCCCTCGTAGGCATCGGGTGCCCACATGTGAAAAGGCACCGCTGCGATTTTGAAGAATAAGCCGGCTGCGAGAGCGATCATTCCCAGGAGCAACATTGGTCGGAGTGTTCCCAAACCGGCTGACGCTTCGCTGCTTTCTCCTCCTACTGAAGCGACAATTTCGCCCACGCTGCGTCCGATCTCACCCAGGTTGGTGGAGCCGGCCACTCCATAAAGCAAACTCATGCCATACAGCAACACGCCCGATGAAAAAGCTCCGAGCAGGAAATACTTCATGGCCGCTTCGTTCGAGCGTTTCTCGCGCTTTGTGAAAGCAACCAGGACATAGAAAGTCAGGGCCATCAACTCGAGACTGATGTAAAGCGAGATGAGGTCATAGCCACACCCCAGAAACATCATCCCGACCGTAGCGAAGAGCACCAGGGCGTAGTATTCGCCATGCTGTTCGCCTTCTATGTCCAGGAAGCGCGTGGAAATGGCGATCGCCAGGGCGGCGGCAACCAGGAAGATGGATTTGAAGAGCAACGCGAATCCGTCTATACGGACCATCCCATAAAAGCCATCGAGGGGTAAAATGTCGCGGGTGTACCACCATTGCACGCCTAATGAAGCGGCGGCCAAAGCGATTCCAACCAGAGCAAAATAAGCAATTACCTTACTCTTCCGATAAGGAAGGATTACCTCCAATACCAATGCGATACAGGCGCACACAGTCAGAATCAACTCCGGCGCGATAAGTTGCAGGTCGGCCAGGTTGAATAAAGCTGTCGTGTTGGCTTGGAGAAATAGCATTTTTAGATTTTTGAGTTCAGATTTTGATTTGGAGTAACACTTCGAACTGGATCCTTGACTCTTTACGTTTTGTTGTTCAACTAAGCTCGTTTATCAGGCGCTCGTGGATCAGAATCGAAAAGCGGTCATTGATAGTTCTTCCCGGACCTTTTTCGTGGTAGTTCGTGTGATTTCGTGGATCGTTCTTATCTCTCAAACAAGGAAACGATCCACGAAATCACACTAACGAACACGAACTAGAAGTCAACAATGCAAGATGCAAATCAAAAATCTAAAATCGCAAATCAAAATCACTTCACCGCTGCCCGTTGGGGTTCAGTCGGAGGCATCCCGGGAATTGGATAGTTGGGACGAATCTGTTTGACGACGGCGTTCACCGGTCGCTGTATGAACTCGAGAAAAGGCTTCGGGTAGATTCCGATCCACAAAGACATGATGACCAGCGGAATCATGTAGGCCCATTCACGGCCATTCATATCAGTGAGTTTCTCATTTTTAGGATTATCGATTGTTCCGAAGAACATTCGCTGATAGAGCCAGAGCATGTAGGCCGCGTTCAGGATGATTCCGAGAGCACCCCAGGCGGCCCAGGCTGGATTAGCTTCGAACGCTCCTCGCAGCGAGAGGAATTCCGAAATGAAGACGCACAGCAATGGCAGACCTATCGCCGTCATAGCCATCGCCAGAAACACAGCAGAGTATCCGGGCATCACATGCGAGAGGCCGCCGAATTCCGCTACATTACGCGTGTGACGCCGTTCGTAAATTATGCCAACCAAAAGGAAGAGAGCGGCCGAGTAAATGCCATGGTTGATCATGTGGAGCACGGCTCCGTTAACGCCGTTTGGATTAAGCGCGAACAATCCCAGAATCACAATCCCCATTGAAGAAACCGACGAGTAAGCTACGAGCTTTTTGACGTCGCCATCTTTCTTGACTACGAAGTACATGGCCGCCAGAGCACCGTAGATGATGCCCACGATTGCCAGAAAGATCATTATGCTGCGCACACCGAAAGAGCCGAAGTATGATTCATCCGCAGAGGCAGCGGGAAACATCGGCAAGTTGAAACGGAAGAAGCCGTAGGTTCCCAGTTTGAGCAGGATACCCGCGAGTATCACCGATCCGGCGGTGGGAGCCTCGACGTGCGCATCGGGCAACCAGGTATGAAACGGAAACATGGGCACTTTGATGGCGAAGCCAAGTGCGAAGGCAAAGAAGAGAAGCACTTCCATGGTAGAAACGCCGCCGGTAGACAAAACGCTCCCCATCGCCTGCAGGTAGAGCATGTTGAAAGTGCCGGTTCCATTCTGCGCTGCTGCCTGTAATGTTGATGCCACCATTGCGGCAGCGTCAGGATTACCTGCCAGCAAGTCGATTGTTCCCTGCGTAATTCTACTGGTCAGAGCGGTATCTGCGCTGAGAAAATAGATCTTCAGCACACCCAAAAGCATCACTACCGAACCCACCAGCGTGTAGAGGAAAAACTTGATGGCCGCATAGAGCCGGTTCTCACCACCCCAGATGCCAATCAGGAAGTACATCGGCACGAGGGAAACTTCAAAAAAGAGGTAGAAGAGAAAAAGATCCATCGAAGCGAATACGCCGACAACTGCGGTCTGCAGGAAAAGCAAGAGCGCGTAGTATTCCTTCTCGCGTTTCTGAATGTAATTCCACGATGAAAGTGCGGCAATCACACCAAGCAGGGTGGTCAAGACGATTAACAACACGGCCACACCGTCGGCACCCATCTGATAGCGCGCGCCGATCACCGGAATCCACTGGTGATCTTCCAGGAACTGCATACCGCCCATCGCGCGGTTGTAGGACAGCAGGAGCAGGGAGGCTACGAATGCCAGTCCGAACCAAGCCGTCGCAAACTTCTTAATTGCGCTTGCCTGATCTTTCTTGAAGAGCGCCAGAATGATGATCGCGCCCACGGTTGGCAGCCAGGTGACAATGGAGAGAATGTAACTTTTCATAGAGTGTCCAACGTAGTTGTTGTCCGTGGTCAGTTGTCAGTTGTCCAGTTGTCCGCGGTTCGTTGTAGAAAAACGCCGAGCTACTGCCCCTCGTCCACCACTAACAACTGACTACGGACAACTGACTACGGACATTTCTTACATTCCAATCGCAAATACGGTCCTCATTGCTTTGATGATGTCGCCGCCGAAAAACAGCGCTACCGCGGCAACTAATCCAATTACCATCACCAGAGCATAGTTCTGAGTGAATCCTGTCTGAGCGGCCCGAAACAGCGGGGACATCAAACGAACAACAAAGGCAGCAATCGCGTTCACCAGCCCGTCGACGAAGTACTGATCGATACCCCCAGTGACGCGGCTGCTGAAGCGCGTCAACCATGCGGAACCGTTCACAGCGCCATCAATCACCTTCGCGTCGAAAGCAAAAACAGCTCGCGCCAAATCCATTGTGCGTCGCGTGATGACCCAACCGTAGAATTCGTCAACCCAATACTTGTTGTAGCTCGCTTCGTAGAGCGGTTTGAGCCGTGACGCCCAAAGGTCCGGCAGGCCGGGACGCCAGACGTAGAACCAAAAGCCCATTAGGATGCCAACTCCTGCGACCACCAGTGAGATTACGATGAAGAGCCACTCCGCGGCCGTATGACTTCCCAGCGCACTCTCCGCAGCGTGCGCCAGGTTAAAACCTTCGGCTGCGTGGGTTGAACTCTCGGCCCCGGTCGGATGAGGGTCTGCCTGAACATGAGTTTCCACTGGTGCTGGTAGTGACGTTTCCGCACCATGTGCCTCGTTAGCAGCAAGATGCTGTTTGCCAAACTCGCGGGTCTCAGGATTCCATATGATGGGATCCAGAAAGTTGACGATGTTCATCCGCCCACCAGGATGCTCGCTGCCGGTAAGAAACTTAAAAGCCGGGCCTACACCTACGAATCCACCAATCGTCGCTAAGACAGCCAGAACAACGAGGGGGGCAACCATTGATGGGGGGGATTCGTGAGGCACATGACCGTGATGTCCAGGCGTCTCGTCCTGGGCGTGGACTTTGTGTCCCGGAGTGTGGTCGCGCGCATTCAGAAATCTCTCCTTGCCCCAAAACGTCATCGCCACCAGTCGAGTCATGTAAAAAGCGGTACAGGTGGCCGCGATTATGCCCACTGTCCACACCAACCAACCGAGCGGGATGTAAGTAGTCGATGCAGCGCTCCAGAGAATCTCATCCTTTGACCAGAAACCGCTGAAAGGAATGATGCCGCAGATCGCCAGCCACCCGGCAAGAAACGTCATGTAGGTGTAGGGCATGTATTTCTTCAGGCCCCCCATACGACGCATGTCCTGCTCATGATGCATGCCATGAATAACACTGCCGGCGCCGAGGAACATTAAAGCCTTGAAGAACGCGTGGGTCATGACGTGGAAGATGCCGATGACAAAGGCACCGACGCCGCACGCCATAAACATGAAGCCGAGCTGGGAGACAGTCGAATAGGCTAGAACTTTTTTAATGTCGTTTTGCGTGATTCCGATCGTGGCGGCAAAGAGTGCAGTGGCCGCGCCCACCAGGGCCACGACCAACATCATTGTCTTGGAATGCTGGAAGATTACGTTAGTGCGGGTGACCATGTAGAGACCCGCAGTTACCATCGTCGCGGCGTGAATCAGCGCGGATACCGGAGTTGGACCCGCCATCGCGTCAGGCAGCCACACATGCAGAGGCAGTTGGGCGGATTTTCCACACGCTCCCACAAAAAGACCAAGGGCAATCCAGGAGAGGATGCCCCATTGCCAGAGTCCTTCAATCGGATAAGCCTTCGCCTGGGCGAACACATCGGTGTACTGCGCCGTGCCAAAGGTTGCGATCACCGCGAAGATGGCCAAGGCGAACCCGAAGTCGCCGATGCGATTCGTAAGGAAGGCCTTGCGGGAAGCATCCGCCGCTTCTTTGCGGTTGAAGTAGTAACCGATCAGCAAGTAAGAACAGAGACCGACGCCTTCCCAACCCACAAACATCATCAGGAAATTCGAGCCCATCACCAGCACGAGCATCGAAAACATGAAGAGACCCATGTAGGCAAAGAAGCGATAGAAGCCCGGATCGCCGTGCATGTAGCCGGTCGCAAAAACGAAGATGCATAACCCGACGCCCGTAACCACCAGCATGAAGATGGAAGAGAGCGCATCGAGCTGATAACTCCACTGGACATCGAGTATTGAACTGCGCGGAGTGTCTACCGCCGCTACCAGGATAGACTGCGGATTAGTTCTCTGCTCCGGAGGAATTTCAGCCAGCTTTCGCCCGGACTCTTCGTTGATGCCAAGCGACATGCGCTCGCGTGAGCCCTGGGTAATGTTGACTGCCCCACCCGGAATCCATGTAAAGGTAGCCTGCGTGGTAACGTAAGGATTGGGCCAAATTGCGTGACTGCTGAAGCCGTAGGAATAAACTGCGGCGGCACTCAGGAGGAAAGAGAGTGCAATCGAACCGACAGCGATGCCGCCAATCAATTTTTCTGAGAAACGAAACTTCCGTCCCAGCAGTCCGTTGAGGGCAGCGCCGGCGAGCGGTAAAAGCGGAATCAGCCAGATGTAACGGTGCATAGCAATTGGTCAGTGGTCCGTTGTCAGTGGTCAGTGGTCATTTTGTTAGTGGTCAGGAGGTTTCGTGTCGGTTCGTGTGATTTCGTGGATCGTTTTAGGGCCATTCACAGAGGGAGCGATCCACGAAACCACACGAAATCACACGAACTGCCTGTTTACTTAACCACTGACAACTGACAACTGACTAAGCAGTTACCACTTCAAGATATCAATCTCATCTACCCAGATCGTTTCTTTATTCCGGTAGAGGGCGATGACGATGCCTAATCCGATGGCTGCCTCAGCAGCCGCCACCACAATCACAAAAACCGCAAACACCTGGCCGGCAACCGCATTCATGTTGCCTGTATCCTGCAGGTATCGTGAGAAAGCTATAAAGTTAAGATTCGCGGCATTGAGGATCAGCTCAATCGACATGAAGATGACGATGATGTTGCGACGGGTAAGAACCCCGGCGACACCGATGATGAATAACAGTGCGCCAATAACAAGGAACTTCGATAGATCGGGATTTCTGGCGCTTTGCCACATCACTCCGACGCGTCCGCCGTCGGCTTGCTGAAGCAGGAAAGCAAAAATGGGAGCAAATAACGTAAGCATAGGAGTCCTTCGATACGCTATGTCGACTCTGGCAAGGTCTGCGCGCGGTCAGCGTCCTGAGCTGCTTCCTGGGCCACTTTCGCGAGTAACACCCCAGGGTCGACATCGTCCACGGCGGCCTCCTGCTTAAGAGTGCGCGCCAGCATTACGGATCCGATAATTGCGACTAGTAGGAGCACACTGGCAATTTCAAACGGCAGCGACGCAAATCTGTAAAGACTGTTACCTAATTGCTGCGTGTCGGTGGTAATTCTGCTTGTTCCCGTAGCGCTGGTGGCCAGCTTCTGATGCTCCGCACGGCGCTGCTCGGTAGATTCGCTTAGCCTGCCTTCGTCCCGCTTCTGCAAACCCTGATAGCCCGTATTAATGGCAAAGATAAGACCGGCCACGAGCAGCAGACAGAAGACCAGACTCGCCGCTACCTGACGAGGCTTGTTGAGAATCTCGGACCGGCCCTGCTCTTCGGCGCCTACATTGACGAGCATGATGACGAAGAGAAACAAGACCATCACGCCACCCACATAAACCAGAATCTGCACGCCCGCAATGAACTCAGCGCCCAGGAGAATAAAAAGCGCGGCTACCGACAGGAGAGAAGAGATCAGGAAGAGGGCACTATGAACGGCGTTGCGTGCCATCACAGTCAAGAGACCTGCAAAGATGGCGGCGATGGAGAAAACCCAGAAAAAGACTGCTTCCCAGCCCTGTAGAATCATTTCCGATTTCCGATTGCCAATTGCCGATGGGCACGAACCCCGGTTGGAGCTGATATGCGAGATTGTGCCATTATTTTAATGAAACAAAACTGCCCCCTTGCATTCGTCGAAAGAAACTCTTTTACAGAACCGGGAGCGATAGCGACCGCATTCAACCTAGGATAACTCGCGTGAGGACAAAACTTTATGAGTTTTGTCGCGGATACAATATCGTTCCTCAGCAGAGTGCAGTCGCTATCGCTCCCGGTTCCGTAAAGAAGACCCATCTCCTAATCGGGTGCCGATTCGACTTCTAATTCGTCAGCGTTCTTGGCGTAAGGTGTCCGGTGAACTGTGTAGATCCAACTTGTCGCCAATCGACATCTCCTATCGCGTGTACTTGACCGTTTCGCGCCCCTGCTCAAGCATCTCCCGATTCCAGACAAATCCTGCGCGCGAGTAGGTAGCCAACTCGAAGTCTTGAGTCAGTTCGAGGCAGGACGTGGGACAGGCTTCCTGGCACAGCGCGCAAAACATGCAGCGAGAGGTGTCAAAGATAAACTCGTCGAGCACTTTTTTCTTGCGCGGCTTCCCCTCCACATCCATCGCCAGAACGTCAATGCAGTCTTCCGGGCAGGCTATCGCACAAAGGTTGCACGCGATGCACAGTGTGTCGTGCGTTTCGGGGTCCATGTTCAATCTCGGCGCACCGTGAAAACGAGGAGCAACGTCCGGTCGAACCTTGGGATACTGCTCAGTGTAGATGCCCTTGCCGCCAACCGAATCACTATCAGTAACCGCGCCGATGTTGTATTTCAGGGTCAGGCCGAGACCCTTTAAGAGATCGGCCATGAAAAAGCGCTTGAGCTTCTCGATGAACTTGGGTTTTGGGACTTTGACTAAAGGCATAAATTTATTTTCGATTTTTGATTTTAGATTTCCGATTTCAATCTCAGATCTGAGATCTCAGATTTGAGATCTCAAATCCCCACTTCACATCTGGATCTCGAATCTCAGACCCGGTCGCTGCCGCTCTCGGTTCTGACAAAACCCGGTGCTACCGCTCTCGGTTCTGACAAATCCTTTTCAAATCTCCGATCCTGCC
>JBHENP010000030.1:0-51011 GCA_046261995.1 Pyrinomonadaceae bacterium
TTTTTTCTGAAGCCGCCATATTTCCCTTACCTCATTTGCTTTGAGGTAAAACCCGTGATCAGATCCTCCAGCTCGGTATAATCTATTGGCTTGGTGATATAAGCATCACAGCCAGCAGCTAGTGCCTCGGCATGAAAGTCTGCCGTGTCATGAGCTGAAACGGCAATGATCGGCACCTCGGCCAAATCTGGCAATTGCCGAATTCGCCGGGTCGCCGCCAATCCATCAACAAGTGGCAGGCTTAAGTCCATGAGGATAATGCTGGGCGTCTCTCGTTCTGCCGCTTTTACAGCCTCTAAGCCGTTAACCGCCTCCGACACCCGGTAGCCGCTCAGTTCGAGGAGCCGTCGCATCATCATGCGATTATCCTCGGTATCCTCGACGAGCAACACTCTAACCTCATTTTCGCTGTTGGTCATGAGCTGCACGCCTGTGTTTTCGCGGGATTTCGTATCCAATATCAACTCGAATCACCCTAAGTTGTTGAATTTACTGTATCACTAGAATACGCCGGAGCTTTTTGCTAAGATGGCGCATCGAAATACGACAGATCGAATCTACGGTTTCGGGTCCAATTCATACACCGGACTTCGCCCAGAAATGCTCTTCCGAACTATAGGCGGGAGGGCTGGAAAGCTACGAACACTTATCGATGAAGCCATTATTGTTGAATCCACAGGATAGCAACTCTCTTCAAACCCTGGGGCGAGCGTCTGTTCAAATCGTTCACGATCTCAAGAATCAGTTGAATGGTCTCAAACTGTATGCCACGTTTCTGCGCAAGCGATTGGAGAAGGGCTCGAGGCCGGACGATGAGATGGAAACTATTAACAAACTCATCGCCGGATTGGATCGCGCCGCAGGGGATCTGTCGACGCTAGTGCAGTATGGCCGGCCAATTGAGCTGCGGAAACAGCTCGGCGTCGATATTCAGAAGATAATGCGAACAGTCGCAGGGGCCTTTTCACAGCCCGCACATGCGACCGGTCCTTTGAACGGAGCCATAATAATCGACGCGGAGCCGCTTCCCCTTGCAGGTGAGTTTGATCCCACGATTCTGGCTGATGCGCTCAAGTCGATCTCCGTGGGCGCCATGAAAATGCTTGGCGGTGATCAAAACCGGACCCTCAGGGTCAGTTTGCGCCGGGAGAAGAGCGACAAGCACACCGCCGTCATTGAATGGCATGAGTTAAATAATTTGGATCACGATCCGTTCCGATCATTCGCCGGCAGCGATGAGATTCGAATGTCATTCGCGGCTAAGATCATCGAGGCCCATGGTGGCTCAGCAGAGCAACGCAAAGAAACCTTGAGCGTTCGACTTCCGCTAACGTCGTGAAGAATCATTCGAGCGCGCACCAGACTATCGAGACATGAACACAACGGCCACAGTTACTTTCAAGGAGGAGAAAAGGGTGGAGAACAAAAACGTGCGGATCCTGGTTGTGGATGACGAACCTATGATGGCGGACTCGCTGAAACAGAACCTCATGGAGGAAGGCTATTCAGTCGACACCGCAGCGACAGGCGCTGAGGCCATCGAACTCTTTGACCAGGGTGGGCATCATCTGGCTATCTGCGATCTGCAGCTCCCGGACATGGATGGCCTTGAAGTTATGCGGCACATGAAAGACGCACGACCGACCACCGAAGTAATTGTCGTCACTGGTTACGGATCCGTTGCGCGCGCAGTGGAAGCCACCAAGGCCGGCGCGTTCTACTTTGTGGAAAAGCCTTTCGACTTTGAAGAGATTCAGCCACTCGTGGATAAAGCGCTCGAACGCCGCGAGCTCGTTGCCGAAACCACAAGCATGCGCCGCCAGCTCTCCACTCGCTCGGAATATTTCAACATCATCGGATCGGCTAAGCCGATGCAAGCAATTTACGAGACCATCGAATCGGTAGCCAAATCAGACGCCAATGTTCTTATCGTTGGCGAGTCAGGAACAGGCAAGGAATTAATAGCCAACGCAATCCATTACAACTCACTACGCTCCAAGAAACCGTTTATCAAGGTTAATTGCGCCGCCCTGCCAAAGGAACTCATTGAATCGGAGCTCTTCGGCCACACCAAGGGCGCCTTCACGGGCGCTCACGCCGATAAAGAAGGTCTGGTTCAGCACGCTGCCAGCGGATCTTTAATGCTCGACGAAATCGCAGAGATGCCCGTTGAACTACAACCCAAGCTTTTGCGCGTGTTACAAGAAAGAAGCTATCGGAAGATCGGTTCCGAGAAGACCTTCGCCGTCGATTTTCGGCTCATTTCCTCAACAAACCGGCCGCCTGCCGACGCTATCCGCGATGGCCTGTTGCGCGACGATCTCTTTTATCGCATTTCTACAATTACCATTCACGTGCCCCCTTTACGTGACCGTAACGAAGATATTCAACTGCTGACAGAACACTTTCTGCACATGTACGCTCAAAAATATGAGCGGCCCATTGGCGGGGTTTCACAGGCCGCTTATCAGCGACTCTTTGGGCACCTCTGGCCAGGCAATGTGCGTGAGCTGCAAAACGTTATGGAGCGCGCAGTGTTGCTGGCCAAAGGGAATCGGATTGAACCCGTGGACCTGCCATTCGACAATGGCTCGCTACCGGAGTCGGGTTCCGCCGGTCCGGCTTGGGATGTACCTCCCAACATGACGCTGGAAGACATTGAGCGGCTGGTAATCGAAAGAACGCTGCAACGCACCGGCGGCAACAAGCAGGCTGCGGCCAATCTGTTAGGAATTTATCGCCCGCGCCTTTACAGTAAGATAAGAAAATACAATATCGACGTTACGGGACTGGTTTCAGCCTGACACACATGACAAGTTTTCCGACCTATAAGTGGCCTACCTTGGGCCACTTTTTGATTGTCCGAAGAGAAGGTTTTTGAAGAAGTGGTGGGCCATTCACAGGGAAATAAAGAGATCCACGAAGGCACACCAAATTACTCGCACTAAGAGCTTTTGTCGTGCCGTTCGTCTGATTTCGGGGACCGTCCCGGGTTTTTCATCGGCGCGCAAGTATTTAGACTTCACTTGAATATAAGTTGAAAGCAATTAAGACCGAAGCTCTGGTTGGCGGCCGTCTGACGAGCATTGATGCTCTGCGCGGTATTGCCGCGCTGGGAGTTGTGCTGTACCACGCCGTGGGCCAAACGGGGACCGCTGTCCCCAACAACCTGTTCCAATACCCGGTCAAGCTCATACAGTTTCTCAGTTCATTTGGGTACGTCGGTGTTTTCCTTTTCTTTGTTATCTCTGGCTTTTGCATTCATCTTCAGTGGGCCAGGGCCCGCGCCGCCGGTCAACCACAGCCGATCAAGTTCGGTGAATTCTGGAAGCGACGCCTGCGACGTCTCTACCCGCCTTACTTGATCACCTTAGCCCTGTTCTTGGGCATGACGGCGCTCACCGCCGGCATCGATGTCACTCACTTTTTTGTTTACGACGTAGTGATGCATCTCCTGATGCTTCACAACCTCGATCCACATACCTGTTACAGCATCAACGGAGTTTTCTGGACACTGGCGGTGGAGGAACAACTCTATCTGGCTTATTTTCTGTTGCTCTATCTACGCAACCGCTGGGGCTGGGGACCGACCTTGATTATTTGTGGACTCGCGAGGCTGGGTTGGTTTTTCTTTAGTCACTATGTATGGACGGCAACCGGCGCCGGCATTCCCGTTCCCGAAGCTGCCGCCTCGCATTGGCTAACCTGGGCGCTCGGGGCCATAGCTGTCGAGGCCGCCTTCGGTCTAGTTCAGCTACCAGGATGGTGTCGCAATGTGTGGCTGGGAAGCCTGGCAGTTGTGACAGCCTCAGCGGTTTCGGTGACCCTGCCGCTGATACAGAAGGACACTTTCCTTCACGACTCTGCCTGGCTGTTGATGCATCCGATGTGGGGACTAGGATTTTTCATCCTGGTGAATCGGGCCGTGCAAGCTGAGAGACCGTGGCTCACGGCTCTGCGGCGACCACGCCTCGTAACGGCCTTCGCCTCACTTGGGGTCTTTTCCTATTCGCTGTACCTCACGCATGAACTGGTCATCATGCAGTCGTGGTGGTTCACGGTCGAATGGCTGCCACCGATGTTGAATACACTGTTGATTGTTACGCCCGCAACCATCGCCTTTGCCTGGTTGTTCTTCCAGTTTGGCGAGAAGCCCTACATGAAGAAGGTGGCAGGAGCAAGGGGCAGGAGGCAGGAGGCAAAAGTGCCGCTCGAGCCAAGTGTCCTAGCCGTCAAGTGAGCGCAAGCCTAAAAAACGAGGAGCCAGGAACAGATCATTTTTCATTTGTCATTTGACAGAATTTGACAAGTCTAATTGGTCATTTTCTGAATAGTTCGTGACCGTTCGTGTCATTTCGTGGATCGTTCTAGTACCCTCGGCCGAGGAAACGATCCTCGAAGTATCACGAAGCACCACGAAACGAGCTTCATGAAAGGACCAATGAGAACTGTCAAATGAAAAATGATCCGTTTCCTATCGCCTAGTCCACCTGATACGTTGCTACGCTTGTTGGTGTCTCGAAGCATCGCACCTTGAAAATCTGCACCCGTTCGTCACCGACCTTAGAGCCGACTCGCTCCAAAATATATTTCGCCAGATTTTCAGCCGACGGCTGCAACTCATGAAAGGGCGCCAACTCATTGATGTTCTGATGATCCAAATACTGGACCACTTCGTCGGCGGCCGCCTTCAACTCAACAAAATCGACCAGCAGTCCAATATTGTCCAACTCGCAGCCGCGAGCGTAGATTTCAATTCTGTAGTTGTGACCGTGTAGGTTCTCACACTTCCCTTTGTAGCCACGCAACTGGTGCGCGCTGGAGAAATTGCGCTCAATCATCACTTCAAATTGTCCGGGCATGTCCGAAAGTCTGGCACAGTGCAAAGTCCAAAGTCCACACGCAAAGACGCAAAGGGGGCAAAGACGCAAAGAAGAATATGCATTAGACTTTGCGTCTTTGCCCCTTTGCGTGCCATCTTGCTACCACAAGATTCAAGCCAAAGTTACTTTCGAAATTGGAGTTTGGACGTTGGCTTTCGTTTCAAACACGCAGCCCAAGTCATCAATGCGTGAGGTCACGCGGCAGGGCGGCAGGCTTCTCAAGAATGTGCGGCCGTAGGCTTTGGTACGCAAACGCGGATCGAGCACAGCAAGGACGCCGCGGTCGGTCGTGCTGCGT
This sequence comes from Pyrinomonadaceae bacterium, assembly GCA_046261995.1. Classification (GTDB taxonomy): domain Bacteria; phylum Acidobacteriota; class Blastocatellia; order Pyrinomonadales; family Pyrinomonadaceae; genus PSRF01. The sequence goes on from JBHENP010000030.1 coordinate 5,182, forward strand.
ATCAACCGACCGAGTCCCTGCTTCAAGCTGATAATCGCCTGCGGAACGCTGTATTCAAAAAAACTCGACCCGCCCTCGTCTTCAATGTAACGCTGACGCGCTGCCACTATCGGATCGGTAGGTACTGCGAACGGAAGCTTGTCGATGATAACGCATGAAAGTTGTTCGCCGCGGACATCCACACCCTGCCAAAAACTCGACGTCGCAAAAAGAACTGCGTTAGGAGTCTCGCGGAATCTGGCCAGCAAACGCCCCTTGGAGGCGCTTCCTTGCAGGAAACAGGGATAGTCGAGCTCCGGCATCACTAAGTGGTACAGCGACTGCATTCCCGCCAGGCTTGTTGACAGCACAAACGCCCGGCCCGAGGAGGCGTTCACAATCTTGATAACCTCGGCAGCTGCGGCCTGGGCCCATTCATGGGAACGCGGATCGGGCATCTTTGGCGGGAGGTACAGCAGGGCCTGGCTCTGATAGTCAAACGTCGATTCCGCAATCAGGTCCTCAGCCTTATTGAGCCCGAGCCTTTCTCGAATGAAGGCGAAATTGCCGGCGCTTGAAAGTGTCGCTGAGGTCAACACTACAGTCTCCACCTGGCCAAAGAGCTTATCTTCGAGCAAATCGGAAACGTCTATCGGCGAGGCGCGCAGGAAGAAGCCCCGGCCTCTGCGTTCCGTCCAGTACACAAACTTCTTATCGGCCCCGGTAACGATGAACTGAAGGTCAAAGCGAGCCTGCCTAATCCGGCGCACCAGATTCTCGACCTCAGCCGGTTTGTCCTTCAGCGCATCCAGCGTTGTCTCAAGTCGGGCCAGGGCACCATCGAGAGCCATGTAGAGATCCCCTAGTGGAGTCGGGTTGATCTCTCCGCTGCTACTCCTGTTGGCGAACGTTCCAGGGACGATGGGGTAACGACCTTCTTCACCGCGACCTACGCGAAAGCCCATCCAGAAATTTTCCGCGAAGCGCTCCACCCGCAAGCAAGTTTTAGTTACTTCCCGATCTACCCCCGCATTTTCGATAGCCACCGCGCTGATATCCCGGACCAGGTCATCCACCTGGTAATTCGAAACCTGCGCGCCAAAGTACTCTGAGACCACATCTTCAATAAGATGGGCTTCATCAAGAATAACTGCGGAATAGTCGGGCAATACATTGCCATAGGCGCTGTTTCTGAGGGCCAGGTCGGCGAAGAACAGATGATGATTGACCACGACGATGTCGGCCTGTTGGGCCCGGTTTCGCATGCGGGTAATGAAACAGGGATCGAAGTCCGGGCACTTTTGACCTATACACGTGTCGGAACGTGCATCGATGTGACGCCAGAAAGAAAGATGCTCGGGAAGACCTGCCAACTCCGAGCGGTCGCCGGTAGGGGATTCTCTCGACCACTGGGTCACATCCTCGAAATAATCAACTTCATCAAGGCCATCGAGGACTGGAGAGCTCTGAGCGCGATTGAGTCGCTGTAAACAGACGTAGTTATTTCGTCCTTTCATGTAGGCGGCCGTGAACCTTTTGGGCAACACGCTCTGCAGGAATGGAATGTCCTTCTCCATCAGCTGTTCCTGGAGATTCTTCGTGCCGGTAGAGATGATCACGCGACCTCGCCCACCGAGCGCCGCCGCAACGGCGGGCACAAGGTACGCCAGCGTCTTTCCCGTTCCGGTTCCGGCTTCCACGATTAAATGGTGTCTATCCTCGAACGCACGCATTACTGCCTTAGCCATCTGAACCTGGCCGGCCCGATATTCATAGTCCGGATGAGCCTGTGCGATTAGACCGTCTGGTCCGAAGATTTCCTGCATCGTGATCGACTTTGTTACTTAAACCGATAAAAGCGATCCACTAAACTACACGAACCACCACGAATTCTATTTTAGTGCTAATTCGTGTGGTTTCGTGGATTGTGTTTGACTCTTCGTTTGGGAGCGGTGAGAGCACCTACCTACCCTTGGCGTGCGGAAACCGAACCAAGCTGCTAGTCCGCGCTCATAGCTTCCTCTTCTGGCCGGCGCTTCAAGCGCTTGTGATAAAGCGGGAACCGCGCGGTCAGATCAGCCACACCTTGCTGTACTTTCCGGCGCGTGTCCTCGGATTCGTGCGCGTGAATGATCTCAGCGATCAGGCGGCCAATCTCGCGCATCTCCGGTTCTTTCATTCCGCGCGTGGTCACGGCGGGTGTGCCGATGCGCAGGCCCGAAGCAACGAAAGGCTTGTTTTGATCGAAAGGAATCGTGTTCTTGTTGACGGTAATGTGCGCCGCCTCGAGTGCCTTCTCAGCGTCCTTTCCGGTAATTCCCTTCCCATCCATCCACACATCAACCAGCATAAGGTGATTATCGGTGCCGCCGGAGACCAGGCGAAGTCCCTGCTCTTGCAGCTCACTGGCGAGGATTTTCGCATTCGCCAGAATCTGCCGCTGATACTCTTTGAAGTCGTCGCGCAGCGCCTCTCCAAACGCCACCGCCTTGGCCGCGATTATGTGAATCAACGGACCGCCCTGCACTCCAGGGAAAAGTTTTCGATCGATTTCCTTCGCATGTTCTTCCTTGCATAGGATCAATCCGCCACGCGGTCCCCGGAGAGTCTTGTGTGTTGTCGTGGTCACATAATCGGCGTGCGGCACGGGCGAAGGATGCAGCCCCGCGACCACAGGTCCCGCAATATGGGCGATATCAGCAAACACTCGCGCCCCGATTCCCTTTGCAATTTCACCGATGCGCTTGAAGTCGATTATTCGCGAGTAAGCTGAGGCTCCGCAGATGATGAGTTTTGGTTTGTGTTGTTCGGCGATGCGCTGCAACTCGTCGTAATCGATCTGTTCGGTCTCGCGGGAGACGCCGTAGTCGGCAACCTTGTAGCTGATGCCCGAGAAGTTCATCGGATGGCCGTGGGTCAGGTGGCCACCGTGTGAAAGGTTCATGCCCAGGATCTGGTCTCCATACTGGATCGCCGCCAGATATACGGCCATGTTTGCCTGTGCGCCACTGTGAGGTTGCACGTTTGCGTGATCAGCGCCGAAAAGTTCTTTCGCCCGATCGATCGCGGCCTGCTCTACTACGTCGCTCCATTCGCAGCCCCCGTAATAACGCTTTTTTGGATAGCCCTCGGCGTACTTGTTAGTGAAGACTGAGCCCATCGCCTCGAGCACGGCTTCGCTCACGAAGTTCTCGGAAGCAATAAGTTCAAGGCCATTCGCCTGACGGGCCACTTCGTTATCAATTGCGTCGGAAATCAAGGGGTCAACAACGGAGAGTGAAGCATCTTTTAGATCGGTCATTCAGTCACCTTTTGGCTGATTCAATGTTGCTTATCTTCTCTGACAAGCGCTGGACGAATTAAGAAATCGATGGTACATCACCCGTCGGGTGCTCGCAACGGGAAGCCCGGATCATTTCCATTCTCCATTTCTCATTCTTTCATTTGCCATTGTTGATTTTCTTGTTCGTGTTGGGATCGAACCCAATGACAATCAACGATGTCAAAGGGAAAATGAATCTTATCTGGCCTTCAAGTCACCCTTCCGCAGTGTTGCAACACTACGGTTCGGTTACAATCTCTGCATGGCACAGTATCTTGATGTAACAACCTGGGCGCGTCGGGATCTCTTCGAATTCTTCCGCGACTATACCAATCCATACTTCAATGTTTGTACCCGGCTCGATGTCACCAGCTTGTTGGAGATGCTGCACGCACGGCCCGAAATGAGCGCCTCTTTAACCTATCATTACTTCGCGCTACGGGCCGCAAACGAGATCGAACCATTCCGCTATCGACTTCAGGATGGGAAGGTGTTTGTTTACGACGTGGTCCACGGTGGAACCATTGTGCTGCTTCCAAACGAGAGCTTCAACTTTGCGTATTTCGATTATCAGGAAGACTTCGCAAGGTTTATCGTCGAAGCTGAGCGCGCTACAAAGACAGCGCAACGTAGTGACGCTATCTTCAGCCCAAGCCCAAGTGAGGATCGGATCCACTTTTCTGTGTTGCCCTGGTTGTCATTCACGAGCTTCGCGCACGCTCGAAACAGTGGGCGGGCGGACTCTGTACCGAAGATTGCTTTTGGAAAATTCACCAGGGAAAATGATCGCACGATGCTACCCATTTCTGTTGAGGTACACCATGCGCTTATGGACGGACTTCATGTTGGACGATTCCTGACGCGGTTTGAAGAATTGCTGGCAAAACCGGAAACTTCGATAAGGTTGTAAGGGTCCGTTTGGCAACCAAGGCTATCCGCAGATTACGCAGATTGCACAGAAACAATTAGGCAGTAAGACGACTAAGGCAATCACTATGTGGCCAGCCGTTTCTTATAATCTGCGGAATCTGCGGATAGCGCGGTTGCTTTAACGTTTTTGCTAAGCGAGAATGGCAAAGTTCTCGAAACACAACTACAAAGTAGAAACCCAACTCAATGCGCTGGTCACAGTATTTTGTTCCCACCCTCCGCGAAGATCCGGCTGACGCCGAGGTCGTATCTCATAAGCTTCTCTTGCGTGCGGGCGTCATTCGCCAACTGTCCGCCGGCATCTACTCTTATCTGCCGATTGGGCAGCGCGTGGCCTTGAAGATCATGCAGATCCTCCGCGAGGAAATGAATAGCATCGGTGGTCAGGAGTTTTACTTGCCCGCACTCCACCCTGCCGAGGTGTGGAAGGAATCCGGGCGTTGGGACGCGATCGGAGACGACATGTTCAGGCTGAAGGACCGTAAGGGAGCCGATATGTGTCTGGGTATGACTCACGAAGAGATCTTTACCACAATCGCTCGCAACGAAATTCGATCTTATAAACAACTACCGCAGGTCTGGTATCAAATCCAGATCAAGTTTCGCGATGAGGCGCGGCCCAAGTCGGGTCTCATGCGCTTGCGGACCTTCATTATGAAAGATGCCTACTCTTTCGATGTCGACGAGGCTGGTCTGGACCGATCCTTTGAAGATCAGAGGGAAGCCTACAAACGAATCTTCACTCGAGCGGGGATCAAGTTCACTATTGTCGAAGCATCATCGGGAGCAATGGGGGGTTCCGCATCCAACGAGTTTGTCGCCAGGACCGACGCCGGCGAAGACCTGATCGCCACCTGCGAGAATTGCGGTTACGCCGCTAACCTCGAAAAGGCAAGTTCGAGGCTGGCGGCAATAACTGATTCCGACGGGCCGAATGCGCCGGAAGAGTTCCCCACGCCGGGGGTGCGAACGATTGAAGAACTAACGACTTTTCCGGGTGGTGCTACTGCTGAAAACCAGATCAAATCGCTCGTTTTTGTGGCCACCATAAACGGCGAGCTGACTGCGACGCTCGCGCTCATTCGCGGCGATCATCAAGTTCACGAGACCAAGCTCGCTGATACCCTCGGCGCGACCGCCCTACGCCCCGCGCAGGCGGAAGAGATTAGAGAACTGATGGGAGCTGGCGCAGGCAGCCTGGGCGGAGTGGGCGCCAAGAAAAGCGCGAGGGCCGCGAATCGTGAACTCGTGATAGTAGCGGACGAAGGCCTGCGCAGCCGCCGTAACATGACGACCGGCGCAAACAGGGATGACCATCATCTCCGCGGTGTCGACATGTCGCGCGACATGCTGGTGGATCGCTGGGCTGACTTGCGCACAGTTGCCTCAGGCGAGGCCTGCCCACGCTGCGAGACGGGCGTCCTCGAAGTTTACAAGGCGATGGAGATTGGTCATATCTTTAAGTTGGGCACAAAGTACTCTAAATCGATGGGTGCGACCGTGCTGACACCCGAAGGCAAGGAAGTTCCTATTATGATGGGGAGTTACGGCATCGGCGTTGAACGCATCATGACTGCGGCTATTGAACAGAACCACGACCAGGACGGCATCATCTGGCCCAAAACGCTCTCGCCTTTTGATGTGGTAGTCACAATCACGAACATGAAACAGGATTCTCTACGCGAGGCCGGCGAGGAGCTTTACAAGGATTTACAGAGAGCGGGACTTGAAGTCCTGTTGGATGACCGCGACGAGCGCGCGGGCGTGAAGTTTAAAGATGCAGACTTGATTGGTATCCCATACCGCATTACCGTAGGTAAGAAGACTGTGGAAGGCCTGGTCGAGCTGTTCGAGCGCAGGGCAAAAACTACAGAAGACGTTAAGCTGAGCGAGATAGTTTCGCGTATTCAGAAACTGGCGCTGGCAGGTTTGTAACAACGGGAGAACAAGACGATCCACGAAACCACACGAAATGACTCGAACTAAAGGTTCTTTTCGTGCTTGTTCGTGTGCTTTCGTGGATCGTTCTTCTTTTCAGCGACTTCCTGGTTGCCTTGCAGACTAGGTGATGCCGAAGTACGGACATTTATAAAAAGCGGCATGATTTTCAACAAATGAAATTTCTCTGGCTCTCTTTATTTTTAGTAAGCGCAGCTGTACAAGCCAGTGCCCAGGACCTCCTCCCCGAACTCGTCCGTCGCATTAAGCCCTCCGCAGTTGCGATTGAAACCTTCGATGCGCGCGGCGAGAAGCGCTCTCGAGGTAGCGGTTTCTTTATTGATACGGATCGCGTTGTTACCAATCGTCACGTCATCGAAGGTGCCGTCCGAGCCGAAATTCATTCATCGACGGGAACCAGGTATCCGGTTAAAGGTGTTTTGGCCGTAGACGCGGAAGGGGACATAGCGATCCTGCTGGTGGAAACACCTCTTAATTCGGTGCGCCCTTTACCCCTCGATCGCACGTCGCCGCAGGAAGGCGAGAGTGTTGTCGTCATCGGTAATCCCTTCGGACTGGAAGGCAGCGTGACGAATGGAATCGTCTCTGCGGTGAGAGACATCCCCACGTTTGGAAGAATTATCCAGATCACAGCTCCGATCTCGCCCGGATCAAGCGGCAGTCCCGTGGTAAACATGCAAGGTCAGGTGATTGGCGTCGCCACACTGCAGGTCACCGGCGGTCAAAGCGTCAATTTCGCGATTCCTTCTGAACGAATCTCTCAGCTACAGATCGGAGAGCTTACTTCGCTTTCAGATCTAATGGTGGCAGCGGGGAGAAACAAGCGGGCCCGGGCCGTCCAGTTTTTCCGCGACGGTCTGAGTTTTCTTTCCAAGGATGACTGCGAAAAAGCCCTGCCCTATTTCGAGAAGGCCGTCGAGTCAGACAGCAACTACGCCGAAGCCTGGGCCCAGGCAGGGTTCTGCAACGAGAAACTAGGTCGCCACACCGAGGCTATTGAGGCGTCCAAAAAAGCGGTGAGTTTAAGGCCTTCCGCGGAATCGTATTTCAACATCGGCCTGGCGAGCTACTATCTCAAACAGTATCGGGAAGCTTCGGTAGCGTACCGGCAAGCAATTCGCATCGATCCTTACAACGCGGCGGATGCTTACTACGCACTCGGACTTGCCTACCGTGATTGGGGTCGTGCCGACGACGAGATTCAAGCTTACAAACAGGCGATCCGTTTACGGTCCGACTATACGAGTGCTTACGAAAGACTGGGAAGCAGGTATTTCCGTTCCAAGAAGTATTCCGAGGCGCTTGAAGTCTTCAAGCAATTGTCCAACCTGAAGCCAGGAGATGCGACGGTACCGAATAGTCTGGGTGAAACCTATTTGGAGATGGGCCGCACGAATGATGCGGTTGAGGCCTTCAGGCAGGCGATTCGATTGAAACCCGATTTTGGGCGGGCGTATTACAACCTCGGCAAGTGCCTTCTAGCGATGGGCAACCGCGACGCCGCTCTCGAGCAGTACAACATCCTGCAGAATCTCGACCAGGACTGGGCCGAGAAATTGAATAGTCTGATAAACCCCTAAGAAGATGAGGCAGACGGCAGGAGCAGGAGGCAGGAACGGATCATTTTCTATTTTCATTTTGTCGTTTTGGATATTGACCTTGTTCGTGTCCGTTCGTGTGGTTTCGTGGATCGTCGTCTGCTCTTCGACCCAGCAAACGATCCACGAATAATCACGAAGCACCACGAAATGAGATTCGGAAAATGATCGAATGAAAAATGGAAAATGAGAAATGGAAAAGGATCTGGTCCTGCTCCTGCCGTCTGCCGCTAATCTTCGGGCGGTTGCCATTTTCGATTGATCAGACTCGCCACAAATCCCGCACCGAAGCCGTTGTCGATATTTACTACCGTAACATTCGACGCGCACGAGTTGAGCATACCGAGCAGGGCAGCCAGGCCTCCAAAGGACGCGCCATAACCGATACTCGTCGGTATGGCAACAACAGGAACGCTCACAAGTCCACCAACCACTGAAGGCAACGCTCCCTCCATACCCGCGGCCACAATCACCACCCGGGCGCGCTGCAACAACGCCCGCTCCGCCAACACTCGATGAATTCCGGCAACGCCGACATCCCAGACTCGCTCGACGCGGTTTCCCATGGCCTCAGCCGTCAAGGCCGCCTCCTCGGCTACCGGAATGTCGCTGGTGCCGGCCGTAACGACTGAAATCTTACCCACGCCTAGCTCCGTACGATCTCTTTGGATCCGAATCAAGCGAGCCGACTCATGCCATTCGGCTTCGGTTACCACGTTTCGCACTTCGCCAAACGTGCCGGCATCGGTATGGGTGACAATCACATTTGGCGCCCGTTGTGCTAAACGTTCGACAATGCCTACCACCTGAGCACGCGTTTTGCCCGCGCCGAATACAACTTCAGGAAAGCCCTGGCGCGACGTTCGCGCGTGATCTACTTTCGCGTAGCCGATGTCTTCAAAGTGAAGATTCTTGATCCGTCTCACAGCTTCATCCGAAGCGAGTTCACCGCTCTTGAATGCTCGCAAAAGCTCTTCCAATTCTTGTAAGTTCATCGGCAGCAGTATACCGCGGAACCGCTAGGGGCAGAGGTTTGTGAAATCCAAAGAGGACCTTCGGCAATTCGCAGGTCGGGAAGGGTGGCTGGCCCCCGCTCAAGGTGCAACACCACGCAAGTCTGAATTGAGTTACTCAACCCGCAAAAACTTTCAGGTGCTGAGTGATTATCTTGATGCTGGGCGGCGTTGCACCACCCTTCCCAACTTGCAAATTAGCGGGCTTAAACTGACCTTCAAAAAGTTGAATGCCAGCCATCACACGCTCGCTACGATTGAATTTGTTGTTCCGCTGTCATATTCTCTCGCGCAATCGTTTTTTCAAGCGGATTCAGTTTCGGCATCCGATCTTCAAGTTTGATCTCTCAGCACATGCAGAAAACCGTTGCCTACACTCCATATGATTCTTGGCACAGAATGGGTTATTGATGCAGTCGGCTGTGATCCGGCGATACTAACCGACCTCGGAAAAATGCGGGCCGTATTCGATCGTGTGATCGGCGAGCTGGATCTTCACGTGCAGGGAGAAATGATCTGGCATCAATTCTCGCTCCCAGACGGCGTGAGTGGTCTGGCGCTCTTGTCCGAATCACATCTTGCTTGTCACACCTATCCGGAATTCTGCGCGGCTACTTTTAATCTCTACTGTTGTCGCAGTCGTGCCTCATGGCCCTGGGAAACAATGCTAAGTGAAATGCTCGGTGCGACTGGCGTGACGGTCCGGGTCCTAGACCGATTTATCCAGGAAGAAAATCCGGCCATGCAGGAGTTAGTCGGTCGTGGTGCAAGTAAATAATTATATGCCACGCGGATCCCACATCAGTCCGTTGAGCGCGTCCCCGATGTCAAAGCAGTCAGCCCGGTTGGGGTGCGTGTGCAGGAGCGCTCGATGAGTGTGCTTCAGGCGCAGTGCCCGGCTTGCGGCGGGCCCGTCGAGTTCAAGAGTGGTCAGTCGATCGTCGTCATCTGCGGCTTCTGTCGCTCGGCGGTCGCCCGAACAGATCGCGAACTCAAAGATCTGGGCAAGGTCGCCGAACTTGTAGAGACTGGATCACCGCTCGACATCGGCTTGCGCGGCACCTGGCAGGGAGTCCCGTTTGAGCTGACAGGCCGGGCTCAACTTGGACACGAGATGGGCGGGCAGTGGGACGAGTGGTACGCGACGTTTTCAAACGGATGGCTCGGTTGGCTCGCTGAAGCTCAGGGTCGTTTTTATCTCACTTTCCAGTATCCGCCCACCGAAGGGTTTCACCTTCCTTCGTTCGACCAACTGCAACTTGGACAGACCGTTCCAGGGTTACCACAGCAGACCCAGTTAATGGTCGCAGAAACAGGAAGAGCAACCGCGCGTGGGGCAAAGGGCGAGATTCCCTATCTGCTGACTCCCGGTGAGACCTCTTACTACGCAGACCTTTCCGGCCCGAACGGCGCTTTTGGAACCCTTGATTACAACGAATCGCCACCGCTCATTTTTCTGGGTCATCAAGTTACTCTGGCAGATCTCGGCATTACCACAACTCGCGCTCCTGAACGCGAGCAACGCCGGGTCGGAGCAGCCCAGCTGAACTGTCCGAAATGCGCCGGCCCGCTGGAGCTACGGGCGCCGGACAAGACTGAACGAGTGACGTGTCCAAACTGCAATTCGCTACTGGACGTTAATCAGGGCCAACTGAGTTTTCTGAAAGCGCTCAGGCCCGCCTCTTTCTCCCCGATTATTCCGATTGGCTCAAGTGGCGAACTCCCCGAAGGAAAGATGACCGTGATCGGCGCCATGCAGCGCAGCGTGACGATCGAGGGCATCCAATACTTTTGGAGCGAGTATCTTCTCTACAATCCACAGATTGGTTTTCGCTGGCTGGTGCACAGCGACGACCATTGGAATTATGTTCAAGCAGTCCCGCCGGGAGACGTGCTCGAATCGGCAAAGACGGCTCGCTTCCGCGGCAAGAATTTCAAGATCTTCCAGGACGGACAGGCGATCGTCGAGAGCGTATTGGGCGAGTTTTACTGGAAGGTCGAAGCAGGCGAGCAAGTGCGCGGTGTCGATTACGTTCGTCCGCCCGGGATGCTGTCCAAAGAAGTTTCAATAGTCCAGGTGTCAGAGGATCAACAAGCGCCGAATAAGCAGAAGCTCACTACCGGAGAGATCAATTGGTCACTGGGAACCTACATGCCGGTCGCGGAAGTCGAAAAAACTTTTTCCGTGAGCGGCCTTCCTCGCCCGTCGACGGTGGCTCCGAATCAACCCTACCCGCATAAGTGGATTTACAAATACTGGCTGATTTTTTTAGCCGTGGCGATGCTGACGGGATTTGTGATGGTCATCGTGTCCGGCTCGACGCGGGAAGTGTTCTCGCAAAGTATTAACCTCTCAGCGCTGCCGAACGCCGAGGGAACGCAGGTGTTCTTCAGCGAGCCGTTCGAGGTGGGAGGCCGAAGCAACATCAGGATTTCTGCTGAATCCCCTGTCGATAATAGCTGGGTTTATCTGGAAGGCGATCTGATTAACGACGAAACAGGTCTGGTCCAGTCTTTTCCCATACAAATCTCCTATTACTATGGCGTCGACGGTGGCGAGTCGTGGAGCGAGGGTGACCGGAAAGACTCCGCTTACACTTCGGCGTTGCCGGCTGGGAGATATATTCTTCGCCTCGAAGGCCAATGGGAAAAATGGCAGCAACCGACTTCCTTAACCGTAAAGATCGAGCAGAATGTCACCAACGGTTTCAATTTCCTGCTCACCTTGGTCGCCTTGTCGATCATTCCGGTGATCATGCTGATCTATCACATCGGCTTTGAGCGCAAGCGGTGGTCGGAAAGTATGTTCGGCGGTGGCGATTCGGACGATGATGATGAATAACTAGTAAGGAGAAGTACGTGTTAAGAAAACTATATACCCTATTTGGCGTCGGCGTGATCTCTCTGTACACCGCCGGCGCAATGCTCGGTTGGGAGATCGGGTCATCTTCACGACGCCAGTTGCCGCCAGATGCGCGGCAGAATGGCTACCGGTCTTTCCATTTCTGGCATTACGGCTTACGTGGAGGAAAATGATGTTGATTCATTTAAAAGATTTGAACGTCCCGGCGGTGTTCGGATTGATTGTGCCCTTCAGAGAACTCCTGCCTGTCCTGGTTACCACGATGCTATTCGTTCTGTTGGGCCTGGTGATTTTCGCTCTCGCGTACATGGTTATCGATAAGGTTACGCCGTTTTCGGTGCGCAAGGAGCTTGAAGAGGATCACAATGTCGCACTCGCAATTGTCATAGCATCGGTGATCCTCGGCACCGCCTTGATTATCGCTGCGGCTATTCACGGTTAGAGACCCAGCGAAATCACTACCTCTGCCGACAGCACTCCACAGCTATCCGCAGATTACGCAGATTACATCATAAGGAAACGCTGGCTACGAAGGGTTACTGCCTTCGTCGCCTTACTACCTAAGTGTTTCTGCGTAATCTGTGTAATCTGCGGATAGCTGTGGAGCGAGAATAACGACATGAAGCGAGCGCCCTTACTCTTTCTTAACGTTCTCATTGTCGCTACTTGCGGTCTCATTTATGAGTTACTCGCCGGGACGATCGCGAGTTACGTCCTCGGAGACTCTGTCACCCAGTTCTCGCTGATTATTGGCATCTATCTCTTCGCGATGGGGGTTGGATCCTGGCTCTCGCGCTTTATCGATAAGGCGCTCGCTCGTCGTTTCGTCGATGTCGAACTCGCCGTCGCCGTGCTGGGTGGCTTTTCGGCTCCCATGCTGTTTCTGGCGTTTTCTCGCGTCAGCTACTTCTACGCAGTTCTTTATTTCCTTGTGTTTACGATTGGCACCTTCGTCGGGCTCGAGATACCACTGCTCCTGCGCATCCTGAAGGATCACATTGAGTTTAAGGAACTGGTCTCTCGGGTTTTGGCGCTCGATTATATTGGCGCCCTGTTGGCGGCGATTTTGTTTCCAATTCTTTTCGTCCCTCGCCTGGGACTGATACGCACGTCCCTCGTGTTTGGGGTGTTGAATGCCGGGGTGGCGTTGTGGGGGACCTGGCTGCTGCGGCCCTTGATCAAGGGCGGTATCAAGGGACTCCGGATTCGGGCCGGCGTCGTGCTGGTTCTCTTGCTGCTTGGTTTGATCAAAGCGAATACGATTACCTCGTTAGCTGAGGACGAGATGTTCGCCGATGAGATTATTCATTCGAAGGACACTCCCTATCAGCGCATAGTCATCACGCGGGGGCAGGCGGGATTTCAGTTGTTCCTGAACGGCAATCTGCAGTTCAGCTCGACCGACGAATATCGGTATCACGAGGCCCTGGTGCACCCGGCGATGTTACTGGCAAACAAGCCACGCCGGGTGCTGGTGCTCGGCGGTGGTGACGGTTTGGCCCTGCGAGAGATTCTGAAATACCCATCGGTAGAGCGCGTCACGTTGGTCGACCTGGACCCGAACATGACGCAGCTCTCAAGTAGCTTTCCACTGATGACCAGCTTGAACCATCACGCGTTCGACGACCCCCGCGTCAAGGTCGTGAACGAAGACGCTTTCGTTTGGATAGAAGAGACAAGGGAGCAGCCTTACGACACTGCCATCGTGGATTTCCCCGATCCCAACACCTTCGCACTGGGAAAGCTCTACACCACGCGGTTCTATCGCATGCTGAAATCGAGATTAACTGAGAGCGCTGCCGTAAGTGTGCAATCCACTTCGCCGATGTTCGCGCGAAATTCCTACTGGTGCATCATTCGTACACTTGAAGCTGCCGGGTTTATCGTCAGACCCTACTACACCGCCGTGCCTTCGTTTGGACTGTGGGGCTATGCGCTCGCACGATCGTCTCCGTTCGAGATCCCGAGAAGTCCCCCCGCTGGCCTACGTTTTCTCGACGACCAAACCCTAGTGGCCATGTTCACTCTATCGGCGGATATTGGGCCTGTGCCTGTCGAGGTGAACCGGCTCGATAACCAGGTTTTGGTGCGCTACTACGAAGGCGAGTGGAAACGGTTTGAATGACAGTATGACCACCTTTAATCGGCGTGAAATTCTGGCAGCATTCCTCGGCCTTCCCGTGGCGCTCGCGGCATGCCGCACCGGCAAGACCCCGCCGCTGCCTGTTGGCGAGATCGTCGGAGCCTCGGATGTGTTTGGTCATCGTTTGCGCAATGGACAGGCCATTGAACTTCCGGCGGATGCATGGGAACACGTCCCCGTGGTGATCATCGGCGGAGGTGTAGCAGGTCTCACCGCTGCCTGGCGCTTACTCAAGTCCGGCTTTAAGAACTTCACGTTGATTGAGTTGGAAAGCGCGCCGGGGGGGACGTCCAGGTCTGGAGCAAATCGCGTTAGCATGTTTCCGTGGGGCGCGCATTACATTCCGGCACCAACGAAAGACAACCAGGAGCTCGTATCGCTGCTTGATGAGATGGATGTGATCGAAGGCCGCGACAAAGAGGGGGAGCCCATCATCCGCGAGCAGTTCCTGTGTCGCGATCCCGAAGAAAGGGTCTTCTACAAAGGTCGCTGGTATGAGGGACTCTATCTTCACGCGGGCGAAACAGACGAGGACAAAGCACAAGTCGCGAAATTCAACGAAGATGTCGCGCATTGGGTTTCCTGGCGCGATGGCCGCAACCGACGGGCGTTCACGATTCCGGTCGCAGCCTGTTCAGACGATGCGACGGTGACGGAACTCGATCGTATTTCGATGGGCGAGTGGATGAACCAGCGGGGGTTCACCAGCGCTCGGCTCCGTTGGTCAGTCGATTACGCCTGCCGCGACGATTACGGGATGACCCTCGATCAAACGAGCGCCTGGGCGGGTTTGTTTTATTATTGCTCGCGATTGTCAACACCGAACACTGAGTCGCAACCCTTAATCACCTGGCCCGAAGGCAATGGACGCCTGGTTAACCACTTGTTTGACCAGGTCAAAGCAAAGGTACAACTCGATCGCGCCGTTTTGGAACTGATACCGGTCGAGGAGAGTGGGGGGTGGCGAGTCGACGTTGTTACCATCGATCGCGACGGACGAAACCCCCGCGGCCTGAAAGCCGATCGAGTCATATTTGCCGCGCCCCAATTCATGGCCCGGCACACAGTGAGGCCGTATCGTGATCATCCGCCGCCACACATAAACGAATTTCAATTTGGATCGTGGATGGTTGCCAACCTTACCTTGAAAGATCGACCCGCTCCCGGTTCGAGACGTGATTTTCCACTCGCCTGGGACAATGTCTTGTATGAAAGCCCGTCGCTGGGCTATGTCGTCGCCACTCATCAGCGCAGCATTGATCGAGGTCCGACTGTATTTACCTACTACCACCCACTCTGCGACGACGATCCTCGCACTGCTCGCGCGCGTTTGCTGGAAACTGATTGGAATGGTTGGGCAGATATAACACTTACCGATCTCTCTCGCGCACACCCCGACATTCGCAATTTGATCGAACGCCTCGACGTAATGCGCTGGGGCCACGCAATGATTCGTCCCCGTCCGGGGTTCATTTGGGGCCCGGCGCGTCGCGAGGGGGCCAAGCCATTTCGCTCAATTCATTTTGCGCATTCCGAACTGAGTGGTGTGCCACTGTTCGAAGAAGCATTCGACGTCGGACTGCGAACGGCCGACGAGGTCCTAAAGGCTGTTTCGGAAGCCAAACTGAGCAGGCTCACCTAGCCTCTTGAATACTGCTCTGGTTGTATTGCGCTCACCATGAGAAACGATCCACGAAATCACACGAACCAACACGAATTAATTTAGTGCTGTTTCGTGTGCTTTTGTGGATCGTTTGCCCTAACCCGATCGTACGACGATCAGAACTGAAAAACATGATACTGATCGTGAATCCGCCTTTACTCATACGGCGTCACCCCGTAAGATGCCGACCGCACGCCCTATCGAATTCAAACCAATCTCCGTGGAGGCCATCATGAACCTAGGACGCCTGTTCTTCGTGAGCAAGCAGGTGGCATTGTTCGCACTTGCCTTTGGAGGCTTTGTCCTGCCGAGCGCTACATACGCTGTAGCCCAACAGACTGGCGCAACCTCGAACTCTAAGACCGCAGCCACAACTCGCGCTCACAGCACCAGCGCTGAAGTCGACAACGAGTATTCTAAAAAGATCAGGGAGTACACCACCGAAACCTACTTCATGACGGAGTTAGTCGATCATCTGCCGATGTCGGCAACGGTTCCTTCGCCCGACAAGGTTCTCGGTTATGTGGTAGGCACGCCGAACAAACTTACCTACACGAAGGACGTCCACCGTTACTTTCGCGAGATCGCCAAGGCTAGTCCGCGAGTGCGCGTGTTTACCGCGCCGGAACGGTCAGAGGAAGGCAAGGAGCAGATTCTGGTTGCCGTTGGAGATGAAGCCCTCCTGGCAAAGCTCGATCGCTACAAGGAGATCACGGCCAAGCTTGCCGATCCGCGCAGCATTTCCGAAGCGGAAGCGCAAAAACTAATCGGCGAAGGCAAGGCCTTCTACTGGGCCTCCGGTTCCATTCATTCCCCGGAAACAGGTTCTCCCGAAATGTTGATGGAACTTGCCTACCGGCTCGCGGTCGAGGAGAGCCCTTTCATTCAAGCCATTCGCAAAAACGTGATCGTACTGATAACCCCGGTGCTCGAGGTTGATGGCCGCGACAAGATGGTTGATATCTACAACTATCGCAAGGCCAACCCGGCGAAGAATGCGCCTTCACTTATTTACTGGGGCAAATACGTCGCGCATGACAACAATCGCGACGGGCTGGGAATGGCACTGGCGCTCACGCGCAACATGATGAAGACATTTCTTGAATATCATCCCGCAATCCTGCACGACCTGCACGAATCAGTTCCCTTCCTTTACACGTCCACTGGAACCGGCCCTTACAACGCCTGGCTGGATCCGATTACGATCGACGAATGGAATCTCCTGGCGTACCACGAAGTTGAGGAGCTGACGAAGCGGGGCGTTCCTGGTGTTTGGACCCACGGCTTCTACGACGGTTGGGCGCCAAACTACATGTTCTATGTGGCTAACGGCCACAACAGCATTGGCCGGTTCTACGAAACGTTCGGCAACGGTGGCGCGGACACGATGGACCGCACCGTCAACCAGCAATCCCAGCGCGACTGGTTTCGCCCGAACCCGCCACTTCCGCGCGTAAAGTGGTCCCTGCGCAACAATGTCAACATGCAGCAATCCGGGATTCTTCTGGCCATGAATTTTGTGGCCAATAACAAAGATCGGTTCCTGCAAAATTTTTACTTAAAGAGCAAACGCTCCGTTGCCAAAGCGAGGAACGAAGGGCCCGCAGCTTACGTCATACCCGCTGATCAACCGCGCCTGGTGGAAGCCGCCGACATGGTTAACTTACTTCGACTGATGGGCGTGGAAGTTCATACCGCCAATAAAGAGATCGCCATCAAGGACCAGAAATTTCCAGCCGGCTCGTACGTCGTCCGCATGGACCAGCCTTATTCGCGTATGGCGGACATGATGATGGACACCCAGTATTACAACGTGAACGATCCGAGACCTTACGACGATACCGGTTGGACTCTCGGCGCGCTCCGCAACGTCAAGACCGTGAGAGTAACGGACAAAGTTATTCTTGAGGCGCCGGCGACCTTGCTGACTAGTGACGCGCGAGTCCGAGGCAAACTCGTGGGTTCCGACTCGGGCGTTGGTTACATCATCAACCACAACACAGAGAATAACCTCGCTACGCTGCGATTTAGATTGAAGGATGTGAAAATGAGCGCGGCTGAGGATTCCTTCAAGGTGAGCGACCAACAGTTCAACGCCGGGTCGTTCATTATCAAGTCGGATGGGAACCCTGCTGATTTACGAAAGCAGCTTGAATCGGCTGTGACTGAGTTGGGCTTGACGGCACGCGCCGTTGATAAGCTGCCTGAGGTGAAGTCCCATGCTCTCGGCGTACCGCGGATTGCCATTCTCCACACCTGGACCAACACCCAGAACGAAGGTTGGTATCGCATTGAATTCGATCGTCTGCAGATTCCGTATTCGTATATCTCGGACCAGGTGATACGTAGCACACCGAATCTTCGTGAGAAGTATGACGTGATTATCTTCCCACCGCTCGGCGGATCTGCTCAGGCAATCGTCAACGGCATTCCCATGCGTGGCGAGCCGATTCCCTGGAAGCAGTCTGAGCTGACGCCAAATCTGGGGTCGTCGCCGGATCAGACTGACGATATGCGCGGCGGAATGGGTTTGGCGGGCGTCATGAACCTGCAGAAGTTCGTGCATGACGGCGGGCTGTTTATTGTGGTCGCCAACAATGCGCGCATTCCCATCGATTATGGCCTGACCTCCGGAGTTTCAATTCAAGAGCCTCGTCAGCTTCAGGCCCGCGGTTCCATCTTCAATGCGCAGTTTAGCGATCGTAAGAGTCCGATTTCTTATGGATACGACGAGAGGCTCCCGATCTATTTCAATCAGGCCCCGCTTTTCCAAGTAACCACGCAGACTGGAGGCGGAGGCGGCGGGCAGGGCGGCCCGGCAACTGGAGGACGACCTTCTGGAAGAGGAAGCGCCACAGATCCTGATGTCATCCAGGCTATGCCGCAAGCCTCGCCGACCCCATCGCCTACTCCCGCGCGGCCCGGCGAAGAGCAACTCACCGAAGAGCAACGGCGAGCACTGGGAGCGTTTTACACGCCGCCGGCACAGCGCCCACGCGTGGTACTTCGATTTGCAACTGATGAAAAGAATTTGCTGATCAGCGGCATGCTGGCCGGGGGATCCGAATTAGCAAACGCCCCGGCGGTGATTGATGTGCCAGTGGGACGTGGCCATGTTGTGATGTTTGCGAATCATCCCATGTGGCGGCATCAGACCCATGGCAGTTTCTTCCTGCTCTTCAATGCGGCACTAAACTTTGACTCGCTCGATACCGAGCGCGCCATACAGCCCGGACGACGGACCGGAACCGGTGATGAAGACGACCAACAGTAGAAAGTGAGTGGGCGTTTTTATTTTCCATAGTCATTTTGAGATTTCTCATTTGTCATCGGAGGACCTTCGCTAACGGCAGAATGCGATATGAAGCCATGCTTATGTGACATGGTGCAATCACAGTTCCGGCGATGACAAATGAGAAATGTCAAATGCCATATGGGAAATGGGCGTCCTTTCTCTTGCACCAGCGTAGGAGGGTGGCTATAATTCGCCTTCCATCACACGGCACTCGTACGCGTTACTTTTCTCGCAACATAAGTGAATAGAATAATTCCCGACTTCACTTCACCGGGATTTTCCCCCGACCGATTTGTTAACCTCGCGCTGCACGTGGGACATGCACAACCCTCTAAGTAAATTCTGGGCCATCGGCCATCAGGCATTATGGTGTTTCGCAGTTCCCGCTAACTTTCGCGCCGATGCGGGCGGCACTTATCCTCTACCAAACCTTACCCTCTAACCAAAGGAGAAGAGATGAAGACAATTGCCGTATTCCTTACTGTAGCGGTTCTCAGTTTCATGATTCTTGTTTCAACCCCAACGCCGAGTCAGGCGCAGAGGAGTAGAATCCACAAGAATCCAAACAAGATTGAGAACCAATACATTGTCGTACTCGACGATGCGGTCGTGGGAGAAACAGGGGACTACTCAATCGCACCCTATATCGCTTCTGAAATGGCTGCCAACTACAAAGGGAAAATTAAACACGTCTACAAGCACGCCATCAATGGCTTCGCGATGGAGATGTCAGAGGCTGAGGCCGAAGCTCTAAGCCTCGATTACAGAGTCGAGTTTGTCGAAGAGGACGGCGTGGTCACCGCCGACGCAACTCAAACTAATCCGCCGTGGGGCCTGGACCGTATTGACCAGCGGAACCGACCTTTGAGTGGCACATATACTTACAACTGGACCGGCTCGGGTGTACGCGCCTACATCATCGACACTGGAATTCGCACCACGCACTCGCAGTTTGGCGGGCGCGCCTCAAACGTTTTTGATGCCTTTGGCGGCAGCGGCGCAGACTGTAATGGCCATGGCACTCACGTCGCCGGGACCGTCGGGGGCTCGACCTACGGCGTCGCCAAAAGCTCGCTGCTCCGCGGCGTGCGCGTGCTCAACTGCTCTGGCTCTGGTTCAAACTCAGGCGTAATCGCCGGTGTCGACTGGGTGAGAAACAACCACATCGCCCCGGCGGTCGCGAACATGAGCCTTGGCGGTGGAATTTCAACCGCACTCGATACCGCCGTCAACAACCTTCACAACGCGGGCGTTACGATCGCCGTAGCCGCGGGCAACAGCAACGCCAATGCATGCAACTCATCGCCGGCGCGGGCCGCCAACGCTATCACGGTTGGCTCCACAACCTCGTCGGATGCGCGTTCGTCGTTCTCCAACTTCGGCACCTGCCTCGATCTTTTCGCTCCGGGGTCATCAATTCTATCTGCGTGGTACACGTCAAACACGGCTACGGCCACGCTGAGTGGCACCTCGATGGCTTCGCCGCATGTTGCCGGCGTCGCCGCGCTTTACAAACAGGCAAACCCGTCAGCCTCTTCCACAACGATCCGGAATGCGATCGTAAACAACGCTACGACTGGTGTGGTGTCGAACCCTGGCACCGGATCACCCAACCGTCTGCTCTATTCACTGTTCTTCTAGTGCTTCCCCTGCGGGGCAAAGGCCGGGAGCAAGCAGGGCGAAGCCCGAGATGCTCCCGGCGGCGTTGAAACAAGCTCTTCTTATTCTGTTTGAGAGATTCGACCGATCAAAAACGATCCACGAAATTACACGAAACGACACGAAACTATTAGTGCCATTTCGTGGTGGATCGTGTCTTTTTCCCTGCCCTGGATAGGCAATAGCCTCAAATCGGGTACAACGCTCACGTACCCTCGCTTGTGATTACACTACCTGCCAAGTAAGATTCAATCAGCACTTATTTCTATGGAATTCACAGTCGCAATTACGGGAGCCTCGGGATCGATTTATGCTCAGCGCACGCTCGTTCATATGGCCGCGAGCAGTGTGGTTGAACGCATTAATCTGATCATGTCGGAAGCAGCGCAGATAGTGGCGCGAGTCGAATTGGGGACCGATTTGAGGGCCGCTGACAGTGGCAGAATCAACGAGTGGCTGGGACTGAAATCAGATTCCAAACTGGTTCAACTGCACCGACTGGACAACATGGCGGCTAAGCCTTCGTCGGGTTCACATCCGCAGCAAGGCATGGTCATTGTTCCCTGCTCGATGGGCACGCTGGGTGCGATTGCCTCAGGCGCTGGAACAAACCTGATTCATCGGGCGGCTGATGTGACGCTCAAAGAGGGACGCCGGCTGGTTATTGTTCCGCGGGAGAGCCCCTTAAACGCCATTCACCTTGAAAACATGCTGCGATTGGCCCGCGCGGGTGCCCACATTATTCCTGCAAGCCCAGGCTTCTACCATCGTCCGCAAACCATAGAAAGCCTCGTGGATCACATGGTCTTTCGTATTCTTGACCATTTGGGCGTTCCACATTCCGAATCCACCCGCTGGAAGGGACTCAAAGAACAGGCAAACGAATTGGCCGGCGTCGGAGAGGACAGCTAACGCAAGCTTGGGAAATGGTTACACTGCTCCGGAACGTTCGCATTACGCTCGAGATGATCAAGATCGAGCACACCCTCTTTGCGCTGCCTTTTGCTTTTCTGGGAGCGGTGCTGGCGGCGAACGGTCTACCTTCGGCTCGTCAGATTCTGTGGATCACCCTGGCAATGATTGGAGCCCGATCAACGGCAATGGCTTTTAACAGGATTGCCGATCGCGACTACGATGCCCGAAATCCTCGGACCAGTATGCGGGCGCTACCGGCCGGACTTTTGCCGGTGAGCTTCGTCTGGATATTCACGATAATCTCAGCCGCACTATTCTTCTTAGCGGCTGCGGCATTGAATCGTCTCACGCTGGCTCTGGCCCCGGTGGCCCTGGGCAGCGTTCTGCTTTATTCGTTTACTAAGCGGTGGACATTGCTGTCGCATCTGGTCCTGGGCTGGTGCTTGTCAATTGCTCCGACGGGTGCATGGATCGCCGTGCGCGGCACGATCGACAGCCCCATACCGCTCTTGCTTTCCCTCGTTGTCATGCTTTGGACCGCGGGTTTTGATGTGCTCTACGCGTGCCAGGACCATGCTTTTGATGTGGCTGAGGGTCTGCACTCGATTCCGCAGCGTTTCGGAATCGGGGGTTCATTGTGGATAGCCCGAATCATGCACGCCCACGCGTTTGTCGCGTTGCTTGCGCTATACTGGTTGACACAGCTCGGTCCCCTGGCGCTCGCAGGTGTGATTGCAACGGGTTTATTACTAATCTACCAACATATGCTGGTTAGAGCTGATGACTTGAGCAAACTGAACGCGGCTTTCTTTACGACCAACGCCTTGGTAAGCGTGATTCTTTTCTTGACATTTGGCGGTGCCGCGATGACAAGGACTTTGCGATGAAATCGTCTCACGATCGAAAACTAGTTGAGATTGGCGATAAGGTCGAAGCTCACGAACGCCTGTCGGTGGCTGACGGTCTGGCGCTGTATGGCACAGACGACTTACCTGCGCTGGGTAAACTCGCCGATACGGTGCGCCGGAGAAAGCACGGTACGACCACCTATTTCAACGTTAATCGCCACTTCAATCCGACCAACGTTTGCTATGCTGACTGTAAATTCTGCGGCTTCTATCGCACGCCTCGTCAGTCTGACGCTTACACGCATAATATCGACGAGTCGCTCAGGATCGCCGGCGAAGCTGTCCGCGAGGGCGCTACGGAATTGCACATTGTAGGTGGGTTGAACACTAAACTGCCCTTTAGCTACTTCACCGATTTACTTTCCACGCTCAAGCAAAAATATCCGCAGCTCCATCTGAAGGCTTTCACGATGGTAGAGATCGATCACTTTGCCCATTTCTACAAATTGGCGGACGAAGTGGTTATCCAGCAGTTAATTGACGCCGGGATGGACTCTTGCCCCGGCGGTGGCGCAGAAATTTTTCGAGAACCGACTCGGTCGATGATTTGCGCGCACAAATGCGATGCAGACCGTTGGCTCGAGTTGTCGGCAAAAGTACATGCGGCAGGGTTGAAAACGAACGCGACCATGCTATATGGGCATATCGAATCAATGGAAGATCGAGTTGATCACCTTATTCGACTGCGAGAACAGCAGGATGGGTCGGGCGGGTTTCAGTGCTTCATTCCGCTGGCTTTCTACCCGCCCGGAACGCAACTGGCGCATCTGCCAGGGCCTTCCGGAGTTGATTCACTCAAGACAATGGCCGTTTCGCGCCTGATGCTTGATAACTTTGACCACATCAAAGCTTACTGGGTGATGCTCGGCAAGCGACTTGCTCAAGTGGCACTACACTACGGCGCTAACGACGTCGACGGCACAATTACGAAGGGTGGCGAGCTTTCCGAGAGCTACTCTGTGGAATCCAACAATGAAGTCGTTATGACCAAAGCGGAGCTTATCGCTTTGATCGAAGACGCCGGATTTCAAGCCGTCGAACGCGACACGGTTTACAATCGCATCGAACGCAGTAGTGTGAGTTTGGCCTGACGCCGCTTATGGCGCAATTCCCTTGTACCCATAATCTGACGGACCGTACTACCAAGTTATTATGCAAACCAAACGCGCAACTCAGAAAATCACTGTGGCGCATTCGCCCGACTCCGATGACGCATTCATGTTCTACGGGCTGGCCACAAACAAACTCGATACAGGACGGTTGTCATTCACGCACGTGCTTAAGGACATCCAGACATTGAATGAAGAAGCCATGCGTGGCACATACGACGTGACGGCGATTAGCTTCCACGCCTACGCCTACATTTCGGACAAGTATGTCCTCCTGCCCCATGGTGCTTCAATTGGAGAAAATTACGGGCCAGTCGTGGTATCCCGCGAACCCGCAAAAGCAGAACAACTGTCCAGTCTTAAAATTGCTATACCGGGCACTCTAACCAGTGCTTTCCTCGCCCTGCGTATCTTTAACGCGGACTTTGAATATGAGGTCGTGCCCTTTGATGAAATTATTGACTCAGTGCGGGAAGGACACTGCGATGCGGGTCTATTGATTCACGAGGGACAGCTTTTCTACGAATCAATCGGGCTTCACAAAGTTCTGGATCTGGGTGAGTGGTGGCATAAGAGAACAGGGTTACCTCTGCCTATGGGCGGAAATGCCATCCGGCGCGACCTGGGACCAAATCTGATGCGAGAAGTATCAAAGACACTGCGCGAGAGCATTCGCTATGCATTGGACCACCGGGAAGACGCCCTGCAGTACGCTATGCAGTTTGCCAGGGACATGGACGCGGAGCTCGCAGATCGTTTCGTGGCGATGTGGGTCAACGATCTAACACTCGACTACACCGAGCGCGGCTGCGAGGCCGTTGCCCGCCTGCTCGCTGAGGGCTTTGAGCGTGGAATTATTCCTAAAAATGTCGAGGTCGAGTTTATAGATTGAGACAGACAGCTGTATATGGATCCGGCTGCGAACTCATAGACGCTCATTATGGTGTTTAGAGAGGTGTGCCCGGGCTCTCGGTTACGGGATGCTGGGGTGTGCGCGGTGAACAGGATGCCACTCCGCCCAGAAGGAGCGGCAATGTCACCGCGCACATCATCGGCTATAGCTTCTATCAAGCTCCTCCCAAAGCTTGATATGGCGCCCCTTCCCATGTAGCAACCCGGCCGCTCGGCGTTGCTTTCGCGCGTAAGCGCTTGTAGGTTCACGGGAATGCTGACGCTGCTTCACCGACGTGAGGACCCTTAAGAACTTAACGTATGTTGTGTTCCGCCCGACGATCTGAGCTCTGCGGCTGACTAGGAGGGGATTGCGTCAGCATGAAATAAGTGGGCGAAATAAAACCTAACCTATTCAGTGACGCGCACTTTACACTATCTGCAAGGAATTTTGCAATAATAAAGTCCGGCTTCCGAGCCCGGAGGACGGAGAAGGCATCCGGGGCGTCCCTTTGGCAACAGGAACTTCCGAGGAAGCATCTGAGGGGGTGTTCGCTTGTACCCTTCATGGCGCTGGTCTTAACCTTGTTTTTACAGTGGATATTTAAAAATGCCAAAAAATAGATTCCCCATCGCGATAGTCGTTCTGATTATTTTGACAGCTCTAACCGTAGCACCGCCGGCATTCGCTCAAAACGCGGCACCCAGCTCAGATAACCTGAGTCAGCCCGAGATCGACCGCATCATCAAAGCCTTCACCGCCAAAGAAACTGAATTTCGAAAGGCCCTTAACCTTTACTCTTTCAAGCGTGACGCAATGATTCAGACTCTAGGCATGGGGGGCCAGGTCACAGGAGAGTATCATCGCATTTCCAGCTTCACTTTTGACGATCAGGGAACCCGCTATGAAAAAATTAGCTTCTTCCCAATGCCCTCCTTCGGCGGAATAACTCAGGAAGATTTGGAAGACTTGGGTGGGATCGGGCCCTTTGCCCTGGAGCCTTCCAAGATTGATAAATACAACGTTAAGTATGTTGGGAAAGAGAAGATTGACGAGTTAAATCTTTATGTTTTTGAAATAACGCCTAAGGTGGTTCCAGACCCGAAAAAAATCAAGGAACGTTTGTTTACCGGGCGCGTGTGGGTTGATGATCAGGAGTTGCAGATCGTTAAGACGAAGGGCAAAGGAATCCCAGAGACTAAGATTAACAAGTTCCCCATCGTCGAGACCTATCGTGAACAGATCGGTGGTCGATATTGGTTTCCGACCTATTCGTATGCTGACGAAGAGCTGATCTTCGACAGCGGAGAAACACTCCACATTCGTATGAAGGTACGCTATACGGACTTTGCGCCTGCACGCGCGGATGTGAAGGTGATCGAAGTGGATGGTGCTGAGCTCCCGAATCAGGAAGTGAAGCCCCCGCCTGCCAAGCCAAAGCCGTAATGGCAAATTCGTTAGCTCTCTTTCGCCTCGCCCAGCCCTAGCTCCCGGGCGATCGTTGAATGGATCTGCTTAACCAGAGCCTGCACGTCTTCGTCAGAAGAAAGCCCGGCTGTGGCTACAGGTGGAAGTAGGACGAACTCGATCGTACCCGGCCTTGAGTGCCCGGTTCCCTTGCCCATTAAGACGTCAGTGTTCTTGATCGCGACTGGCACAATCGGAACACCCGCTTGAACAGCCATATAGAACGCGCCTTTCTTGAAAGGCAGAAACTGACCGGGCTTTGCCCGCGTCCCTTCAGCAAAAACACCGAACGATATTCCTGATCGAATTCGCTCAGTTGCCGCGGTAGTTGTTTCCAATGCCCTTTCACGATTCGAGCGGTCGATAGCCATGATGTTTACGAAGCCCATGCCGTGTCCCAAAATCGGCACCTTCAGTAGTTCCTTCTTAGCCAGCAGTCCAATTCGCCTTCCGGTATAAACAAAAAGTGTAGCCGTATCGAGATAAGATCGGTGATTAGCGATGAAAACGTAGGTCTGCTTTGGATCGAGAAATTGGATGCCCTTCACAGAAACCGTCATACCACATAAGCGGAGCCAGTTGCGTGCACCAAAAAGCCCCCATGGATAAACCAGTTCTGGTTTTCGCGCTAGCCAGGCGAGGAGCAGCACTGGTATCCCAACGATAACTAATAGAGCACCGGCAACAAACAGGGACCACCAATAGTGCAGTCGCCCTGCGATGCTGGAACCGCCACTTATGCTAGACTCGACCCTCTTCGACCCCGAGGTCGCAGTACTCTCATTAAACAACTTTTGCGAAGGGTTTTCGGAATGTCTCATCAGCGACTGCGGATGGCGTGTCTTGCTCTCTTCCTCGTTGTAATCGGCTCGAGCCCGGCGCTTCTGGTTTATGCCCAGAGACCTGCAGCGCGAATAACAACTCCATCGCCACGCTCGGTGCTCGGGTTCACACCCGGTGATGATCGGACGATTGCGGACTGGAGACAGATTACAGACTATTTCGCCGGATTGGACAAGGCTTCTGACCGGGTGTCAGTCCACACGATCGGCCAATCCACACTTAAGCGTCCCATCATTGCCGCCTTGATTAGCGCACGAGAAAACATACTCGCGCTCAACCGGTACAAAGAGATTCAGCAGAAACTGGCGGATCCTCGAAAGGTAGCTACCGCGGCTGAGCGCGAGCGTCTGATCCGGGACGGCAAAGTCGTTGTCGCTGTTTCGTGCTCAATCCATTCGACTGAGATCGTGGCCTCGCAGATGTCGATGCAACTCGCTTTTGAGCTAGCTACCGCCCAGGATCCTGAAACTCGCGAGGTGCTTCAAAACACGATTCTGATCCTGATTCCATCTTCCAACCCGGACGGTATCGATATTGTCGCTAATTGGTACCGCAAGACGCTGGGTACGCCGTTCGAGGGGAAAGAGCCGCCCGAACTCTATCATCATTACGCGGGACACGATGACAATCGCGATTGGTTCATGCTGAACCTGAAAGAGACCCAGGCGATAACACGCATGTTTTGGAAGGAGTGGTTTCCACAGATTGTTTACGACATCCATCAGCAAGGGCCCAAGGGATCGCGATTCTTCATTCCTCCCTTTTTCGATCCCGCGAATCCAAATATTGCTCCATTGCTCTTACGGCAGGTGGGACTGATCGGCCACAAGATTGCTGCGGACTTGCAGGCTGCTGGTATCAAGGGCGTAATTACAAACTCGACCTATGACACTTGGTGGCATGGTGGTTTTCGTACCGCTCCTTACTTTCATAATTCCGTCGGGATTCTCTCCGAGGCAGCCAGCGCCAAGCTAATGACTCCCACGTCGGTAACTCGTGAGCAGCTGGCCCGATCCACTTCGCGAGGTATGCGTAGCGCGCTCGACGCAACCACAAATTTTCCTGATCCATGGCCCGGCGGCGAATGGCGGCCGCGAGAAATCATGAACATGGAAATGATTGCTACGCGCTCCGTACTCGGAATGGCTGCCAAATTCCGTTCCGAGTATTTGAGAAACTTTTATGAGTTGGGCCGTCAAAATACGACCGCGCCGGCAGCGTCCGACGAGCCGATTGCTTACTTAATTCCTGCTGGTCAGGGTCGCGATGAGTCAGTGGCAAAGTTGGTTGGGGCTTTAGTTGAGCAGGGTATTGAGGTTCACAGGCTCGATCGTGAATTGCATGCTGCTTATGGGCCGCAGGTTCTGCAACGCACGAACTCCGCCACGGATAAGCTTGGAAGTTACCGAAAGATCATAGCCCACACGTCTGGGTTTCACGAAGTACCCACGAATAGCTACATCGTGTTTCTAGCTCAGCCCCAGAGACGAAACATCCTGGCTTTGCTGGAACCCCAAATCTATCCAAATCGGACGAACGCGCAGGGGGAAGCAGAGCGTCCTTATGACGTGGCAGGCTGGACCCTGTCCATGCAGTTAGGCGTCGACGCACCGGCAGTCACCGCCATTCAGGAAGCGTCTGTTGATCGGCGCCTGACAATTGTGGGCGACGCCAATGAGGTTCGGAAAGACCTGGCGCTGCAATTGAAAACCGCAGACTCCTCTCCAATTGCGAACCCGCTCGGACGGCCAATGAGAATTGGAATTTATAAGGGCTGGACCTCGAACATGGATGAGGGTTGGACACGGTTTATTTTTGACAGTTTCAACATACCCTATAGCTCATTGCGCGATGCCGCCCTGCGGCAAGACGACCTTTCCGCGAAATACGAAGCCATTATTCTGCCGTCCCAGCGCGTTCGCGAGATCATCGAGGGCAATCTTGCGGGAACCTATCCAGATGAATTCACGGGCGGTATTTCCACTGCAGGTGTGGCAAAGCTGAAGCGGTTCGTGGAAGCTGGAGGCACGCTCATCTGTTTTGATGCTGCTTGCGAGTTACCAATCAAACAATTCAATCTGCCATTGCGAAACACTCTTGAAGGACTTCGATCGTCCGAGTTTTATTGTCCCGGTTCGGTACTTTCGCTGGACGTGGACAACACCCAGACTCTGGCCCGTGGCCTGGCTCGCAATGTCGATGCTTACTTCATCAATAGCTTGGCGTTTGAGGCAACTGACCCCGGAGTGCGTATTATTGCCCGTTACGCAAAGGACAACTTGCTGCGCTCAGGCTGGCTCCTTGGCGAAGACAAACTAAGGGGACAAATCGCCCTGGCAGAAGCTCCTCTGGGAAAGGGGCGGATAGTTCTTTTCGCTTTTCGGCCCCAGCATCGTGGTCAGACGTGGGGCACCCTGCCCTTCATCTGGAACGCCCTCAAAGGGGTTTGAATCTGCGCCCCTCCAATCGAGTTGTCGGGGTGTCCCCTCTGTGGGCACCCCATCGCCCAGAGACCTCCCTCCACATGCCTCTCTGCAGCGATTTGGTGCCCCACGGAGGGACCCCTACAACTCCATCTTTTCGCAGGCAACCGCTTGCGGAAGCCTAGCCCTCGGAGTATCTTAAGACCAGTTCATCTCTCCCTCCCGGTAAGTATCAAAAAGCATCTATTTCCGCGCCTGAGCATCCTAAAGGGTGTTATCAAGTGCTTTCGCACTTACAGGAGTATTAACCAATGAAAACCTATTTTGGCTGCCTATTGCTCCTCTCTCTGCTTATCGCAGTTTTCGTCAACCCTCTGACCGCTCAGACGCGGCAGCGCCGGGTTGGTCAAAACCCTACGCCTTCGATCCCTGACGCCTCGACGCCCTCTAGACCACCCGTGCTGGGTGGATCGCGCACTGGGCAACCGAGTGGGCAGTCTCCAACAATCAATAGCGGACCCGAAGAAGTTGACGCTGGGGACGTGATTCGAGTGGACACCACGCTCGTGACGCTCCCGGTGAGCGTTACAGATCGTAATGGCAGGTATATACCGAATCTCACTAAGGAGGATTTTCGCCTTTGGGAGGACGAAGTCGAACAGCAGGTCGCTTTTTTTGCATCCGTAGATAAGCCGTTTTCCGTGGTGCTAATGATCGATACCAGTGGTTCAACTCGATTCAGGATCGCAGACATTCAGGACGCCGCGATCACGTTTGTAAACCAGTTACGCTCGGACGATCAGGTAATGGTCGTTTCGTTCGACGACGACGTAAGAATTCTGAGTGAGTTCACCAGTAACCGCGGCAGACTTCGAGATGCCATTCGTCAAACGCGAACAGGCGACGGCACCAAGCTCTACGATGCAGTTGATGTTGTGATCAATCAGCGGCTGAATCGAATCTCCGGCAGAAAGGCTGTGGTCCTGTTCACGGACGGCGTGGATACGACCAGCCGGCGCGCAACTTACGCCAGCAATGTTCGCGACGCAGAAGAGGTGGACGCCCTAATTTATCCAGTGCAGTACGATACCTTCTCCGACGTTAATAGCGGCGGTTCGACCTGGCCCGGCGCGGGGCGGCCAACCTCACCAACCGATATCCTGATTCAGATTCTGGGAGGCATGGGCCGCGGTGGTCGCGGTGGCCGCTCAGGGGGCGGCGGCGGAACAGGCTCGACCCGAACCGATTATGAGCAAGCTAGTCGCTATCTCCGAGACCTCGCCGAAAGAACAGGCGCCAGACAATTTCAAGCTGATTCGACGAGTAATCTCGGTTACGCTTTCGCGAACATTGCCGAGGAACTTCGGAGGCAATACAGCCTGGGCTTTTATCCGAAGAGACCCCCCCAACTGGGTCAGCGCCGGCAGGTTCGGGTACGCGTAAATCAACCTAATCTGGCGGTGCGAGCTCGCGGCAGTTACATATTTAATGGTCCGAATTCAGCAAGCCAGGATAGTACCGCACAAAAACCCGCGCCCGCTCTGCGCAGGAAGTTTGCAGCAGAGCCGGTGCAGAAGAGAAGCTGACGACGAAACCCCGATAACACTCCCGACGCAAAAAACTACTTTTGATCTCAACTAAGGCGCGCAATTGATGCCGGGCCTGCCAGCGCGGGAAGGGTAACTGTTAGTATTGCTCCTGTCCGGTCCTCACGATTTTCCGCTTTCACAGTACCTCCATGCAGCTCGACGAGATGCCGCGTAATCGCTAGCCCCAATCCCAGACCGCCGTGTCTTCTCGTACTGGAACTGTCGGCCTAGCTAAATCTCTCAAATACATGAGGCAGAAATTCGGGCGCAATCCCCGGGCCATCATCTGCCACACTAATCTCCACGTGATCCTCTCTCTCTCTCTCTCTTAAAAAGACTTCCACGAGGCCGCCAGGCTTCGTGAACTTGACGGCGTTTGAAAGCAGATTCCAAGCCACTTGCTGCAAAACGTTCGGCATCCCCGTTCACTCGTAAACCCGGCCAATCAACCAGAGTCCGGATTGTGATCTGTTTAGCCTCGGCTGCCGGTTGAATAACATCAACGGCGGCTTGAAGGATGGTCGAGAGCGCGATTGGCGCCAGACCTATCCGCAACTTACCGGTGATGATTCGCGATACATCCAGCATGTCTTCGATGATTTGCTTTTGCGCCCAGGCATTGCGCTCAATTACTTCCACCGCGTGCTTCAGCCCTTGCTGGTCCAACTGGTTCGAACGCAGCAAGCGCGACCATCCGACGATTGCGTTCAGGGGCGTACGCAGTTCATGGGACACTGTCGCAAGAAACTCATCTCGCAATCGATTGGCCGCTTCAGCATCGGCACGGGCATCGCGCTCGCGACGCAATAGCTCGGTGCGCTCTTGCTCTGAACGCACAGCGGACGTTATATCCATTGTGACGCCGCGCATGCCCACCGGCTCACCATTCTCATCGCATACCACAACAGACTGACTCTCGACCCAGATCTCGCGCCCGTCTTTGGTGATCCAGCCGAAACGGCTTTCCCCGCCTTTACGGAGGCGATAATAGTGGCTGCTTCCTTCCCGGCTCGCGTGCGATCTTCTTCGCTGACAATTGCCAACCAGAAGTTTGGCGTGGATAACCACTCTTGCTCGCTATAACCAAGCATCTTCTCGACGTAGCCGCTCACAAAATCGATTTGCTGGGTTGCCTCATCAGGTTTGCCCCATGCTTCCCAGACTACACCCGGCACGTGCGCGACGATGTCTTCCACGCGTTGGCGATGGCGTCGCAGCTCCACGCCAAGTTTCAGTTTCTCCGCTTCGGCCTTTTTTCGTTCGCTGATTACGGCAAAGAGGATGAGGGCCATCAGAGTGCTCGCCCCCACAAAAGCTTGCAGGAGCAGTAGCGACTCATTAGGACTGCCGTGAGCGAAGGGTCCATAGCCATACGCGGTACCCCAAACAGCGACGCCTGCCAGCACCATCACAGCCGTGGCGAGCACGCGGCGGTCAAATCTCAAAGCAGCCCACACAAGAAATGGTAGACAAAGATGGCCAAGCGGATAGTCCATCACGTGTCCGGGAAACCAACCGCCGAAAACGAGCATCGCGGTTACAAAGAGAAACACCAGTAGCAAAACACTTTCCGCGGCGGAGCTTGAAGAACTTATGTCAGTTGGCTTCGAACTCCAGGCCAGAATAAAAGGAGCAACTACTAGAGCTCCGAATCCATCTCCCAACAACCAGGTCACCCACAAATGTCCAAACTGGTTCCAGTCTGCAGCTCCGCCCAGGCAGAGGCTGAGGGTTCCCAAGGTCGCCCCAACCATAGGACTCAGAATCACTGCAAAGAGGAGAAAACGAAGGACGTTCGACACCGAGTCCAACAAGGTGTTGAACCCCTTCTGACGTGTTAGCAGAGAGACCGCCAACACCGCTTCCAGCGTGTTGCCCTAAGGCAATTCCACGGGCAGTGAGAATCGAGACCCCGGTCCAGAGATTAGCTGCGAACGCTCCGAGAAGAATCGCCAGCCACAGTGAACGTCCGAACAGAAGTAGTGAGGCGGTAGCAACGCCCGTTGGTGGCCAAACCGGAGAAACATTCGTGTGAACGGAAGCTAGTGAAAGGCCGAGCCGAGCCGCTAACAAATACACAAAGGCAACGGCGGTGGCAAGCCTAAAAAACGCAGCGTCTTGAATCTCATCTCGATATATCGATTTCAAGCGTGAGAGTCGAGGGCAGATCGAGTGCCGGGGAAGAAAGGCAGAGCGTTGACTTTTGAAATAAAGCGAGCCGCTTAAAAGCGGCCCGCAGAATCGGAAAACCTTCCCCTTGTTCGATGGGTAGGGTATACCGCCACCTTGTGCGGAATCTGTGTCATCAAAGACACAACATTTTAGGCGGACCTCGTGGAGCGCTTTGGGGTTCGGTGGAACCGATGGCGAACAGGATTTGGCACGTAGGAACCAAGACGGTTTCTTGTCTCCAAGCGTACAGACCGCGGGTTATCATGTGGGTACTTTCGGCCTCGACAAGCAGGGTGGGCCACGGAAGCATCCTTATCCATCCAGACTGACGACACGACTTCCGCGGGCCTTGTTTCGAAGCAAACAGATATATCCCGATCCCAACAAGAATCCCGTCTTCTTCCTTTTCCTTACACGAGGTGGCAACTGGGTAAACATCGAATTCTCTGCGTCGAAGACCACGACGACACCCGAGATCTCCTGACGCTGGTTCTGGAAGGCCGCAACTACGAAGTGACCTCGGCTCAGACTATCGCTACGGCATTGGAGTTGTCCCAGCAGCGAAAGTTTGACCTGTTTCTGCTCGACTCGCGGCTACCCGATGGCTCTGGAGTAGATCTCTGCAAAGCGATCCGGCAATTCGACGCTGATACGCCGATCATTTTCTTCTCGGCGGCCGCGTATGAGGCTGATAAGACTATGGCCCTTGAAGCCGGAGCTCAGGAGTACCTCACAAAACCCGCCCGGCTGGGTGAGTTGTGTGACGTGATTTCAAGTTTGGTCGACGCTGATTAGACTGAAATTCGAGCTCGATATCGGCCAACTACCCGACGTGGGATTTTGGTGCGACATTGAAAATTGAGGTTGCGGTTCGTTGAGTGGGCCAGATCCTGTGCAGCGCGGTTCCAATAAGCCAGAGCACTATCGCCGTCAGCAGAGTTAGGACCAGCCAGAACTTCCAGTAGGCATTGAACGTTTGCTGCCATCCCGGCTCGACGTAGTGGGCCACGTTCACATTTAGGTTAGCCGGTGTCAAGACCCGTGAAAGAAACTGAACGACAAGATACCAACCCAGAGCATATCGCCATCCAGTTCGATCCATTCCGACTCTGCTGAGTGCGGCTATTCCTACGATGAGCCCGCCTACGTGTGCCAGTGTGGATGATAAAAACATTCCCCACGCCAGCGCCACGTACAGTGCCCATACCACGAGACCTGGAAACATCCAGATAACTGCTACGCGCATGAAAAAAGCGTTATTAAGAAAGAGTCCGATCGCCAATACCAGGTTTCCGATATTACACATCCAGAGCATGTGTCCCAGTTCATTGATTCTCCAGTAGTGAGCCCCCTGAGCTAAAAAAAAAGCTAGCGGCAAAAGTCCCATCAGTCGGAACCACAAGCTTGGCGGACTGTCGTGTGAAAATGTCGAACCAGAATTTTCCATCAGGCTAGCGAGTTCAAAAAACAGGGTATGATATTTTACATTCGCCCAATTCTGACTTTCGTTTTAGAATAGCATCGTCGTTTCATAATCTGAAAAAATGTCTGACCGTCGTCCAAACTTTCAGTTCGCCTTTATTGCTTAAAAACCGACGCCTTAACATGCTGTCATTAGAAGCCCTCCTGGAAAAGCCCATTCCTGAACTGAAAGCGTTATTTATCGATCGAGCTCGACCGGTGCCCCGAGGCTTGGTCGAGGCGCTCGAAACCGATTCTCGTCAGGGAGCTCAGCATCTTGCTAAACGGATTCGCGCCCGTTGGCGGAGTAACCGTTCCGAGGGACAGCGCCTACACTCTCTGCTGCGCTTTGAAATTGAGCTTTGGGCCGAAGGGTACAGCTTTGTCGCCGGTGTTGATGAGGCGGGAATGGCCCCGCTGGCGGGTCCGGTTGTGGCCGGAGCGGTCATTCTTCCGCGTAACTACAAGCTCCGCGGCCTGAACGATTCCAAAAAGATTCTCGATCCAGAGATGCGGGAAGAGCTGGCGAAGCAAATCAAGCAGGACGCAGTTTGCTGGTCATTTGGGTTTGCTGAAGTCGAGGAAATCGATCGTATAAACATCTACCATGCCGGCTTGCTGGCAATGCAGCGAGCATTTCAAGGTCTGACCTGCGTTCCCGATTTCGTACTTGTGGATGCTCGCCGGATACCAAACTGCCCCTCACCACAGCGTGGCATCATCCGTGGGGATGCCTTGTCAGCCAGCATCGCAGCCGCTTCCATAATCGCGAAGACTACGCGTGATGCGTACATGCTTGAAATGGATAGAACGTACGTTGGATACGGCTTCGCATCCCACAAGGGTTATCCGACACCTGAGCATTGTCGCACTCTCAAAGAACTCGGAGCGTTGCCGATCCACCGAAGAAGCTTTGCGCGAGTCCGGGAAGTCCTTGGATTAGATCCGGTGCAAACTGAGCTGTTCGATCCAGCGTCGTATCAGGTGTCGGAAATTCAGTAGTCAGTAGTGACACAGCACGTCCTGTTTCTATTCTGACTACTTCTGGATTGTGACTTCTCATTTGAAATAGTTAAAGAATCACCTTAAGTGTTCGAACATATGGCACTCACCGAATACAAGAAGAAGCGGAAGTTCGACAAGACACCCGAACCCGGTCCGAAGGAAAAACGCACGAAGACCGGTCGGATTTTCGTGATTCAGAAACATCGCGCCACTCAATTGCATTACGATTTCCGATTGGAAGTGGAGGGGGTTTTGAAGTCGTGGGCAGTACCTAAAGGGCCCTCCCTTGATCCTACCGTTAGGCGGTTAGCCATGCAGGTCGAGGATCACCCAGTAGACTATGCAAAGTTTGAAGGAGTGATACCTGCGGGAGAATACGGTGGGGGCACAGTAATGGTCTGGGACTACGGAACGTACAAGCCGGAGGAAACTGACGATGTCTCCCTCGCTCTTCGTAAGGGCGAGTTAAAGTTCTCCCTCAACGGAAAGAAGTTGAAAGGGTCCTGGGTCCTTGTGAGAACGAGAGATCGTCAGTGGCTGCTGATCAAACATCGGGATTACTACACAACGGAAGAGGACGTCACCGAAGTTGCACCAGCGTCCATTCTCAGCCGGCGAACGTTAGCCGAGATCGCCGAAGATGAGGGGGGTGACGTCAAGAAAGCTGCGACCGGTGACCCCAGGAAAGTACCTCCGCGCACCGGCGTCAAGCGACGAAAGAAGGGACAGAAGGCCAAAGTTTGGCATAGCAACAAGTAAGACGTCGCTTCAACTATCACTTCAAGTTCACCGCATCACTTTGTTCTTCAGAGAAAAGCCCTTCGTACGACAATCGTCCCTGAACGATTCGTGCAGCGCTTGTGTAGGGGTGAATCTGGGTCTGCTTCTCATCACTCAAGTGGATAACAGTAGCGCCTAACGCTTTCAGATAGTCTGCTATCAGACTGCGATGACAGCGCCACCATAGCGCCTCAGCACACATAACAGCAGTCCGGCTGTCCACTGCTAGTTCACGCAATCTCTCGATCCCTTCTTTGAAGTCCTCTGTTTCCATGTGATCGGCATACGCCCGAAATGAGGAATTCCGCCAGGCAGTATTCTTCGAATCCGTCGAAGGGCGACGTCTGCCGCCGAGGGTTGGAAGGTGTTGGTAGATGATTCCAATACTCGCGAGCGATTCCGACAACGCCGCGCTATTGAACTGCGGATATCGCCGCGATCCAGGAAAACTTCTAACATCCACCAGAGTGTTGATTTCGTGTGCCTTCAGAATCTGGATGAAGTCTGCGAGTGCACGAGTCGAATGTCCAATAGTCCAGACGGTTGGCCATGGCGATTTCAGCTCTGGCATCCCGATCACCCTTCTACGCATTCTTTAACTGGTACGCATTCTTTTAACTGGATCGCTTCCCCTTGTCGAGTCCGTCGGAAAAAAGACGTATGAGGGCAACACGTCGGACGTAAAGAGCATCGGCTTTCACCCTGTCGGGGTGGGATGTTTATAGTTTATAGCCCCGAGAAACTCCGCCGCGGTTCGGAGGGGCGGAACTCAGCTTGACCAATACTAATCTAGTTTCATTCCGCCCCTCCGAACCGCGCATGGTCTTTGCTGGATTCCGGTCTATAAACATCTCACTCCTACGGGAGTGAAGAAAGCTGATGATCGATGAGATCCTAGGGCCGACCAAAACACTTCGACTAATGTTGAGGCTCTGTCTTTCCCGACAGATCTGTCAGAGTTGAGCTAACAAGAAACTTCAACTGTCTGCTTGCCGACCTCTGAGGTGTTACGTCAATCATCCATTGCCGTTTCCGATTGCCGCCTTTAGGTAAAACCTTAAAGATAAGCTTCAAGCTTGAAGCGTCCACGTTTGGCAAGCAGCGGCTTCCATAAATCACCGGCTTTGCGTATGCGCGCGGGAACGTTGTCTATGCGGAAGTCCTCGATCCTAATTTTGCCTTCGAGCTCACTCCATGTCACGGGAGTTGAAACTGAAGCTTGAGGCCTTGGTCTAACTGAGTAGATTGAAGCCAACGTGCGGCCCCACGAGTTCTGGTTGTAATCAACCAGGACTCTCCCCTTCGGTCTGTTAGAGACCTTATAGATGGCCGTCAGTAGCGCCGGCGCTTGCGCTGCAAGTGCATGAGCGAACTCCTTGGCAAAGCCCCACACCTGTTTCTGAGTCGGACCACGTACGATGGGAACGTAGACATGTATTCCCTTCGAGCCGGTAGTTTTCGCGTAACAGGGAATCTTGAGAGACTCGAGGGCTTCCCTGATTAAGAGTGCCGCCTCAACCACCTTCCCAAAATTCGCTCCCGGCACCGGGTCCAAATCAAAGTGCAGATAGTCCGGCCGGTCAA
Source organism: Pyrinomonadaceae bacterium (assembly GCA_046261995.1). Classification (GTDB taxonomy): domain Bacteria; phylum Acidobacteriota; class Blastocatellia; order Pyrinomonadales; family Pyrinomonadaceae; genus PSRF01. The sequence goes on from JBHENP010000030.1 coordinate 42,754, forward strand.
CATCGTCGCAGCGGGCGTACCAGTGATTAAGGTCGATGCAGCCAAGATTTATGAGCCAGAGCAACGAGGGAACGTCCTGAATCATTGGGAAGTCGATGATGTTTCCGGACGTATGCTCAATACTACATATCTCAATCCAGACAGGGCGGGGCTCCGGGGCTCGCTTCATAAAGAAGAAGTCCCCCGCCGCGCCATTCGGGTATCTCTTCATCACCATTGCCCTATCGACCAGATGCGGGAGCAGGTAGGGAGCCACGTCCGCATAGTATTGGATTAGATCACGCTTCGTGATTCCCAATTCGGGCCAGAACAACTTTTGAAGGTTTGTCAGTTTGACAATCCGACCATTGAAGTCCAGTTCAAGTCCCCGAGCGTCCTTGGGGATCTCAACGGTAGATACTTTTACCGGACCCTTGCGCGCACCTGAGGCTCTCCGAATCTTTGCCGGGTGATTTTCACGCGTGGCGGCTTTAGCTCTCGGCATCGTTAATGTGGAACCTGAAGGGTTACTCGAGTGGCGGTTTCAAAGGCGCGGTTACTTTGGTGAAATGGGCTCCTGTACGTAGTTAAGGTATCACCTGAGGTAGTTACGGAAAATGCGGTTCATTCCCGAAAGACATCTTCAAGCTCCTTCTCGATAGCCGCCAGTCCTTTCATTAAAATGTCGCGGTGCGCCTTATGTTTGGCGCGCTCCAGCTGTTGCAGCATTCTTGACCTTGATAGATTCAACGTCTCCAGTCGCTTTTGGCGAATGCGGGCTTCGGGTGGCAACCTCAACTCGCGTTCGTGGGCTGAGATGCGCTGATTCCCTTCTTCGACCTGCTCTTCGAAAGATTTACCCCATCCAATAGCCATTTTTAGTTTCTCCACCAAAACCGGCGCCAGATCTGTCGCACGCATTCTCTAACTCACGCGTGATGCAATTTCGGTAATCAAATAATTGTTCCATCCTTAACAAGGGCATTCTTCGGAACGATGATGATTCCATCACGAATGTAGAAGGATCCATCTTCACCGTCCGCGTTTAGAATTCCCTCCTCGTTTAGCAGGCGCGCATTGCTCCCAATCCGAGCATTCTTATCAATGATAGCCTTCTTGATTATCGTGCCCTCTCCGACTCCCACCCTCGGCAGTCCGTTGGCCACATCAGCATGCATCTCTTCAATTGTTTGGTAATCGTCGGCGCCCATAATGAAAGAGGCGTCGAGGTGAACACCTTTCGAGATGCGGCTTCTCAAACCAACCACCGAGTTGGTTATTCTTGCTCCATCAATTATGCAGCCCTCGCTTATGATGGAATCCTCGATGTCCGATTGTGCAACTTTTGAAGGCGGCAAGAATCGTGCTCGGGTATATACCGGGGCTTGGGCATCAAACAGATTGAACTTCGGAATCTTAGAAGTAAGATCCAGATTGGCGCGATAAAAGGCGGCGATGGTTCCGATGTCTCCCCAGTATCCATTGAAAACGAAAGCCTGCACTTTTCCAGATTTTATGGCTCCGGGAATAACGTCTCTGCCGAAATCGACCCATCCAGGTTCCTGGGCCAGTAACTGCTCCAACCGATCATACTTAAAAACGTAGATTCCCATTGACGCCAGAAAAGGCCGCACACTTGCTTCCTCAACACTCAGCCCCAGGGTTGTCGTATCCACGAGCATCGACTCTAGTTCCTGACCCACAGGCTTCTCTTTGAACTCGATTATCCGTCCGTCCTGATCTGTTTTTAGCAACCCAAATTCGCTGGCGGATATCGGCTCACTTGGTATCACTGAAACAGTCACATCGGCATCAGACTCATAATGGCGTGCAAGAAACTCGCGATAATCCATGCTATAGAGATGATCTCCCGACAGTATTAACAACGTATCGATGCCCCAGTCTCTAATATGCGGGAGCACCTGACGAACCGCATCAGCCGTACCCTGAAACCATTGCGCACTCGCGGGCGTCTGTTCCGCGGCCAGAATCTCGACGAAGCCACCCGAGAAATGCGAGAAGCGATAAGTCTGAGCGACGTGACGGTTTAATGACGCCGAGTTGTACTGAGTCAGCACAAACATGCGGAGCACATCGGAGTTGATGCAGTTGGAAATAGCAACGTCTACCAGACGGTATTTACCGCCCAAAGGAACCGCAGGCTTGGAGCGCTGCTGCGTGAGCGGAAAAAGGCGCGTTCCAGCGCCTCCGCCGAGAATCACTGCGAGCAGTTTGCGGCTTGAGGGCATCTCTCCGTTCCGTTATGCGGGTTTGAATTCAGACAGCAGAATAGACTTAAAGACGCGTTACTATCAAGGATGGGCCGGGTTCAGGGGGGTGCCGAAGCTTTGGAGGCAATAGCTAAGCTCTTGATAACTCGATTCAATGTCAAAACCGAGGAGCGTTGGCGACCGGGTCTTGTTTGCGATTCCACTGAAGGAGGGATTCCATCCAGACTCGTCACTACCGAGGCTATGAAAACCAAATTGCAAGTGTTAAGCCTGAGACGCGGGTAACGCAGCGACTGCCTAAGAACCAATTAGAGTATCGCTCAACTACAGAACAGGAAAGCGGTAGCGACTTGGCCGTCGCAACAGACTCAAAATGTGTTAGTGGTACCGAGTCGGCCAGGTCGCTACCGCTTCCTGTTCTGTAGTTAAGTGCATATCGTCAGAGGGTAATGATTTCGGGCCACTCTGTCTTCAGTTTTCACCCACCCGCTCCTCGGTTCTGAAAGTTAGTAGGTTGTGATGGGTGGAAACTAATAGGCGGCGGCGCTGCTGCCTGCCGGTCTATTGCCGGCGGCCTCTTGCGCAATCTTTACGCCCACACTCGCGCCAATGCGCGTGGCGCCTGCCTCAACCAGCTTACGCGCATCTTCCAGGCCCTTGACCCCGCCTGACGCCTTCACACCTAGTTCAGAGCCAACTGTGCGACGCATCAAAGCGATATCGGCCACCGTTGCTCCGCCTTTGGAGAATCCAGTCGAAGTCTTCACGAAGTCGGCTCCAGCTGACTTCGCCGCCAGGCAGGCACGCACTTTCTCTTCATCGGTTAGCAGCGCAGTCTCTATAATTACCTTGCACGTTGCTGCGTATTCGTGAGCAACTTCCACCACCGATCGAATGTCATGCTCGACCAGGCAATCATCACCGCTCTTCAAAGCACCGACATTTATCACCATGTCCACTTCACGTGCTCCATCAAAAATCGATCGTCGCGCTTCGTACGCCTTAACATCGGACAAAGTTGCTCCCAGTGGAAAGCCGATGACGGTACAAACCAGTATGCCCGTCCCCTGCAAATTGCAGCAGGCCGCCCTCACCCAGGTAGGATTCACGCACACGGAAGCGAAACGATAACGCGCGGCTTCTTCACACAGGCGTTTGATGTCTTCATCCGTGGCCTCAGGTTTTAGGAGTGTATGATCGATCAAACTGGCCCAATCTCTCGCCGAAGCAGTCTCGCCAAGCACCAGCCCGATACGTGCAGCACCGGCATCCACAACCCGGTGCATGCGCTCGGGACATCGGTCAAAACACTCGGAAGTGCAACCGCAGAGCTTAGCCTGGTCGCTGCCTTCGCCATTGAGACGAGCCACGATGGCGTCAGTTATCTGCTCGATGAGTTGTTCGAGGTTGCCGTTGTTCGAGTGTTGCATTGATTCTGGAACTCCGCTTTCCGGAAGCTCCCGGTTAGGGCCGCCAGCATTCTAACATCATCACCCCGCAACACAGCTCTGTCAGTATGGGAAGCGGTAGACCGGTGGGTCATGAAGCGACTCCACTGGGCCAAGCGATAATCAATCACATATACAACTCAAGCGGCAGAAATTCGAATGTTGATTTGTATCCGGGCGCCCGCCGTTCTAACAAGCGCGCATAGAGCGTTAACGCTGATACTGGCGCTCGATTGCTTCGATCTTCGAAACACGCTTGCGGTGGCGATCTTCACTAATATCGGTGGCGAGCCAGGCGTCAACTATCTCACGCATTTCACGGCTGCTAATCGTCTTGCTACCTAGCGTAAGAACATTGGCATCGTTATGTTCGCGAGAGTTGCGCGCCACCGCAACGGAATAACATGCCGCGGCACGCACGCCCGGAACTTTGTTTGCGGTGATCGCACTTCCAACACCCGCACCGTCGATGATGATTCCGACATCTACCGTCCCATCGGCAACCGCCCGAGCCACGGCGTGTGCAAAGTCGGGGTAGTCAACAGCATCTTCAGAATTGGTACCGAAATCATGGACACGATGACCAGCCTCTCCCAGAAATCCCTTTAGCTCCTCTTTCATTTTGAACCCGCCGTGGTCGGCTCCTACAGCAATCATCCTCGAGGTCTGCGATCGACGCCGGGGCACGCGCCGCACTAACTCGATCTTCTTTTCTTTTATGATATCCGCGGCGAGCGGTGTCAGGCGCGCGGCTTCGGCGATGCGTAGGACGGCGCCCGACTCCAGCCCGCGCACGTCATCTTCGGTGATGACCACCTTCGACGATTCATCACGAGTAACAGGTGCGTTAGATTCTGAATTCTGCGGGACCGTATCAATGAAACGACTGGCTGGTGTAGAACTCACGGTATCTGGGCCGGTTTCCGAAGAACCTGCCTTGTCCAGAACATCACGTACAAGTGCGCGAATCCGATCGCGGGATGATTCATCAAGCATTTAAGGTCTTTGGTTTTGGTCTCTGGTCAAGCCGGCGACAGATGAAATTTGGTTACTACCAACAGCCGACAATTCACTTTTTGAAGACGGCTCAAGTCCCGCCAAATTGCAGTCAGGAAGGAGGACCCTGTCCCCGCTCTTTGGACGATTAAACGCGTTTAGAGTATTAACTCAATGTTCTAACCCCTCCAAAGCAGCAACCTCAAATGTCTCAATGGGTCGCACGAACGTCCAGGCGTTGCTAACCAAGCTTGAGGCGGGGACAGGGTCCGCCTTCCTGACTGCAAATTATCGTAGGTCGGAGGGTGGCCCTACACACCTTTAATGCTCGCCGTGTGACAGAGATCCGCCAGACAATTCACTGACTACTGCCCAGACCATTGACTAAGCTAACGATTCATCGCGCAGATCCAGGAGTCGTCCTGCCGCAGCGACAATCTTGCCTGAACGCACAGCGAAATCAACACGCCCCAGATAGATACCACTCTTGCCAACCTGAAAAATCAACGTCTCTTGCCCGGAAGGCTGCTTAACCCTGACAGGTTTTTCCATGAATGTGTGTGTGTGGCCGCCGGCGATGAAATCAATCCCATCCACCTGAGCTGCGACTTGCGAATCTCCAATCGCCCCAGCTCTAGGTTCAGGATAGTAGCCAAGGTGCGTCATCGCTACGACCATCAAGCAGCGTTCTGTTTCGCGCAATGTTTTTACAACCTCACGCGCAGCCACCACCGGATCGCGGTAAGTAACTCCTTTAAAATTAGCCGGCGTGATCAACCCGACCGGACTAATACCCAATCCAAACAAACCAATGCGCACACCCTTAATCTCACGTACCACATACTGCTTGACCTTGCTCTGGAGAAGTGTCCCGCGCACATCATAGTTCGCGGAAACCAGATCGAATTTTGCGAATTGCATCGCTGCGGCCAGGGCTTCGACGCCATTGTCGAATTCGTGATTACCCAGCGTGCCGACATCGTAGCCAATCGCCGACATGGCTTTGTATTCAACTTCACCCTTATAAAAATTGAAATATGGAGTGCCCTGAAAGACGTCACCGCCGTCGATCAGGAGTGTATTGGGATTCTCCTTGCGCACACGCTTAACCAGAGTCGCTCGCCGCGCCACTCCGCCTTTGCCAGGATAGACTTTGTCGTTCGCGGGTAGAGGATCGATCTGGGAGTGGGTGTCGTTAGTATGAAGAATGGTGATCAGCGTGTCGCCGCGACGGGAATGCAGAAGCGGCGCAGTTAATGATCCGGCTGCGCGGCCAAACGAAGAAGCCACGTCCCATGGATGGACAACCAGGCTGGTGCCAAAGACCGCAGACGTAGTCAAAAACTTTCTTCGAGTAATCATCTTTGCAGGCTTTCAGGCTTTTGAGCCTCGGGACCAGTTTGGACAAACCGATCATCTAGCGTTGCCTTGATGGTGCGGCCGGCAGCGGTCTCAGCCTTCACATAATCCATTAGTGCGTCGCGTATCGTTACGCCGAGAGGCCTGACGTTTTTACCTTCCTGCAGAATCGAATACCTGCCACTAGCAAGCTTCAGAAGGTAGTCAATGGTGACGATTGAGTAAGTAGCTTTCGGATCGATCTCCATTTCCCTTCCCTGGTGATCGAGCAGACGGGCGCTAACCAGCTCCGGCCTTTTATCAGCATTCATTCGATAATGGATGCGTGCACCTGACAAGGCATCGCCAGCGGAAACGACAACATTAAGGAGTTTCAGTAACTGTTCTCCGTTTAGATCAACTTCAGCAAGCGCATTTTCGAAGGGTAGGAGCTCAAAAATGTCGGCAGCCCTGAGTTTTCCGGGAGCAATCGTGTTCTTACGTAACCCGCCACTATTAGTGATAGCGAGCAAAACAGGCTTGCCAAGTCTTGCGGTCGATTGAGCTCGCATACCATCAGTCACGAAGTTACCGAGATTACCGCCGCCCACAGTTCCCTTTTTCAGCTCGACCTCGAGTTTTCCAATCACGACTTCGAGAGCACGTACCTTCGCGCTGTAGGGTGCCACGATTTTCTCGAGCGCTGGATCACCAGGGATACTTGCATCGACGAGAATCCCGCTAACCCCCCGCCCAATTGTTGCTGGTGCGGTTGCTGAACGTGGCTCGCTGGCAGAGGTTTTCTTGCGTGCGTGAGTTCGCTTGCTTGCGGGAGTTCGTTTGCTCGCAGATTTTGCCTTACTTGCGGAAGTCACCTCGCTGACGCAGGGCTTCTCAACTACACAGGGTTGGATCGGCTGTTCCTGCTGGGCCGCCACACAATGAATAGTGGTGGCTAGCACGCCCAGCATGAACAAACGCTCAAACCACGCATGCCTCAGGCGGATTTCCGGAGACGTTTCTGTTTTATTTGTGACTGGATTCGACTTTGACATTGACCTCAAGGGAAGAGCTTGCATAGTATGTCGCACCACAGTCTCAGACGCAAAGTAAGTACTGGATAGTGTCCTGCTTTGTTTAGAGCAAAATTCGATTCTGGTCTGGGGCAGTAGCCCGACTGTCGAGGAGGGCTTTGATCCGCGCCCTAAGCCCTCCTTTACAATCGGGTTACTGCCGTGAGGAGATAAATTGGCTACGTCTTCCGCACAAATTCCATCTGAGTTCAGCAATCCCAACCTTGAAGTGCTGCTATCGGAACAGCAGATTCAGTCTCGCATTAAGGAGTTAGGCGCTGAGATCACTCGCGATTACGCTGGCCGCAACCCACTGCTTATCGGAGTGCTTAAAGGCGCGTGCTTCTTCATGAGCGATCTCTTGCGTTCGATCGATACGCGTCTGGGCATTGAGTTTATGGCGATATCGAGTTATGGCTCGTCAACTAGAACCTCCGGTGAAGTGCGCATTCTCAAAGACCTCGACGTGCCCGTCGAAGGACGCGACTTGATCGTGATCGAGGACATTGTCGACACCGGCCTGACACTGTCTTATCTAATGGCTAATTTAAAATCGCGCGGCGCTGCGAGTGTTAAACTCGTCGCTCTACTCGACAAATACGAGCGCAGGGAGCGAGAGGTAGAAATCAATTATCTCGGCTTCAAGATTCCCGATCACTTCGTGGTGGGCTACGGACTGGACTTCGCCGAACGGTATCGAAACCTGCCGTTTATCGCAGTCTTGAAGAATCCTGACCTGTGATAAATGCCTCAACAACTTTCTGATCGGATCGGAGTTGTCTCGTCTGCAAACAAGCCAAGCTGGCCCAACCAGAGGAGTCTTTCATGCTAAAACACTCGCGGGCTTTTCTTGCCCTGATCGTCTTCCTATGCTCGTCTCATGCTTACGGGCAGCAGGACTTTGCGAAGGTTGAAATTAAAGCCACAAAAGTTGCCGGCAATGTGTACATGCTGGAAGGTCGGGGCGGCAATATCGGAGTCTCAGTCGGCAGTGATGGAATTCTAATCGTAGACGACCAATATGCTCCCCTGGCAGACAAGATCAAAGCGGCTTTGAAAACGCTAAGCGAAGGTAAACTTAAATTTGTCTTGAACACTCACTGGCACGGCGATCACACAGGCGGCAATGTGGTATTTGGTCCCGAGGCGCCAATTATCGCGCACGAGAATGTACGCAAGAGACTGTCGACCGA
>JBHENP010000031.1:0-50089 GCA_046261995.1 Pyrinomonadaceae bacterium
TGCCAATACTGGTTGTGTAAAATGACCGGGAGGTCCGTGCCTGTTTGACTGCAAAGGGAACGGGGCGGTCAACCCTTGGAGCGCGAAGACGTAGCATCGCTGACGGTAAGACCTTAACAGTTCTCCCGCCAATTGAGCAACATCTTTCAGCAACGGGTCTCAAGAGGTTACCGCACGTCTGCGCTTGGGCGAAAGAGCAACGGTGACCACTCCCCTACGGCCCTTTCCTTCAGTCCCGCTAGCTGTTCCCAATTTAAAAACCTATAGCTGCGGGACGCCTGGCTCTTTGACAAGGAAGAACCATCATGCCATGTTTGCTAGACCCGGGCATTGACGAGCCTCGGCTTTAATTCTTCTCATCCAGCGGACGCATTCAGTTATGAGACAAGTCATTCGTAGGGGTCTTAAAGACATCATCGTTGACGAAGTGCCGGACCCGTTGGCCGGCCCTCATCATGTACTGGTGAGGCCCCTATATTCACTGATCAGCAGCGGCACCGAGACGGCTAGCATTCACCGGGAAGGCGTCCTCAAAGAAGTTGCCGGCAACCCTTCCCACCTGCGGAAGATTTTGGAAGTGATGAAGGTGGCGGGTCCGATGCGGACACTCACCGAAGTGCGCGCGAAATTTAGTGAGTATGCCGTCCTCGGTTACTCGGGCGCGGGCGTCGTTGTCGACAAACACGACTCGGTGAAGAACTTAGCGATTGGCGAGCGCGTGGCTTACGGCGGCGAGGGGACCGGGCACGGGGAGACGATTTTGGTCGGTCGTAATCTAGCGGCCAAAGTGCCCGACAGCGTCGCCTTCGAACATGCTTGCTTCGCCACGCTCGGCAGCATCGCGATGAACGCAGTACGGATCGCCGGCATCGGGTTGGGCGACAGAGTCGTGGTGATCGGGCTGGGCTTAGTCGGGCAACTGACTGCCCAACTCGTCCGCCTGCAAGGCGGCGTGGTGATCGCCACCGATCTCAAAACGGACCGGGTGGAGTTGGCGCGAGAGCTGGGAACTGATCACGCGCTGCCGGGGAGCGCCCCGGTGCGCGAATCAGTCGCCGCCTTGACCGAGGGCCGGGGCGCGGATTGCGTGATCATCGCGGCCGCCGCGAAGTCGTCCGCGCCGTGCCAATTGGCGCTCGATCTGTGCCGGGATCGCGGGCGGATCGTGGTCGTCGGCGCGGTCGAGCTGAACTTCCCGTGGAATGAGATGTACCTGAAAGAGATTCAACTCTTCATGTCGCGCGCCTACGGGCCGGGCAGCTACGATCCGGATTACGAGAAGAAGGCCGTCGATTACCCTATCACTTACGTGCGTTGGACGGAGAACCGCAACATGGAAGAGTTCCTGCGGTTAATCGCGGCGCGCCGCCTTTCACTGGAGCCTCTGATCACGCACCGCTTCCCGCTCGAAGAAGCCGCCCGCGCCTACGAGACGATCATAGACGCCGGTTCGGGCAGCCTCGCCGTCTTGCTCCGCTACCCAGCGGCAACCGAAGCCGTCTCGCCCGAACTGACCTTCGCGCCTCGGCGAAGGGTTGAAATCTCCGCCACTAAAGAGCAGACGACGGCGGGGCATGCCGGCTCGGAGATTCGCGTCGCGCTGGTCGGCGCGGGCAACATCGCGCGCTGGGAGCACCTGCCGGCTTTGAAAAAAATTCCGGGCGTGACGTTGAGATCAATTTATTCGGCCAGCGGCGCGCGCGGAAAAAGCTACGGTCTACGTTTCGGCGCGGCCTACTGCACTTCGGATTACGAGCAAATTCTGCAAGACCCGGAGATCGATCTAGTCTTGATCGTAACGCGCAACCAACACCACTTCTCGCAATCTCTCGCCGCGTTGAACGCCGGTAAGCACGTCTTCGTCGAGAAGCCAATGGCGCTCACCGACGAAGAGTGTCACGCGCTGGTGAGCGCCGTCGAGCGCAGCGGTAAACAACTAACAGTCGGCTTCAACCGCCGCTTCGCGCCGTTCTACGTCGAGCTGAAGCGCGAACTGTCGCGCCGCGCCGGGCCGGCGGTGATCAACTGTCGCGTGAATTCGCCGGGCATCGCCGGCTCTTACTGGATGGCCGATCCGGCGACGGGCGGCGCGATCCTCGGCGAAGCGTGCCACTTCGTCGATCTGATGTATTGGCTGCTCGACTCGGAGCCAATCAGCGTCGCCGCCTACAGTTTGCCGACGGGCAAGCAAGAACCCGTCGGGGAGAACAACGTCGCTGCGAGTTTTCGTTTCGCGGACGGCTCCATCGGCAACCTGACTTATTGCACCGTCGGCAGCAAGACCTCCGCCGGCGAGCGCGTCGAAGTCTTCGCGCAGGGCCTAGGCCTCGTGACCGAAAACTTTAAGCAACTGGCGGTGCAGAAGAGTCTCCGCCGCGCGCGCTTGCGTTGGTGGGGCGAGAAGGGATACGCGGTGCAACTAAAATCTTTCGTCAAAGGCATCAGCGAAGGCCGCCCGCCGGCGGTGTCGGTGGTTGACGGCGCTCGCGCCACCATCGGCTGCCTCCGCTTGATAGAATCGGCACGTACGCTCATGCCTTGCGCCATCGAGATCGGCTCCATGGGCGACGACCAATCGCGGAACGATACTTCTCTCTCGACGCGCTTCGCCCAGCAATCGCTTACAGTCAATTCGTAAATGGTAGTGCTCAAAGAGTAATGCTTACGCTATGGACGCGCTGAAAAGACTCTTAGCGTAAAACGCTTTGAATTGTTGTGTACTCTCCCCAGTTGTGTAGGCTTCGTCCTCACTGCCCTTTATTATCATCGTATTCACTGCATGCACATGATTTCTTACATAAGGCCGAGCATCATCTGTGCGCATCGTGACCCGAAAATGATTGCGGCATAGAAAATCCACGACGATCTCGCGTGTCGAAAATGTTTTTGATTCGTCCAGCTCGGAAGTCATGACAGGCAATACAGACATACCTCATTTTCTTTATCATTTCTGTCATCCCCTCTGTAGCTAGCCGCTCCGCCCCTTCAATATTCATCTTGAGCAGATCTATATGCTCGATCTGCATCTGTTTGCAGATCTCATCTATGAATAAACCTTGAATCTTGAGAACAGCATTTGCCGCAGGTTCAAGTTCCGTGCTGTTAGCTGAACTTCGTGGATTGCGATGTCTTCAATGTAGACATCACGCTCTTTATCCACAACAGCAAGCTGTATGCAGGTGGTATTAGTAAGTTGATTTAACTCGCAGAATTTTTTCAGGCTGCGAAAAGTCTTTGGATGAGTGTGTCAGCAACATGAATTTCGGGATTAAGGCTGCGTATCCATAAGTCGTCAAACCAGACAGCCACATCACGTCCCGTTTTTGTCCGCGCATACCAAGTTGCCAGAGTACTCAACAACCATCTGCTCCCAGTATGATCTAATGTCCTAATAAGTGTTCGCTTGGCTGTCATCTACTCCCTATGCTTAGACCGAGTGCCACAAAGCGAGCGAGGCGGTAGCGAAACATACTCTTCTCCTGTCGGCTGCAGTGGGGAATGAACGCCCACGTCGAATAAAAGTCTTGACTTATCAGCTAAAATAGAAACATGAAGGTTTTGCAACTCGGTCCCTACCCGCCGCCGCACGGCGGAGTGCAAACCAATCTGGTGGCGATCCGCCGCTTCCTCCGCGAGCGCGGGGTTCCGTGCGCGGTCATCAATCTGACCCGCCACCGCCAAGCGAACACCGACGATGTCTATTACCCGCAGACGGCGTTAGAAGTCTTCAAGCTGTTAAGGCGGTTGCCGGCGGACATCATTCACTTACACCTGGGCGGGCACGTGACGCCGCGCTTACTCGGTCTGGGCTTGGCGTGTTGTTCGCTGCCGGGCCGCCGCGCCGTCCTCACTTTTCATTCAGGCGGTTATCCCTTGTCGGCTGCGGGGCAAAGCGCCCGCCCGTATTCGCTGCGCGGGTTCGTGTTTCGCCGCTTCGATAAAATCATTGCGGTGAACGAGCAGATCGTCGAGATGTTTCGGCGGTTCGGCGTTCCTTCGCAGCGGATTCAGTTGATCCTGCCACACGCTCTAAGCACTCCCCCGCTCGAGACTGAATTGCCGGGAACAATAAAAAGTTTCTTTACTTCTCACGGGCCGGTGATTCTGTCCGTCGGGTTGTTAGAGCCTGAATACGATCTCGCTTTACAAATCGAAGCCCTCGGCCGCGTCCGGCCACAGTTCCCGAACGCGGGCTTGGTGATAATCGGTTCGGGCAGTCTCGAAGCCGACTTGCGGCGGCAGATTGACGAGAAGCCTTACGGCCCGCACGTACTCCTGTGCGGCGATGTGCCACATGACGCCACCCTGCGCGCCATCACGAAGAGCGATCTGTTTCTCCGCACCACGCTGCATGACGGAGACTCGATCTCCGTGCGAGAAGCCTTACATCTCGGCGTCCCTGTCATCGCGACGGACAACGGCATGCGCCCGGAGGGGGTGGTCCTCGTCCCGCCCGCGCAGCTGGACGCGCTGTGCGACGTGATCAGGAACAACCTCGTCGCGCGAGTCGAGGCGCCGAGCGGCGCTGCCGCCGGCGAAGAAAATCTCGCGGCGGTCATGAATCTCTACTGGGAAGTCTTGGAGAACCGCACCTTTCGCGGAGGAGGCGGCAGCGCCGGGCAAGGGTTATGAATGGCTGGCAACGTTCACTCCGCCTGAACCGCAACCTCTTGCTTGTCATTAGTGGTTACGAGGCTGCCCACACACTCTCGCAAGGCGCTTTCAAACCTTCTTGCCTCTTCTACTTCAGAGAACGAAAGGGCGCTAATTCCTGCTCAATCCGCCGGCGTAGTCTGACACGAGCGAATCGGAAACTTCTAATACGGGGCCACTTCGAGTTGGGTAGACTGCTCGGGACTCCAGCACAAGATAAATATCCATCACCAGTAGTCGAGACATCACCAGGGTGCGCACGTCGGCGGGTGAGTCCATGGAGTCCAACACGGAAACGATGAGGTCCTCGAGGTCCGGGTTGCTGATAACCTGAGAATCCCGGTGCATACCGCCTTGCGGGTGCCACGTGCCCGCACGGAAACTATTATGAGCTCCCGCCTCCAGGTCATGAGAAACCCGACGACGTACCCTCAACCTCCATGGCCCGGCCTCTCTCTTTGCAAGTGCTCTTCACTTCTTTGTCACCATCCTTATCCCACTCTGGTTGGGAAGTTCAGAACAAGCTGCGTTATCCACGCAATTCTAGAAAATCGTGTAGATAAACGGCGCCAGAGCCGAACTCTGCGCGAAAACCAGTAAGGCGCCAAACAAAATCAGGAGCACTATTATCGGAAGCAACCAGAACTTCTTCCGCGTGCGTACCAGGTCCCATATTTCAGAGAGCATTGAGAGCATATCTGGCCTCCTCTGGCTGGATAAGTTTCGAAAGGGCAAGCGGATTGTTCGCCCTGCTGAGAGCAATACCCCAAGTGCGTACTAAAACAGCCTCTCAAATTGACTCCTCGTCTGTTTTGTGTATTCCCGCTTTACCCAATAAGTTGACTGAACCGATCCCCTCCTTTTCATTGGATCGCGTCCCATTATCATTCGGCGCACCAGTCCGACAGGCGTGATCAGGCCGTAGTACACAAGGGAAAGCAAGATCCTGCTGTTTACGTACCCAAGTATTGCAGCGATACCCATCCAGAAACGGTGAAAGCCACGCGCTGCTACCGACACGAATAGACCGATCACTATGAGTAAACCCGCGATGCCGGCGAATACTGCCACCTGGGTCATGCGGCCCCGGTACAGGTTCCACAATGCAATGGCGAATAAAACAGCGGCGACTACGAGTGTGGTCTTCCCCGCCTGAGCGTCGCTTACCAAGGGCCCATTTTGGTCCCTTCGTTTTGTCCTCTTCGGCCCGTTTATAGGGTTAATCAAGCTGGAACTCCTCCTGCCAGGCCAGATCGCCGATTAAGATGCCCTCGCCCTGCTCATCCTTGGTCAGTACATAGTCTCCCATTACCAGGCAATCCATCTCGGTGCGCATGAAGCAGGTATATGCCTCTTCCGGGGTGCAAACAATCGGCTCGCCGCGGACATTAAAGGACGTGTTAATCAAAACGGGGCAATCCGTCAGGCGTTCGAAGGCGGCAATCAGGTCATAATAGGCAGGATGGTCTTCGCGCCTTACGGTCTGCACCCGAGCAGAATAGTCAACGTGCGTAATTGCAGGCATGGTTGAGCGCACTGCGTTGAGCTTTCCAATCCCAAACAATTCGCGCTCAGATTGCGTCATCTCCCGTCGCAAATGCTTGGAAACGAGCGCAACTAGAAGCATGTAGGGCGAGTCGCAATCCATTTCGAAACACTCCGCGACGCGCTCACGCAAAACCGAAGGAGCAAAAGGACGGAACGATTCGCGATACTTGATCTTGAGATTCATTTGGGCTTGCATGCCCGGTGAGCGTGGATCGCCAAGGATGCTGCGCGCACCGAGAGCGCGCGGACCAAACTCCATGCGTCCCTGGAACCACCCAACAACCTTCTCATCCGCCAACAGTTGGGCCACATGTTCAGCCAAGTCTGCGCTTTCGACCCGACGGTAGTTTGCCCCAGTAGTATCAAGAAAAGTCTTGATCGTGTCATTCGTATAAGAGGGACCCAAGTATGCGCCCTTCATGCCGTCGCGGTGGACGCCGCACATTGAGGCGACATCCCGGGCATTTCCAAGATACTGATACCAAACTGAAAGTGCGGCGCCGAGAGCGCCACCAGCGTCGCCGGCTGCAGGCTGAATCCATACGTTCTCAAATGGCCCTTCACGCAACACGCGACCGTTGCCGACGCAGTTTAAAGCGACACCACCAGCCAGGCAAAGATTCTTCTCGCCCGTCTCCCGGTGAACAGTGCGGGCCATTCGCAACATGGCTTCTTCCGTCACTTCTTGAATTGAACGAGCTAGATCCATCTCGCGCTGTGTTAGGCGACCCTCAGGCTTACGAGGTGGACCACTGAACAGCTCGTCGAACTTGCTGTTAGTCATTGTGAGGCCGTGAGCGAAGCTGAAGTACTTCATGTTTAGACGTAGAGAACCGTCGTCGCTCAGGTCGATAAGGTCGTCAAGGATCTGCCGCACATACCGAGGCTCACCGTACGGAGCGAGGCCCATTACCTTGTATTCGCCGGAATTGACTTTGAAACCGATGTAGTAAGTGAAAGCGGAGTAAAGCAGCCCCAGCGAGTGCGGAAAATGCAACTCCTTAAGCAAGTGGAGTTCATTCCCACGACCGTAACCGTAGGATGACGTGGCCCATTCTCCGACACCGTCCATGGTGAGGACGGCCGCAGACTCGAACGGCGATGGGAAAAATGCCGAAGCAGCGTGAGACTCATGATGCTCGGTAAAAAGAACCTTGCCTTTATAGTTAGCGCTTTTTGCAGTCTGTTCGCGAATCCAAAGCTTTTCACGCAGCCACAAAGGCATGGCCATCAGAAAAGAGCGAAAGCCGTTTGGAGCATAATCGATGTAGGTCTCCAGGAGGCGTTCAAACTTAAGCAACGGCTTATCATAAAAAGCGACCAGATCGACTTCCTCAGGTGAGATCCGCGCCTCTTTCAAACAATACTCCACCGCTGCGGCGGGGAAACGGTGGTCATGTTTCTTGCGAGTGAAACGTTCCTCTTGGGCAGCGGCAACAATGTCCCCGTCTTTGATAAGGCAAGCCGCCGAATCGTGGTAATAAGCGGAAATCCCCAGGATGTACATAACTGTGTGGAATCAACTTAGCGCGAGATTATTATGGCGCTGAGCAACGCCCTCGCCGCTGGAGCGGCACGAGCGAAAGCGACAGATCGACTACTCTTGTTCAGAGGTCGACTGTTTAATCCGTTCTCAATCTAGTAAAAAGACTTTATATTCCCGCCGGACTTGGCGCAGGGCTGGGAGTCGACTCATGTTCCTATAGTTTCAACGTCGCTGAGCCAGTCCCGGAACCGGCTACCTTAACCCTGTTAGGAGTCGGTATCACGGGCCTGGTGGCCCGGAGTCGAAAGCGTCGTCACAAAAAAGCAAAAGAAGCCGCCACGCTTTTCGGCGCAGCAGCCCCCAAATAAAGACATTTACAACGCCGCTTCATGTGAGCACATAATCACACAAGCTGGCTGTTAAAGACTAATCGACGCGCACTACCAGCTCTTTCTCGTTGTCTTCCACCAGAGTTCTTACACGCTCGCGCAGGGCGCTTTCAAAGCGTCGCGCTTCCTCAACTTCCGAGAAAGAGAGAGCGCGTAGTTCCTGTTCAATTCGCCGGCGATAATCTGACACCAGCGAATCGGAAACACCGAGGACGGCGGCCACTTCAAGCTGGGTCGACTGCTCTGAGCTTAGGTAACAGTGCCACAACACACCAAGGATACGGTTGTACTGCTTGATCTTACCGCGCACCGTCTCGTGCAAGTTCTTTAGGAATTGGTCTACAAATCCGGCGGCGGCGTTCTCCGACTCACGCCGTAGCAGTCCCTGTTCCGCATTCTCGCGCTTGTCAACGGGCTCGAAATGATTCTCGTTATCGTTGTCGTCGCTATCCAATGGGACCAGATAGATATCCATCACCGGGAGTCGAGACATTACCAGACTGCGCAGCGTGCGTACGTCCGCAGGCGAGTCCATGGCGTCCAACACCGAGACGATTAGGTCCTCTAGATCTGAGTTGCTGATAACAACCTGAGAATCTCCTGTGCAACCGACCATGCGGGTGTCACGCGCTCGGACGGAAACCATGTGCGCTCGCTGTTCGATCTCATGAGAGTCCCGGCGACGTTTGCCGTCGGGCCATTCGCTCAAGCCGTAAACCCGGTCAGCTAGTCGGCGATGCGGTTCATCATTCGTGCCGCTGGAATCAAAGCGGCGGAAATTAGAGCTGGCCTGAATAAGGGTAGAAATACGCCGCGCCAAACGGTAGCTTTCCGGGTGTCGCTTCCGGAGTTCCGCAGTCAACAGGTTGGTCAGTTCAATCTGGCTGATCTCACACTCAATCTCGTAATCCGTCATCTCCGTCTCGAGATAGTGTTCAAATCTGTTCTTACTTAGGAGCTGAACAAACAGTTCCTGGGTTAAATCTGTGTATGCTGTAGTAGCGCCTTCCTCCACCAGGAGGCCTGCGCTACGCGACGCCCTGACCAGGGGGTGGTGAGAGACAATGCGGTGGAGCTCAGTCCAGAGCCGGCCGACGTCTGACGAACGGAGGCTTTCGACCCATTTGCCGCTTTTCGCGTGTCGCTCAGAAGAACGTCGCGTTCGTGGCTGCGACGGCTTATCTTCTACGGCGCTGGGTTGGAGTTCTTTTTCGATTTCGTGACTTATGGATTTCACTGGATTGTCCGTTTGCCCAGATAGTTTTGTCGGCCTTGCTTCAAAAAAGAAAGCAAGTCTTAGTTGGTTTCGGTGGTCGGTTTATTGAACGAACCGGCCGGAGAGTGACCCTTAAAGGAAGGGAATAGAAGGTCGCATGCGGGTTTTGAGAATTGATTGTCCTGGGAGGACTTGAGACCACGAGCGGAGCTGGTCTACGGCTCAAGCTCAAATTGTGCCTAGGGAAGATACTTACCCCTTTTAGGGTGACAATTGGTATGCTGGCTCTTGTGCGAGCCGATGATCAAAGTGAAGTTCTTCCTGGAAGAAGAGTCAAAGGGTCGACGCCCTCTGACGTAACGGGGCCATCTTAGCAAGATTTTAAATAATGGGCAACAAATTTTTACACTCGGGTGAAACCATTGATAACAATGGGGAAACAGTTCCGCGAGGCGATGAGGATTTCTGGAATTGGTTGCGGATTAGATCTTTCCTGCTCTTGAATAAGAGCTTCCGACCCTTAGGCGAACCGCCAACATGCCCCTGGCTCTTCGTTATTTTAGGCCGATTGCAGTTTAGAAGTCCGAATTTGTGCAGTAAGCAGGGGTTCAAATGAAAACCTCGAGCGTGAACTCGTTTACAAAGACGATCGCCTGCCCTTCGTCTAACATCCTACTCTCGTTCCATTTACAGGCGCTCTCGCCTGAAATTATGACTTTGGTGAGACACCATTTGTCTGCCTGTGAGTTTTGCTGCGCCGAGATGCCACTGCTGGCTCACTATCAAAGGCCGCTCAAGAGAGAATCTAAACCACCCGACATACCGATAAATCTCCGGATTCTGGCTGAATCATTGCTCTGGAAGGCTAGCGCGTTGCGGAGGGCGTCGGAGAAGAAAAGCGTGAAGTTTGGTCTCTCAATAACTGGGGGTTAAAATAGTTTCCTTCTTGGCAGTAGATCCTCCGGAAATCCCGTTTGTTTGCGGCAGATCAATTTCAAAAGTACTTCCCTGCCCTAATTCCGAACGAACCCTAACCTCTCCCCCGTGAGCCCTGGCTAGGTGCTTAACAATTGCTAAGCCCAGACCAGTTCCACCCATCTCTCTGGAGCGGGCCCGATCCACCCGGTAAAAACGTTCGAAAAGACGCTCAAGATGCTGCGCCGGAATTCCCTCCCCCGTGTCTTTAACAAGAATGCGAGTTCGCGTCCCTGATTCGCATCCGATCGTGACCATTCCCCCGTCCCGGTTGAATTTGATCGCATTATCAACAAGGTTGCTGAGCATTTGCTCAAGGCGGCGGGGGTCAGCTGAGACGAGTGTGTCGGCGGGAACCTGGTTTGTTACGGTAATGCCGCGCGAAGATGCTTTCGCGGCAAGAGACATGATCACATCATTGAGTAGCGGACTGAGCTCGATTTCTTCCACCTTAACCCTCACATTACCGGCTTCAATTGCACTCAATTCAAGGATGTCGTCAATAAGATTTTGCATTCGGGCGGCATTCTTGCGAATTATCTCAAGGAACCTTTCACTGTTTTCACGATCATCGAGCGCTCCCGCTTCAAGTGTCTCTACAAACGCCACGATCGCAGTCAGTGGGGTCTTCAGTTCGTGTGAGACATTGGAAAGAAACTCCTGCCTCACACGTTCGAGCTTTTCGAGTTGTGTTATGTCAAAGAAGACGCCAATCGCTCCCGCCGTGGTAGTGCCATCGCTGCTGCCTAATGGCACCACTCTTAGATCAAAAACGCGGCGCGTGGGGTCGTGTGTTTCGATTTCCACGCCCGACCGTTCGTTTCCTTTAAGTGCATCGTGAAACGCGCTGTAGATTGCCGGGTTGCGCGTCAATTCAGTCAAACGCTGAGACTCAAGTCTCCCTGTCGCCAAATTGAAGAGGCGGTGCGCAGCAGGATTTGAGGCAACTACCCGCATGTCGTTGTCGACGACAAGCAGTCCCTCGCGCATTTCATCCAGAGTCGCCTCGAAAAGCTTACCCAGAGCGAAGATTTCAGTTGAGCGAGAGTCCGAAGCGCCGGCTACATTCTCAGCAGGGAGCGAGCTCATATTCTGTTGGTTGGCCTGCCGGCCCTTCAACAGGAAGTATCCCGCTAGAAATCCCAGCATGGCCGTTGCAAACGCGGTAAAGCTAAACGAAGAAATGAGGATAAGGATCCCGACAAGCGTGGCACATATGGCAAGCAAAAAGCTGTGGTGCCTGGACAAAATCTGGTACCTTCGTCGTTAGTTGCCTTCCGGCTTTTCTGGGCACCCGGTAAATCGGTAACCCACTCCGACGACCGTCTCAATGCAATTGCCACACTGTTCTAACTTCTGGCGCAATCGCCTGATGTGTACATCCAAAGTGCGGGCGTCGCCATAATAACTGTAGCCCCACACGTTATCCAAAAGCTGCTGCCGCGTTACTACTCGGTCGGCGCTCTTGGCCAGGACCGAAAGCAGGCTAAATTCCTTATTCGTAAGTTTGATTTTACGACCCTCGCAAACTACACGAATGTCGCCAAAGTCGATCATCAGGTGGTCATCTTCATAAGTCTTCGTAGCTGCTTCATCTAAGCGGCGCAAGATGGCTCGGACGCGCGCCAGGAGTTCTCTTACGGAAAATGGCTTGGTTATGTAGTCGTCGGCACCCAGATCCAATCCGGCGACGCGATCAGATTCCGATCCTTTGGCGGTCAACATAATTATTGGCGTGCGCCGGGTTAAGGGTTCCCGGCGAAATCGCCGGCAGAGTTCCGTGCCACTCATACCTGGCAACATCAGGTCGAGCAAAATCAGTATTGGTGGATTGCGTTCGTTCAGCGCCTCGATCAATCCCTGTTCACCCGTTGCGGCAACAACAGTTAACAACCCTTCTCGCTCGAGGTTATATTTCAGACTCTCCGAAATATCAGGATCGTCTTCTATGATCAAAACAGGTCGCGTCATAGGGTTTCAATTGACATGCTTGATAAAAGCCGCTTCAGCCATGTAGACGGTCAATTCGCAGATGTCGGTAACGTAGTCGCCGATGCGCTCCAAGTGTTTGGCCACGAAGATCAACCGTGCGTCCCGACTGGCTGTCGAGGGCTCCGATACCATTCTCTCGATCAGGTTGTGGAATACTCGATTGTAAAGCTCGTTAATTTCGATGTCTCGCTTGATGACCTCTCGAGCCGCCAGTGCGTCGTTGGAAGTGAACGCGTCCAGGGCAGCGCGCAACATGCCGGAAGCTTGTTCAGCCATTTGGCGGAGTTCGATATTCGGTTTAAGCTCCGGTTCGTTATTCAGATCGATGGCGGCGCGCGCGATATTACAGGCGTGGTCAGCGATCCGTTCCAGAACCGGGGCCATCTTTGCCACCGAAATCACAAAGCGAAGGTCCCTGGCAGCGGGCTGTCTGAGGGCGATGATGTCTATGCATTGCCGATCAATTTCTACTTCAATCCGGTCGATTGCGTCGTCATGATTCAACACACCGCGCGCGAGATCGCTGTCCCGGTCCATCAGTGAGTGCATTGCCTTCTGCAAAGCGGCTTCGGCCTCGCCGCCCAGTAGCAGGACACGATCCCGCAGCGAATTCAGTTCGTCGTCAAGGTGTCTGTGATGTTCCATAGCCTTATTTTAGATTTTTGATTTTAGATTGTCGCTGCACTCAAAGCTCTGGATTGTCCTGGAAGACAAAATCAAAATCACCCAATCCAAAATCAAAAATGATCTTAGCCGAACCTCCCTGTGATGTAGTCCTCAGTCAACTTCTCGTCGGGGTTAGTAAACATTTTCTCGGTCGAGTTCACTTCGATGAGCTTACCCAGCAGAAAGAACGCCGTTATATCGGAGACGCGCGCCGCCTGCTGCATGTTGTGGGTAACAATCACTATCGTGTACTGCTTCTTCAGTTCAACTATCAGCTCCTCAATTTTCGAGGTGGCCATAGGATCTAAGGCCGAAGCCGGTTCATCCATTAAGACTACACTGGGGCGGATGGCCAGGGCCCGCGCTATGCATAATCGCTGCTGTTGACCTCCGGACAAACTGAGGGCAGATTGTCTCAAGCGGTCTTTGACCTCTTCCCAAAGAGCGGCGTCTCTAAGCGCTTGTTCCACACAATCCTCGAGCTCACTCTTGCTCGAGGTCATCCTGTTGATCCTTAAACCGTAGGCTACGTTGTCGAATATTGATTTGGGAAATGGGTTTGACTTTTGAAAGACCATTCCGACTCTGCGACGCAGTTCCACCACATCAGTTGCGCTCGCGTAGATGTTGCTACCATCCATTAAGACTTCGCCTTCAACCCTCGTCCCTGGAATAATGTCGTTCATGCGGTTCAGGGTACGGAGAAAGGTCGACTTGCCGCAGCCCGAAGGGCCGATGAAAGCGGTCACGATCCGTTCCGGGATCTCTAGCGAGATGTCGAAAAGTGCCTGAACACGGCCGTAATAAAAGTTGAGCTGCCGAATACTTATCTTGGCCGGTCGAGTGACCGCCCCAACGCCGTAGGATGGAAGGTTAGTCGCTTTGGGATCGACCGATGTAGAAAGCTGCGCAGACATGGAGTTCAGTTTATCCAAAGTGCCCCGTGATGTATTCTTCGGTCAGCTTGATAGCCGGATTCTCAAACATCACCTTCGTAGGCGCAACCTCGATGAGCTCCCCCAGGTACATAAAAGCTGTGTCATCAGAGACCCGCGCCGCTTGTTGCATGTTGTGCGTGACAATGACAACAGTCAGCTCCCGCTTCAGATCGAATATCAGATCTTCTATCTTTGAGGTAGCTATGGGATCAAGCGCTGAGGTTGGCTCGTCGAATAGCAACATCTCAGGGTCGGTCGCCAGGGCGCGGGCAATGCAAAGACGCTGCTGCTGCCCCCCGGATAGAGTGTAAGCGGACTGGCGCAGCCGATCCTTGACCTCATCCCAGAGGGCGGCCGCACGAAGCGATTGTTCAACATGGTCCTTAAGTTGATTACCGTTAATGCCTCGCAAACGAAGTCCGAACGCTACATTTTCGAACACTGATTTCGGGAAGGCGTTGGGCTTCTGAAAAACCATACTCATACGCATACGCATTTCCAGAGGATCCGTCTCAGGGCCGATCAGATTGATCCCACTCGGCTGCAAGAGTATTTTTCCCTCATAGCGGGTGTCCGGGTAAAGGTCATGAATTCGATTAAAGCAGCGCAGCAATGTAGACTTTCCGCAACCCGAGGGACCAATGATGGCCGTAACCTGATTGGCGTTGAAGACCATGTTGATGTTTTTGAGAGCCTGCAGCTTTCCATAAAAGAAGTTCAGACCCTCCACTTCGGCTTTTATCTTCGGTGACATCTCAACAGGCCGCTGCGCCTCGGCGACTTCCGAGCTACGCTGAGGTCGAGCATCTTGATCCCTTGTCGTCATTTGCACCAGGCGGCCAATCCCAACTTCCAAGCGTGCACTCATTGCCTTTAGTTCCTCACCACTTGATTCGCTTGCGCACCCGGTAGCGGATCAGGATCGCAATTGCATTGAGTAGCAAGGTCACCACGATTAATACCAATCCGGCAGCCGCAGCGTTAACCACAAAGTCCTGGTCTGGACGAGAAACCCAATTGAACATCTGTATCGGCAACACGGCGAATGGCGACCATAACCATTCAAAAGATAAAAATGGGGGCTGCGTCTTGATCGGAGGTGGCGGCAAGAACGCGATAAATGTAAGCGCGCCAATTGTTATAAGCGGAGCGGTCTCGCCAATGGCACGGGACAACGCGATGATAATTCCAGTCATCGTTCCTCCTAATGAATAGGGAAGGAGGTGATGTCTAACAACTTGCCACTTTGTGGAGCCAAGCGCGTAAGCCGCTTCACGTATACCCTGTGGGATCGTTCTCAATGCTTCGCGAGTTGCAACTATAACGATGGGTAGAATCAAAAAGGCGAGCGTGAGTCCACCGGTCAATACACTTTGGCCCAGTCGAAACTGGTAAACCAGAAGACCCAGTGCCATCAAGCCATAAATTATCGACGGCACTCCAGCCAGGTTAGCGATATTGATTTCGATGAGATTCGTCCCCCAGTTCTTTCGCGCATACTCTTCCAGATAAATTCCGGCGCCGACTCCCAAGGGGACTGCGGTAAACGCTGTGACTAACATGATGAGGAGTGTGCCCACCCACGAAGAGAGAATTCCTGCGCGTTCTGCAAAGCGTGAGGGAAAGGAGGTAAGAAACACCCAGTTGATCCGCGTCAAGCCGTCAATCAGAAGATCAGCCAGCAGGGCTCCCAGAGTTAATATGCCCACCAGGGTGCAGATTATCCCGATGACATTGAAGATAAAGTCCTGCCGTTTGCGCTTCGCAATAATGCGCTTGAAGTCGCTCACTCAGTACACCTCTCTAAACCGCTTCCGCAGAATGTAACCCAGGATATTAAAAATGAGCGTCATGATGAAAAGGGTTACTCCGGCGGCAAAGATTGATTGATATCCGATGCTGCCGTGCGGGAGATCACCAAGACTAACCTGCACGATAAAGGCCGTAATTGTTGCTGCTGGCTCACGCGGATCGAGCGTTAGATTGGGCTGCATTCCAGCCGCTATGGCAACGATCATGGTTTCACCAATGGCGCGAGAAATGGCCAGGATATACGAGGCAACAATTCCTGATAATGCAGCCGGGTAGACAACCTTCAGTGCGGTGATAATGCGGTTCGCCCCCATGGCATAGGCGCCCTCGCGAAGCGACATTGGAACAGCACGCATCGCGTCCTCGCTCAACGAACTCACGTAAGGAATGATCATGATTCCCATGACCACGCCGGCGCTCAGCATGTTGAACGTAGGCAAGCCAGGCAAGAGCTTCTGCAAAAGCGGAGACATGAACTGTAAAGCGAAATAGCCATAAACCACAGTGGGCACGGCGCTCAAAAGCTCAAGAGCAGGTTTGATGATCTCGCGGACCGCCGCAGGTGCGAATTCGCTTAAGTAGATAGCCACCACAGTGCCGATCGGCAGGGCCACCGCCAAAGCAACGCCCGTGGTTACGAGTGTGCCAGTGACGAGCGGTAGGATACCGAAGCGCGGCGATGCAAAAAGCGGCGTCCAGAGCGTGCCGGTTAGAAACTCTTTAAGAGAAACGTGTGTGAAAAAGCTCGAAGATTCGTAAAGCAAGGTGCCTACGATTCCCACCGTGATCACAACAGAGGAGAAGGCGGCAAGAAATAGCAACGCTTCAATAAAACGCTCCTTAACATAAGACAGGCGCTTGGTGGCTGAAGGAGTGGGAGCGGGTGGTGGTCCCGTTTCCAGGTCGGCGGCAGCCGCGACCGGATGTTGCAGAGCAGGTATCTCGTCCATGGCTAGCTGGCCGCGGGATCGCAGGCTGAACCCCGTTCGATGGGTCTATAGTTTCGGTGGTCGTTTGAGGATCTCTTCCACCGGAAGTCCAACCTCCGGAACACCGCCAAATCCAGTTCCGGTTTGCATTGAGTTCACCCGGTCCATGGCCATTTGGTAGGCAGTGTCCGTAAGCGGCATGTACTTGACCTCCGCAGCAAGTGTCTTGACGTTCTTTAGATAGAACTCAACGAATTCTTTTACCGCAGGCTTGTCGAGCGATTTACGGCTGACGTAGATGAAAAGCGGGCGCGACAGCGGGTTGTAGGTTCCGCCCAACACATTTTCAGGGCTCGGTAGGACCGCTTCCTTGACCTTGTTTTTCTCCCACTCAATTGCCACTGCTTTCATTCTATTGCTGTGCGGAGCAAAGTAAGCGTAAGGGATATATCCGAGGGCATATTTGCTACCTTCGATTCCCTGGACCAGCACGTTGTCGTCTTCACTTGCGGTGTAGTCTCCCCGGCTTGATTTGGCCTTGCCAACAATTGCTTCAGTGAAATAATCAAAGGTGCCTGAGTCGGCCCCGGCACCGAAGAGCGCGATTTTTTCGTTAGGCCATTCCGGTCGAACTTGATTCCAATGAGTTATCTTTCCCTGCGCCTCAGGCTCCCAGACCTTCTTAAGCTCAGCGACTGTCATGGAAGTCACCCAGTTATTCTGCGGGTTCACGACCACCGTGAGGGCATCGAAAGCAACGGGCAGTTCGAGAAATTCGATGCCGTTGGCCCTTGCCTGGGCCATCTCGTCGGTGAGGATCGGACGCGAGGCATCAGCAACGTCGATCTCCCCGCGCACGAATTTCTTGAAACCCCCGCCGGTCCCCGAAATTCCCACCGTCACATGTACCTTCCCCTGTTTCTCTTTCTGAAACTCCTCGGCGACGGCCTCGGTGACTGGGAACACGGTACTGGATCCGTCGACCTTGATTACGGCTGATTCAGCCGGACCGGTACTGGAGGAAGTGCCCCCGCCGTTGCAGGCAACTCCAAGTAGTGCCAATGAAATAGAGATGAATAAGGCACTCCATCGGCAGGTTTTACAGGCAGGGAGCATATGTGTCTCCTTAGGGTGTTCGGATTAACCGTTGAATCCTAGGTGCGGGCTGTTACATCCGTCTGAACTTCATCTAAACTTAGCGTAAACTCTGGGTCTCACAACGGTTGACGAAAGTGGTAGGTCACTAGGCGTCCTGGGAGCTGTCCAAGAGTAGTCTGTAGCCAACATTGACCATAGTATCTATGCGCAGGTTGTAGGGCAGGAGCTTGATTCTTAGCCGGTAAATATAAACGTGCAGACTTTCAGTATTGAGTGGCTTGTCGTTCCCCCATGCGTATTCCCACAACTCTTCTGCGGACACTATTCGCTCAGGTGAACGAGCTAAACGGGAAAAAATCAAGAACTCCGTGCGTGGAAGCTTAATTGACTGGCCACCGCAGGCTACGTAATAGTTCTTGTGTTCCACTCGCAGAAAGCCATCATCATAGACCTCATCCGAAAGCTGGTTCTGATCCTTCTGATCAGCGAGTGACGTCTCTGGAAGCGACATATCAACTTTGCCCCAAGGATTCAATTTTAAAAAAAAAGACCTGCAATATTCCAGCGATTAGTTATCGTTCAGTGGGGACACCGAACGATCCCAAGCCGTTTGTATGACCTAGAACTTAAGCTTCGCTCTGAACTGCATGACTCGAGGTCCGCCAACTGTGCTCGTAATTTGCCCGAAGTCCGGACTACCCAACTCAAAGTCGGGCGAAGCGAAGTTGGCCCGGTTGAATACGTTGAAGACGTCCGAACCGAGTTCGACGGCCACGTTTTCCGTGAGCTTCGTGGTCTTCACGATCCCAAGGTCGAACCTGGACTGTGATGGCGCTCTCAGAACGTTGCGGCCAAGGCTTCCGTTTTGACCCAACGGGGAGCAAAGAGCGCCGCGATTGAATGCGTCTTCGGTGATGTCAGAGCCTTGCTGGTCCAAATCGCCACAAAGCGAAGGCCTGCCGAAGCCGAGCCGGTAGAGGCCGCCGGAGCCGCGCACCAAATCAGCGTACTGCTGTGCGGTTTGAACTTCCGGTTCCGGAGAGAAGATGGTGTACGGCGTCCCGGTTTGCGCCTGGAAAAAGCCAGAAAGCTGCCAGCCAGTAAAGAACTTGCTACCGGATCCGAAGGTCGGAATGTCATAAACGAAGTTAAGACTAAAACGATGCGTCCGATCATAATCAGAGACGGCGCGGTTCGAGTCGAGATTACGTAGGTCGCCTTGTACCACGAAACCTGTGTTAGGTACGTCAGGCTTACCGGAACCAGCCGTACTTCCCGGGTCAGTTGAACTCGTATCAATCGATCTGGACCAGGTGTAGGCCGCGTTGAAATGGAGACCACGAGTCAGACGTTGGCTCAGGCTGAATTGTGCGCCGTGATAAGTTGATTCTCCGTTTGACTGCAGCAACAATGCTTCGGGCACGTTAAAGCCAAGGACTGGCACACGAGCCTCGAAGTTGATTACCTGACCACCGCCAAGCGTGCTGCCGGCGCATGTTAGTGGGTTTGCGAGATTCAGATCCAGAGGAGTTCCGTCGGGTAGAGCTAATACGCCCCCGGCGCAGGTGGCCGATGCACCAACACCAACGCGATACGGATTCGCAAAGCCGAAAGCCCTGCCGAGACCGCGGTCGCGAGCAGTCGTTCCAGCGTTGAGTGGTCCATTAGGTGAACCCGCGGCTATGTAAGCCTGGTTGAAGCGTTCATAGATGTGGTCCGGCGTGTTGGTGTCGTTGAGATCAAATCCCTGGTTGAAAGCGACTGCCTGCAACAGATTCCGGCCGCGCGTGCCGACGTAGCGAGCTTCGAACAGCATGCTCTTCGTGATCTCGTACTGAAACCCGAGGTTCCATTGCTGCACGTACGGTGTCTTCAGATCGCGATCCACTGCGCGAAACTCAAACGTCTCGGCGATGTTTCCCGGAGGAGACGTCGCAGTTCCGCGGGCGTCGCGGCTAACTCCGGTGTTGTCACGGATCACGTAGCCGCCGCCAGTCCCTGACCCACGGGTCACACGAAAAGGCAGCCAATTGTTGAGCGACAGCGTGGTCGGCTGCGCTGAGAATGCAGTCGTGATAGGCACATTGCCGGAAGGCACCGTGATTTCGATCTCACGCAGGAACGGGTAATTGCTGAAGACCGTGTTGATGAAAGCAGCACTGGACCGGTCGTAGAAAAAACCGAAGCCACCGCGAACTACCACGCGATTCGAGTAAAGTGGTGAAAAGGCAAATCCGATACGTGGGGCGAAGTTGTTTCTATCTTGACCGTTGAGTGTGTGCTGGTTACCGGCACGAGCCGTTACGGCAATCGCCCCGTCCACATTGCCGAGCCCGGTCGGCTGCACGTTGTCCGGGACGATGAAGCCCGGCGACGGACTGTCACAAAGCCCCAGCGTTCCGCCCGTTGGCGAGAAGCACTGTTGGAAACTGGAAAAATCGAAGTTGCCGATGCGACCCTGTTTCTCTGTCGGCCACATGAAGAGTTCATAGCGCAGCCCAAGATTCAGGCTTAATTTGCGTGAAACTTTCCAGTCGTCCGCGATATAGCCGCTGAAATCCTGGAAGCGGAAACTCTTCTCGGTAATTCCGAACTGCGTGTCGGCCTCGGTGGCATTGCCCGTCAGGAGTTGCGTGATGCTGTCGAACTTCTCAAATTCGGTCGCCTGTTCTTCCGGCAAACTGGAATCGTATTGGTGACGTTTGTAATCGCCACCGAAACGGAACGTGTGATTATTTTTGATCCACGTGACATTGTTGGCGAAGCTATAAGTTTGCTGCTTGCGACGATTAAAAGAATCGTTCGGCCCGCCGAAGGAAAACTGCGACAGGTTAGTTCCAGGTCTGCCGATGAAGTGACCCAAGCGCCGAGTGCCGGGACTGTCATCAAACAAAAGCGCCGGGTTGCCGATGCCTAACGCCTCGAGCAAGTAGCGCTTTTTCTTTTTGCGCGGGGCCTCTTCCTGCTCAAATGAAAGCTGAACCAGCCGAGTTATGAAAGCCGAGTCGATTGTAAGCGCTGAATACGTGTAGAAGTACTCTGCTCGTTGAGGAAGTCCACACTCAAGTCTCATTTCGTTTACATGCGCTTCACATTCGCCGGGCTCACCCAGGCAGTTAGTGTCAAGAGAGTTGTTGACGACGTGATCCAGCTCATGCAGGAAGCCCCAACCAGCATCGAACGCTTGCAGAGCGCGCGGGTCGCCAATTACATTCTCAAAATCTGCAAAGTCAATTCGTATCACGAAAGCCGGGCGGTTGTCGGAACATCCGCTTTCCACTTACCGGGAAGCACCTGACAAAAGGCCACGTCGGTGCGCCTGCTCGCATCCTCCAGTATCACAGCCGTACCACCCGATACCGCTTGTGACAACAGCTCGCGGGCCTGTGTTGAGCCGCGGCCGGGATTTGTACCTAAGCGCAACGCCCCCGTAGGGTCGAAGTTCAGGTTGCTCCACCCTGTGATCTTGCGCAGCTTGTCTGCGAGTTCCTCGCGCCGCTCGACTGCCAGGTCGCTCCGGCAAACGACATTGCTTGCCTTTGTATCCGCTAACAGATCCGTAGGCAAGAACAGCAGGATGGCTGCGAGCCATGCTGCTCGTGGAGTTCGAAAGAAGACTGTTGTCCCGCGTAGCCTGGGTAGCAATACAGCGTCCTCCAAGATGGACCGTCGAAGACTTGAGCAAACCCGTGTCAGCGTTTCGAGTGTGCCGATGTTACGGACCAGTTAAATCGATGCTACCAGAATGTTACGGGCGGAGGTAGGACTTTTCTCTGCGTTACGCCGGAGCCTGAACGAGAGATGAACTACGTCTGAACAGATAGCCGTTTGAGAGCCGTCACTGAGATGAGGTTTTCTTAACTGCCATTTAATTCGCACGCCACGTGCTATTAACCTTCGCATAGTATGGTTGGTGACGAGAAGAGTATGAAGAACAAACGAGGACTCACTTGATTACCAAACCAGCTCAAACTGAAAACGATTTCGAGGTTCTTTGCTCGTGGTGCGGAGTGAAGATTCGCACCGGCCAGACAGAGGAATCTTACAGAACGTGTTTGCAGTGTTTCTACCAGAGCATAACAGACCTGCAAAATTCTCAGGCGCAAACCAACTCGAACCTGATGGCCAGTGACCGCTGAGGACCGCGCTAGGGGCTGAGAAAGGTACCTGCGAAGCTATCGGGAGGGGACAGAGCCAAATGCTTACGACAGTCGTGACGAGGATTATGGAGTTGCTTGATGGATAATCCGGATTATCAGGAATGAGAGTGCTGCGATGATTCCAGCCATCGGAATCGTGAGAACCCAGGCCCAGACGATCCGCCGCGCCACTCCCCACTTGACCGCCGAAAGTCGCCGGGTTGATCCGACACCGACAATTGCGCCGGTGATTGTATGAGTTGTCGAAACAGGAATTCCAGCTAACGTGGCGCCAAACAAAGCCAGAGCGCCTGAACTTTCCGCACAGAAACCGCCGACAGGTTTTAGTTTGGTAATCCGCGAGCCCATCGTATGCACGATGCGCCAGCCGCCTGACAGTGTACCCAAGGCGATCGCCGCATGAGCCGAGAGGACTACCCATAAAGGAATCTCAGGCAGCGTGCCACCAGGTCCTGAAGCGAGCATTCCACCTGCGACAAGGACGGCGGTAATAATGCCCATGGTCTTCTGTGCGTCGTTGCCGCCATGCCCCAGCGAATATAAGGCTGCTGATACCAGTTGTCCCTTGCGAAAGAATCGGTCAACGCTGTGAGGCGAAGATCGTCGAAAAATCCAATGCACTGCCACCATACTCAGGAATCCCAGTGTCATGCCGATAAGCGGCGATGCTACGATGAAGATTAGCGTCTTGGTCCAACCTTCCGGCTTCAGGATACCGACAAAACTTCCATAAGCAGCGATGGCCGCGCCGCCGTAGCCACCGATAAGCGCATGGGAGCTGGATGTAGGTAGTCCTATATACCAAGTGATTAAATTCCAGGTGATTGCTCCCAACAAGCCGGCGAGCAACATGTAGAGCCGCATATCCTGAGCTACAAGTTCAATTCGTACCAAGTCGCCGCCAATTGTTTTGGCTACGCGCGTTCCAAGCACGGCAAAAGCGATAAAATTAAAAAAGGCCGCCCAGGTAACCGCCATACCAGGCGAGAGGACGCGAGTAGATACGACGGTGGCTATCGAATTAGCAGCGTCGTGAAAACCGTTGGTGTAATCGAAGACGAAGGCGATAAAGACGATGAAAATGACTAACCCGAGGGCAATTGTCATAATTGTGATTTTGCTAGCGGTTCCTAGGTATGCTTGATAACCACACTCTCAATAATGTTGGCCACGTTTTCGCAACGATCGACCGCGGCTTCGAGTTTTTCGTAAACTTCTTTCCACTTCAAAACAGTCAGGGGGTCGCGCTCCTCATGAAACAGCTCTGCAATCGCGGCATGATAAATATCGTCGCCCTCATTCTCCAAACGGTGAATCTCCACTAACCGCTGGGTGATATTTTTGGGCTTCTCAAGCGTGGAAACGATTTCTCGAAGTTGTTCCGCCATGCGAACGATTACGTCGGCGAAGTCCTGTGCGTAATCCTTAATCTCCCTGACGTCATAATCGACAATTGACCGGGCGGCATCATTTATAAGATCAACGATATCGTCGAGCGCGGTAGACATCATGTAAATATCTTCGCGGTCGAAAGGAGTAATGAAAGACTTGTTGAGGCGAGTTGCAATGCTGTGCGTCAACTCATCACAGGCGTGCTCCAGGCCTTTAATCCGCCTCATGTATTCCACGAAGTCATGATTCTTGTCCGCCAGCATTTCCTTGAGCTCGCGTGCGGCCTCGGAAATATAGACAGTCATCTGTATGAAAAGGGCAAAATACTGTTCCTCTTTTGGTAGGAAATTTAGCAGGCCCATTTTGAGAGTTTCGACCCCCTTGGTGGCTTGTTTATGTTCGAAGTGTCGCAATATAGCGGAGCAGCAGGTGAATGTCCATCTGAACGTGACCTGACGTTAGTCTGAACTCCATCTTAACTAAGACGCATAAGGAGTACGACGTTGGTGAAAAAAAAGCCCCGGCAGGTCGGCAAACCACCGGGGCTGAAACAAAGGAGCATCGTGGGGCCGCAACACACCGGTGGAACATAGCGGATGTGTTAGGTGTCACTGGCGGGAATACTCAGTACTGGCGATCTCACTCCGTCTCAGTCCACCGTGCTCATTCCCCCAGAATCAGCGCGACAGTCTCAGGAGACTCGATGAAGGACCAGTAACGAGTATCTGAGGGAGATAGTGCACGCCGAATCCTAACTGGC
Source organism: Pyrinomonadaceae bacterium (assembly GCA_046261995.1). GTDB lineage: Bacteria > Acidobacteriota > Blastocatellia > Pyrinomonadales > Pyrinomonadaceae > PSRF01. Next base: position 24,015 of record JBHENP010000031.1, read on the forward strand.
TGTTACCATCAAGTGAATTCTCGGTTACGTGTTTGAAGTCTGTAGGAGTCAGTACGCCTAATCAGGATCTTAGGCCCACCGAGTCCCGACTCCTTTCTCCCGACCCCTGCCTGCTGCGTTCAGAACCTGATGATCGTGTCAAATTGCAAACGTGTCGTCGCGCGATTCAACGAGCCGGGCGGAGTGGGCAGAAAAGGACCCAGTAATCCGTTTGCCCGTTGTGTAACAATGCCCGTTATTGAAAATGTCACATGCGGATCTGCCGCATAGGCGAAAGCTAACCGGTGTGCACGCATGTCGGACTGCTGCGTAACGTCGGAAAAATTGAACGGCGTGAGCACCGCATCTTTTTCCACGCGCAAAAACGTATAGCCAAACAAGATGTCCCCGCGTGCTCTCGTTTGCCCAACCTGGACCTCACCCCAGAAGCCCTGGTTCTCATGATTAGGAAGAACCAAATCGACGCCTTCAGGGCCAGCCCTGACCACGTCTCGCGCTTGCGTGTTGGTAACCAAATTTAAAAGAACGGTGACTGGGAACCGCTTACTGTGTTTGAGCTCCAGACGGGCAATTAGATCGACGAGGTTGAAGCCTGAGGACAGTCGCCCATCACGATTGACAGCATTGTTACTGGCGGTGGTCAACCCCAAGTTGCCATGACCGGGCACCAGAAGATCACGCGGGATCAACACTAGTGTGGTCACGGTTTGTGCAGCCGTTGCACCTCTGGCGGGGATTGTGAAGGTTAGTGGAAGCTGCAACTGGCTGCCGAACACCTGTACGGGGGAAATGAATTGCGTGCCGGAAAAGTAGAGATCGGCGATCGCGAGAGTCAGTGCTACTTTGGCATTCGGTTCCAGGCGCGTGCGGACCTGGGCTCCGAGAAGGGCTAGATCGCGGCCATCGCGGCGTGACTGCTCGATATTGATCGTGCCATCGAGGTTGCGTACAAAAGCAGAGTTGCGCTCCAGCATGGGCAGTTGCCAGGCGACAAATGTAAGGTCCTTGACCATGGATTTCTTAAAGGAGCGTGAATATGATTCATTTAAGCCTTCGACTTGCAGATCGTTGTCAATCGTCATTTCAGTAAACGTCCACGGCGGTTCGAACCTACCGCCCTGGAGACGCAACCCAGAAACTCGACGCGGCGTGTAGGTAATGAACGCCTGGTCAAGCGCGAAGGGTTTGCGGTTGAAAAAATCCGTGAGGGTCTGGTTAGTCGAGATATTATCAGCGAAGCTCCCTGTAGCGAGGCGCAAGCCCCAGTCAAACTCCTCACCGATGGTCCCTCGAATCGCTAATCGTGCCCGAAGGCGAGCACGGTGACGCCAACTCAAATCATTCCCTAACGCTCCAGGAGTACTGCCGCTTGGCAGAATGTTCGATAGTCCAAAAAACGACTCGGATCGAAGACGTATGTCGCCGCTGAATTTCACCGATCCGATTTCTGATACCCGAGCCTCCACCTTTTTCAATCGATCTTCAATTGGTGAGGCTTGCGGCTCCGCGATTATCCGCGCGCCGGCAGTTTCCGAACGCTCTTCGCCTGAGGCTACGGCTTCGGCTCGAACCGGCGCCACCGGCCCAATGCCCGCCAACTTATCCGCCAGGAGTTTTATGGTTTCCTGTTGTCCAACCAACAGCTTCCGCATTTCTTCCAGCTGAGTGCCTTGCCGGCGCAACGTTTCCTCAAGGACGTTAATCCTTTCAGTATCGGTGTCTGGAGTTTTTTCTGATCGCCTGGGTTCAGGAGATACAGCAGCAGCCGGCGCCTTTGAAGTGTTGTCGACCGCTAATGTCTCCTGGCTAAAAGCGTTCGTTCCTCCCAGCATAACCAGAAAAGCACCAGCGAAGGCCCCTAAGAAGTGTCTGGAGATAGTCTGCATTTTGGTCCTCCCCGACGAGTAAAAGAGAGAGCAGGAGCGTAGTCTCGCGGCCTGAATTCCGAATTAACGTGGTCTTAAATCTGTGTGAAGCTGATTGGATCGTTTGGGTTGCTATCGAGAAGCGTCGGCTTTGAAAAGCACGGTAAGCAGAGGCGGGGCAATCAGCGTCGTAGCTACGGCCATGAAAAGAACCACCGCGTAAAGCCGCGCATCAATTACACCCAGGCTTAGTCCGATCTGAGCAACCACGATCCCAACTTCACCACGCGGCATCATGCCAACGCCAACCTGCACGGCTCGCCTCAATCCCAGAGACCAGGCGCCGGCAGCGCAGCCAATCAACTTCGTCACCAGCGCAACCAGCGTTACGGCAAGCGCCAGCCAGATGAGCGTCCAGTCGCGGAAAACCGACAACTGCAGCTGCATACCAATATTTACGAGGAAGAACGGGACGAGGAATTCCGTCACTCCGTTCGTTTGCGCGTGCAGTCGCTCATCACCTTCACTGGCCTCGGAAATAGCCATGCCCGCCAGAAAGGCGCCGATGATCGCTGCGACTCCGATGAATGCTACTGCCACCGCCAGACCCAGACACAGAATCAGTCCGGCAATAAAGAGTGACTCGCTAATACGCAAGCTATGGATGCGCGGCGCTGCTCGCGTTATTACACGAGCTCCGATTAGTGTTACGAACGCGGTGAATCCGATCGCCAATACCGCCGAAGTGCCAAGTTGCCAGTAGTTGATAGCACCCGCCGAAGTACTCGAGACAACCGATAGCACCAATAGTCCAAGAATGTCGTCGATAACTGCGGCCCCGAGTATGATGCGAGCCACGGTCGTGCTAAGGAGCTGCACGCTGGCTAGCACTCTGGCGGTGATGCCCACTGAGGTGGCCACCAGTGCGGTGCCAACAAACAGCGAGCTGATATTTGTGGCCCCCGACAGGCGCATCAGCAGCCAACCGCCAAAGAAAGGCAAGACAATTCCCAGCACGGCCACGAATACTGCAGTCTTGCCGACCTGAAAAATGCTCGATGGCTTGGTCTCGAGTCCAACACTAAAAAGAAGGAAGATGACCCCCATTTCGGCGAGCAGGGTGACAAATTCTGATGGCGCAACCAGGCCAAGCACGCTGGGACCGATGATTACTCCGGCAAGGATCTCACCCACCACGGCCGGCTGACGTAAACGCTCGAAAACTTCGGCCGCAAGTTTGGCGGCCAGGAGCATTAGGAACAACGCCAGGAGTATTTCGATAGTGGGCCCTAGGGTTGCGGCAAAGAGGATATTCACAATGAAGACGCGTACCACGCAATCACGAAAACACACGAGATGTCACTAATATTTAGTCGTGTTTAGTGTCGTTTCGGGATCGATTGCAAAACTAGAGAGCGGACAAACTGCTATGAGTAAAGATCTTCGATCAAGTCACCGAACTTTTCGTCGATGACTCGCCGCTTCACTTTTAAGGTGGGTGTTAACTCTCCGTTATCGATCGTGAACTCGTCTGGCAGGAGCGCAATTCGACGAATGCGTTCATAATCGGCAAGCTCGCGGGTCAGCCCAGCCACGTCACGCTGAACGATTTTAACAGCTGCCGGGAATTGACTGAGATCTTTGCGATCCTGGGGAAAGTCTTCTCCTTGCGCGGAAAGCTCCTGCTTCACGGCTTCCCATTCCGGCACGATCAGCGCCGCCGGTTGCTTGCGACCCGTGCCCACCACCACGACCTGACTTACAAACTCGCTCTGTTTAAGTAGGCTTTCGATTAGCTGGGGTGCAATATACTTGCCGTTGGAGAGCTTAAATAAATCCTTCTTGCGGTCGGTGATGTAGAGACGCCCAGCCTCGTCCAGGTGCCCGACATCACCGGTTGCAAACCAATCATCCTTCATGACGGCAGCGGTTGCGTCGGGTTGACCATAGTAGCCCTGCATTACGTTTGGACCACGCACCATAATCTCGCCATCCTCCGCGATGGCCAGTTCAATGCCGGCAAATGGCAATCCAATTGATCCAACCTGGTTATTCTCAGGGCGATTCGCCGAAACGATGCAGGTTTCTGTAGCGCCGTAACCCTGAAGAACCGGAATCCCCGCGGCCAGAAACGAATAAGACAGCGCGGGAGACAGCGGCGCACCGCCCGAGACAAAATATCTCAGGCGCCCTCCCACGCCTTCACGCCATTTGGAGAACACCAAACGATCGGCAACCTTCTGTTGCAGGGCCAAAGTCCTGGGCACTCGTTGGTGTTTATCTTTCAATTCAGCGTAGCGTTGTCCCACCACCATCGCGCGCAGAAATACTTTGCGTTTCCAGCCCTTCTCGGACATTCCTTTCTTCACAATGCGGTGATAGACCTTTTCGAAAAGGCGCGGCACCGCCGTCATGACTGTGGGACGGACCTCGCGCAGATTCTCGCCAACCTGATCGAACGAGGCTGCGTAATAGACTGAGAGGCCGTTGTAACAAAAGACGTAGAAGCCCGTCCGCTCGAAGATGTGCGATAAGGGCAGAACTGACAAAGCAACATCGGTCGACGAGATAGGCAGTCCATCGGTAATGGCAAGAACGTTCGATATGAAGTTGTTGTGGGTCAACATCACACCCTTCGGCTCACCTGTCGTTCCGGAGGTGTAGATTATTGTCGCCAGATCCTGCGGCCGCACCGCACTCAGATGCTCATCAAACGCCTGGGGCGTGAGGCGCGACTGCTCGCGGCCTTTTTCCACCAGGGAGTCAAGACTAATCGCCCGGTCTACACCCTCGGACCCTTCGGTGTCGAAGAAGATCAAGTTCTCGAGGAAACCCAAACGCTCGAGGGCCTGACGGGCGTGCTTATAGAGCCGACGGTTAGAGATGAAGATGGCGCGGGCGCCGGAGTCGGTCAAAATGTAGCGGATTTGATCAATAGCCTGGGTGGTATAAATGGGGACGTTGATGGCACCCAGACTCAGAATGGCCAGGTCTGTGATTGACCATTCCGGGCGGTTCTCGGAAAGCAACGCCACCCGATCCCCTCGTTTGATTCCCAGGGCAGCAAGCCCAAGGGCAACATGCCGAACGCTCTCCACGAACTTTTCTGCGCTGAAATTGATCCATTCCCCACCAATCTTGTGGTTCAACGAGTCGGGTTTGCCGTACTTCAAAGTCGCAGCCAGACAAAGAGCTGGAACCGATGAATAGTCGGGCGAAGAGACGCATAGATGGGGAGACGGGGAGACGGGGAGATTCGAGGAGACGCGGAGATGGGGAGATGGGGAGACGGGGAGACGGGGCGAAGAGTGGGAATTAGAGTCCTGCTTTAGATCTGCACTTTCAGTTGCTTTGATTGTCATTGGTCTCGCCGTCTCCCCGTCTCGCCGTCGCCGTGTCTCCCCGTCTCGTGTCTCTCCGTCTCCGTGTCCCTCTTCCTCACGGTTTGATCATTATTGGCTCGGCACTCGTGGGCCGACTGCGTCGCCGTCTCCGCGAAGTAACATTTGGCTGCTCTACGCGACCATTCATAGTGGCAAGCGCGGCCAGCACCAGAAACAGAAGGGCATTGGATGTCGTATGGAGCGTGAAATCAAAAAAGCTATGGACCAGGACGGCAAAGCACCCGGCCAGGGCGCCAATCGCTACTCCGCTTCTGTACTCATCACGAGATTCGCGTCGGGCGAAGCCCATCCGGAACAACATCACGATGAAAAATAGTCCCAGCGCCGCTCCTACAATTCCACCATCTGATAAGACCTGCAGGTAGTCATTGTGGGCCTGTTCCAATCGATAGAGGCCGTTGCGCGAATCATAACGAGTGTAGACGACCGCAAAAGCTCCTAAACCGGTGCCGACAAATGGGTGGGCCTTGATAATGTCTGTGGTCACACTCCAAAAGTGCGCCCGTCCCGTCGTGGGGTCGTCTGAATTTACTGTGCCTACAAACCGGCTCAACACGGACTCGCCACCGAGCAAAACAACCCCGGCAAATAGTCCGACAATCAAGGCCAGCGCGAGCGCGCTTCGCAAGGCAGCACTTCGGATGCGTTGTGTCTTGTTCTGAGCTTCTCCTCTTTTGCGCTTGCGAAACATTGTCAGGGCCATCAGGAACAGCACTTCCGCCACCAAACTAATAATGCCACCCCGCGAGTTGGTCATGATCAGGGCGACGCCCATAAGGAGAGCAGCGAAGAGATAGATAAACCTTTTCTCCTTCTCCAACGAACCGGCGAAAAGCAAACCGAGGGGTAGCCCCAGCGTCAGCTCCATGTAACCCGCGAAGTGGTGCCGATTGATGAAAGGTCCAAAGGCGGTGCTCTGGGTTAATTCACGGACCCAGTAAACTCGGGTTGGGCTTACGAATGACTGCGTCAATCCGAAGATTGCCAGGAAGAAACCAAAAATAATAATTGTTCGAACCAGGAGTCTTAATCGATGAGGCGAGTCTGTGAACACCAAAGTGGCCGCGAAATAGATTAGCAGAGTGGTAACCTGCGCCAGCACCATCCGCGTTGAGTAAGGATCGAAAGAAAGAGCTCTGGATGCGGGTACTGTAAGTGCTTCAGTGGCAGCGGTGTCTCGCAAGGGCAGGAGTTGAATAAAACCCAGCGCCAGCATTCCAATGAGTGGAATCTGCAAAGGATTTCGGCTGATACGCAGCTTTCCCAAACTCCAGGCGTCTATAACCCAGAGAACCACACTTGCCAGGGCGCCAACGCAGAAGACAATCAGCGCCCAAGCGTGTACGGTTCCGAAAGCCAGGGCTGAGAGAACGATTGCGACGCAAATATTCAGGAAAATAAACCTGCTCGCCAACGTATGTTGGACGCGGTAAACCGTTGGCTCCAGAGGGTTGCCAGTAGAGGCTTCCGTTCCGGGTCCGGAGGTCTCCAAACGCGCGTCTCCTCGGGAGCTAGCTTCTGCGCTTGAGATTGAAGCCGTCATACCACACTGTGCCAAAAATCGGGCAAACCGGATCCTCACCGCAGGTAGTTCGAATGACCTTCACAATCAGAGCCTCAGACTTTGCACCAGTTTTGAAGCTAAGGGCGATTCGCTGCCAATCGGTGCTTCCGGTGGGTGCCTGGCTCGAGCCCGTCATCCCTTGTCCGTCCGTCGCATCAGCAATCTCGATCCGAGGAGTGGAGGCACTCTGAAGGTCCTGGGATCTGACGTAGCACTCAAAATCGTACTGGGTGTCGGGCGTAACTGGAACGAGCTGCGAAACACTGATTGAGTCCAGACGAGAAGGGACCTGAAAAACCATACGCAAACTTCGGCTGCTATTGTGACCCCGATTGGGATCGATGCCGACCTGTGCCTGCTGCAAAGATTTTACCTGCCACCCAAACACTGCTCCCCTTTGAGGTACAACGTCGTCCTCAAAGCCTCCATCAACCAACCTGCCTTCCTCGGCCCGGTAGGTGGCGGCGGGAACCAGATCATTTGCTACTTGCGCCGCTTGATGGAAACGCTTGGCCGTGACCAGGGCCCCGATCATGGCTTCACCATTCGTCCGATTTGCTCGTTTTTCGGCTTCATTCAGCCGTTGCCATAATAGAATTCCGTCGTCGAACCTCTGCCGTCCCACAACATATGCAGCCAACTCTGCTCGAGTAGTCGCGGAGTTGCCTACCACTTCAACTAATGAGTCGAGGTCCTTGTTGTGAATGGCCCATGCAAGATTGAATAATTGAGATCTCAGGTCAGGGTTGGCGTCGGCCGCGCGCCGCAGTTCGGCAAATGCTTGATCATAACGACCGCTGCGTAAGAGCAGGTTGCCGAAGTACCAACGAGGGAGTGCGTAGGAAGGTGCGAGCTCCGTCGCCCGCCGTAGCGCCTTTTCTCCGCGATCGATTTCACCCCATTGCTCAAGAGCGGTGCCAAGCGCCATCCAGTACCGGTAGTCATTTGGCGAAAGGCTGGCAGCCTTTTCATACTCATTAACCACCTGGTGAAGCTGATCTGGCAGCAATTGTCTCTGGCCGATTATCCCCAGTCGCCAGTGAGTGAGCGGATCACTGGGCGCCCAGGATGCCGCTCGTCTCACTGTTTCGAGTCCGGTTTGATCGGCGTCATAGTATTCGGCGATCGTATTACCCAGACACCAGCGAACAACAAACCACGAAGACAGCACGGCCACCGCCACGGTCAATACCATGATGACGCGGACGAACGGCTTGTTGGCATCAATATGAACTACTTGTTCAGCCATGAGAGACTACACTAGCGCAACGTTAGTAAAGGTTCAAAACGGTTATCGCTCAATACGGAACCGTGAGCGGTAGCGACCGGATGCCACCACTCAACCTCATTTGAGCGTAGGATCCGGTCGCTACCGCACGCGGTTCTGTAATTGAGCGGCGCCATCAAGCATCGTTGTAGCAAACAACTAACCTAACCCATTTGGCTGGATCGCTACTCTGAACAGATCATCGCTAAGGGAGACGGTGTAAAGAAATCTCCGGGCATTCTTAGTTTGGTCTTACTTCATCAATCGTGATACGCATGCGCCTAACGATAATCTCTTTTTCATTGCAGCGAAGCGCGATCTCCTGCACATGCTCCTCTGACATCTTGGAACTCGAGATAAGGAGTTCATCAACATCATGCTGTTTACAAACAGTAGTCAGATCGCCATTGGCAGCGAGTACTTTTAATCCATGAATCACTTTGCCGCTCTTTGCTGGATCGTCATCAAGAAATCCGACCGGTGAATACTTCAAGTCACGATTGTTTAAGATCTCCCGAAGCAATAACTCGCCGCCATCGCCCGCTCCGTAAATTAGAACGCGCGTACCGTCTCGACCATTTGGCGCCGGCAACAATTGGCGAAACAGCCTGAACGCCAGGCGACTCCCGGCCAGAAACATGAACATCAGGAGTCCATCAAGCAGGAACACCGTGCGCGAAAAACCCTGAAAACGAAACGCAAAGAGCACCACTAGCACGCTCGCGATAGAGCTAAGTACTACAGCCTTCACAAAGACGATCAAATCGTCGATGCTGGTGTAACGCCACAGACCGCGGTAGACACCCATCGCAAGGAAAGTCGCCATCTTCACGAATACGAGAACCGGGACGGTCCTCAGGAAGAGTTTCCAGGCAGTGCTGTCGGAAAGCGCGCCAAACTTTATCGCATACGCGCTCCAGTAGCAGAGAATAATCAGCACCACATCCAACAGGACTTCGAAGATTCGCCGCTTGTAGGAGAAGTCGATGAGAAAAGAAAACGGTGATTTATCCCGGAGCGCCATTTGCTCGGGTTGGTCATAAACTTTTACCCCGGCGAGATAAACACCCAGCAAGGTCAGCAGAATCGTGAAACCGGCTATCGCAGCGAGACTTACGTCCAACTTCATGCGTTGGACGGATAGTGCAAGGATGCCCGAGAGAGCCGCAAAACCATAGAGCATCCAAACGGCGTGGCGTTCCGACATGCCCAGAGCTACGAGCCGGTGCGAAGTATGATCGCGACCTCCCTGCGACGCTGCCCGGCCGGAGATCTTCCGCAGCACGGTGACAAACGTGGTGTCGAAGATCGGAATAAACAAGACCAGGATGGGAACTGCCAGCACAGGTAAAAAGCTCCTGGACCGCCCGCCGGAAACATTAACCAAAGCCGTGCTAGCCAGAAAAAATCCGATGAACAGCGACCCGCAATCCCCCATGAAGATCGACGCGGGATTAGAGTTGTAAATCAAAAAACCTAGCAGAGCTCCGGCGAATGTGAGCACCATCAGAGCCTCGATTACCTGGCCGGTGTGCAAAAAACTCAACCCGAGAAAGCAGGAAGCAATCACCGAAATACCGGCCGCGAGCCCATCCATGTTGTCTAGAAGATTGAGCGCATTCGTAATGCCAATCAACCAGAAGATAGTTAAGGCCATGTTAATGGGCAGCGAACTGGTCCAGGGCAGACTCAAGCCGTAATAGATAATGAACGCGGCTCCCATGATTTGGCCAATCAACTTCTGATACGGTTTGGTGTGGATCAGATCATCAACGAGGCCGACCAAAAACAGAAAAGTGGCGGCGATAATGATCCTCCACCCGATCGGCGTCTTCGGAATAAACGCCAGATATGTGATGACCACGGCCGCCCAGATGGCCACTCCACCCAGCATTGCGGTCGGCTGTTTGTGCCAGCGGTCTGTCTTTGGTTTGGCCACCATACCGAACCGCCGGGCCACGGCACGGACTACCGGAGTCAGTGCGACGGCGAGTGCAAATGCTACGGCAATCGAAAGAAGGTTTAGCGAGCTAAATGGCATGTCTACAGTGCGGGGGACGGGAACAGGAGACTCGATGCGAAAATGAAAGCTAGTCGATCAAAGGCGTACAAGCAAGTCAAGACGGGAGCCCAGTCAAGAAGTCAGTCAATTTTTTTAAATGAGTTACGGGACTCAGAGCCCATCCTTACCCGGTATTGGTTTGCAGAAGCCTTTGATCATTCCGTTTGACGCGGTCCTGCCAGCGCAATTAAAGACTAACCGAACCATGAAGCGCTGGCCCACCTCAACAGCTTTGTATTACTCTCTTAACCAGCTCGCTCATTTCCAACGTCTCTACAGCTACCTCCTGCGTTCCGCCTCCTTTTAAATCGAGTCGAGTGTTCCCCCGAAGGCGCTTGTAGCGCCACACCGCTAGGGATAGGGTGTCCAAATTCTGGGGAAGCGTCGGAGCGCCACGTGAACTTCTGAGCACGCGTGGTTCTGCCGGCGTACGTGTATTCGCTCGTCTCCTTGCCGTGATAGATGATCCAGTCTTCTGTTCCGTCAGGCGACTTGAAGAAGCCATTGTGGCCGGGCCCATAGACGTTGCCGTCCGCGCCCGAATGGCGCTTGAAGACCGGGACCAGCGACTTCTTCCAAGCCTTCGGATCCATCACGTTGCCGACACTGTGCGTCAACATCCCCAGCGCATAGTCAGGCGTCCCCGTGTCGCTCGCCGAATAAACAATGAAAATACGGCCCGCGCGCTGCAACACGACGGGGCCTTCGTTAATGGGGTAGCGCACTCGCTCCCAATCATAGTCGGCCTGGGAAAGGAGCGTACTGGTGCCGGCCACAGTCCAGGCGTTGCTCATAGGGGCGATGCGGATGCCATTGCCATTGCCGGATACGTGCGCGACCCACAGCAGATAGAGCCTCCCTCCGGGCGCTCGGAAAACGCTCGGGTCAATCGCCCAGCCGTCGTGCGCCTGATCGTATAAGCGCGTCTTGAAAGAGTAGGGACCCAGCGGGTCGGGACCTCGGCTCTCTAAGACGTAAAGACGGTGGTTCTCGTCGACGCCATCAGAAGCCGTGTAGTAGAGGTACCAACGGCTGTTAATAAAGTGAAGTTCCGGAGCCCAAATCTGTCTCGCGCGGTGTTTCTCATCGGGGGTATGGACCTTGATCTTCGTGCCTGAATCAAGATCTGCCAGCCTGCGCGATTTCCATATCCAGATGCCACCGTCAGGGTCGAGCGTAGCGGTGAAATAGTAGTAGCCTTCGTGATAGACCATCCACGGGTCAGCCGAGTCGCGAAATCTGACCAGCGGGTTAGTAAATGTCTCGGCTGGTTGCGCATAAGGCATCGACGCGAATGCAGCCAGCAACTGGATAACGAACACAAGTGTCATAAGCATCAAGCATTTCTCTTGTGGGGGTGGTGCGAGCCAGCAGTCTATTCGGGTAGGGATTCGCTGCGATGCAATGAAGGAAGGATTCCGTTGCCAATAAATCGCGCATTCACGAGGGTCGGCCGCTCTGATATTCGATTACGCTTTGAAGGATACCGTCGAGGCCCATTTGGGGGTTGAAACCGACAAGGTCTTTGATTTTTGTGGTGTCTGGAATGCGTCGCGGCATGTCTTCAAAGCCTTCTTCGTAAGCCTCGTCATAGGGCACGAAGACAATTTCTGAATCAGATTTTGTCATCTCTTTGATGCGTTTGGCTAGATCGAGAATGGTTATCTCCTCGATGGAACCAATATTGAAAACCTGACCAACGGCCTCAGGGCGGTCCATCAACCTGATCAGGGCTTCGACTACATCACCTACATATCCAAAGCAACGGCGTTGTTCCCCGTCGCCGTAGACGGTTATGGGCCGGCCGGCCAGGGCTTGTTTTACAAAGGTGGGTATCACCATGCCGTACTGGCCCGTTTGCCTGGGACCGACTGTATTGAACAGCCGCACGATGATCGTGGGTAGCTTTCTTTCGCGCCAGTAAGCGAGGGCGAGAAACTCGTCGATCGCTTTCGAGCAGGCATAACTCCAGCGACCCTTGGTTGTGGCCCCCATAACCAGGTTTCCATCTTCGCGAAAGGGCACGTCAGTGGAGAGACCGTAGACCTCCGAGGTAGAGGCAACCAAAACCTTCTTCTTCTTCTTGTTGGCGATCGCCAACACCACTTCCGTGCCACGCACGTTTGTTTCAATGGTCCGTACCGGGCTCTCCACTATGAGTCTCACGCCCACGGCCGCCGCCAGGTGAAACACCACATCGCATTGATCAACCAACTCCGCGGTTACCGGCTGGTTGTGCACACTATCAATCGTGTAACGGAAGCGGGGATTGGCCTTCAGGTGCTGAATGTTTTCGAAGGTGCCGGTTGATAAATCGTCGATGACGAAGACTTCGTCACCTCGTTGGAGATACGCGTCGGCCAAATGTGATCCAATGAACCCCGCGCCTCCGGTGATCAGTACTCGCAAATTGTTCGGCTCCTTTTCACCTGGTGTGTGTAATGTCTCTCAATTGCCTTACAATGTTTTTTGTGCGGCTTCGTGTGATTTCGTGGATCGAGTCTTTTGCCCACGGTAAGGCGATCCACGGAAACTACACGAAAAATCACGAAACTCAGAGCGCTCTTCTCTCATTCCCGAAATCATCAAGCATGCTTGAGTGCTTTAACAGTAATTTTTAAGACACTACACTTAATTTCGGACTCGAGACTATTCCCTGAGTCTGCTGCAACAACTGTTTGTAAAGAGCTTTTATATCGTCGAGTAGTCGTTCTCTGGAATAGCTGCTCGCGACAAACTCTAGACCACGGTGGCCCAGCTGGGACCTGAGTTCGGGATTCGTGATCAAGTGAAACAGTCCCGCGGCCACAGCGACCGGATCATTTGACTGAATGCTGATACCTCGCCGGCAGACCGTGTATCGCTCGTTCTGATGTTCTTCTATGGTCTCGCCTAGTAAGTCGACAACTCCACCAACTGCGGTCGCAACCACCGGACGGGCGTTGGCCATGGCCTCTATGAGCGTAAGCGGTGTTCCCTCGTTGAGGGATGTTAAGGCAACTATGTCGAGAGCCGCATAGAAGTTCTCAGGGTCCCGTCGGCTGCCCGCGAAGATCACATCTTCGACCAGGCCCAGAGTCCGAGCCTGGGCTTCGAGTCGGTCCCGCAAGCCGCCGTCACCTATCACAACAAATTTCACTCGGGAACCAGATCTTTCTTGCGCTAATCTGTCTTTCAAAATGGCCACGGCTCTTAGAAAGAGTTCATGGTTTTTGATCTCGGTCAGGCGGCCCACAATTCCTACCACGAGTTCATCACTCTTGGCGCGCAACTCATCGCGAAACTGTTGGCGGCGGTTTCTCCAATCGGCAAAACTGTTGATGTCGAGCCCCAGCGGAATCACTACAAACTGATTTGGCCGGCCTACGCCAAACCGCGTATGGATCTCCCGCCGCTGCTGTTCACTAACGACCACGATCCGATCGGTGATCAGGCGCGCCAGAACCTTTTCTATTGTAAGGAACAGACGCGTTTTGAGTGGGCCGTAATAACTATGAAAGATATGGCCGTGATAGGTGTGCACAAAGAGACACTGTCGGGGCCTTCCCAACAGTGACGAGGGTGTTAACCAGCGATATAGAAATCCTGCGACTCTTCCTACGGTGCCTGCCTTCGCCGTGTGCGTGTGCACTATGTCAGGGCCCTCACGACAAAACACCCGGTAGATTTTCCAGATTGAGAGCGCGTCTTTGAAGGAGATCTCGCGACTCATCTCCGCTATGAGCAAAGGCTCCACACCGTGCTCGGCGGCGAAGTAGCTCATGTCTTCTTCCCCGGGAGGAACGGTTCCCGATACGAGTAGTGAGTTCCAATTCGGTGCTTGCAATCCAGCAGTGAGCCAGACTACGTGCCTGGCCGGCCCACCTACATTGAGCCGGGCAATAACGCGAACGATCTTCATAAGAATTTCGGATTTCGGATTTCGGATTTCGGATTCTCGATTTCATGGCGGCAACTGAGCATGGCTTTGGTTTCATTTGCAGAAAATCCGAAATCCGAAATCCGAAATTCATTTAGTCCTCAATTCGATATATCGTCTCCGGATCGTCCTCGTGTCGGATCTCATCAATTGGCTGTTGTTTGCCTTCGCCCATATAAAGCCGGTTGGGACAGTTGATTACAATGCCCGGAACATTACCAACATTTTGATAAGCATGAACGACGCCGGCCGGCACCAGTACGGATTTAGGATTGTCTTCTCCGACGACCACAGTCATAACTTGATTGAAAGTTTCGGAGTCTTTCCGATTGTCCCACATGCGCAGTTTGAAATTAGATGGTCCCAGGAAGCAGAACAGATCGGCTTGATCGACATGCTCGTGTGGTCCGCGAGTCACTCCCGGATGAGTAGATGAAATGTAGGACATGGCCGGATAAAATTCCGGGTTCAGTTCGTCATGGCGAAAGAGCTCCGCCAGCCATCCGCGCGAATCTTGAAATGTTTTCAAGTCACGAATTACCACATCCCTGATTTCACCAACTGCGAAATTATCAGGCCGTATTAACGATCTCGGCTCCATGTTTCAGCTCCATTTTGTTCGCACCAGTTTCAGCCACCAGGTTCGAGGCGTGAAGAAGACTCTCGAAGGTACCGGCGTCAGTCCACCACCCCTCCAGCTCTTCCCAGGTCATTTCGTCTCGGTTGATGTACGCATTATTCACATCCGTAATTTCAAGTTCGCCCCGCCCGGAAGGCTTTAGAGTACGGATAATTTCATATACACCTGAGTCGTACATATAGATCCCGATCACGGCGTAGTCGGACTTTGGTTGCGTGGGTTTTTCATCGATGCGCACCACGCGCCGCCCGTCCAATTCCGGGACGCCAAAACGCTGAGGGTCCGGGACCCTCTTCAAAATTATCTTCGCCCCACCACCTTGATGACGATAGGAGCGAACCGCGGAGCTTATGTGGCCTTCGATGATGTTATCGCCGAGAACCACGCAAACAGGATCGTTCGCGGCGAAGTGTTCTACCAGTGCGAGGGCCTCCGCGATGCCGCCTTCGCCTTCCTGGTAGGTGTAGTTAAGATGTTTAAGACCAAATGCCTTTCCATTTCCCAGTAACTTCAAAAAATCACCAGCTGAATTGCCGCCGGTGACGATCATGATATCGGTGATGCCGGCGTTGACCAACGTCCGAATCGGGTAATGGATCATTGGCTGATCGTAAACCGGAAGCAAGTGTTTGTTTGTCACGGCAGTCAGCGGCCGCAGCCGCGTGCCTAACCCCCCAGCCAGTACCACACCTTTCATTCAGTGAACCTCCAGGATCTGTAGTCTGTAGTCTGTAGTCAGTTGTTCTGCTTAAATTGTTCTGCAACTGACAACGAACATTTGACCACTGACAAACTCACCACTGACAAGACTAATGACAACTGACAAACTAATCAATAAATCGTTGAAACCAAAGTTCAAGCATTAACAGGGTCCAGAGTTGGTGCGCACAGTCGCGTTCGGAGCGAGTGTGCTGCTCGACCAATCGTCTGACCTCTGGCGGTCTAAATAGTCCGCGATTTAGAGCTTTCTCAGAAAGCACCGTTTCGCGCAGGAAGGGCTGCATCTCGCCCCGAAACCACTCGCCTATAGGTACACCAAATCCCATCTTACGGCGATTCAAGTTCTCCGCCGGCAACAGCTGTTTAAGAACGCGTTTTAAGAGGTACTTGGTGGTGAGTCCACGCAACTTTAGCTTCTCAGGCAAACTGGCAGCAAACTCTATGACGTGATGGTCGAGAAATGGGGACCGGGCCTCGAGTGATACTGCCATGGTAGCGATGTCCACCTTAACCAGAAGGTCGTTTGGCAGGTAGGTCATGGTATCTGCTAATAATGCCGCATCGACTATTCCGGACCCGTTGGCCCGATCAAACCAGGGAGCCAACACATCACGAGCGTCGGTGTCTCCGATGTCATGACGAAATTCCTCGGAATAGAGGTCCCGCTTATCATCCCTGTCGAAATCACTAACCCAGCGAAGATAGCGCTCCACCTTAGGTAAAGATGCGGCCTTGAGAAAACGTTTGGCGTCCCGAGCGCGGCTGCGGCGCGCTTCCGAAGTGGGAATCAGGTCCACCGCTTGCTTGATAACTGATTCTCGTAGCAGGGCGGGCAGTCGATGATACTTTTGGGCCAGTTGCATTGCAGCGTATCGCTCATAACCCGCGAACGCTTCATCTCCACCATCGCCGTTCAGTGCTACCGTGACATGCTTCCGAGTCTCGCGCGCAACATAATACGTCGGAATGGCAGACGAGTCTGCGTATGGTTCACCATAATGTTCGACCAGCAGGGGCAAGACTTCGAGAGCGTTTGGACGCACGATAAACTCATGATGGTCCGCGCCCACGTGTTCAGCGATCCTGCGAGCATGATGCAGCTCACTGAAATCCTGTTCCTCAAAACCAATAGAAAAGGTTTTGATGGGCCCGCTCGATACCTCGCTCATCAATGCAACTACGGCGCTGGAGTCTATGCCGCCGGAGAGAAACGCCCCCAGTGGCACTTCAGACATCAGGCGCACGCGCACGGCATCGCGAAGAACTTCAAGCGCCCGCTCGCCGGCCTCTCTCTCACTAATCTTTAGCTTGTGGGAGAAATCTGGCTGCCAGTAGCGCTCGATCCTGATTTCCCCCTTTCGCCAACGGAGGCTATGTCCCGGCTCCAGTTTTCTTATTGCGCGGTAGACGGTAAGAGGGGCGGGAACGCACATAAAGGACAGGTAATAGTCCAGGGCTTTGGGTTCGATATCGCGGCTGACATCCGGATGAAGTAGTAGGGCGCTGAATTCCGAACCGAATAGAAACTGATCATTTAATTGCGCATAGAGGAGTGGCTTCTTGCCGACACGATCGCGCGCCAGGAACAATTCCTGGGTCCTCTCGTCCCAAATAGCAAAAGCAAACATCCCCCGTAGATGCTTCGGGCAAGCTGCCCCGTACCGGTCGTATGCATGAATTATCGCTTCTGTATCGCTATTGGTATAAAAGGTGTGGCCGAGTTTTTCCAACTTCTCACGAAGTTCGAGGTAGTTGTAGATCTCCCCGTTGAAAACGATCCAGGCCGTACGGTCCTGGTTATGAATGGGTTGCTGACCGCCCTTGATATCGATTATCGAGAGGCGGCGCATACCAAGCCCGACACTCCCTTTTACGTAGAAACCATCGTCATCCGGACCTCGATGCTGGATGGCGGCGCTCATACGCGACAGCACGACCTCGTCAACCGCTTTGGTGTCGCTTCGAACTATTCCTACAATTCCGCACATGATGTGATGTCTGGAGGACTATTGACGCAGTTCTCGGCTCCGGGCGATTGGTGATGCAACACTGGCAGCAACCGCGGACTGCTTTTCACTCATTAGCGCCCGTTTCTTCTCTTCACGCTTCTCCAGCATCAAGACGTAACCCACCGCCACAAAAATAAAATAGAAAACGAGCAGTTGAGCGCGCTGGCGGTAGGCCGTCCCGATGTTTCCCTGAAAAACGGAATATGCGAGCGAGAGCATTACTGTAAAGATCAGAATTGGAGAGATCTGCCGGAGTCGATACCTTATAGAAAACCACATCCCCAGGACGAACATAGGAAAAGAAGCCCACCAGACTATCATCTCAGGCAACGTGATGCTTTGCCTTAGTGAAACTAGTTGCCAGGGAAACGGGGCGAACAGGAGATAGAGCAGGCCCAATGGGATCGTGGTCATAGCCCCCTGCGTAGTTGAGACGTCGACGTCTCTCCCAAAACCAGATTGTGCGCTTCTCGCAGCATCCAGTCTGCTGCGCTGGACGCGCTCAAGGCTTGCAAACTGCTCAATTTGAACATTTGCATATCTAGTAACACCGAGGTAAGTCAATGCTAACCCCAGCATAACGATAACCAGGAATTGGCGAAAGAAACTGTTTGCGGTGAGGCGCTGCATTCCAATGACGAATGCTCCCCCGATCGCAACCGTGATCATATAAAAGACATAGAATCGCAGACTTAAGAGCGAAAAGAGCGCACATACCAATGCTACCAGGTATTTTGCGCTTATCTTGTCTCCGAGTTTGAGAGTGGCCAGAATAGAGAGTGCCAGGAAGAAAACTATGGGACCATCCTTTAGTCCCTGAGAGGACCAGAGCACTAACGAGGGGTAAAACGCGACGGCAATAGATGCAACAATCGCAACCCGGGAACTGCTAAAGACATGTTGTGCGCTGAGGAAAATGAGAACTGCCGTCGCTGCTCCCATTATCGAGTTAATGAACTGGATCGCCAGCATATTGCGACCAATTAGCCCATAGACGGCGGCGACAAAATGGACCATCCCCCAACCTGAGACGGCACCTTGGCCGACAAAGGTGTCTACCAAAGACTGTGAGTATTTATCGCCGCTCCACGCTTTAAGCTGTTCGAAACCGTAGAAATCATAAGTGTTGGCGTCGCCGCCAAAAAATTCTTGTCCGTGAAAGGCAAAGATCGCAGTGCCCAGGGCCATCCTGACAAGCAGAGCGGCTAAAAAGACCTTCAAGAGGAAAGGCCCGTTCGTGCCTTGTCGATATGAGAACAAACCAGCCAGCGTCGCTAGCGCGGCACATAGCAAGATGGCCTTCGCGGTATCAAATGCCGTTATGACACCGTAATCCTCGGCAAAGGGCGCCACCATCGTCGGGACTACCAGTACGACTATCGCACACAAGATCAAAGCCAAAATCGTCAGAACAGCATTCATTATCAAATCACTGGTTAGAGTTGCTAGATATCATCGGGCAAGTCCGGTCGCGTTTTCCGTTCGATCAAGAACATATCTTCTTCGTTCAGCCTCTTCACTGCTTTCGCAGGAACACCGGCTATCAGATACTCATCTTCAGTTAGCTTACTTGTAATTACCGATCCGATGCCGACGATACATCTTGAAGGCAATGCTCCCCCAGGGGCAATTCGAATTTCGGAGCCAATGTAAGCGAACTCTCCGATTTCAATTGGGCGCGTGCGCTGCCGGTTATGCGTCCAGAGAGACGAATTGCGTCCACCGATGATGGTCCGCCGGCCAATCTCGACTCGGTCAGTAAAGTCTATTTTGTGGCCAGTTGTTATTATGCTTCCGGCTCCAAGCAATAGCCTGGGATCGGTTTCATTAACGACGTCCGGGTCGGGAATAGAGTTTATCTCATTCAAACGAATGATTTCACAGAAGCGGCCCAGATTTACTTCGTCGCCGCCGCGAATGATATTCAGGTTTCCAATACGAACGTGATCTCCAATTATCAATCTCTTCACCTTGAGGACTGCATTCAGGTGCCCGATGTAAACGTCGTCAGCGATTTCACAGTCCTCAGCATCAATGATGCACAAGCCTACGCGAACGCGTTTTCCGATGCGATAACCAAATAACCAACGATAAGCCGGGCGTTTAAGAAATGAGGGCAACAGCGCGATGCATGCGAGCACTGTCAACCTTAATTTTCTCAAACCATGCATTCGCTATAAGCTCTCCAACCGTCTCCGATGCCTTTTGTGCCAATGTGAGCAATCAGGTTGTGCGGAAAGCTCGCTTTAAGCAGTGGTTCCAAAACGCTCGAATAATAGCAGAGTTGCGTCCGCCAGGCGCAGGACCCACTCAGTTCGGCTTCTTAGCCCAAACATACATGTAAATGCCTGCCCCGCATCGATTTCCGAGCCAGTTGATTAGTTGGCCCGCGCGAAACTCCATGCGTTTGCGCAAAGATGCTTCTCCAGTCATGGGCCAGACCTTACCGTAGATTTTCAGTTCCTCGAGTTGGAACCCGACCCGCTTGACTATCCGCTGCAGGGAACCAGGGTTGAATCCCTGCACGTGGTAAGGAGGAAATGTTGGCGCCAGGTTTACCACCCAATCACGCCGCTGAGCGCGTAAATAGAGATTCCCGATCCGCGAATAAAGACCGTCTTCATTGGGCGCGTCGAAATAGAATAAGCCGCCCGGTTTGAGCACGCGCCAGACTTCCTGCAGAACCCGGCAGGGGTCGTACAGGTGTTCGATTACTCCACCCATGGTTACGGCATCAAAATGATCGTCAGGGAAATTCGCTTCTTCGATTGTTCCGGCTCGACCTTCGACGCCAAGGTTGAGCCGTGCCCACTCAAGGTTTGCCAGAGAAGGGTCGACGCCTTCAAATCTCCAACCGGCTTCGCGAGCTGCCCACAGTACTTCTCCGCGGCCACACCCAACATCAAGTAGCATTCCACGTCGGCTCAGTTTTCGCTCGAAGATCTTCATAAGTTCACTGCCGTTTCTCTTCTTCTCCTCCACGTCGTGCCCACTAAAATAATCGTCGGTGTCGGCATACAAATGTCCCAAACTACTAGTGGGAAAAGGCATGGGGTTGGGATAAAGATGAGTGCAGGAGTTACAACGGACAATTTCTGTTCTGACACCTTGTCGGTCATGATGGGCCGCACCGCCTCGCCAGCCCAAATGCTTTCGCGAGTCACTGCCGCAGACTGCGCACGGCATTTCACGGTTTTCGAATGCCGAAACAATGCTCATCGCTTGCCTTCACTGCCGGGTGCGACCAGCAGGAGGGATAGTTGTTACCGCTTCCTTGCCATTCCGTTAGTTATTAATCGTTTCTCGCGCTCCGTCAGTTAAGCGTAGCGCGAAAAGCCTCGATGATTTTTTTGGTGTTCCCGGCCAAACTATATTTTTCCTGAGCCGTTTCGGCCGCGCGGCGCGACATACTCAAACGCAAGTCCCGGTCTTGAATCAACAGCTTGAGATAACGGACCCATTCCTCTTCCGAGTCGGCTAGAAATCCCGTGACGCCTTGCTCGATAACTTCCGGATTGGAACCCAGCGGAGTGGCGACGGGAGGAATTCCGAGGGCCATGTACTGCGCGGTTTTCATATAAAACTTTCGCTTGTTCCACTCGTTCACTGGTAACGGGACCATTCCTACCTGCATCCGGCGCAGATCCTCAACCTCCGTTTCCGCAGACCAATTCTGGGCAGTGAAATTGACCCCCGGGAGACTGAATTCTGTCCCTCCGATCAAGTGCGCACGATATTGAACCTGATCGGACAGCTTTCGAAGAGCACCGGCGACCACCTGGATATTGTTGAGCGTCGTGGGGCTGCCGCTCCAACCGATAGCGACAGCCTCTGTTTGTTTTTCCAGCAGGTCCGGACGAAAGACATACTTCTTTGTGTCCACGAGGCTGGGAACCTGCCAGATACTGTTGTTGTACTGCGAAACGTATTCACGAATATGAGTGGAGTTAACAACTACAACTTTGGCCAGCCGGCAGATTTCAGCAATCTTGCCAAAGAACTTTAGGTAAGAGAAGTAACCATTGCTGGGACTGGTATATGGAACATACAAAGGATCATCGAGTTGATAAATAATCGGCTTGCCGCGCCGGGCCACCATCTTCTCCAACCACGCCGGGCCAAGGAGGGCCGCCTCGCGATAGACAAGAACCGCATCGAACCGATCAAGCTCCTTGAGCAGTCTGAGTCGTTCGAAATATGCCCGCAGCATCTCACCCGCCTTGGTAGCGTAATGCCCCGGACGATAGAGTACTTCGTGCAATCGCTTTGTTTCAAAAGGTGCGTAGTGGATCCGTATGCCCACCGGGGACAGTACGCTCTCCCATAGTTCAATACTCGAACGCTGGCCTGGGGCATGACCATATTGATGAGGGACCAGGGCTAGAACTTCCATTAGATTACTCAGTCCACATTCGACGGTATTGCTTGCGCGGCCGCAGTTCTAACCGGAACCGATTCGGCGCTATCAAGAAGCCGTTGATACAACCGGCGGTATCTTGTTCGTCCCACGACGGCCAAATCAAATTCGCGGCGCGCGACCTGACGGACATGATCCGCAAATTTCTCATCAGCGCGCAAAGTATCTACGCGGTCCAGGGCTTTCAGATAAGCCTTAGGGCTGAACTCCCTAAGCAATACTCCTACGCGATTTTCCGGGATAAACTTGTCCAAATCGCCAACACCGACGTTGCACACTAGCGGCAGTCCGCTGGCTAGATACTCCGCAATCTTAGTTGGCGATGAAGATTGTTTTGAATAGCACGGTTTAATAAATGAGATTGCAATATCAGCCGCTCGCAAATATCGAGGAACCTCTTCCGGGGTCACTTTGGCAACCAGAAAATCTTTCGCGTCCATTCCCAATTCGCGCATTCGATCCTCGACCATCCGATGCGGGCTCTGCGTCAGGATCATGGCAAAGGTGGATGGATCCTGACGGTGGGCGACGGCGAGGAACTCCGTCATCTTATCGGTCATGTACCAACCACCGAAGGAACCCACGTAAATTATTACGCGCCTTCCGGTTAAACCCAACTCCTCGCGCAGAGCTTCTCGCGAAATCCTTTCCACTGCCTCAAACCTCTGAAAGTCAACACAGCAAGGTATTACTTCCAGCGGCCGGCCGAGCACGTCTCTGTCTACGCTGCCGGGGAAAACAATGTCCCTAGCTTTCTCCGTGAGCACGACAAAAGCATCGGACACGCTGAGAAGGTGGCGCTCAACTTTCTTAAGACCTCGATAAAGGTAACCACCCTGGGGCCAAACGCCGGCGTCCGTGTACTCTTCCGGCATGAATCCTCGGATGTCAAAAATCAACTGTCCTCCCTTTACCTTCTTCGCCAACGCACTCATCAAAGCCGGAATGTGGTTTCGGGCGTGCAATACGGTTACATTCTCTTGTCCCATCAGTTGGATTATCTTCCGGATACCCTGCGCGACGTCATAAAGCGTCGCGGGTAGGGAGGGCCACTTGTGGTACGGCAGACACTTCCAACCTATCCCTTCCGATGTCAGAGCGCGGCGTTGTTCGGCGATCTCTTGAGCGGTCCAGTTCTGGCGAAGTCCGGGCTCGAAGGTTAATAGACTCACTTGAAAACCGCCAGAGACCAACTGCCGCAGGTAGGGAAGAACCTGAGTCTGGACCAGAGGTTCTCGCAAGCCAAAATAACAGACATATAAAGTATGAACTGTGTTTTTGGTTGAACGGTCCGTATCACTCAGTCTATCCCGCCCCCTTGATGCTTCTGTGTTATCGCCGTACATACCGCGCGAGTCCTCAGATTGTACTGCCTAACGGTTCTACCATTTTCCGCCCGGACGAAGCTTGTCTCCTAAAAGCCATTGCAGCGTACCAAGAATGGTGGCCGCGTCCAGCATTGCGAGGATTGGGATAAGCGCGATCAAGCGACCCAGATTTTGGAAAATTCCGGCCGGATAACAAATACGGTTTCGCCGGATCGCGACCACACCTCGCGCGGCCAATAGGGACAACCATAGTAGCAGCGGAACAACTAGCCATCTACTTCCCATTACGATTACGGGCATTGCCGATATCAAGAGCAAGCCATACCGCTTTAAGATTGCGGCCTGCCACTGCCGCCACAACTTAGCACGCATGTTATTGCGCGAATACTCGACGAAACGTTTGAATGTGCGCCAGACGGTCGGTTGGACTTGCCAGTGAACCAGTGCGCGCGGGGCTCGGGCGACCCGGAAATCTGCTCTCTCAATCTCATTCATGAACAGGAGGTCTTCAGCCGAGCGCAGGTTTTCCGGAAAACCGCCCACCGACTCCCATACCGCCCGCCGCATCAGGGCGGATGCTAAAAACCGCGGTCGAATAGCCGATTCCTCACTTAGTGCCGGCGGAGGAAGATAGGCAATCGCAGCACACTGTTTGAAAAAACTGTCCACGACGGGTTCCCAAGATCCGTAGACAACGTCGGCGCCTTCAGCGTCTGCACGTTGCGACAGTGCCGCCAACCAGTCGGCTTCCGGACGGATTCCTGCATCGATAAAGGCAATCCAGTCAGAACTAGCTTGAGCCGCAGCCAAATTCCTGCCACGTCCCGGCAAAGCAAGTTTTTCTCGAATCAGACGCACCGGGAAACCCTGCCTCACATATCCTTCAATTATCTCCGGTGTTCCATCACTAGAACCGCCGTCGGTAATTACTATCTCATCGGGCAGTCGGGTCTGACTGAGCAAACCGTCGAGCAAGGCACCAATGGAATCGGCTTCGTTACGGACTGGGACAACTACGCTTATTCTCATTCCGGTGGACAATTGTGGCGGTTGGAAGGTTTCTGGCAGACGTAGAAACGGGCCGGACTGATCCCAAAAAGCTTGGAGTCGGCCTCGGACAGATGATAGTCGATTGGCTGCACTCGAAATCCGCACTCCGCAAGACGATTCAAGAAATCGTCTCCATAAATGCGCCAGTGGCCTGATTCTCGACTGTTCGGGGAACCATACTCGTTAGTGTGAGGTGTGGGAGTCATTGGGACGGATACGACTAGCTCACCGGAGATCGGACGCAACGCGCGATACATTTCGCTGATAGCTATGCGGTCATTCTCAATGTGTTCCAGGACGTGATGACACCAGATTAAGTCAATCGAGTCTGACGCAATCGCCATTTGCTGGAGGTCCAACAAGATGTCGACGTTGCGCGCGTTTACGATATCCGCCTTCCAAATCTTCAAATGCGGCGCCTGATTCAAGATCCCGTTCAGAGACTTCTCCGGAGCAAATACAAGAGCGTTCCCTCGCTTCTCTGCCAGCCTGTATTCACTGGTAAGCCAGAGATAGAGCTCTCGATGCCGTGAATGGCTCTCGCATTGAGGACAATGCGAGTTGGCAATTCGATATCCGACTTCGAAGTAATCATTAAATCTCCAGCCGCGCCATCCGCAACACGGGCACGCGACTTTGTTTGGAAGAATCTTATTAACCAGACCGGCGCTCGTTCGGGACCATCCCACGCGCCAGAACAATCCAGTGGCTTCCAAAAAACCATGTTCCTTGACTTGAGCTCGATACCAATTAAGCATTTCCAACAGCCCAAAATATTTGTTACCCGCGCCCCTCGCCGATCTAAAAGAGACTGTAAATGAAAGGCGCGAAAACGGAACCCTGCGCCAGCGCGAGCAGAGCACCGACGATGACAAGCGTGACAAATATTGGCGCTAGCCAATACTTCTTGTTCTCCTTCATAAACCACCGAAGTTCTCTAACAACCTGTAACCTGGACATTTCAGCTCCTCAGAAGCTTTCTTCTAAAACATGGCTGTGACGACGTCATCGCGCAGAGATCTTGCGCCCGCAAACGTAAAAGAGGGACCATCATTAAGGGAGACCTTTAAACTTTAAATCAGGATTTGTAAGCGGCGACGGTCGGCGTGACCAGAAGGGGATTCCATTTTCGGAACGAGGTCAGGGACAGTCACCATTTCCGGACCAGTCGAGCGTCGCAACCTGCCAGAGCCTCGGCCAAGCGGACGCAACAAGGTTGGGCGTGGCTATCGCGTTTCGGGAGCCGTACCAGCCGAGCCTTCCGACGTTTCGGGAGTTTCATCAGAGTAGTAGCTTGAGTAGTAACCGCCGTAATAGTAGTCCTGAGTCTCAAGCTTCACGTTGTTCAAGACCACTCCGAAGATATGGGCGCCCACATCCAGTAATTGCTGCTTGGCGCGCCGTACAACCGCTCGCGAACTTTTGCCACTGTGCACGACGAGGACAACCCCGTCGGCCATCGTCGAGAGAATGGACGCATCGGTAAAGGAGATGGCTGGTGGTGAATCGATAATAATGTGTCCGAAGCGCTCGCCCAGCAGTCCCAGTAGTTTCCGCATTTGGTCTGAACCAAGCAGCTCAGCCGGATTCGGTGGCACGGGTCCCGAGGTTAAGAGTTTGAGATTCGGTAGCTTGTCGTAGGTCTGGAGCAATTGGTCGAGATCAGGCTCACCTGAAAGCAAATTGGTTAGCCCTCGTGAATTTGGTGTACCAAAGTGGGCATGTAGTCTGGGGCGCCGTAGGTCGCAATCGACAATCAGCACGTCAGCTCCCGTCTGCGCGAGCATGAACGCGGTATTAATCGCAGTTGTTGTTTTTCCTTCCGAAGGC
>JBHENP010000032.1:0-49466 GCA_046261995.1 Pyrinomonadaceae bacterium
ATCGAAGTCCAAAGCTATCAGAAATCCGCCTTCCGGGAAGAGCATGCGACGGCGATGCGGATGGGTGCCAACCTGACGGCAGTGGCGATTCAAAACGTTCGGCTGCTGGAGCGCGAAAGCACCGCCAGGACCGAAGCAGAAGAGTCAAATCGATTGAAAGATGAGTTTCTGGCCACCGTTTCCCATGAATTGCGCACGCCGTTGACCGCTATACTGGGTTGGTCGCGAATGCTCGAGACCGGCTCGCTTGATGACCCTACGGCTGCCCGGGCCATCGAAACGATCAGACGGAACGCCACTAGCCAGGCGCAAATCATCGACGACATCCTGGACGTTTCGCGAGTCATAACCGGCAAACTCTACGTTGACCTGCACCCGATAGATCTGACACCGGTGGTTGAAACTGCCGTCAACGTCGTGCGTCCGACTGCGGAGGCTAAAGGGATCAGAATAGAAACCGAGTTTTCATCTCAACCCACCGTCATTACCGGTGATGCGAACCGACTACAGCAGATAATCTGGAATCTACTTTCTAACGCGATTAAATTTACACCCAGCGGTGGAAACGTGTCTTTGAGCGTTCATGACATCGGCATGCAGGTCGAGGTACGTGTGGCCGACACCGGTCAGGGAATCAGCCGCGATTTTCTGCCCTTCGTTTTCGACCGTTTCCGCCAGGCTGACAGCACCAGCACCAGACAACACGGCGGGTTAGGATTGGGCCTGGCCATAGCGCGCCACCTGGTTGAAATCCATGGCGGCACGATAATGGCCGAGAGCGCGGGGGAGGGAAAAGGCGCTACGTTCTCGCTAAGGTTACCCAGTGTCGGATCCGATTCCAGTCCGAGCAGGACAGCGAGCACTGGAAAAGCCACAGTAGATAGAGTTGAGTTCAAATCACAATTAGAGGGAATACACGTACTACTTGTCGAGGACGATCTGGATACGCTGGACTTACTGTGTGCCGCACTCAAGCATCAGAGAGCCACCGTCACTGCGGTCTCATCTGCTGCTGAAGCTCTCGCATCGATTCGGGTCTCAACACCTGATATCGTCGTCTCAGATATTGCGATGCCCGGCGTGGATGGCTACCAACTCATGAAGAAAATCCGCGCGATGAGCTCTGACGACGATCGTCATATTCCCGTTGTGGCCATTACTGCATATGCCAAAGAGGAAGATCGTCAGAAGGCCCTATCGTCAGGCTTCCAGAGCTACCTGGCCAAACCAATTGAGTTGTCTGAACTAGTAAGTGCGGTAGCTAATGGAGTACGGAAAAACGTCATGTAGCAATGAGGAGAGTGAGTGGCACAATTTACCATCGCACACAGCTCGAAGGGTTCGAAGAAGGTTCTGCGCGGAGTCGAGATAGCATACGACGATGTAGGATCGGGTCCATCTGTAGTACTGCTTCATGGGTATCCGTTCAATCGCTCGATGTGGCGAGAGCAGGTAGAGGAAGTGCGGAAAAATCACCGGGTAATCGTTCCCGACCTCCGCGGCCACGGCGAGAGCGCAGTAACTCCCGGACCTGCAACGATGGAGAGCATGGCCCTTGATGTCGCTTCACTGCTCGAAACCTTGAATATCTCGCGCGCCACCATCGGCGGGCTATCAATGGGCGGGTATGTAGCGCTGGCTTTTTATCGTCTCTTTCCGTTGCGCGTTCGTTCGCTCGTGCTCGCTGACACGCGCGCCCAGGCAGACACCGAAGAGGGCAAGCAGAATCGCGAGCTGCAGGCAGAAAAGGCCCTGGGCGAAGGGATGGAGGGAATCGCTGATGCTCTGTTGCCGAAGTTGCTCACCTCTGAAACCGTAGCAGAGCGGCCGGATATTGTCCGTCGGGTTCGCGAGATGATTGTGGGCACTGAACCTGAAGGTGCAGCGTCGGTGCTACGCGGTATGGCCGTGCGCAAGGACCACACCTCTTTTCTGTCGCGCATTATTGCCCCCACCCTGATTGTTGTCGGCAGCGAAGACGCGCTCACGCCGGCGACAGATTCGGAACTAATGCACCGAGAGATCGGCGGCTCGCGGCTACGGATTATGGAAGGCGCCGGCCACGTTTCCAATCTTGAAAGGTCCGAAGAATTCAATCGCGAGTTGGTTAAGTTCATAAACGACGTGGAGGCTTGAGTCAGTTTCCTCCTGAAGCCCGCGTCTCGATCTTACTTGCCGCTGAGTGCAAATGTCCGGATCCCACAGCTTCACCATCCAAGAGCGCGTGCGCTGGGGCGACGTCGACGCTGCCCGCATTATTTTCTACGGCGCTTACATTCGATTCTTTGAGATCGCCGAGACGGAACTCTTCCGCGCCGTGGGACTCCCTTACAGCGTGATCTTCGACGAAATAGACCTGTGGCTACCGCGCGTTCACCTGGAGTGTGATTTTCATCGGGTGGCCCAGTTGGACGACATGCTTGAGGTTTCAGTGTACGTGGGGAAGATCGGTAATAAGTCAATGCAGCTGAACTTTGAGGTGCGCCGCAAAGGCGAAGAGGAGTTGGTTGCCACTGCTCATTTCGTTATGGTAGCGGTGCGAAAGGACACTCTGGAAAGCGTTCCGGTCCCTGACCTGCTGCGCCAGCGACTAAGCCCGTATATGAAACCGAGTGAGATATAGGAGCGGATTTCTTTGACTTACCCGTTCTAAGCACCTCCCGCACAAGGCCTCTGGACATCAGGCCACGCAGTAAAGGACAGGATCCACAAATACGTGACCGAGTTAAACGAATCCACCGCACCACGAAATCCGCTGCAACTTTTCCGAGGCTGGTTTGCCGAGGCACGGCAACACCCGGAGATCTTGATGCCGGAAGCGATGACTTTGGCGACAGCTGACCAGGATCGTAGGCCGTCTGCGCGCATGGTGCTATTGAAGAGCTACGATGAGCGCGGCTTTGTTTTCTACACAAACTATAACAGCAGAAAAGCGCGCGAGCTCGAGGCGAACCCCTATGCCGCACTGGTCATCTACTGGGTGCAACTCGATTACCAGATACGAGTTGAAGGTACCGTGGCTCGAGTCTCAAATCAGGAGTCGGATGTTTACTTTCAAACTCGTCCCCGTGAAAGTCAGATTGGCGCCCTCGCGTCCCCGCAAAGCGAAATCGTCTCCAGCAGGGAAGAGCTGGAAACTCGGGCCCGCGAACTGGAAGCGTTCCACGGAAACCGCCGAATTAAGCGCCCCGAATATTGGGGTGGTTATCGCCTGAATCCGGCACGAATCGAGTTTTGGAAGGCTCGCCCAGGCCGCCTTCACGACCGGATTCTCTATGAGCGCCAAACCGACGGGGACTGGAAGATTCAACGCTTGGCGCCCTAGGAAAAATTTGTAAACGAATGGTCGAGCCGTCAGAGATTCTTCCCACAATGCAGGGTCCTCTCCTAATTTGAGAATTTGGTTTGATGAAACAAATGATCCACGAAATGACACGAACGAACACCAAACGTTGTGAGTGGCTGTCGGGGTATTTCGTGGATCGTTTCTGATTTCGAGGCTATCTTATGGGACAGGTCGCGTGAAGAAAATAGGACACACCGCCTGTAGGCCGAAACACATTTATAGGCGAACCCTCTAGACCGGCCGCAACGCGCTGAGCGCAAGCTTCTTCTTCAGATCAACGTAGCCTTGCTCGCCGGCCACAAGATCTCCTAACACGCGTTTTATGCCCCGGTGACCTCGCGCAAACCCGATCATTCTCTCCGTGAATGGCGCGCCCCAGAAGTTTCCATAAAAGCGGCGTCGCATCTGTGAGGCACGCCTGAGATCGAGCCCAAAGTCCTCGCGCCAACGTTCCTCATAGTTCAGCGGAGTCCGAGCAAGGAAGCATTCAGAGAAGAGCTCCGCTGATCGCAACGCGTAATAGATTCCTTCGCCCGTTACGGGATCAGCAAAGCCGGCGGCGTCTCCAAGCAGGGCCCATGCTTTACCACACACCCGCCTGCTGTCCCACGTCTTATCATTTAGACCGGGAATACGGGCAGCATATCGTTCGGCGGTAGTCGCGAGTTTCTCTTTGATTCGCTCGTCGCGACCGCGATCAGATTTGCGACTAGCCCATAATTTTGCTTTCGGATCTTCGCGTTGCCTGTAATAGCCGACCATGAAGTCCCACAAAAGTTCATCGAGGGGTTGATGCTCGAAAGCCTCCTGCGTAGTGGCGATGCCAAAAGAAATGTGGTCGAGCCGGGGAAATGCCCAGGCATAACCAATCCATCCTGGTAGAAAAGCGACAACGGTGGGTGACTCTCCGCTCTCTGGCAAGGGCGCGCGATAACCAAAAGCGACCTCCATTTCAGACGGGGGCAAGGGCCCGGCGAGCATTCTCGCCACTGAGCTGCCAGCTCCATCGGCTCCGACGAGCATTTCACCTGACCATTCAGCGCCCGCAGCGCTCGCGGTCTCTCTTAGCGTCCAGCCCTTCTCAGTGCGCTTAATTCCACGCGCGGAGATTTTGGCCGCAATGACGTCGGCGCCCGCAGACCTTGCTCGTTCGCGCAAAAATGAGTCAAAGGCGATGCGGGAGTAGATCGCGAAGGGCTCTTCCAGGAGCAGATGGACACGTTTGCCGGAAGGGGAATACATTTCCAGTTCATCGACCGTGCGGCCAACAGCGTTCAGCAGATGAGGCCACGCTTTCAGTGCTTTTGCCGTAACACCACCACCGCAGGCTTTTGGTTCGCCCTCGGGCCGGCCATCAAATAAGGCGACCTTCATGCCCGCCCTGGCCAGTAATTCGGCAGCAAACGACCCGGCCGGACCCGCTCCAATAATGAGTGCGTCAAAGTGTTTCATTGCTTGGAAGGCATGATAGAGGTGTTTGTCGATCGCGTGCAATTCGCATTCATAGCGTAATAACAAGGTGGTAGAATACCGGCGTTCCCTGACAGCTTTGTCTTGCAACCATCCCGACTCTTTTAGCCGGATGTGACGAGGTTGCTTTGTTTACCTTTCCACGTTCGGTATTCGCGGTTCGTGACCGGTAAGCTGAGGACCACAATGGGAAGCGAAAGCTCAATAGTGTTCTCGGGTATCGCTCCTCATCCACCGATTATGGTTCCGGAGGTGGGACGTGAGTCGGCCGCTGAGGTGCGGGGATCGATCGAAGGGATGGCGGAGCTTACAAATCGCCTGATTGCCAGCGGAGCCGAAACTGTTGTTCTTATTTCACCTCACGCTCCGCTGGAGCCTTATGCCTTCGTTTCGTATGAAGGTCCGGTACTGCACGGGAACTTCGCAAACTTCCGTGCTCCTTCGGTGCGCTTCGAAGCTCCGCTGGATGAAGAGTTGCTCCAGGCAATTACCGAAGCCGCAGATAACGACGGTTACGACGTGGTAGGACTTGGGAGCGGCCAGAACCTGGACCACGGAACGGCAGTCCCGCTCTACTTTCTGCTTCTAAATGGCTGGACCGGCCGCGTCGTGGCCCTTGGTTATAGTTTCCTGTCTAACGAAGACCATTTACGCTTCGGTTCCTGCATCGGAAAAGCGGTCAATGAAACAGGCCGATCCGCCGGGTTAATTGCCAGCGGAGATCTAAGTCACCGGCTGAAAGTTGATGCGCCAGCAGGTTACAATCCGACCGCATACATTTTTGACACCGAAGTTGTAGACGCCCTTCGTACAAATTCTCCCGAACGTATTATTAACATCGATCAAGATTTGCGTCGCAGCGCCGGGGAGTGTGGCTACCGCTCGATGCTAATCGCCCTGGGAGCGACCAGAGAACAGGGATGGGCCTGCGACGTGATTCACTACGAGGCGCCGTTTGGTGTTGGTTACCTGGTGGCGCAACTGACCGGCAAGCAGGCCACCTTGAAAAAGTACCAGGAGCAAAATACCGCCGAACACGATCTCCACGCAGAGTCCTTCAGCGACGCAGATCCGCCTCACCTCGCCCGCGCGGCCGTGGAGACTTATGTGCTGCGCGGAACACAAATAGATCATTCTCAAGCCGGCGCCGATCTCCTCAGTGCGCGTGCGGCGTGCTTTGTTTCTCTCAAGACGCTTGACGGACAGTTACGCGGCTGCATCGGAACCATTGAGCCGGCCAGGGAAAGTCTGGCGGAAGAGATCATCGCCAACGCAATCAATGCGGCCACGCGGGATCCGCGTTTTCCACCGATTTCCGCTGAGGAACTTCCGCAGCTGCGTTATTCGGTGGATGTGCTTTCGACGACGGAGCCGGCCACACTAGCGGATCTGGACCCGGCGGTTTACGGCGTCGTGGTAGAGGATGAATCGGGTTCCCACCGGGGGTTGCTGTTGCCGGATTTGGAGGGAGTGGATTCAGTAGAGAAGCAGGTAGAGATTGCGTCGCGAAAGGCGGGCGTGCCACCGGAAACCCCGATTAAGCTCGCACGTTTTCGGGTTAGCAGATTTAATGAGAAATAAGTAGACTAAACATCCAGGTTTCTCACGTCGAGAGCGTTGTCTTCGATGAACTTCCGTCGCGGCTCTACTGCGTCGCCCATCAGAACCGTAAACATTTCATCGGTTTCCACCGCGTCATCAATTCTCACCTGAAGCAGAGTGCGTTTCTCCGGGTTCATGGTTGTCTCCCAGAGTTGCTCTGGATTCATTTCGCCGAGCCCTTTATAACGCTGAATGCTCAAATCCTTCTTCGCTGCTGCCAAGACCTTTTCAAGCAGCGCATCGCGTGTGGGAACCTCCTCTTGAGTTCCATTCGCACCTGTGGTGAAAGGCGCAGCCAGATCGTCTTCGAGCTGACTATACAGTTCAACGGCTTTCTGAAACTCCACAAAGCTGGCAAAGTTCCAGTCGATAGAAAGGTGAATGCCGGAGTTGGTTGTGGTTTCGATCTCCCACAATCCATGTTCCTCATCGGTCGACAGCTCCGTCTTGTACCCGGCCTTAGACAGCACTCCCTCGACGCGGGCCATGAGGTCGCCATCCTGAAAGATCTTGCGAAGAGTTGCGCCCTCTTTGCGCAAAACGCCTTTCTTGCCGCCGAAAGCCTCGAGCAAAGTCTGCAGTAGGTGCGAATCGCCTCCGATGCGCCGTGCCGCCCGCTCACAGTAATGCTTGAGGTCAACCATCTTCTCCAATGATTTCGCCAGCTCTTTACCTTCGATGACCTCTTTCGCGCCGGTCGTCTTTACGGTCATGTCGGCTGTTGCCATGCGCATCAGATAGCGAATCATCGAGCCTTCGTCTTTGATGTACTCCTCTTTCTTCCCACGCTTTACCTTAAACAAGGGGGGCTGCGCGATGTACACGTATCCCTTTTCAACCAGCTCGGCCATCTGTCGGTAGAAGAAAGTCAACAACAGTGTTCTGATGTGGGAACCATCGACGTCGGCGTCGGTCATCAGAATGATCTTGTGATAACGGAGCTTGCTGGCGTCGAAATCTTCTTTTCCGATCCCTGTCCCCAAAGCCATGATGAGTGATTTGATTTCGCTGTGGCCGAGCATTTTGTCGAAGCGCGCCTTCTCTACATTTAAGATCTTGCCCTTAAGCGGGAGGATCGCCTGGTTCTTCCGGTCGCGCCCCTGTTTCGCTGAGCCACCTGCCGAATCACCCTCGACGATGTAAATTTCAGACAACGCCGGATCACGCTCCTGGCAATCCGCGAGTTTTCCGGGGAGCATGGTCGAGCCCATCGCACCCTTGCGTACGATTTCGCGCGCTTTTCGCGCAGCCTCTCGGGCCCTCGCCGCGTCGAGAGATTTCCCGACGACTTTTCTGGCCACAGTGGGATTCTGTTCGAAGTACTCCGTCAGCCGCTCATTCAAAAACGACTCAACGGCACCCTTGACGTCCGAGTTGAGCTTGCCCTTAGTTTGGCCTTCAAATTGAGGCTGGGGCAGTTTTACGGAGATAACCGCAACCAAGCCCTCGCGAACATCATCCCCGGTCAGAGAGCTTTTGAAGTTCTTGGCCAGACCCGACGATTGCGCGTAGGCATTAATTGTTCGGGTAAAGGCGGAGCGAAAACCGGAGAGGTGAGAGCCACCATCCACGGTGTTTATATTGTTCGCAAAGGAATAGACTTTTTCGTCGTAGCCATCGTTGTACTGGATGGCAACTTCGATCGAAAGGCTATCGCTCTCTCTTTCAAAATAGATCGGCTTGTCATGAAGCGTGCTCTTATTCTTGTTGAGATGTTTCACGAATTCCGCAATGCCGCCCTTGTAGTAGAACTCGTGTGAACGCTCCGGTTCTTCCCGTTCGTCCTTGATCGTGATACGAATGCCCTTATTAAGAAACGCCTTCTCGCGCAAACGCTCCGACAACTTATCGAAGCTAAACTCGGTGTGAGCGAAAATCTCGGCGTCCGGCTTAAAAGTGATCTTGGTTCCCCGCTTCTTGGTTTTTCCTGTCTGCCTCAGGGCAACAACTGGAATGCCGCGAACATACTCCTGTTCATAAGTCTTACTGTCTCTCCAGATCTCCAGTCGCAGGGTCTCTGACAAAAAGTTCACGACCGAAACGCCCACACCATGGAGACCGCCTGAAACTTTGTACGCGTTGGAGTCGAATTTCCCGCCGGCATGAAGCTTCGTCATCACGACTTCCGCGGCCGACCTTTTCTCTTTCTTAATTTCGTCAACCGGAATTCCGCGTCCGTTGTCGATTACAGTGATCGAGTTGTCGAGATGAATTGTCACTTCCACGGTGTCGCAGTACCCCGCCAGTGCCTCGTCTATTGAATTATCGACAATTTCATAAACCAGGTGATGAAGGCCCAATTCCCCTGTGGAGCCAATGTACATCGCGGGGCGCTTGCGAACCGCTTCTCGGCCTTCAAGAATTGTGATCGACGACGAGTCGTATGCTGGCATCTTTTTATCTGTGGGTTTATCCGTGGTGGTTATACCTGCTATTGCCAAACCATTCTCCTTACTTCAAGTCAAACGTTGTTGCTAGAAGTACCTTTAATTGTTCTCCCGCATGCGCGAGTAATTCTTCAGCGAAAGGCCGTCGAAACCGGATCTCTTTCCGGTTCGCCGTGCGTCACTTTACCGTCGTCGATTTGATAGACATTCGCTCTCGACATGAATGTTTGGACGTGTGAGCGTTTTGACGTTGTGATGAACGTCTGAGTGCGACCTTGGAGGTATTCCAACAGACTGTTTATCCTCTTTTCATCCAGTTCCGCGTCCACATCGTCGATGAGAAATAGCGGGCACTCATCATGCCATGAATTATACACCGAAATTGCCGCTAAGTCTAATAATAACAATGCGCTACGCTGTTGCCCGGCGCTCCCGTAAGTGCGCATTTCGTGCCCTTCTAGAAGGATTTCCAAATCGTCGCGCTGCGGGCCTATGAGGGCCCGTCCGGCCGCCAGCTCAGCCTCCAGCCGAAGACGCAGCCGGCGGTCGAGCAGCTCTTCGTAATCCCGCAAATCGCCCTTTCCCTCCAGCGACGAGACGTAGCGGATTTGGATTTCACGCCGTTCGAAGAGTCTGCGCTCCAATACTTCGTTAATCCTCTCAATGTAGTCCGTTCTAGACTGATGTATTTGATGTGCCAGCTTCACCAACTGTTCATTCCACGGTGCGACCAGATCTTCTGTCTCGACCAGTCCCAGCCCTTTTTCGAGGGAGTCCTGAAGTATTCGATTTTTCTGTTTGAGCACCTTCTTATAACTGGAAAGCGTCTGCACGTAGGTTGGGGTCAAAGAAGCGACTCCGCGATCAATAAAGCGTCTTCGGGCCTCAGGCATTCCTCTAACTACTTCGAGTTCATCGGAAGTGAACGCAAAGACCTGGAGTTGACCCAGATATCTTACCAGCTGTTCCCTGGTGCCATTGATCGAGATTGATTTCGTGTTGCCCTCGATTGTGACCTGCAGATCTCGCCGAAGTTCACCTCTGGACACGTTGCCACTTACGAAGGCCATCTCCTGGCCAAATCTTATCGATTCCTGAAGACGCTGAGTGCGGAAGGATTTTGTTCTGGAAAGAAGATAGATTGCCTCCAGCCAGTTTGTCTTACCCTGTCCGTTATTTCCGAAAATAATATTAAGGCCAGTGCCGCAGAGGATAGTTCCGCTCAAGTTGCGGAACTGGTGGGCCTCAATAGACTCAAGGATCATGGTGTGAATTTTAGCATATGCGAGAGACGTGTTTGAGACGGAGCACTAAAGTGTTTAGAGCAGAACAAAAGCGCCCTCCCATC
The DNA here is from genome assembly GCA_046261995.1 of Pyrinomonadaceae bacterium. Classification (GTDB taxonomy): domain Bacteria; phylum Acidobacteriota; class Blastocatellia; order Pyrinomonadales; family Pyrinomonadaceae; genus PSRF01. The sequence continues at coordinate 10,154 of JBHENP010000032.1, forward strand.
GATCATGGGAGAGCGCTTCGCCATTCATTATTTAATAAAGGGCCAGAAACAGTCGTACTCAGATGCGCATTGGCATCACCACATATTTGTATTCGTAGTCGCCGCCCTCAGCCGGGCGCAGTTGAGCCTGGGAGTTTCCATCTTTGAACTCAAAAGCCACTTTGCCGTCTCCCATCACGTTGAGGAAATCCTGCAGATATTGCGCGTTAAATCCGATATCGGCCTCCTCGCCATTATATTCCGCCGGGATGGTCTCGCGAGCTTCTCCTTCCTCGGCGTTCTGCGAACTGATAACTAGCTGGTTCGGCTCAAGATGAAAGCGTATGGCGTGCGAGCGTTCATCCGCCATTAGAGCAACGCGACGAATGGCTTGATTAAGGAGCACACTATCAAACTCGATGGACTTATCGTTATTCTTGGGCATTACCATCTCATAATTGGGAAACTGCCCATACAACATCCGGGAGATTAACAGTCTGGGGCCCACTTCAAAGTAAATATGGTTTTCATCCATCCCCAAACTGATGTCAGCGTCAAACCCGGCAGTCAACTTCGTCAACTCGGCCAATGTTTTTCGAGGTATCAGCGTGTCGAGGTTCTCGCTGTCGCCGTTTTTTGCGACCTCCTTTTTTTCTACGTACGCGAGGCGGTGACCGTCTGTGGTAACCATCCTGGCCCCTTCCTTGTCCATGATGAACTTTGCCCCGGACAGTGTATATCTCGACTCTTCCTGGGTTATGGCGAAGATTGTCCGGTCGATTAGCGACTTAAGAACGCCGGCCGATATCTTTGTCGGAGCAGACTTGAAAGCGGGAACCTCGGGAAAAGCATCGCGGCCAACTCCTACCATCTTAAATTTTGAGCGATCACATTTCACAGTTACCCAGTCGTTATCTTCCTTCATAAAACTTACCGGGGCATCCGGCAGCAGCCTGGCGATTTCGAAGAGCTTTCTCGCCTGCACGCAGATAGCCCCCGGTGTCTTAATCTCTTCGGCGTCCATATCACAGCGAATGGTCACGTCGAGATCTGTTCCGGTGATCCTGATTGTGTTTTCACCAACTGACTCAATCAGAATATTTGAAAGAACTGGAATGGTGTTCTTTTTTTCGACCACTCCCTGGACGAAACCGAGTTCTTTCTGGAGGTTCTGTTTACTAACAACAAACTGCATGACTGGCACTCTCCTTAATCTTTAATTCGCCTTCTGAATGTGCTTCTGTTAACCAAAACTAAATCAATTTATTACTAGCAGTAGTAATAGTGTCCTGTTAATTGGAGGAAAACTAAATAAGCTTCTTATATACAATAGTTCACGTCCACATGCCTTGTGAAATAAGACCTTGTCGAATTATCCAGACTGTAGAAAAAACTCAAACAGGTCCTTCGGTCGGGATTCTCACTGAACATCAAAGCAGGGCCTGTGACATTCTGTTTCAAATTCAATATGACCGTGTCTGGGCTCGAATTAGCCTGCCTCAAACTGTGAAATGCGCTTTATTTCTCCAAGCGTTCGGAAAGATCGTTTACGAGTTTCTGGAAACTGGCGTCCCTGGACTTCAGAGACTCGATCTTAGCAAACGAGTGAATAACTGTTGTGTGGTGCTTACCACCGAATGCTCGCCCAATCTCCGGATAGCTATGGTTTGTTAGCTTCTTGCAAAGATACATCGCAATCTGCCGGGGCCGAGAGAATTGTCGCGCATTGCTCTTTGAGATTAACTCATCGACTCTCAACTTGAAGTTATTGGCCACGACTTTTTGAATGTCCTGAATTGTAATTACGCCGGATTCCTCTTCACCAGCAATGTTACGAACTGCATCCTGCGCTAAGACTTTGGATATCTTATCTCCCCGCAATGAGGAGATAGCAATAAGACGAACAAGGGAGCCTTCAAGTTCACGAACGTTGTTCTTGACCCTGGTGGCAATAAAAAGCGCAACATCGTCTGGAATTGTCACGCCCATAATCTCTGCTTTGCGGTTCAAAATAGCAACTTTCGTTTCGAGATCGGGCGGTTCTATGTCAGCGATTAGTCCCCATTCAAAGCGGGAATGCAATCTTTCTTCGAGCGTAGGAATCTCTCGCGGAGGGCAGTCGGAACTAATGACGATTTGCTTCTGTTGGTCGTACAAAGAATTGAATGTATGAAAGAACTCCTCCTGAGTACGCTCCTTTCCAGCCATAAACTGTACATCATCAATCAAGAGCACATCGACGGATCGGTATTTCTCGCGGAAACCAAACGTTTTGTCATAGCGAATGGAGTTGATTAACTCGTTCATGAACTTCTCGGAGGACAAATAACAAAGCTTCAGTTCAGGATTACGTTTCTTTATGGCTTGGCCGCAGGCGTGCATCAGGTGGGTTTTACCAAGTCCAACACCACCATAAATATACAAGGGGTTATAGGTCTTGCCAGGCGCCTCCGCTACAGCTAACGATGCGGCGTGAGCAAACTGATTGCAGGAACCGACAACAAAGCTATCGTAGGTGTACTTTGAGTTGAGAGAGGGCTCTGGAACCGAGCTTAAAGGAGCGCGGGCCGCCGCCGTAGCGAAGACTGATGGTACTCGATCTGTTCTAGATCCGGCTCTGCCGTCGGATTCAGCCGCGGAAGAGAGGGCTACAGGTGGACAGTTTTCGATCGCGTTCCCAAAGGGTTTTTCATTTGCTACTTCCCAATCAATCCGGAATCCATAGAGGCTCACGTCTGATAAAGACTTGTCCAATAATTCGGAGTAGTTTCGGTTTACCCAATCCCTTACCACCAGATTGGGCGCACATAGTCGAACCACAGAGGCTTCCCTATCGATCCCTTGAAACTCAATCGCGTTGAACCATGTTTCGATGGTTTCCCCGTTGAGCTTCTTCCTGATCGACTCGAGGATGCCATCCCATACGCCGTCTTCAGAAATCACACCAGTCATCGTCACCCGCAACTTTCTTTTGTACAGTGATCCTACCAAAGGGAGTGGCAACAACGCTTCCGGTCCGGGGTTGCGGAGACTCACCGTTGCGTTTTCCACAGAATTTTCCTCAGCTCTGTGGAAAACCTCCAAACCCTAAGGTGATGCTTTAAAGTATAGGTTTATCAAGTACTTAGCGAGAGTGGTCATTCAAGAAGCGGGAGACTAACACACAGTTCCTACGTGATCAAGCAAGCCATCTGGCATAAAACACCCCAATAGGAAAAGAGAATATAAGACGCCTAAAAACCGGGGATGCTGTGTCCGGAAGATAGCGGTCGGGGAGTGTTTTTAGTGCGTCGGACCGCGAAAACTGGTATGTCAAGAGATGGGAATCTTTCCTTTCGAACGACCGCAAGCTGTGCGCGCCGAAACCCTGCTCTTTGTTGCCTTTCTTGACATAAGCGACAGCGGCAGTTAGTCTTACCGTTTTCGCGCAGGAGGAAGATCTAATCGGATGGCCAAGCCCACTTTTCAGCCAAACAACAGACGTCGCGCAAAGACGCATGGGTTTCGCTCCCGGATGGCGACCAAGAACGGCAGGTTGGTATTGAAACGGAGGCGTGCCAAGGGGCGAAAGCGTCTCACCCCGTCTCATTACTAACCTTCGCCCATGCAAATGAGCCTTCGCGGTAGCAACGAATTTCAGCGCGTCTATCGTACCGGAAAACGTTACGAGGGCCATCTGCTGACGGTCTTTGTGCTACCTAATTCCCTAACACAACATCGCCTGGGGATCACTGCTTCGCGAAAGGCGCTGGGCAGGGCAGTAGATCGGAACCGCGCCAAACGTTTGCTTCGTGAGGCTTTTAGGCTTACCAAGCCGCGCCTCGACCGATTGAAGAAAAGATACGATTGGGTACTGAACGCCAGGAGGTCACTATTGTCCCTAGAGAGTCGACGCCCATCTGATGAGTTTGAGCAGATGATCGCTCGAGTAGAGCGGGAAGAAGCGTCCGACTCCGTGGTTGAAGCACAACTGGTGTGAAGATAATTTTAATTTCATTCCTAAGGTTTTATAAACTAGCTCTATCGCCTCTGCTTCCGCCTGCTTGTAGATTCGTACCTTCCTGTTCAGAGTATGCCATGGAAGCCATCGATCGTTACGGAGCGATCCGTGGAAGTTCGCTTGCGCTAAGAAGGCTTTTGCGCTGCCATCCGTTCAACCCCGGTGGGTACGATCCTTTGAAATGAAAACGTTCGGCAAGTCTGGGCACACCGCCTTCTAATCCAAGATGCAACAGAAGCGTTTGATACTGGCGTTATTGATTTCCACTGCGATCCTCTTTGCATGGAGCTTTCTCTTCCCCGTAAAGCCTCCCTCCCAGGACAAGCCTGCGGAAAACTTGCCCACCGCATCACCAACAGTGACGCCGGCAAATGCAACAAGCAGTCCGCCGCCTGCAGTCCCTGGTTCAACTCCGGCAGGCATCGCTGCCGCCCAAGCCGCCCGCAGGACCTTGAGGATTAACACGCCTCTATACGAGGCGAAGCTGGATAGCGTCGGTTCCGAAGTGGTTAGCTGGATAATCAAGAAGAACAAAGACAGCGGCCGTGAGATCTACTCCGTCGCGGGAGATAAGAACAATAAGGTCCCACTGGAGTTGATTCCGCAAGAAGGGATAAAACGTCAAGCGCGCGAAGCACCTCTGCAGATCATCACTGGCGACAGCTCTCTCGACACGCTTCTGGCGACAGCCAGCTACAAGATCGAGGGAGTAGACAGTCCGGAGGGCGATGTTGAGGTCACACTTGGTACTAATGAGAAGAGAACGATCACTTTTCTGATTCGTGACAGCGGTTCCGGACTAGATGTGATGAAGAGGTTTACGTTCGATGCCGAGCGATATAGCACTGACCTGGAAGTAATGATCAAGCGTGGCGATCAGGTCATTCCTCAAGTTAAGCTTAAAATTGGACCGAGCATTGGCGACCAGGGGATCAAACAGTACACCTTTTATTCGGTAGCACCTGAAGCCATTGCTGCCGTCGGAACAGAGGTCGAGCGTCATGCAGCCGCTGCAATTAACGGTAATACTGACAGCCCGGATCGGCTGACCCTCGCGGGGCCGGTTGATTGGGCTGGTGTAGGTGACACCTACTTCGCGATGGTGGCGATGCCTTCGAAGAGATTCGAAGGGCTTGAGTATCGTACGACCCAGTATAACCACCAGACCAATGGCGCAAACGAGAGTCGATACCTGATATCGGCTTTGGTACCTATTCCCAGCGACGGGTCAAGAACCACGCTGTATCTGGGACCCAAGGACCACTACATCCTGACGGGCGACGGAGAGAAGCTCCAGGAATCTGTTGGCAGAAATGTCGACCTTGAAGGCCTCATTGACTATGGCTGGTTCAGTTGGCTGTCGCGGCCTATTGCCGTTCCCATTCTAAAGGCCATCCGTTTCTTACATCAGCTTACGAATAGTTACGGCGTCGCGATCATCCTGTTTACGATCGTTATCTACTCACTTTTCTTCCCACTTAAGTGGCGCTCCTCGAAAGCGATGAAGAAGGCGCAAAAGCTGGCGCCCAAAATGAAAGAGCTGCAAGAGAAGATCAAGGGAATGAAGCAGAACGATCCGCGATTGAAGGAGCTCCAGATGGAGCAGTTGCGGCTCATGAAAGAAGGCAATCCGCTGGGGGGTTGTTTGCCTCTGCTTATTCAAATGCCCTTTTTATTCGCACTGTATCGCGCAATCACGATCTCTCTCGATTTTCGACAGGCAACATTTCTTTGGCTGCCGGATCTCTCGGCGGGTGATCCGTATCATATACTTGAGTTTCTAATGGCTGGGACCATGATTGTGCTGCAGTTGATCACGCCGGCACCTTCGGCAGATCCGTTGCAACGAAAAATGATGGCGATCGGGATGCCGCTGTTTATGCTTTACGTTTTGTGGGGCGCGCCTTCAGGGTTGTTACTTTACTGGCTGGTAGGAAACATTGTAGGTTTCAGCCAGCAGTTTCTAATTAATCACCTGACAAGAACCGAGGGTGATGAAGAGCCTCCGCCGGAAAAACGGCCGCCAGCGGGACCGCCCAGAAAACTAGCGCCGTTAAAGGCGTAACACCTTAGAGGATTGGTGGAGTTCAATTGAAGATGGATGAGTCTTGTGAAAGAGCTGGAACTTTCCTTCAGTCGGTCCTGGAAAAAGCGGGATTTGCTCTTGAGGTCTCGACTGAACAGAGTGTTGACCGGTGCTTGTTGAACCTTGATGGCAGAGATGCCGAATTGCTCCAGGCGGAGAGCGGAGAACTGCTTGAAGCACTGCAACATCTTGTTAATCAAGCATTTGGACGGAGCTTGCCGACAGGGCAGCGGATCGTCTGCGATGTTCGCGGTTTCCGCGCCACCCGGGAAACCGAATTGCGCGCGATGGCGTTGCACGCGGCGACCCAAGTCCGAGCAACGGGAGCGGTGTTCACTTTTGGGTCGATGAATGCGCAGGAACGGAGGGTGATTCACGTTACCCTGGCCGAAAGCGAAGACCTCCAAACGGAATCCGTCGGGGAGGGTCATGAGCGCAAGCTTAGGGTTGGTCTCAAGAAAAGCAAAACGTAGTTAGCACCTTCCCTCAAGATTGTCATGACGACCGGATGAGTAGGAATGGACACGATAGTCGCATTGGGGACCCCGGCCGGCCGCAGCGCCATCGGCGTCATCCGGTTAAGTGGGCCAGACTCACTCGTGATTGTTAGGTCAATCGTCAATGACCCTCACTTCAAACCACAACCCTCACAGTCTGTTCTGAGAAGTATCCGAACGAATGGTTCCAATTCGATCCTCGATCGCGCGCTGATCACGTATTTCCAAGGACCTCACTCGTACACCGGAGAGGACGTCTTTGAGATCAGTTGCCATGGCTCCCCCGTTATTTTGCGGCAGGTTGTCGACCTTACTCTAGCGTTTGGCGCTCGGCTGGCGGGTCCAGGTGAGTTCACCTTGCGCGCGCTTGGTAACGGGAAATTGAACCTGGCCCAGGCGGAAGCAATTCGCGACTTGATCAACTCCCAGACGGAAGCCGCTGCCCAACAGGCCCTTCGTCAGCTGATGGGGGATCTGTCGAAGCGACTTCAGGGACCGCAGCACAAATTGATTCAGACAATAGTGCAATTGGAGTCCGCGCTGGAGTTCGTTGAAGACGACCTGCCGCAATTGCGGAAGCAGAAGATCGCCGGAGAGTTAGCGGATGTTGCGTCCGAACTCGATAGGTTGGCTTCCACTTTCGAGCTAGGCCACTTACTCCGAGACGGGCTAAAAGTTACCTTGGCGGGACGGCCGAATGTCGGTAAGTCCAGCCTTTTCAACATGTTACTGGCTTCAGAGCGAGCTATCGTAACGGAGGTGCCTGGAACTACTCGAGATACTCTAACTGAGCGTATAAGTCTCGACGGCGTGCCGATTGTTTTGACGGACACCGCCGGCGTTCGCGATTCGAAGGACAAGATTGAAAGTATGGGAGTGGAGCGTACGCGTCAAGCAATGGCCGAGGCCGACTTAGTGGTAGTCGTTATTGATGGTTCGGAGGATCTCCACGTTGAGGATTTAACGGTGCTCTCAGAAGCAAGGAGTGCGCGTCATATTGTCGCTCTCAATAAGTGCGATGTTCCGTCTTTCGATCTGATGGAGAAGTCCCGGTCCAACTTTGGGGCAAGGACCGTCAACGTATCGGCAGTCACGTCCTTCGGCTTGCAGGCACTACGTGCTGCTATACTGGAGCCATTCGGACCTGTCGACTCTTCGAACGCGGGTTTTTTAATAACCGATGCGCGACACTACGACCTGTTAGTTCGCACCGCCGCAGAGATTCGATCGTCGCTAGATTTGTTGCAAGGTGGGGCCAGCGAGGAACTGGTCATAATTGGACTTCACAACGGATTACGATTTCTTGGACAGATAACAGGCGAGACCACTACAGAGGAGATCCTGTCGGAAATCTTTGCAACGTTCTGCATAGGGAAATAGCGATGAGTTTTGATGAAGTCTTTGATGTGATCGTGATCGGTGGTGGGCACGCCGGCTGCGAAGCAGCTGCGGCCGCCGCAAGACTGGGTTCGCAAACGGCACTCGTAACGATGAACCTCGACCTTATCGGACAGATGTCCTGCAACCCAGCCATCGGTGGAATCGCTAAGGGGCATCTTGTTCGAGAGATAGACGCACTCGGCGGACTTATGGGACGGGTCGCGGATCGGACGGGTATTCAATTCAGATTGTTGAACCGCTCAAGAGGGCGGGCTGTGCAGTCTCCCCGCGCACAAGCGGACCGCTCACTATACCGCCAGGATATGCGGAAGACGCTGGAGGCGATACCGAATTTACAGCTAAGACAGGGAACCGTGCTCGATCTTGTAGTTCGGCAGCGAAGAATTGCCGGAATTGAATTGCAAGACGGTCGAAAATTTGGGACGAGGGCAGTAGTGATAGCAACCGGAACGTTTCTCAACGGGGTGGTTCATACGGGTCTTGAGACATATAAAGCCGGGCGAGCTGGCGAGCCTTCTTCGATTGAACTCTCGGATGCTTTGAAGCGATTAGGTTTTCCAGTAGGCCGGCTGAAAACAGGCACGCCGCCACGACTTGATGGCCGAACGATTGATTGGTCTGCGTTTCAACCTCAACCACCGGACGAGGTGCCGGTTCCCTTCTCATTCGCGACCGACCACATTTCGCAGCCCCAGCTGAATTGTTATGTAGGGTACACGACGCCAATCGTGCACGAAGCTATCAGACAAAACCTATACAGGTCTCCCCTCTACTCCGGGAAGATCCATGGCGTCGGCCCGAGGTACTGTCCGTCGATTGAGGACAAAATTGTAAAGTTTGCGGACAAGGATCGTCACCAGTTGTTTCTGGAGCCCGAGGGCCACGATACGAATGAGGTTTATCTGAACGGCTTTTCGACTTCCTTGCCGGCTGAACTTCAGCGTGAGTTGGTGAGGCTAGTTCCCGGGATGGAGGAGGCGAGAATAATCCGGCCGGGGTATGCGATCGAGTATGATTTTGTCGATCCTCGAGAACTGGGCCCGGATTTGCAGACGCAGCGAGTTTCAGGGCTCTTCCACGCTGGGCAGATCAACGGAACTACCGGGTACGAGGAGGCCGCGTGTCAGGGTCTCGTCGCCGGGATCAACGCAGCTTTATCTGTTCAGGGTAGACCGAAATTCCGGTTACGACGCGACGAGTCTTACATAGGGGTCCTGATTGATGATCTGATAAACCAGGGCGTGGATGAACCTTATCGAGTATTCACGTCTCGGGCAGAGAATCGGCTTGCCCTGCGGTACGACAATGCGGACGAGCGACTCGAGCCCTACGGGCGCCGACTTGGTTTGGTTGGCGATCGGGATTGGGAGCGATTCAATCAGAGAAGAGATCGAATTGTGAGGCTAGGTAGAATATTAGAGGAGACCCGGCTCAAACGGTCCGACGCCGCATACGCGGCGGTTAGCGCCAGGCTCGGGACGGATCTGGGGGATTCGGTTACACTGGCTCAACTTGGTAAGCGAACCGGAGTGGGTGTGGATATCATCCGGTCTATACTACCCGGGGAAAAGCCTGCTGGTATTACCGACTCCGAGATTGAGTCAGCGTTGGCTGACTCTCTTTACGCCGGATATATCGAAACTCAGCGGTTAAACTTACAAAGGTTACACCAGCACGACAGCCTTAAGATTCGACCAGCATTCAGTTTTCGGGGCGTGAGCGGGCTTTCCCACGAAATGGTGGAGCGGCTTGAGCGCGCTCAACCCCAGACATTTGGGGAGGTTCGCCGCATACCCGGTCTAACACCTGCCGCACTGTCAACGTTGCTTGTGTACCTAACGGTACAACGCCAAGCCGCCTGAGTTCCAGGTCTCCCTGAGCGCATGTTCCACGTGAAACCCTTCCATAAAACGCTGCCGGCCCGTACTTTATAGTCTCCGATTGCCGAATTTATGGTAGTTTAGCGCTTCAAAGGAGAGGGTTCGGGCATCTACAATGGCCAAGACAATCGCGGTCGCGAATCAGAAAGGAGGCGTGGGAAAGACTACGACTGCGGTCAATTTGGCGGCAGTCATCGCTAGCGGCGGCACACGCGTTTTGTTGGTTGATGCGGACCCTCAAGGTAATGCGACCTCGGGAGTAGGGATTCCCCGTGGGAGTTTCCGAAAGAATCTCTACCACAGTATTGTCCTGGCTGAGCCTTTGAAAAGTGTCATCCTCACCACAGAGGTTACCGGCCTTCAAATTGCGCCCTCGAACAAGGACCTAACTGGAGCAGAGGTAGAGCTGGTAGACATGGACCGGCGGGAATTCAGGCTTCGAGACGCGTTGGAATCAGTAGACGGCGACTATGAACTCGTCATAATCGACTGCCCCTCCTTCGCTTGGTCTTCTGACGCTAAACGCGCTGACGGCAGCGAAATCCCTATTGGTACCTATCCAAGCTGAATACTACGCTCTCGAGGGTGTGACCGAACTTTTCGATACACTGGCTCGAATTCGTCGGCTGCATAATCCCACCCTTACGATAGAAGGTCTGCTACTCACTATGTATGACGAACGCACCAATCTCTCGTCCGCAGTGGCGTCGGATTTGAGGGACTTCTACGGTCAGCAGGTCTTTCAGACCGTCATCCCCAGGAATGTGCGGCTCGCCGAAGCGCCCAGTTACGGAAAGCCAATAATCTTGTATGACAAACAGTCGAAAGGCTCTGAAGCCTACATCGATTTAGCCAGGGAGATACTTGCTCATGACGCGAAAGCCGTTGGGCCGGGGGTTGGGCGCACTGCTGTCGGCTGACCAGACAAGTGCCGCTGAAAACCCCGATGAGATTGCTATCGACTCGGTTGAGCCCAGTAGCATGCAACCGCGCACCCGTTTCGATGAAGCGAGATTGGAGGAGCTGGCAAAATCCATCAAGGCGAACGGCGTGGTCCAGCCGCTCCTGGTAAGAAGGAAGGGGAGCAACTATGAGTTGATCGCGGGCGAACGCCGTTGGCGAGCCGCGCAACTGGCGGGTTTAACCCATGTTCCGGTGGTCGTGCGAAATGTGCCTGACGACAAAGTACTGGAGCTAGCGCTGATTGAGAATATCCAACGCGAGGATCTGAACCCCATCGAAGAAGCTCAAGCTTACAAAAAACTGATCGATTCCATAGGCCTGACACAAGAGTCACTCGCCGAGCGTGTTGGACGGGATCGATCATACATTACCAATTTCCTCCGTTTGTTGCGTTTGCCCGAAGACATACGGCGCCTGATCGAAGACGGCAAGCTGTCAACGGGCCATGCCCGCACACTACTGGGAACAAGTGATGTCGATACTCAGCGGCGAATAGCGAGAAGAATAATTGAGCGAGGTCTCTCCGTAAGAGAAACAGAACGAGTGATGCGCGGATTGGAAAAGCCGCAATCGAAGCCGCGGGGCGCCAAGGTCAAAGACAATGACCCGAATGTGCGAGCCGCTGAGACCAAGTTGCGCCGTCATTTAGGCACACTGGTGCGCATCACTCAGAATCAAAATGGTCAGATGGGCCGCATTGAAATTGAATTCTACAACCCGGCTGACCTTGATCGCCTGTTCCGCTTGCTGCTGCCAGCCGCTCGTCCGGCAAGCGGTTGAGCGGCCTGACTGTACAGTGTACAGGGGAACACCCACCACGTCGCCCTAATTAACTGTACAATGTACAAGATGTCGTGTACGAGCGACACAAGATGCGTTGGCCGCGGGGTTGCTCTGTTTTGAGCAGTGGAGGGCTAACTTGACCGGCTTTTGGACTGGGTGCTAGACTCGCGAACTTTTCACATGCTTTCTTTGAGACATGCGCACCGACAGCGTGGTTTTTTATGGGCTTGATCCTCCTCAGCTTAGCCGGTAACTCTATCCAACTCGTGCCGGACGGCACGCTGATCTTGCACGGGCTGATCATTATCGTGATGGTGATCGTTCTGAACCGGACGCTCTTTCGACCTATTAACCGCATTCTGGAGGAACGAGATCGCCGCACTCGTGGAATTCTGAGCGAGGCTGAGCAAACCGTGGTGAGGATTGATCAGAGTCTCCGTCAATACGAGCAAACATTGCGTGGCGCAAGGGCCGAGGGCTACCAACTCCTCGAGCGGCAGCGAGCTGAAGCGATTCGTGAAAGAGAGAGGCAGATTCTTTCTGCCAGGGATTTCCTTGGCAAGCAGACATCTACCGAGAAGGAACGGATAAAGGCGCAGGCTGAGGTCGCTCGAGCTACGCTGTCGAGAGAGGCGGCCCGAATCGGGTTGAAAATTAGTGCTCAGATTTTGGGGCGGCCAGTCGCGGGTTAGAGGAAGCGAAGTTTTGGCAAGCCGCTGAAATTGTTGTTATGGGCCTTTTAACGTTTACAGTCTTGGGTTTGGAAGCGGGCTCCGTCTGGTGGAACTACCCCGGCCTGGAACTTTGGAAATTCGTCAATTTAGGTGTGTTCATAGCGGGCGCGATTTACCTGCACCGTCGTTTTGGACGACCCATTAGCGAAGCGCTAAAAGCACGAGGAGAAGGAATCAAGTGGGAACTTCAAAGAGCTCGAGAAGAGAAAGAACAGGCGTTGGCTAAGCTCGCTGAGGTAGAGGCAAAGATTCAGCGGATGGATAGTGAAGTTTCCTCGATCCGGGAACAAGCGAAGATAGAAGCGGAAGCAGAGCGTGAACGCATCAAGATTGCAACAGAGGCCGAGATGGCGAAATTGAAGCAACAGGCTCAAAGAGAGATTGAGAGCGCTTCGAAGACGGCGGTTCAGGAGCTGCGCGAATTTGCTGCCCAGCAGAGCGTCGCCCTTGCCGAAGAATCGATAAGGCGGGATCTTCGCGCCGAAGACGATAAACGAATCATCGGTCTGAACGTCGAGCAACTTGGGAGGAGCGGCCATTGAGTTCGCAGACTGTTGCGCGCCGCTACGCCGCGGCGCTGGCGGACGTTCTCCTGGAGGGGCGATCTCCACGTGAGGTTCAGGATGAATTGATTGCCTGGGAATCAATGATCCAAACGAGTGAACTACTGCAGCAGGTCTTCAGCAACCCGACTGTCGCTTACGACCAGAAACGAACGCTGCTCGAGACCTTGATCAAACGAACGAAGGTTCAACAGCACACCGCGAATTTTCTTAGAATCCTTCTAAAGAACCAAAGGCTCACCGAACTCGGTGAAATTAATAGGCGACTCGCGCAAGTACTGGACGAGCGGTCCGGGGTGATAGCGGCTCACGTGACTACCGCGCGTCCGGTTTCTGAAGAAATCAAGAAATCTCTCAATGGGCGGCTGGCAACGATAACTGGAAAAGATGTGCGGTTAAGTTTCGCAATCGATGAGGCTCTTATTGGAGGAATGGTTACGCGGGTTGGCTCGACCGTGTACGACGGGTCAATCAGTAATCAGTTGCGACAGTTAGAACAGAAATTAGCGGGCAAATGACAGCGGCCGCGAACCGATCTTTCATCAAAGCTGACTAACGAACGAAGTTAGAGGAAACACAATGGAACCGATTAGAGCAGACGAAATCAATGAAATAATTCGAAAGCAGATTGAGAATTTTGAAGTCGGTGTAACCGTGATGGAGGTGGGCACGGTAATCAAGGTCGGCGACGGAATCGCGGAGATCCATGGGCTTGAAAAGGTGATGGCAGGTGAGCTGCTGGAGTTTCCCCACGATGTCCGAGGGTTGGCGCTGAATCTTGAAGAGGACAAGGTAGGAGCGGTGTTGTTTGGCGACTTCCAAACGATAAAAGAAGGGGACGTGGTTAAACGCACCGGGCGCATCATGCAGGTTCCTGTCGGTGATGCTTTGGTTGGTCGTGTGGTCGACGCGCTGGGTATTCCCATCGACGACGGTGGGTCGGTGGTGACGGACACTTACAATCCGATTGAACGTATCGCGCCAGGTGTAGTGGATCGTCAGCCGGTAAAAGAGCCTCTCCAGACGGGACTGAAGGCCATTGATGCAATGGTGCCTATCGGTCGTGGACAGCGCGAGCTCATTATTGGGGACCGTCAAACCGGCAAGACTGCGGTGGCGGTTGATACCATCATCAACCAGAAGGGCAAAGATGTAATTTGCATTTACGTGGCAATCGGACAAAAAGCCTCGACAGTGGCCCAGGTAGTCAAAACATTGCAGGACTTTGGTGCCATGGAGTACACGATCGTGGTGAAGGCGACCGCCTCGGACCCGGCCGCGATGCAATTTCTCGCGCCCTACTCGGGAGCGGCTATGGGTGAGTTTTTCCGCGACAACGGCAGACACGCTTTGACAATCTACGATGATCTTTCCAAACAGGCAGCCGCCTATCGTGAGATCTCGCTGCTGTTGCGCCGCCCACCTGGTCGTGAAGCTTATCCCGGAGATGTTTTCTATCTCCACTCGCGCTTGCTCGAGCGAGCCGCGAAGTTGTCCGACGCCAAGGGAGGCGGTTCACTAACTAGCCTGCCCATCATCGAAACTCAGGCTGGAGACATCTCCGCGTACATTCCCACAAATGTCATCTCGATTACGGACGGTCAGATATTCCTCGAGGCTGACTTGTTCAATAGCGGTATTCGCCCGGCCATCAACGTCGGCAACAGTGTCTCGCGCGTGGGGGGCTCAGCACAGATTAAGGCTATGAAGCAGGTAGCCGGAACGCTGCGCATCGATCTCGCTCAGTTCAGAGAGTTACAAGCTTTTGCCCAATTTGGTTCCGATCTTGATAAGGCCACTCAAGCACAGCTTGCGCGTGGACAGCGCCTGGTTGAGATACTGAAACAGCCGCAGTACAAACCAATGCCGATTGAGAATCAGGTCCTGGCAATCTGGGCTGCGAGCAATGGTTTTACAGATGACATTCCCGTTGAGGAGGTCCGTAACTTTGAAGCGGCACTTCTCAAGTTTATTGAGAATTCACATCCGGGTCTCCTGCAGAGCATTCGTGAGAAAAAGAATTTGACCGACGACATCAAGTCAGATCTGCAACAGGCTTTGAAAGATTTTAAGGACATTTGGAGTGAACGAGCCAGCGATGCTGGAACCGGCGCGCGTTCTCAAGTTGCGGAACCAGCCCCGGCCCCCGATTTGATGCCCGCCGGGGCCTAGTTCAACACCCCAGCGCTTAGCAAGCCATGCCCAATCTCTTAGATATCCGACGGCGTATTAAGTCTGTTAAGAACACTCAGCAGATCACTAAGGCCATGAAAATGGTCTCGGCGGCAAAGCTCAAGCGGGCGCAGGATCGCGTTGTGACCGCGCGTCCCTTCGCCAACAAAATGATGGAGGTGCTCAGTGAGTTGGCCGGCAGAACCGACGAGAGTTTTCATCATTCACTACTCGACGCCCGAGGCGACGACCGATACCTGCTGGTGTTGATCACCGCGGACAAGGGGTTGTGCGGCGCGTTCAACACAAATCTGATTAAGGCGGCAACAGCTTTCATTCGCGAGCATTCAGATAAACGGGTGGAGATCCTGGCTGTCGGTCGCAAGGGCAGAGATTTTTTCCGTCGTCGAGATTCTACGCTGGCCGGCGAATACGTCGGGCTTACCGGTAAGGGCCGGGTCGACTTTTCTGAGGCGATAGAAGTAGCCCGGGAAGTGATCAAACGCTTCACGGAGGATCAGGAGATCGACAAAGCCTTCATCATCTACAATGAATTCAGATCGGTTATGCAGCAGCGCGTGGTGGTCGAGCAACTGCTGCCCGTGTCGCGTGCTGCCGCACACGTCGAAGAATCCGCCGCGCCTGGTCAAGCTCTCACACTCGTCGATTATATTTATGAACAACCACCGGCGGAGATCTTTAGCCGGCTGCTTCCACGTCTTATAGAGACGCAAGTTTTTCGCGCACTGCTTGAATCCGTGGCTTCCGAGCAAGGCGCTCGCATGACCGCAATGGATTCTGCCTCAAAGAATGCCAGCGAATTAATTGATTCCCTCACGCTAAACATGAATCGCGTACGACAGGCAGCCATCACTAACGAGATCATAGAAGTCGTTTCGGGTGCA
Source organism: Pyrinomonadaceae bacterium (assembly GCA_046261995.1). Classification (GTDB taxonomy): domain Bacteria; phylum Acidobacteriota; class Blastocatellia; order Pyrinomonadales; family Pyrinomonadaceae; genus PSRF01. The sequence continues at coordinate 26,117 of JBHENP010000032.1, forward strand.
GCAGCGCTATAAATGCGCGCAGTCAGGAATGCCGAGTCGAGATGGGAAGCAGCTTGGGCGGCTTCCCATTATTTCTAAGCACTAGATTGGCAGTGCGTTAAAGACTCGAAATGGAAACTCGACCAACGCGAGAACGCATCTGGCGCTACGCTCCACTGATTATATGGATCGCCCTAATCTCTTTTGCGTCGTCGAATGCGTTTTCCGCAGTCAACACCTCCAGAGTTGTTCGACCACTACTGCTCTGGTTATTTCCTGGCATCACTGAGGAAAGCATCGCCCTAACGCACTTCCTGGTGCGAAAAGCAGCACACCTCACGGAATATGCCGTCCTGGGCTGGCTCGCGGCCCGAGCTTTTATAGGTTCTTCGCACGAGTTGTTGCGGCGACAGTGGTTCCTCGCCGGCCTGGTGCTAGTCGTGCTTCACGCCTTAATGGATGAATACCATCAGAGCTTTACGCAGTCCCGCAGCGGTTCTCTGTATGACAGCGGCATCGACGTCGCCGGCGGATTAATTGGGTTAATTGGCTTTTCCTACCTTCGCCGTCGCAACGATGGCAATCTCAAAAGTGGGTTAAGTGGTCATAAGCGAACATGAATTCGATGAAATCACTCAACGCTCTTTTCTCGACGCCTGCTTTGTGCAATATTTGGCTTCAGGGCGTGCGCGCCCTGAACATCATGAGGCCATAACCCGTATATTAACGCGCGGCGAAACTAACTGCCGCTCAAAGGAGAGACAACACCGATGGGAATTCTTGACGCCATGCGCTCGCAGTTCATTGAGGTAATTGAATGGCTAGACGATTCTGGCAACACTTTACTCTACCGGTTTCCCGTCCAGGGTCAGGAGATCAAGAACGGGGCGCGCCTCACAGTGCGCGAATCGCAAACGGCGGTTTTCGTTTTTCAGGGACAGATTGCGGACGTTTTCCCTCCCGGCCTCTACACGATTGACGGCGGCAACACGCCTATCCTCACCAAGCTGGGGGCCTGGAAATATGGTTTCAATTCACCTTTCAAGGCAGAAGTCTATTTTGTAAATACGAAACAGTTCACCGACCTCAAATGGGGCACTCCGAATCCGGTGATGATGCGGGACTCAGACTTTGGCATGGTCCGTTTGCGCGCCTTTGGCATTTATTCAATTCGGGTTGAGGATCCGAGCGCTTTTATTAAAGAGATCGCCGGTACTAATGCTCACTTTGTGACTGAAGATATCGAGGGACAGTTGAAGCGGACATTGGTAAGTGGTTTCAGCGATGCTCTGGGTGAGTCAAAGATTGCCGCCCTGGATCTGGCATCCAACTATGACGAGCTGTCAAAGTTCACTCGCTCGAAGCTGAGCGAGGAGTTCAAGACTTTTGGATTGGGATTGACTAAGTTTGTCATTGAGAACATTTCGCTTCCGGCCGAAGTTGAAGCGGCCATGGACAAGCGGACCTCGATGGGTGTTATCGGAGATGTGGGTAAGTACGCTCAGTTTCAGGCTGCTGACGCGATGCGGGATGCGGCCCAGAATACATCTGGCGGAGGCGCGGCCACGGGAGCCGGCCTGGGAGCAGGATTCGCCATTGGCAACGCGATGGCCGGGGCCATGACCGATGCGATGAATCCGAGAAAGGGCGACAGCCAGGAGCAATCGAGAGTTACGTGCACGAAGTGCGGGACCTCAAACCCGGTAACGGGCAAGTTTTGCAATGAGTGTGGCACGAAACTCGAGGCCGGAGCACAAACGACCCCATGCGTGAAATGTAATGCGAAGCTCCAGTCCGGAGCGAAGTTCTGCGCTGAATGCGGAGCCAAACAGGAAAAACTGAAATGCACTAAGTGTCAGGCAGAGCTAAACCCAGGAACGAAGTTTTGTAACGAGTGTGGCACCCAGGTCGAATCCGCATAATCGATACCTGGAAAAAGGTTCACAGGCAACAAAAGCCTTTACTCACTATTCAGGGCCGTATGTCTAATGACATGCGGCCTTTGTATTCAGTGGCAACGCTTTTCAGTTGTAGGTGTCACTTGCTGTCGCCGCGGGTAAAGCGGAGTTGCTTATTTACGCAACCATTGCCTCGATAGGATTGATGCTAAACGTGAGTGCTTGAATTCGCTGGCTCAGGCAAACGGTTCTGTGACTTGAACCAACTCGCGCGAGGTGTCGTTGGTTTCGCGGTTTGTTCGCAGCCAATGATATGCTGTGACCTCCCCATCGAATCGAAAACCCTGGCCTTCATGAGGTAATGGATCCTAAATGTTGAGTCGTTTTCAGCAACCCCGTCGAGTGGTGATCACCGGCATGGGGTGCGTGACCCCCATTGGAATCGGTCGCAAGGCTTTCTGGGCCGGGCTCCTCAAGGGCGAGAGTGGCAGCCGTAGAATTGAAGCCTTCGATGTCTCCAGCTCGCCGGTAAAGATTGCTGCCGAAGTTCGCGACTTTGATTGGGAAGCTCAACTCAATCCCAGGGATCGTAAACATGTTCCGCGAACTGTACCTCTTGCCCTCGCAGCAGCCAGAGAAGCTCTTGAAGACGCGGGTCTTTTTCCCGCCGAGATGACCCTGGACGAACGCAGGACGATCGGAGTCGTGCTCGGTACGGGCGGCGGCGGGTTGGCGTTTACCGAGCGCCAATACTCATACTGGTACGTCGGTCCAACATACAAGGCCAGTGTTTACACGATTCCATCATCCACACACGGCGGGCTTTCAAGTGAGCTGTCGATGGCGTTTGGGTTGCGCGGGCTTTCGCATATTGTTTCGACTGGTTGCACAAGTTCAACAGACGCTATCGCCTACGCGGCAGAACACATCGCGCTCGGCCGGCAAGATGTAATGATCTCAGGAGGCGTTGATGCGCCCATCGCCCCCGGCATTCTGGCCGGGTTCAACCTGATGACGGTATTGACCAGCGATTGGAACGATGAGCCGCATCGCGCTTCTCGTCCGTTTTCCCGAAACCGATCGGGCATGGTGTTAGGCGAGGGTGCGTGGATCTATGTCCTGGAGGAATTGGACCAGGCGAAAAAGCGCAACGCTAAGATCTATGCCGAGATTACCGGATACGGCGCGACGTGTGATGCCTATCATCGAGTCCGCCTGGAAGAGGGTGGGGACGAGCCGGCGCGCGCGATGCGGCTGGCTTTGGAAGATGCCGGACGAAAACCTCAAGATATCGACTATGTAAACCTCCACGGCACATCCACGTTACTAAACGATCGGATAGAGACCACCGCGCTTAAATTGGCTTTTGATGGTCATGCGTCGCGAATTCCGATGTCAGCGACTAAGTCGCAGGTCGGGCATCCGCAAGGCGCCAGCGGCGCAGCCGGTTTGGGCGCAGCGCTTTGCGCCATGCACGAACAGATGATTCCCCCCACGATAAATCTGGACGAGCCTGACCCGGATTGCGATCTTGACTACGTTCCCAATAAGGCGCGGCCAGGAAACGTGCAGATAGCACTCTGCAACTGCATTGGCTTTGGATCGAAGAACAGCGTGCTGGTGGTTGAAAGTGGGAAATAGTAACGTGGATCGTAAGCGACGGCCTTTGCTAAAGAACCGGGAGCGGTAGCGACCGCATTCAAGGCACGCACTATTCAAGTTGCGAATTGATGAGTGGATCCGCAGTGATCGAAGGTGAGGAAAAGTTATTTAAGGCTGATCAGTAGACGTTCACGGAATCGCTGGGTCGGTTGAGTGCGTCGCTACTGCTCCCGGTTCTGTAAACAGGGGAGCCCAAGCGCGAAGTGAAAACGATTCCAACTCGTCTCTTTGAGTTAGACACCATGAGCTAATATCGAACGCGGGAGTGTCGCTTAAGGATCAAATCATGTTCGACAGGTTCCGCGAACGCAGCAACGATCTCGAACATCTCGACATCGGCGACTACACTCAAGAGGAGTACGAGGGCTGCATCGTCGAGCTGCAACGTATTAATCAATGGTTAGGCGACGCGAGGGCCTTGCGGCTTTCATTGCTGGCTGATATCGAGCAAGCTGATCTGCGCAATTTCTCCTTGCTCGACGTAGGGGCCGGATCGGGCGAACTCCTGCGGGTGGCGGCCGCGTGGGCCAGAAGGAACAAACTCAAAGGTTGTTTTACAGCCCTGGAGTTAAACGAACGGTCAGCCAAAGCGGTTCTCGAGAAGTCGAGCGGCAGGAGAGAGATCGTCTCCATCCGCGGCGATGCTCTCCGTCTTCCTTTCAGCGACGGATCCTTTGATTACTCGATCTGTTCGTTGTTCACCCACCATCTGGACGACCGTGAAGTTGTGCTGGCCCTACAGGAGTTGAAGCGCGTCGCCCGCCGGCGGATTTTCATAATCGATCTCCATCGCCATCCGGTCGCATTTTACTTCTATCGAACAGTGGGTCGGCTGTTTTTGCATAATCGCTTAATCAGAGAAGACGGCGCACTTTCCATCCTGCGGAGCTTTAAACCGCAGGAGCTCATTAGTCTAGCGTCCCAGGCGGGCCTTGAAGACGTAAGCGTCGAGCGCAGATTCCCCTATCGACTAGTCCTCAGCTCTGGAGCCCACCGGATTGACATAAACGGGGCGCGGTGGGCAACGAGCAACAAGCGCCATCTACTAGGTGTCCAGGCCGACCATGTGGACATGCTGAGAATATCGGCGTAGCTCGATGACCAACTTGGGTGACAATTTCGACGTTGCCATAGCCGGGGCCGGCCCTGCCGGGACTAGCGCTGCCATTCATCTGGCCACCCAGGGTGCGCGCGTTTTGCTGGTTGAGCAGAAACGATTTCCACGACCAAAACTATGCGGCGAATTCATTTCGCCGGAGTGCCTGGGGCATTTCGAGCGCCTCGGAGTTGCTAACCAGATGCTGGCAGCGGGCGCCGCGACGCTCACGCAAACAGTCTTCTATTCGCGAAGAGGGCGCAGCGTCAACGTTCCCAGCGAATGGTTTGGTGCTAGTGGACGGGCGCTTGGTCTTAGTCGCGCCGAGATGGACCATAAGCTCCTCGAGCGAGCCAAAAGAGCCGGTGCCGTAGTGCTCGAAAATACTCATGCTTCCGAATTGATATTCGATCGTGGACGCGTGCGTGGGCTGCGGCTGAAATGTGGAAGCGAAGTAATAGACCACCATGCGCTGGTTACCTTGGATGCCACTGGTCGAACTCGCGCCCTTGCCCGAAAAATCAAAAGTCGGGGGAAACCTGAACACACTAGTCGCTACCGCCTTGTTGCTTTCAAAGCCCACATGGAGAACGCGCAAGCCGCGCACGGAGCTTGTGAGATTTATTTGTATCCAGGAGGCTATGGCGGCTTGAGCAGCGTTGAGGGCGGTGCCAGCAATTTCTGCTTCCTCGCCTCTGCTAAAGATGTTCGTCGCTGTGGCTCAGATCCTGAGGCAGTAATCCGCGAGAGTGTGTTTCGAAACCCCAGGGCCGCCTATACGCTGGCGCATGCTAAGGCTCGCTCGGAATGGCTGAGCGTTTCTCTGGAGACCTTTGGACGTCGAAAGTTAGTCCCGGCAGAAGGGCTTATCGCAGTTGGTGATGCCGCTGCGTTCATAGATCCTTTTTCAGGAAGCGGTATGCTGATAGCGCTGGAAAGCGGCGAGCTCGCGGCGCAAACGATCACCAACCAATTCGAACGACTGAGGCAAAACGAGTCATTTGCGCCGCTGGCTCGCGAATATCGAGTAGAGTACGGGAGAAGATTCGACTCTCGTTTGCGCATTTGCAGTCTGCTACGTCGGGCGGCATTTGTACCATCTTTGGCGGAAGCTGCGATCCTTTTTTTCGGTACCAGCACTCGCCTTCGACGCAAAGTTGCGCGCACCACACGGCCCTCGCAGGACGAATAAAAATATCGCGTGTAGCAATACTAATTATGTTGCGTTACGACGCTTAATTCTTCACACTCCAACCAGTTAGCGTTGTGAATATGTCTTGCCAACTGGCCCGCTTTTGGGGTAAAAAGACTGAGCGTCTTAAGTTTGGAATGCTCCTGTCGACATGCTCAAGGAGCGCGGCTGATGTACGGCGGCATAATCACTCCCCTAACACGCCGTTAAACCAACTAGAACTTGTAACAGTCTTACTCACAAAGCTGGTGGTAGGTCATCGCTCGTCCACTTACCAGCGTACTGTACAAACCGGACCTGCTTGGGTCGCCGGGCTTCAACTTAGCTAAGGAGAACACGATGATGTTTGCGTCCCCTCGGTGGATAGCCGCCTCGATTCGGATTAGTTTCGTCTTTGTAGCGACAATTTTGTGTACGAGTGTGGCGCTCGGTCAGACACAATCGAATGCAGCGGACTTGAACGGAGTGGTACGTGATCCGGCTGGAGCTGCGGTCGTCAACGCCGCTGTCAGAGCGCGCAACCTCGCAACCAACTTCACCCGCGCTGCGATTACCAACGATGAGGGCTACTACCAGATCACTAATCTACCTCCTGGAGACTACGAGGTAACGGTAGAAGCGGATGGCTTTTCCAGGGGAAGAATTCCAAACGTAACATTGACGGTGGGGCAGCGCGCGGATCTCGACATCCCGCTGACTGTCGGTTCTGTTGACGCTACCGTCGATATCTCTGCTGCTGAGATAGCACTTGTCGAACCAACAAACACTACAGTCTCAAGCACGATTGATCAGAAGCGTATTAATGAGTTGCCCATCAACGAACGCAGCGCTACCGGATTTGCACTAACGCTTTCTACCGTAGGCCGCGACAACGGCCGACCTATCGGACCGGCGCCAACGTCCGGTCTGAACATCGGTGGGCAGCGAGGCCGTTCGACGCTGGTGCAGGTTGACGGCGCTGACTACACGGACAATTCGATTAATGCTGCTCGATCGACCGTAAGCCAGGAAGCGGTACAGGAATATCAAGTAGCGACCAATTCCTACGCTGCCGAATTTGGGCGCGCCACTGGTGGCATCGTCAACGTAGTTACGAAAAGCGGTACAAACGATTTTCACGGCAACGTCTTCGGCTTCTTGCGTCACAAGACCATTCAAGCGCGCAACGCATTTGCCCCCGTCATAGACGGCGACCCGAACAAGAAGCCACCTTTCACTCGTGTACAGTACGGGGCCACTTTCGGCGGCCCAATCGTAAAAGACCGCACTTTCTTTTTTACTAGCTTCGAGCAGCGCCGGCGCCAGGAATCAGGATTCTTTACCAGCGATGTGGGAGCAGGCTTGAATGGCAGCGTCACGATTGGAGCGCCGTTTCTACCGTTCACTAATGTGTACACGAACATTACTCCTGCCCAGGCCGCATTCATCGGGGGTGAACTGGCGAGAGCTGCAACAATCGCCGATGCTGCAGTGCGCGCTCAGGTAGTTGGTACTGCTATTACCTACGCGACCTTCGCTTCATCCGGCGGACAGTTGGGACTAAACGGAGTCAGCCCATTACGCAGCCCGGGCGGTGCTATTCCAGCGGGGCAAATAATCGGCGGCCGGTTCTTCATTACCGGCGCCCCCGTTCCATCCCTTGCCAACAACGGAATTCTCCCCAACTTCGTGACAGTAAATGAGGCGGGTCAGCCGATCGGATTTCGGCCGCTAAATAGCCTTTTGCGCATCTTCCCTATTTCTGAAGCGACGACGTTCTTCTCGTTGCGCGGCGATCATCAATTCAATACCAAGCACCATGGAACAATGCGCTTTGGCTACAACCCGAGCGATCTGACAGGTATTCAGGACGAATCACAGAACCAAACCCTCGGACAAAATGATTTCTCGCGCACAGGCATACAAGCATTGCGCGACATCTCGTTCGCAGCTTCTCTGGCCTCGACGCTTTCGAACAGCGTGGTTAATGAGGCGAAGTTCAACTTCGGACGCCGGCATGCAACTTTCGACTCGCAGATTCCCGGCACGGCTATTCAGGTGATCGGCTCGGCCTTTATGGGTTCGAATCCGTTCTCGCCCGTCGATCGCACAGAAAAGCGATATCAATTTGCGGATAACCTCAACTACATTCATGGTAATCACACGTTCAAGTTCGGTGGGGATATTAACTTCATCGATATCGAGGCGCTCTTTGAGTTGAACTTCCCCGGGCTGCTGAACTTTGGCGGAGTAGCTCGCAGTACTCTGGCCAGCTTCATTGCCGGTCTACCAGCGAACGCTCCTGACATAACACCGGTACAGTCCTACGGTTTGGGCTTCCCGAGCGCATTCATTCAAGGTTTCGGGAATCCGAACAGTGCCATCAAGAACCGTCCGATCGCTTTCTTCGCCCAGGATTCGTGGAAGATTCGTCCGAATCTGACGCTCAATTACGGTCTGCGCTACGACATCGAGCTGACGGATACAATTGCGCCCGTTCCTTTCACAGATCCGCTCACCGGTATTGCGCTCTCTGCAGGCGACCTGCTCACCGCGCAAGATGCGGTGGGTGTTCAGCAGGGGTTTCCGCGCGACAAGAACAATTTCGCACCGCGCATAGGCGTCGCCTGGGATATCAACAACAATGGCAAGACAATTCTTCGCGCCGCGTACGGGCTCTTTTACGATCACCCGCTTCTGGCGGTGGCCTTCAATTCTGACATCGCAGACGCTTCGCAACAACAGCAGTATTTTAATGTTCTGCCAGGCAATCCCGCACCGAACCAGCTCCTGAATCTGCTACAGATATTTCAAGGAACGGTCTGCTCAGCGGCCACGACGAATGCTCTCTGCGCTCCCTTAGGCGCAGGCTTTACGACCCCGGGGGTCGCTCGGTCGGCGGAATATTTGCCCGGCAGAGTGCGTTTCAACGATCAAACCTTTGTCGGCTTCGGTCCGCTGTTCCCGTTCACGCTCGCTGTAGGTAAAGATTTCGAATATGCCTACGCCAACCAGGCCAACCTGACAATCGAGCGCGAGTTGACGAAGAACATGTCTTTTTCGGCCGGCTATATTTTTGTCGGCGCTCATCACTTGCCCCACCCGCAAGACGTGAATGCGCCCCAACCGGAACTCCTGATTGAAAATTTTCGGCGCTTCGCCTTCTCTAACCCGGTTAGCAATGCCCAGGCTTTATTCTTACCTTTGCCGGTTGGCTGTCCGGCGCCAGCAGGTACTCCTGCATGTCCTCCGGGATATACGGTGATTATTCCAGGTCTAGTAGGGCGTAACGCGTTGGGCCAGGGCGTCGTCAGTCCGATAGCTGCTAACTATTTTCGTCCGAACGCGCCTAATTATTTCTTTGTTAACTCAATTACCAATGGCGCGGTGAACAAGGCAGCGTTCGACGCCGCGTTAGCCGGGGCGAATACCCTGCGGACCCCCGGTCCAATCACGCCGTTCGGCGATGTGAGCGCACAACTTTCCGATGGCAACTCAAGCTACAACGCTATGAATCTGGAATTGAAGAGACGCTTCGCAGACAACTTCCAGTTCCTGGCCTCTTACACCTGGTCGCACTCAATTGACGATTCGTCTGACCTGCAGACTCTCCTTAAACCGCAGGACAATCGTAACTTCCGCGCCGAGCGTGCGGATTCACTCTTTGACCAGCGCCATCGTTTCGTATTCAGCGGGGCATTAAGCTCACCCCTGGATTGGCGCAGTTCGTCGAGCGCAGCTCATCGTTTCTTCTCGGATTTTACGATCGCGCCGATCATCGAATTCTCTTCGGGACGCCCCTTCAACATCCTGACGGGTAGTGACTCCAGCGGTGATCTTCAAAGCTCGAATGATCGCCCGAGCGTCTCTGACGGCGGCGCGCTCTTCGTCCCGACGACGCCTTTCACAGGTGGCAGCCTCGGACGCAATCGCGGCATTACTCACGGGTACGCCTCCTTCGATCTGCGGGTTATGCGCGGAATCCGCTTTGGCGAACGTGTCAGGCTGGACCTCATTGCCGAGGGCTTCAACCTGTTCAATCGCTTCAACGAAGCCGCCGCATCACCCTTCTTCCTTGACGTAAATGCCTTCGGGCAGCGGGATGGCGCCGGGCGCTTCTACAGCAACCCGACCGCAGCCTACGATCCGCGACAGTTTCAGTTTGGCCTGAAACTGAACTTTTAGGTCAGGTAGGAAAGGTTTTTCCCGGAGAGGTGGCGGGCGAGAACAATCTCTGCCCGCCACTTTTCGTTTAGCGAACAACAAACTGAGATTTGTCGCATCCGTCCGAGTTGGGATACATTGGAGCCATTGGAGTCGGGCGAACTAATGAGGCGTCTTCGGCATCCGAAAACATGTCCTTTGGACCTATTTGAGTTGGCCTCAGGAACAACCCTCTCCCAGGAAGAATCCTTATGATTAATCGACGTTTCCAGCTGGCCCTTTCGCTTGGCGTCCTGGTTCTGCTGTCTGCGAGCTTCGCCAGCGGGCAATCGAGCCGGCCACGCAGGGTGAAACCGGCCGCAAAACCGGCGGAAGAGCCGCTGCTGCGTCCAGAACCAAAGCCGAGTCCAACTGCTCGAAACAACCCCAACGCTCCTCTAATAAACGTGCAGCCGGTTAAGCCGGTAGCGAACCCGAATGCGACGGGAGATACCTCGCGCGCTTATCAGCTGTTGCAGCAGAAACAATTTGCCGCGGCGGCTAAAGAGGCGAAGGATGTGGCGGCGAATTATCCCAACGACGCTGAGGCTTGGAAGATCGCCGGCTTTGCCGAGCTAAACCTCAAGCAATACGGCGAGGCCGCGTCAGACCTGGAGAAAGCGATTTCACTACAGCGGGCGGCGAAGCAGGAAGATCCCAACACGGTTGATGCATTGGCCCAGGCTTACGTGCTCTCAGAAAAGTTTGAACAGGCGCTGCCACTGCTGGTGACTGCAACCACTCGGACCGGCGCTACACCGGACGCGAGCATGGTTTATTACCGCGCTTTGTCAGAGTACAAGACAGGCAAAGCCGCTGATGCCGAGCGCACGTTTAATTCCGTAATAAAGCTCAATCCAAAGGACTCCCTGTCACTTTTTTATTTGGGCCAGCTGGCCCTTGCGAAAAATGATCTCGATGGAGCAATTGCGTCGCTGAACCGCGCGACCCTTAACGATTCGCGGATGGGCCCAGCCTGGACGCTCCTTACTTCCGTTTACCTCCGACGTGCGGCGCTCAGCACCGATACTGCTAAAGCCGATGCAGATTATCTTAACGCGGTGCGTGCGGGTGAAGGACTAATAAAGGTGCGGACTGATCCCGAAGCCTTGACGCTTTTCGGCCAGGCCCTGATCGGTTCAGCGCAATATCCTCGCGCTGCGGCCGCTTTGGAACGCGCTGTCGTAGGGAATGATGCCAAGGGCGTAACCTTCTATCTGCTCGGCGTGGCGCATTCGCGCGCAAAGAATTTTCCTAAAGCGATCGCTGCACTCGAATCAGCGGCAGCCAAGACACCCGGCGACGTGAACGTATATCGTGAGCTGGGTTATGCCTACGAGGTGTCAAAGCAGTATGCAAAGGCGCTGGCTGCTTACGAGAAGGGCTCGAATCTAGCGCCGGCTGATGCCGATCTCAAAGAATCCATTGAACGCGTCCGGCCATTTGCCAAGTAGACAATTGGATCGTGCGCGGCGCTCGCGTTGTGTACAGCGAGGAGTAGTCGACTGAACCAGGTTTTCTAAAACGAATTCGAACTAAAGACTTAACCCGGAGAACAAAATGAGATTTATTGCGATTCTGCTCCTGTCACTATTGACGTCGGTTGCCGCCTACGCCCAACGACCGCGGACCATCGATACGAGTGCGACTACCTCGTCAAACGTTGCTGTCGCACCCGCCCCGCAAACCGTTAAGGCAAAATACGAGGGCGGTGTGTTTGGTTATAACAAGACGATGACCGGCACTTTAAGTTTTGACGACAGCAATCGGCGTCTGTTATTTCGGAACAAACAGCAGAAGGAAGTTTTGTTCGTTCCCTATGATGCAGTGACTTCAGCCTTTGCCGATACACAAAGGCGACGCCCCGCGGCAGCCACGGTAGCCAGCCATATTCCCTACATTGGGTTCCCTCTGGGTTTCATAAAAACCAAGGTGCGTTATTTAACCCTTCAATATACCGATCCCGACAGCAATGCCAATGGCGTCACCAGCTTTAAGCTCGAGAATAAGCAAATCCTCGCTTCGGTATTAAAGACCCTTGCCGAAAAAGCAGGTATGACTGCGCGCGGCGAGATCTATGTTAAGAAGCGTGATGCCGTTGTTGACAAGACAATCCCCTAAGGACTCACTTGGTGACTTTTAAAATAGAGTTGAGGCGGGCAACCCCGCCTCTTTTTTATTGGAGAGTCAATGCTCAAACCAGAGATTCAAAAAGGAGCCAAGGGTAATTTGCAGGTAAGGAAGGCGGACCCTGTCCCCGCCTCAAGCTTGAATACCACTAAGCGTAAGAGCGGGGACAGGGTCCGCCTTCCTTACCTGCAAGTCAGCCGGGCTTGAGTCGTGCTTTTGGACGGGTCTGTGCATCAGTACACCGCTTGCTACGACATAGCTGATCTTAGTCAGTGGAGCTTCCCACCGCGAGTTACTCGACCTACCCGCTGATCACCATTGAGCACGAGCTCGCAGGCTTTGAAAGCGTATTCTTCAAACACTTCCAGCCTGGAGGCTAGCACTAGCCAGCCGTTCTTACCGGAACGCCACAACTGCCGCCGGGGCAATTGTGGAAACTCTCTGGCAAGACTCTCGAGGTGCTCGTCCGTAGTGTAAACCCAGATGCCATTCGTACCTGTCTGCTTGACGCTATCGCGAAGTGCAAAAAGAAGCTTGTGATCGAGGTAGACGTAAGTAAAGCCGAACATTCTCCTGATCGTGGGGCGAAGCGAGACTAGCTCTTCAAGGATAAATGGAAAGGGACCGTCTCTCTTAATTGAAGCAGTGTTTTTCATGGCTTCTCTCAGTCAAAGATATGACAAACTACCGCTACATGTTTGTCCTTTAAAACGTTCCTGCAATGCTAAGCCATTCGCTATAATTCGAGGCGATGCGTCTAACCTTAGATGCGTCTAACCTTAACCGACTGCTGCTGCCGACACACTCACAATCCTCAGAGGAGATCCAATTATGGTCAAGCTCAAGATTTCCGCATTTGTCTTGTTGACGCTATTTATTTGCTCGCTCGCTCTTGTTTCTAAAAACAGAAACAACAGCATAGCTGCCTCCCCAGTGCAAGAGAAGACTCAGGGGTGGACTATGGAAGACCGTCAGACCTTCTACCATACGACTCAGGGAACGCGCGTGCTTCCCTACCAATGGCTCCTCGCGCTCGAGGAACCTGGCCCGTTCCCAAAAAGACCTTTTCTGACGGATGAGAGGGCAAGACGCTACAATCTGATCCCGGATTCTAACAGCATGAATAATCCTGACCGTTTGCCGGTTGGCCTGGCCAAAGATGTAGCGCCGGATGGAGAGTTCATCAGCGTCACTTGTGCTGCTTGCCATACCGGCCAAATCAGTTTCAACGGCACGGTGATGCGCATTGATGGAGGTCCGGCAAACGCATAATCTGAGCGGCTTTTTCATAAAAGCGTATGCCGCCCTCGCGGACACGCTGGCCCTTCGCCTCAAATTCCGGCGCTTCGCGAAAAAAGTTCTCGGCGATAACTATAGCCTTGCAGAGGAAACGCGGCTCGCATTGAGAGTGGCAAGGGAACTCAAAAATCCCTTCTACACGTTAGTGCAAGGGAAGCTGAGACATCTCTATCCTATTGAAGAAGGCCCGGGCCGACTCGATGCGCTCGGCAGAGGCGGCAATTTAGTGCTGGGGACCAGAATAGGGGACACACGCAATCTGGTTCCTGCAAATGGGCCAGTCGGTTATCCGCATTTATGGGGTACCACCTCGTTCGATTGGGTGCAGTGGAACGGCTCGATTCAACAGCCAATGGCGCGAAACATCGGCGAAGCGCTTGGAGTAAATGCTCTGATCACGTTGCGGGGCAATCCCGCAGACATTTTCCAAAGCACGGTAAATGTTCAGAACTTGGCGCTGCTGGAAAAGAAGCTGGAAAAGCTTGAAGCACCGCGCTGGCCAGAGAATGTTCTGGGACCAATCGACCGGGAGATGGCCAACCGTGGGGAGGTGCTTTACAAGCATCACTGTGCCGCTTGTCACGAAAGCAAACCGCTGCCGCCAAACGAATTTGGCAAAGTATTCCTGCGGATCATCATGACCCGGCTCGATGTTATCGGCACCGACCCAACGTCGGCTGTGAACTTCAATCAACGCCTCGTCCACACCGGACAACTTAGTCAACCACCCATAGGTCTGCCGCCGGTTATCACAGCGGCGACCGCGCTCGAGGAGGTCACGCGCCAGGTTACGAAACGGAAGTACGCCGAACTCAACATTCCGTCTGAGATGCAAAACGAGATGAACGGATGGCGCGAAAACAAAATCCGGGCTCCTCTTGCTTACCGGGCACGTAACATGGACGGCATTTGGGCGACAGCGCCTTACCTGCATAACAACTCTGTTCCCAATTTGTATCAGCTGCTGCTTCCGGCAGCCGAGCGAGACGCGATGTTCTACGTGGGAAGTTCGGAGTATGACCCGAAGGCTGTGGGTTTCCAGACCGGCTTTTTCGAAGGAGGATTCAAGTTCCGCACCAACATCACGGGCAATTCGAACGCCGGTCATGAGTTTCGTGACGGGCCACGGGTAAAAGGTGTGATCGGACCGTTGCTAACTGAGGCAGAACGATGGGCCATCGTTGAATATCTGAAGACGAGGTAGGTCGCCAACAACAGAGCTGCGATCCAACCGCTTGCTACTTTCCGATGAAGGCTGTCACCTCGTCCAACACTCGCTCGGGCATCTCTTCCTGCGGGAGATGACCGCACTTTTCAAAGATGACGAGCTTTGAATTCTTGATCAGCGAGTTCATTGTGCGTCCTGCCGCCAACGGAATAAGAGCATCTTCCGCGCCCCAAATGATCAATGTCCTTGCGTTCACTCTGCCCAGGTCTTGTTCGACAGGAAACTGGTCCGCTTGCGTGCGTGCGCGTAGCGCCGCCAATTGTCCACCACGAGTTCTCAGTGGTCGATAGTAGTAAGCCACGCGCTCAGCAGTGACTTTCGCGTCGTCGAAGAAACTCTTCTCCAGGCCTTCCCGCACGAGCTTGTCCGATGTCAGGGCCAATGCCGTCAAGGTCCGGCCGATGAAAGGAAGACGCACATAGGCGGGCGCGAGTGACCCGCCGCCCTTTACTTCAACGCCACCGCTGCCAATAAGAATCAAACCGGCTACGCGCTGAGGACTTGCCAGAGCAACGTTGAGCGCGACCTCACCACCCATCGAACTGCCCACTAGCCAGGCTTTTTCTGTCTTTACATGATCGAGCAAGTGGACGATCAACTGCGCCTGAGCGCGTCTCGTATAGTCGCCATCAGGTTTACCAGAGAACCCGAAACCCTTTAGATCAACGGCGATGACACGAAAATTTCGGGAAAGAGGCTCGAAAACTTCTTTCCACGAATAAGTCGATGACGTATACCCGTGAAGCAGGACGAGAGGCGTTCCCACTCCCTTTTCCTGATAGTGAATACGCACGCCGTCGATCTCGGCGAAGCGGCTGGATTCTGAGAATGGAACCTCCGCGCGAACCTCTTCGAAAGAGACGTCTGCGGGACGCGCAAACCAAAAGACGGTGAACGCAATCGCGGCGATCACGATGAGCGCCAGCGATTTTCAGAAATGTTTTCAGCATTTTAGCAACGCCGATTTGCCGCCGCGCAGGTTGGCAGTCTCGTCCCGCTAGTAGATGAAGGGGATTAAACGCGCGGTCCTCGCCCGATACTTTTCATAGCCGGGAAAAGTCTTTGATAGATATGATTCCTCTTGCTCCAGAGCTCTTAGCATCTTAAAAGCTCCGTAGCCTGAGAACGCCAGTACCCAAACCGAACAACTCGCTAGTGAATAGCCGGCACCCAGGAGAATATTAGCAAGATAAATTGGATGCCGGACGTATCTGTATGGTCCTTGTTTCACCAGCCGTAAGGGACGATGCGAGTCGAAACAGGGTGAATAATTTTCCCCTAGATGTTTCATCGAGTTTACCTGTAAAAGCGTGGTGGCAATCAAAACAACCATTCCGACCATCCTTAATCTATGATCCTCACAGAGCGGAAGAAGTACTTGTGAGTTTGTCCAAAGTGAGGCCAGAGTAAGGAGATTGCTAAAAAGGAATATGACTTTGCCGAAAGTCTTGAAGCTCTCATCGCGGGCGATCGACTTACGCCCTTCGGAATACTTCCTGGCCTTCCTCGCTGAACCGTATTTGGATATCCAAACAACCGCAATGACGATCAGTGCGAGTGAAAAGACCACCGACGTTGAAAAGGCAGTTTCCATTTTGTTTGGGTTAGATCTTCTTTTTTCGAGCCGAAGGACGCGGCGCTTGCCTTTTGGCTGCCTGCTTTTCCGGCACTTCCTTCTCACGCGGTACTTGCGTCACAGCTTGCAGTTTCTCCGGTGCAATTAGTCGCCAGGCTTCGTGAATGTGAAGGGCCAACTCTTCATCGCTGACGCGACCAAGCTCGATTCCAACCCAACCGCTGCCCCCAACATAAGGTGGTCTGTAAAAGTTCTCCGGCGAGCGCTCGATTAGCATTGCCTGGATGCCAATCGCTGCCGGTATCACTACCGCAATGTGCCCGTCGTTGTGGTGATTGTTAGAACACATTGCGAACACCTTTTTTCGGACGAAGAAGGTTGGCTCGCCGTGCGAAATCTTTTCCCAGGTTTCCGGCAGTGAAAGACAAATGCGTCGCACTCGTTCCAGCTGCTTCTCTCCGGCATCCGGCTTTCGGTTCTTCATTATGGTCGGCTGAGACCGTGTCGAAACTTAGAATAAGAGATGATCCGCGAACGTTGTCACTCAATACAGAACCGAGAGCGGTAGCGACCGGATCATAGGCTCAACATCCTCTGCATCGCTGCAACTTTCCGAAAACAACAGGTTTCGTGTGGGATCCGGTCGCTACCGCTCTCGGTTCCGTATTCTTAACAACTTTTACTCTTCAGCGGTGGCCTGAGTTGTCGTCGATAACCTGCGCTATGGCTTTATATGCAAGAACCTTCACTCAGTCTTTCTTTTGGACAGCTGCTTCGACGTTAGGCATCTTCGTAGAGTGCCAGTTCACCACCTGCCAGTTACCGCGGCGCTTGAGGAATGTGCCGCTGTTTAGATAGTTAGTAACCTCGCTGCTTCCGTTTTTCTGAGTTGTCGCCACCAGCGGAAAGCGACGATTGCGGTATCCCCGTATTGCTGAATACGAACATCCTCAGCGGAGTAAACAGTTCGTGCGTCTCCCGGCTTGGCCGCCGGCGCGGAGCGCACATCGCGCATTACCTCTGCCTTACCGCGTCGCCGCCCGGCGGAACCGGTATAGATCAGATCATCAGCCCAGAAGCGGTCATGGGTCGACTCATCATTGCGCGACGCCCCGGCCAAAAACTCCTTCAACAATGTGGTTAACTCTACCGAAGCAGGCGCCGTCTGAGCCTGCATTCCGATAGTCGCCGCAAGCATTAAGAAAGCCAGTGAAAGAATTCGTTTCATGCGTTCACTCCCATAAACACTCCTCAGTACAATTCAGAATCGGTGCCGTTTATCTCGTATGTTTTACCGGACAGCCGCCAGGATTCGCTTGAAAAACTCATCGCTGCTTCTATCTCGATGCCAGCGCCACACGACTACCAGATCGTGCTCCGGATCAATCCAGATTGTGTTTGACCCGTAACCGAGTGCGGCAAAGCTGGTGGCCGGTAAGCTTGGATATTGTTTTTGTGCGATGTTGAGCCACCAGAGATAGCCGTAGTCACCCGATACGCGTGTTGGCGTCGTCGCCGCGCGAATCCAGTTCTCTGAAATGATCTGCTTGTCTTTCCACTCACCTTTGCGCAAAAACAGATAGCCAAACCGCGCCTCATCACGTGTGCTGATCCATAAGCCACCGCCCCAACGAGTTCCGCCACTGACAGATTCCATAATCCGACCGTTGATCTTGGCCGTGGAATTGTTGTACGCGTGATACTGCCAGGTGTTGGAGGCGCCGATCCGATCCATGATCTCGTCTTTGAGCACGCGTGGCAGAGGCTTCTGCCACACTTCAAGCAGAGAGAGGGAAAAACGATTGATGCGCACGTCATTATATTCCCAATACTCCCCGGGTTCCCTCAGCGGGCGCGGCTTGCGCTGTCCCCTGCCGAATTCTTCGACGCCGATGAAGTCGCTGTTCTTGCCCCACATCGAGCCTTCCCACTCGCTCGTCTGTTGCAGATGTTGTTCCCAGGTAACTTTTGAGTTATGAGGCGAGTCATAGCCGTGATCGGTCACATAATTCTTAACGGGATCGCGCACGTTTTTGATCATTCCGCGATCCACGGCCAGCCCGGCGAGTGTGGAAAGAAAACTTTTGGCAACGCTGTAAGTCGGATCCACCCGTTTGGTATCGCCCCATTCGGCAACGATGTATCCATGCCGGATAATGATGCCATTGGTTTCCCCCCGTTCTTTCGGCAACGGCCCAAGCACGCGGCCAAAGGTTTCAACCTGGGTGGAGAAGTCCCTGGGGATCGTACTGGACTGCGTCTTGGCATATGCGACTGCCTGCTCGAGCAACAAATTATCCATACCGACGGTCTCGGGGTTTGCATATTGCCAGGCATCGCCCCTCGGTGGGTAGTAAACAGCCGCCTGCTTGTTTGACCGCTCCTGGCAAGTAAAGGCACTGGAGACGCCGGCACAAGTGACGAACAAAAGAAGTAATAGTGTCCTTAGTCGCAGGCGCGTCTTCGCCGTCCCCTCGTTGTTCATACAGAAATGGCCCGTTGCATCAATATGTCAGTCTGCAAATCTTCGCCCAAGTGAAACACGTGCGTTCCCACCTCATGGAAATTCCATTTTCGATAAAATGCCTGGGCGCGATGATTATGTTCCCAGACACCGAGCCAAAGCGTTTTATAACCGCTCCGCTTCGCCTCAGCAATACAAGCCTGCATCAGAGCCGCACCAATACCGCTGCCCAGGCCTTCTCTGGAAACATACAAACGCACTAACTCTATTGGCTCATCGCCGGTGATACTGTCCAGTGCACTTCCGGAGCGCAGCATTGCATAGCCAACCGGCACTCCATCGGTCTCTGCGATTTGGAACAAACAGTGAGGGTCAGCTAACTCCGCGGCTTGTTGTCCTGGACTAAATGACGACGCGAGATAAGCAGCCATGTCTTCGGCTGTGTTGTCGTCAGCAAATGTATCGGAGAAAGTGCGCGCGCCAAGTTCGGCCAACAACACAGCATCCTCAGATTTGCCGCAGCGAATAATTAGATTAGGGTTGAAAATCGTTACTGGTTTCATTTCTGCATGCGTGCGAGAAAAAGGAAGTCACTAGACCGGGTTACAGAATTCACAAGATTTACCCTTGGTTGTGAAGTTGAAGATCACCTGTAGTTAACAAACAAGATCTCATGTCTGAAGACCCAATGCCGCTAAACATGCAAGACCGCTGCCCCAGCATCCAGTAAATCTTGTTCATCCTGTCTAAGTTTTTGAGCTTTGATAGATCTCAGCGCCTGCGTTGAGGAATTCCTCGGCTTTTTCCTTCATGCCTAGGTCCAGGGCCGCTTGTTCCTCGACCTCTTTCTTCGCCGCGTACTCGCGGACGTCCTGGGTGATCTTCATGGAGCAGAAATGTGGGCCACACATCGAACAGAAGTGGGCCAGCTTCGCGCCCTCCTGCGGCAGGGTTTCGTCGTGATATTCGCGCGCGACTTCGGGATCGAGCGAAAGGTTGAACTGGTCCTCCCAACGGAACTCGAAGCGCGCTTTGGAAAGAGCGTTGTCCCTAAACTGCGCGCCGGGATGGCCCTTGGCCAGGTCTGCGGCGTGTGCGGCTATCTTGTAAGCGATAACACCGTCTTTCACATCTTTCTTGTTGGGCAGGCCGAGATGTTCTTTGGGCGTGACGTAACAAAGCATGGCCGTGCCGTACCAGCCAATCATCGCCGCTCCGATGGCCGAAGTGATGTGATCGTACCCGGGCGCGATGTCTGTAGTCAGTGGTCCAAGGGTGTAGAACGGCGCTTCGCCGCAACTCCCGAGCTGCCTGTCCATGTTCTCTTTGATCAAGTGCATCGGCACATGGCCGGGTCCTTCGATCATCACCTGGCAATCACGCTCCCAGGCAATCTGTGTTAACTCCCCCAGTGTTTCCAGTTCCGCGAATTGGGCTTCATCATTGGCATCTGCGATTGAGCCAGGACGCAGACCATCGCCTAAGCTAAACGAGACATCGTAGGCAGCCATGATGTCGCAGATTTCTCGGAAGCGCGTGTAGAGAAAACTCTCTTGGTGATGCGCGAGACACCATTTCGCTAAAATTGAACCTCCTCTACTGACGATACCAGTGGTACGTCTTGCGGTGAGGGGGATATAAGGAAGACGCACGCCGGCATGGATCGTGAAATAGTCAACGCCCTGCTCCGCCTGCTCGATAAGTGTGTCGCGAAAGATTTCCCAGGTGAGATCTTCGGCTTTGCCGCCCACCTTCTCCAGGGCCTGGTAAATCGGCACGGTGCCGATAGGGACGGGCGAGTTGCGCAGAATCCATTCACGGGTCGCGTGAATGTTTTTGCCGGTAGAAAGATCCATCACCGTGTCGGAGCCACACTTGATGGACCAACGCATCTTCTCAACTTCGTCGTCGATAGACGACAGGACAGCGGAGTTACCAATGTTGGCGTTGATCTTCACCAGGAAGTTGCGGCCGATAATCATGGGCTCGCTTTCCGGGTGATTGATGTTTGCGGGAATAATGGCGCGGCCACGCGCGACCTCGTCGCGGACAAACTCTGGAGTGACCTGTTCGGGAATTGAGGCGCCAAAGGATTGGCCACGATGTTGGTGGTTTAGTGAAAAACGGTCATCAGTATTTGGAGTGCTGAAACCTGTTGCGGCTTTCGAGCGCGGTGACCGGTCACCGTGCTCCAAAAAGCGGCCCATGTTTTCGCGAATGGCGATGAACTCCATTTCGGGAGTAATGATGCCCCGACGCGCGTAGTGCATTTGGGTCACCCATGAACCCGACTTTGCACGGAGGGGAACACGCTGCAGGGCGGGGAAATCCTCCAAGCGACCCTTTTCTTTTTGACGCGCCTGGTCGGCCGCCGCAAAGGTAAGATAACCATCATCAATCGGCTTAACGTCTCGGCCTTCATACTCCTCGACGTCACCACGCTCGAGAATCCACCGGCGGCGTAACGCTGGCAGACCCTCGCTTACTTCGCACTGGGTCGAGGGATCGCCCCACGGCCCACTGGTGTCGTAAACACGCACGGGTGAATTCTCTTCCAGAGTCCCATCAAAGCTACGCGTTGGGTTTTGGTCGATCTCGCGGAAGGGTACGCGCACGCCTGGTTGTGCGCCTTCGACGTAGATGCGGCGTGAATTGGGCAAAGCGGTTTCGTCATTCTTGGTGCTGTGATCAATCTTCTTGATGGCTGTGCTCATATTGTTCCTAAGTAAGTGAGGAGCCCGGTTGCTCCCCGTTTCTGTGGCCAAAACAAAAACCGTTCCACCCAAATCAGAAGGATGGAACGGTCACGAATGGCTGTTTCTCCCTTCGACGGTTCTAACCGTATCAGGTTCAAGGGGTCTCACTCGAAGTGACTCTCAGCCGCTGCTGCGGCTCCCCCGAAAGCTGTCTAGTTTTTCAATCTGTCAAAGAGGATTCTAGAACCGTTCTAAGCTGAGCGCAAAGCCTGAGGCGGACAGGGTCCGCCGCTCCCAACCTGTAAATTAGGTTACAACACACTTGACTCAACGCCATTCCGCAGACACGACGTAACGCACAGAAGGGCCAAGCCCGCACCAGGGGCGCAGCCTGATGAGAGGTGCACGGCATAGCCACCGCCCGCACATCCGGCGGCAAAGCCGGTGCCGGGCGTTGAGTCAAGTATATGTTACCTAAACTAGCCGGGCTTGCGATGTCCTTTTGGGATTGAGGTTCGCTCTTGCTATGCGAGTATAATCCCAACCGTTCGCTCCCACACCCCAACTTTCCGGAGAAAAATCTGATGCTGATACGCCGCGTCATTGCTCTGTTACTGATTCCGTCCCTGTTAGTTCTACCGATTTTTGCACAGACAATGGAGCGAGACGAAGACTTTCGCGCACGCATTCGCAAA
This sequence comes from Pyrinomonadaceae bacterium, assembly GCA_046261995.1. GTDB lineage: Bacteria > Acidobacteriota > Blastocatellia > Pyrinomonadales > Pyrinomonadaceae > PSRF01. The sequence continues at coordinate 48,214 of JBHENP010000032.1, forward strand.
GAAGGCATGGAGCATTCGCAGATTCTTAAGACCATGCACATGCTCGCAGATGTTTATGGACCGCGTTTGACTGGCTCTCCCAATCATAAACGAGCGGCCGAATGGACCATCAAACAAATGACGGAATGGGGATTCCAAAACGGACACCTCGAGCCGTGGGACTTTAAGCATTCCGGCTGGCTCAACGAACGTCTGACGGCGCACATAATATCGCCGGTGAAAGATTCTCTGGTTTGCGAAGTGCTGGCCTGGACGCCGAGCACCCGCGGCACAGTCCGCGCGAAAGCCCATCAACTGGTTCTGCCCGAGAGGCCCACGCAAGCCCAGTTAAGTGAGTTGTTCGCTAAAGAGAAAGCAAATGTGACGGGTCGCATTGTCCTGGTCGGCAGGCATCAAAAAGTCCCGGTCAACTTGAACCCGCCAGCCAAACGCGCCGACGACAAACAGATAGCTTGAACGCTTCGATCCTGACGCACGGCCCTCACCGCGACCGACTCCTTCGCCGACGCCCTCGCCGACACCCGGACCGAAACCTCTAACGGGGCCGGAGATCGCCGACCAGACGGACAGGTTCCTTAAGGACAATGGAGTGCGGGTGCGGGTCAATGATGCGGGCCGCGAACACGGTCAAATCCGCGCTTTTAATAATCGGAGCTTTGATGTCAGCAAGGTTGTGCCGACAGTGGTAATGCGCAACGAAGACTACGGGCGCATCTCTCGCATTCTCGCCGACGGATCAGAAGTGATGTTGGAATTCAACATCGTCAACCTCGTCTATCCAGAAGGCAAGACCTCTTACAATGCTATTGCCGAGATCCCAGGGGGTGACAAAGCAGACGAAGTAATAATGCTCGGCGGCCATCTCGATTCATGGCACGCTGCTACAGGCGCAACGGACAATGCCATTGGCTGTGCCATCATGATGGAAGCAGCGCGCATTATAAAAGCGCTTAATCTAAAAACACGACGTACCGTCCGTGTGGCCCTCTGGAGCGGCGAGGAGCAGGGACTCCTTGGCCTCGCAGGCTTACGTCAAAGAACATTTCGGTACCTTCGAGAGTCCCAAACCCGCTTATGGGAAGTTCGGCGGCTACTTCAACATCGACTCCGGCACGGGCCGTGTTCGCGGTGCCTCTGTGTTCGGTCCTCCGGAAGCTGCCAACATCCTGCGTGATATCCTCAAGCCCTTCAAGGACGATGGAGTAGCAGGTGCGATAGCCTCGCGCAGCCGAGGTCTGGGCGGTACTGACAGC
>JBHENP010000033.1:0-48806 GCA_046261995.1 Pyrinomonadaceae bacterium
CAGCTATAGGCGCCGCCAGCACATCCTCTACAGTCAGTTCGATGTCGGCGCAATTGTCACGATAGTAGACCAGCGGAAACTTATCTGGCGGCTCGATGCCCAGAATGACTGCGCTCGTACGCCGACCCCTTTTTCGCGGAATGAAGTTCTTGACAACACCTTCTTGCTCGAGGAAGTGGAGCACAAAATCTCCGACCGGATCCTCTCCGACCGCTGTCAGAAGCACCGAGCGCAGCCCCAACCGGCGCGTGCCGACGCTGATGTTAGTGGGGCAGCCCCCGACGTAAGCGGCGAAGTTCTTGATTTCGTGGAAAGGCGCGCCGATGTCATTCGCATAAAGGTCAATAGAACTCCGGCCCATAAGCACAACGTCGAAGTTTCGATCCGGCATCATCTCCCCTTATCGCCTGTCACGAGCGGCACGCGGGTGTCCTGCTCAGTCCAGGATTGTCGCACCCAGGCGTAAGCGGGATCGTCCGACGCCGCCATGGAACGCGCGCTGCCAGCAAGAGCGTTGAGGTAATAGACGTTGTAACCATGCGCCGCCACGACCGGGTGATAGCCTTCGGGAATCAGCACCAGTTCACCATCGCGCACGGTGAGTGTCTTGTCGATGCGTCCGTCCGGCGTATAGACTCTCTGAATAGCATATCCCTCTGGGCGATCAATCTTGTAGTAATAAATCTCTTCGAGGTCCACTTCATTAGGCGGACTATGCACATCATGTTTGTGTGGGGGATAGCTAGACCAATTTCCGCTCGGAGTGTAGACCTCAACGAGCAATAGTCGTTGTGCGGGGAACTCCGGTTTCATTATGTGATTGATTTGACGTGTAGCATTAGCACCACCCCGGACCTCCACCTCAACTTCGCCTGGTGTAATCAGGCGCGCCGGATATTTTTCTTCCGCGCGCGAAAAACAGAACGCGACTTCACAATCCGTGTTGGCCGAGACGGTGAACTCGGTCTCAACCGGTAAATAGAGCGCGTGAGGCAACCCGTCAAACACGTGTGCGCGACTACCAAAATCCAACCAGGAACCAGCCGTTGACTCGACCGAACAGCGCCCGCCCAAAACCACCATCCCCAACTCGCAATCGCCTGTCTTCGAGGAAAACCTTTCCCCGCTTAACATCTTGCGGACGCGTAACGTCAAGTAATCGAATCCCGTTGATTCCGGCGTAACGACGATAGTATCTCCCGTGGAACTTAAGGGGGAGCTTGGTCTGATTAGCAGATTTTCCGTATAGTGCGACATCTATGACTCCTCATGGCTCTCACGATATGCGCGGGTTCGACTTACGCGCGATAGCCGACGTTTTGGACCTCCTCGACCGAAGACCTTCAAAGGGAACTTAGTTCTCATCGCCTGGCTCTGATACTCTAAAGGTGTTAGGCGAAAACTTGATATGCGAGACATCGGAAAAGGATTAACTTCTCAGCTTTGTTTGTAATCATGTCTAACACAAACATTCGATTATCACCACAGTGTAAGTCAACTGTGCGGTCATGCATCGTCCGCATTTCCCTTTTGGCTTTGCTTACCAACTCGTTGGGCGTGATTACGCGGGGACTCACTGAGCGACCACCGACGAATCAAAGCGCCGGTGTTTCACAACCAACCGTGCGCATCATGCCGCCGGACAACAGCTCCTTTCTCGTGGGGCAACGGTTTGATATTCGTGTCGAAGCGCCAGCGGCCTCAGGTGGTTCCCTTCGTGTCTCGCTCGACGGTCGGGACATCAGCGACTGGAATAACCGGAGCCATCTGAATGGCAGGCAACTGGATCCGCGGCCATCTCAGGGGCCAAACGGTGCTGCGGTCTTTCTTTCGCGCGACTGGTCGTTCTCGCGCGCCGGTCGTCACACCCTGAGGGCTACTGCTGACGGGACGGTTGGCCGCGAGATGTCGTTTGAAATTGTGGCCTGGCAAGGCACGGGTCCGAAAGTGCGTAATGTAATCCTGCTTATCGGCGACGGTTTGGGGGTCGCCCATCGCACCGCGGCACGCATCGCCTCGCGCGGCCTTACCGAGGGGCGCTACCGAAACGGAATGCTGGAGATGGACCAGATGCAAGCGACGGGGTTGGTCACTACGTCGTCCCTATCTGCGATGGTCACAGATTCTTCTCCCGGCGCGAGTTGCTACTCGACAGGCAACAAAGGCGCCAATAATCAGGAGGGTGTTTTTCCAGACAACACTGACAGCGAGACGTTGAAGCGCACTGACCCTGAGAGCGATGCTTTCTTCGATAATCCGAGAGTCGAAAACATCAGCGAGTATCTTCGCCGCGAGCGCCGTATGAATCTCGGCCTCGTCACAACTGCCGATGTGACAGATGCTACTCCGGCCGCATTCGCCGTCCACACATCTAACCGTAATGCCTCCACGCGCATCGCCGATGACTATTTTGATCGCCACAACCAAACTGGCCTCACCGTATTAATGGGCGGTGGTCGACAATGGTTCGAGCCGAAAGGAAAGAAGGAAGGCGGGCGTCGCTCGACGCCGACGAATGCGAAAGTTGATCCCGCGCGCGATCTTGTGACGGCATTCGAGAGTGCCGGGTTCACCTTTACTGATTCGGCGGAGTCTTTGCGAGCCGCAAAAGCCTCACGCCCGCCGCGGCTTCTCGGTCTATTCGCACCGGGCACGATGCCGGTGGCATTCGATAAATTGGGTTACGGCGCCGAGCGCGTGAATGTGAATAATGTGCCCATGCTCGACGACATGGCGAGCGCGGCCATAAGTTCCCTTTCGTCGTCCAGTCCGCGCGGCTTCTTCCTGATGATTGAGGGTGCCTCGATTGATAAGCAGGCGCACGCCCAAGATGCCGACCGCACGATCTGGGAGACGATTGAGTTTGACCGAGCGGTCGGCGTCGCGAAGCGGTTTGCCGAACGGACAAACTCTGATGCAGACCTCAACAACGATACGCTAGTGATCGTGACTGCGGATCACGAGACCAGCGGCTTTTCGCTAGTCGGAGTGCGTAATCCTGATCCGCGGATTCCGCGCGGGAGCCGTGATACGGCGCGCGCATACCGAGGTTTCACTGATTACAAGGATGCCGACGCGGACGGCTATCCCGATGAAGCAGATTCGCCCAGCAAGCTTATAGTCGGGTTCGGCGCCGGCAGTGACCGCTACGAGGACTGGATCAGCAATAAACGAGCGTTACCGCCATCGGTAATTAACGGCGGGCGCGTAGTTGCTAACCCCCGCCGCGACGGGCCAGAGGACGCTGACCCTGCATCCCGCAACGGCACGCTTATCATAGGGCAGGTGGAAAATTCGGAGGTTGCTTCGGTCGCCGCCGATGCGGACCGAGAACCGATCATTGAGGCCGTCCACACAGCGAGCGACGTCCCGTTGACTGCTTCAGGTCCCGGTGCCATGCAGTTCGTCGGAGTACAGGATAATACATCCGTCTTCTTCAAGATGATGCGCTCGTTGGGAGGCTCGTATCAGCGAATTTACTATGACGGACCGAGAAGTGCATCTACGCGTCAGCGCCGCCGATCAAAGAGTTTCTGACGTACGCCTTCTCCATCTCAAGAGGCGGTACTATTCACAGCGGCTCGCCCTTGGCTAACTCGCGTAGCCCATCTTTCTGGCTCAGCATGAAACTATGAAACGTGCGCGTTGCGGAGGGTTTGAAAACGTCCCAACGAAACCATATTCACCTTGCGCCGTAACGCGTGCCCGGAGATGCGCAACTGTGCCAGCCTGCCGGCCTTCACCTCTTCACGCACTGCCCAGGGAGGCAGCAGTGTGATCCCCCAACCGTGCTCGGTCATTAACTTGATGAAGTAGGTGTCATTGGACTCGAGGGCCTTGTCTCGCAAAGGAACGTTGAGCAGGCATGGTTCACAGGAAGTGTTTGCTTTACTGTTCGCGCAAGCGTGCTATACGAGTTATTATCAATTAATTTCCCCCAACTGAGCTGGGCCGCACGCGTGCTGCAGCAAGCAATGGAAAGCGTTGTGTTCTTATTGGGTAGTTGTGCAGGACGAAGGGGACAGCAGGCACTAGAGGCACTAAAATTCAGGCCTGTTAAGTTTGCAGATTCCTGAAAGGTGGATGTCCATTGCATTTACGAGAAATCCCCGCCCGCTTGGCTCAGTATTAGCGCGCTCACTCTGAACCCTCACTCACTCAATCGAAACGGGACTTTCGAGCCACAGATCATTGAGAAACATCAGACGCGCTTCACGGGCTTTGACGCGAGCATCATTTCGCTTTATGCGCGGGGATTATCAACCCGGGAGATCCAGCAACACCTGGAAGAGATCTACCACGTGGAAGTCTCGCCGGCCCTGATCTCGAGCGTGACGGATGCAGTGCCGGACGAGGTCAAGACGTGGCAGAACCGGCAACTGGACCCGGTCTATCCGATCATGTATCTGGATGCCATCCAGTTCAAAGTGCGAGATGGCGAACACGTTCTAACGCTGCGTAACATCGCCAAAAAGTGGACCATGCCGGTGCACGACTGGAAATCCGCGCTCAACTGCTTTGCCATCATCTACGAAAATCGGCTGCCAGTTGAATAGCCAGTTAAACGACAAATGCATGACCCAGCCAGACGAAAAACCGGGCTATGGAAACGGAGGAAAAACAAACTGCGTTTTTCCTCCGTTCCCACAGCCCCTACTGCTGCTGACAAATCAACACAAGAAGCAGCAGACCCTAAACAACGGACGATCGTTTACACAAAACATTTGACGCTAGCGACTGTCAGGCCACAAGTCATTAGCATCCTTTCCGAGCTACCTTCACACCCTGGATACCGACTATACGAATGTCACCGCGGCGCTCAATTCCATTGACCACTTCTTGACCACTTTTTTGGGAAATGAGGGAGAACCAGGAAATTTAGGAGAGTCGGAGAATGCCGTTAACATCTTGCAAATCAAAGAATTTGCCTTAAAATCAGGTTAATCGCTTACGCGACGCCCGCTTGGCTCAGTGGTAGAGCACTCGCTTCACACGCGAGGGGTCAGAAGTTCGAATCTTCTAGCGGGCACCAATATTTTAATAGGAAGACCCGCCCCGGCTTAGAAAGAAACCCGCGTATCAGATGATGCCCGGGTTTCGTTTGTATTCGCGGTTCTTTCGCTACTCAAAGACTTTAACCGGGGCCTTTTCCTTTTTTTCCGTCGTTTCGTTTTTCGCCCCCCTGGTTATTGTTCTGGGGTGGCTTTTCTTTCGGCTGGACGACGACTCTCGGCTTGTCGTCCTTGGGTGGACGCTGCTTGTCATCTCCCCGCTTTTGGGCAAAAGCGCTTCCGGAAAGGAAGCAGGCCATCGAGATGGCTATTAACTTTCGCTTAAGGTTAGTCATTGTAATTTCCGTTGCCTCCACATGGCTAATTCAGCGCTCATGGGAGGGAGAAAGAGGTGCGCCGGCTTGGATCGAGCAATATGGGTGCCACAGGACAAGAGTCCGTACTGGTAGGTTTTAACCGGGAAAGCCTACGGGACGGCCCCGAATACGCACGGTTTCGAGGGATTTCGCACCTTATCGTGCAGGATGCGGCTTGACGAGTCACCACCACCAAGCAAGCAGAGACCTTAGTGAAACGTCGAAATCGACAGCTCATAAAGGCAGTTTCACGCAAAGACGCAAAGGGGGCGAAGACGCAAAGAAACGCCTTATGAAAACGGTTCATCGCTGCGAAATCTCATATCTTTGCGTCTTTGCCCCCTTTGCGGCTTTGCGTGAAACCGCCTTTCGTTGTGTCGAGTTCAAGTCTTCACACATTTGAACGGCCACCCAATCATAGCTATCGCCGGACACTAATGCTCAACGTGCCCACGTTGCCACTGATGTCAAAGGCCCGTAGCGAGATCGTGTGTTCACCCGGCGCCAACCCTGCAAAATCAAGCGAATACCTTTCATTCCCGCTGTCGGCAATTCCATCATCCGGGAAGATGGGATTCCAAGGCGCACCATCGATACTAGCGTCGGCTCTTTTGATTTTGCCTGTTGCGTCCTCAACGTCAAACACTGTCAACACTCTCTCGGGTCGAACCTGCGGCTGCCCCACTAACTTTACTGCCGGGGGGGTGTTGTCAATATCAACTGCTTCGCTTAAACGCTCCCCGGACAAGGCCTGACCCGAAGGATTGTCGGCGGCGTCGGATGCCGTAATCTTGATGATGTAGCGGCCATCCGCCAGCGTTGCCCCATCGATGGTGTAAAAGTTGTCGCGCAGTTTGTCTTTTAGCAAACGAAAGGTGCTTTCATTCAGCGCCCGATAATAAACCGCATATTCGAGAGTGTCGCCATTGCGATCCTCGGCTTGCCATTGAAAGGAGCGCGCACCGCGTTGAAACAGACGTCGTGGAGGAGCCTGGGCCACGGCACCGAATAGTGACGGATCGAGACCAGACGATTCAACGTTTGGATCGACCTGCATCTGCACTACCGACTGCAAACCTATCCCCACCGGCAACGCCGTAATCGAGAGCACCTCAGGCGCTACATTCCTGGGAAGATAAGCGATGCTAACGTCCTCCATCCACGTCGGACTTACTGCCCCCGGTGTTGATCGCAACATTGCCCGCCACTGAATAAACCGCGCGCGCGGACTGGAGATCTGGTTTCCCTCCGGGTTTCGATAACCGGGGCTCCATTCGCTCCAGGTAGAATCCGGCCGCTCACCATTTCCTGTCCGGGTTTGCAGTTCCACACTACCCGCGCCGCGCCAGAAGACACGTCCCCACGTCGCGGTTAGTTTTGCGTCGCGCACCGGCGATTCGTAAGAACCACCAGTAACCAGTTCCTTGCCAAAACGGAGTAGTTTTCCCTGATTACTTGAAGCTGCAAAAATTTGACCGCCGCGCACGAGGAAAGAGGAAATCTGCCCCTCAGTTGACTGTAGAAGCAGAGTGTCACGGCCGTCATTCGTGACCGAATAGATGCGTCCTTTATCAGCGGTGCCAATGAGCACGCTCCCGGGTTGTAAAGCCGGAGCGATGGCGAAAGCCGTTACCGACGACGAACTCCAAACGACATCCGCTGCGCCATCAGGCAGGATGCGGAACACCGCACTGCGGGCAGTCGAAAGATCCGTACGGCTTCGTTGTGCTGCGCCGGTGGCTTGAATGGGCGTACCCGCTTCATCAATTGCGGTGATGGTCACACTAGTAGTGGGAGTGCCTCCTGACTCGGGGGGTTGTGCAACCGGACCAGCACCTTGCGGGCGGCTGGTCGATGCGGCGTCGCTCAGTCCAAGTGCATAAATCGAACCATCGGCCGCCGGCGCCAGGGCGTGAATCTCGCGAAGCTGCGCGTCAAAGAGGGCGAACGCCTTACCATCCGGTGAGATCCGGAGCACCAGCCCGCCCGGATCAGTTCCCGCAACAAGATCTCCCTGTGCCGTTACTGCCAAAGATATAACGTGGGTCTGATTGGTACTGATCAATAAGGACGACTCGGGCTTCGCGCCAACGCTGGAAACGCGATACAGCTTGCCATTGTCTCCGGTGCCGATAGCTAACGCGCCATCGGGGAGAATTGCCAGCGACCAGATGTATTTGTCTGGGGGGTCAAAATAGACTTCCGCCCGCCCATCCGAAGTGATGCGATAGACCTTTCCCTCGGGTGAGCTACCTGCATAGAGGACGCCGTCGCGCCCAATGGCCAGCGCGGTCACATCGAGCTCGGGCGCGTCGTAGAGCAGAGAGCCGCGTCCATCCGCTCCCACACGATAGACTTTTCCATCGTGGCCAGTCCCCAGGTAAACGGCACCCTGACCGTCAATGGCGCTGGACCAGATAAATGCCTGCTCCGTGTTGAATACTTCCGTAAAGTTTGGCGCCAGCATCAGCACGCCGGTGTCAGTGATGGAAACACCCCGTGCGTCTCCTCTTAAGAGTTCAGCGCGACCGCTCGTTTCCCAAATGACAGGCTGGCCAGCCTGAATGAGGTGACAAAAGCTTAATGCGAAGAGAATAAGAGTTGCGATTGAGAACTTGTGGTTGAAGTGATTGAGTTGGACCATAATTAAGATTAGTTCCCTATGTATTTTGCATATAACGAACGGGCCGTCTTCATTTCATCAGTGCCCCGAATGATTGAGCGCGCGTCCTGAAAAACCGTCACCTCATACTCTCCCGTGCGAAAGCGCAACAGGTAGTCGTTAAACTTGACCTCTCCAGCACCGCGAAGTCGGTCAGCGAGGCTTTTGAAATCGACCCGCGTGGGTTGAACTGGAGAAATCTGAACTGCGTTTCTTCCACACATAACGGCAGAAAAATCCCCGGCAGTGGCATGTAAAGTCTCATAACGGGCCAGGGCGCAGGTCGGACACCCTGCTGCGGGCGGGCCGGGATTAATCTTTCGCCATTCGTTTCGCCAGACATCAAACTGCATCAGCGACCGGTGCAACTGTTCATGTTGGCCGGTCAATAGTTTCAGCGCCTCGCTAACCTGCACAGCAGCCACAACGCTAATGATGGGCATGATTACGCCCGCAGTATCGCAGGTTGGTGCGCTGGCCGCCGGTGGCGCCTCTTCGAATACGCATCGTAGGCAGGGAGTCCGGTGTGGCTGAATGGTCATCGTTACGCCGTACGATCCCACCGCCGCACCGTAGATCCAGTTAAGCTCATGCTTGACGCAGGCATCGTTGATCAAGTAGCGCGTCGCAAAATTGTCGGTTCCGTCGAGGACAACATCGCAATCCTCAATCAAACGTTCAATGTTTGAATGGTTGACGTCCACGATTTCGGGTTCAGTTTCGATTTCCGAATTGAAGTCGCGGATGTGGTTGGCAGCTGCAATCACCTTTGGCATACGCTCCGCTGCATCGCGCTCGGTGAACATAGTCTGACGCTGGAGATTCGACGACTCGACAAAATCACGATCGACGATTCGCAGCCTTCCGACTCCCGCACGGGCCAAAGCCTCTGCATGCGCCGAGCCCAACGCGCCGCACCCGACAATCAAGGCTCGTGATTGAAGCAAACGCTGTTGGCCTTCTTTGCCGATGCCGTTGAAGAGAATCTGGCGGCTGTAGCGCTCATCGGGGATTTTAGATTTCTGATTTTTGATTTCGGATTTCATTCGATTCGGGCATTACACCAGGCCATTCGTGTTAGTTCGTCAATATCGTCGGAAATTCTACTCGACTACAGAACCGCGAGCCGTAGCGACCGGAGGCCGCTCAATCGTCAGTAAGCAGCATTTTGGTAACTTGAACTCAACATCCGGTCGCTACCGCTCGCGGTTCTGTAGTCGAGTTACTGCTGCTTCCCTCATTACGTCCTCAGGTGGTTCCGCGCCTGACCACAGTCGAAATTGCTCGCCAGCTTGCGTGACGAGCATTTCCAATCCACCAATCAATTCGCAACCAGCCTCGCCAGCCTCGCGTAAGAACCTCGTTTCCGCTGGATTGTAAACTAAATCGTACGCCAAACGCGCGCCGCCAAGTTGAGTAGCAGTGGCGGGAGTCTCTGTTTCCTGTGGGCCGGATGTTCCCAGGGGTGTCGCGTTGATTACCAGGTCAAATCCTTCGAACACCGCAGAGCCCAGCGGTTTCGACCTCGCGCCGAATCTCTCAGCCAACGTTCGCGCTTTACTAACATCGCGGGCACAGACTGTTACCTCAGCGCCTTTCTGTCGCAGACCCCAAACCGCAGCACTGGCGGCCCCGCCCGCCCCAATTACGGCACAGCGCGCCTCGCGTAATTCACCCATCCGCGGAATTATCGGGCTGACCACGGCGTCAGCATCGGTGTTATAGCCGTGCAGCTTGTCGTCTTGAACAACAATCGTATTGACCGCTCCTATTTCTTTTGCCGCTGGATCGATCCAATCGAGACAACTCATAACCGAAGCCTTGTGCGGCGCCGTTACACTCAAGCCCACGAAGTTCCAATCGATCTCGCGAGTGCGAGGATGCACCATGCGTTTAATAAAGGAGGAGACCTCGCGAACTTCAAAGGGCACATAAACGGCGTCGAATTGCGCGGATTGAAAGGCTGAATTATGGATGTAGGGTGAAATGGAGTGCGTTACGGGCAACCCGGCCAGGCCCATGATCCGGGTCTCCCGAGTGATCTTGTCAATCCGATACAGGCTCCGCAACTCTCGCGCAGTAATCTGACCCGGCGCCGTTGCACTTTCAGTTTCCATCGCGCCATAAGTAAGAAAAGCCCCGCGAGACGGACCCAAAACGCGAGTCATAATTCCCGCCGTCCCCATGGCGATGGCTATCATCTCCCGGTTTTTGGAACGGGCGCGCTCAACCAAGTGAAACGCAGCAATGCAATCGGTGATGTCCTCAGCCTGGAAGGCGATCTTTAGAATGCGAGCGCGAGTCTGAGTCATTCGCTTAAAGACTCGATCCAGATCCCCGGGCCCCGCGAAGTTGTGGTGAGAACAGATAACCCGGCTCCAATCAACTTTCTTTCCATAATCGAAAACCGGTGCATCGATTGCGAGATCAAGTTCAATATCGAGAAACTCGGCTGAGGTGGGACGGTTTAACAACCAGAAGCGTAACCTGGATTTATTATCGATCTTCCGATGGCCACCCTGCTCTGCGGGACGAAAAGTCAGAATTGTTGGTCGCGGAGTTTGGTCAAAAAGCTGTTCACCGTTCTCAAAGCTCTCTTCGAGTTGAAGTGGATCGAGGCAATCGAGCCTCACTTCAATGAGATCGCCTATCTCGGCCGCCGCCGCGATAGCCCGCCTGGCATCATCAAGACTTTGCTCGCAGACGGGAACACAAATACGAACTGAATCGCTGGCTTTCATCAATCGGGATCTAGCAGGATTTAAACCAAGGGGACGATCCACGAAATCACACGAACGGACACGAAAAAGGGCCCTTGGTTCGTGTCATTTCGTGTCATTTCGTGGATCGTCTTATTCTCCTGAGCCTTTTCAGGAGTCAGCAAGACATGCTCGTCCTCCAGTCGGGAATAGCCGATTGCTTAAGAAAAAGAGAGTATTTCGGCATTTACTTTGGTGGTTCAGTTGAAGCCTCGAGATGTCTCGTAGGCGCTTCGGTACCGAGGTGGCGCGTTGTTCCCTCAGTCACGCTGGGAGGCGTCGGGACAAGTTCGCCAGTGTTGCGCCTGGGAAATGAATTGACCCGGGGAGGAGACTGCATCGCGGGCTGAAAGGGTTGAACGCGTTCGCCCATCATCGCGCGTTTTTGTTCTTCTTTTATCCTGATGTATTGCGCAACACCCGTTCCCATGAGAGAGAACGCCGGGATCAACATCCAGAACCACCAGGCTCTACCCATGGGGGAAAACGCCAGCGCCATCGATATGAGCAGGAAAGCAACCCCCATGAAAGCATTTCTGAACGCGTTGTCGAGGCTGGCCCTGCCATGTCTCTTGAGCGTACGTTGGTCCGATCGGGAAAGAGCTTCCTCTTCCGCCGACGGCAATTGCCCGGTTAAAGCCTGCGGCACAAGACTTATGTTTGCTCCGCATACGCGGCAATAGCTGGCGCCGTCGAGGTTCTGCGCTGCACACTGAGGACAGAACATGAGAGTTACCCTCCACTTAACAGATGCTACTTCGTTGCTGCTTTCACTCGCTGCCTCAAGGCTTCGTAAAGCAAAATCCCAGCGGCCACTGAGACATTGAGCGACCCCAACTGACCAAGCACGGGGATTCGCACCAGTGTGTCACAGCGTTCTCTGACTAACCGGTGCAAACCAGCACCTTCGCTTCCGAGAAAGATCGCCGACGGCAGTATCCAATCCCAGTCCGTGTAATTTAAAGTTCCCTCCGCAGCGGCGCCAACTACCCAGATGTTACGTTCTTTCAACTGCTCTATCAAACGCACCAGGTTCGAGACGCGCGCTATCGGTACATATTCAACTGCGCCTGCCGCTGCTTTTGCCACAGTATCAGTTAGACCTACGGCACGTCGCTCGGGAATAAACACTCCGTGGACTCCGGCGCATTCCGCTGTACGAAGAATCGCTCCAAAGTTTCGCGGGTCTTCAATTCCATCCAACCCCAGGATAAGCGGCTGTTGCTCGGTCCCAACCCTGGAAGCAACAAATTCGAGAAGTTCATCTGCGTCTGTGTATCGAGCGGCAGCCGTCCTGGCGACCACCCCCTGGTGCGTTGTTTCCTTTAAGGAGCGATCGAGACTGATTCTAGGTACGCGATGAACCGGCACATTCGCTTGCTTTGCCAGCGTCAGCAAGTCTCGCAGCCGCTCGTGTCGCGCTCCCTCAGCGATGGCAATACTATCAATTGCTCGGTGGCCCGCACGGAGAGCCTCGAGCACCGGGATGAGTCCATAGATCTTATCGTCGCGCGAAACAGAGCCGCCCTCGAACATCGACGGCGCGGCGACATCCTGCTTCGCGGGATGTCGCGACGGGTCCTGTTGGGCCGGCCGACCCGCAGGTCTGTGTCTCTTATGCGGAGTCCTCATTCGTGATCGCTAGCAGGCTTGGCTCGTGCTTTCAAAAAATAGCGAAGCCGGGAATAACGTGTGAACTGATCCTCGTTGCTGCTCTCAGCGACGGCCCCCACGGTGTACTTCCCAAACCGCTGACGGCGCCAGCCGCCCGATTCGGTGTGCTGACCACATGGCCAAACAATCCCCAGCGCATGCCTGCATGAGTTGTATGCATTATCGTACTGCGCCCGCGGCGCCTTTTCGCGAATGAGCTCGAGCAGCGTAGAAAAGTTTTCGTGCACCAGCAGCTTCTTCCCGCTTAGGCCGGAGAAATCGAAGCCGTTGGCTAGGATACGAAACTTTGCGCCTCGGTCTTCACTGTAAAGATCGAGCACCGCCTCGTCATTGAAAAACTGACTGGCGTCCTGGATTTTATTTTCTCCTCTTCCGCCTTTCCGCTCCTGCAGCTCAACCCGCTTACGCGACAATCTCCCGGTGACTAATAAGACCAGTTGGTTCCAGGGAATTTGAGATTCATCACTTTCCCCAATAAGCTTGGGCGTCAATCCGTTCCCATCGATGCTGACTGAGCGCAGGCGAATTGGAGGTGATTCCTGAAGTTCAAGAGCCGCATCGGAAACGATTCTCGTCTCGAACGCAAGGGCTTTTAGTCTCCGCTCAACCAACTCGGCTTCATCGAGCGTTTCGGTTCGCGCCAGCGGCATCGGCATTGGGCTGGAGGTCAACCGGCGCAGATCATCGAGGTCAAGTTTGAGGAGACCGGCGGCCTTACTCAACCCTTCAACCGGGATTTCTACCGTTTGGGGAAGAAAGATGTTGTTATACCCTAGCGCATTATTCCCCACCGGCTTCAGGCTGGGCTTAATTAAGTTGGCGGTCTTTTCGGTAACCGGAAGCGGCGCGGCACAATAGAGGCAGCTAAGTCTGGTTGGAGGATTTACCCGCAAGCATTCTTCGCAACGGACCAGCTGGTTCGGCGCAAACCCTTGCGGCTCAGATGGCATTAGGGGCTCATCATCGAAGAAAGGAATGTTTTCGTTATCTTTCGGCAACCACTCCTCCAAGACTTTTGATTATACCCCGTGTCGAGAGGTTTCAATCGAGGCAATGTTCGACGAAGTTTTGTCGACACTTATCCATAGCGTGACTCACAAACGAAACTCCAAAGCTCTTTCAATGTTCATTATCACACTAGCTACCGGAGCGTGCGCAGCTCTGCAACCTCCAAACCCGGGTGGACCAGGACCAAGTAGACCGCCCTACCCGGTTACCTTGACAGAGCAGTCTCCAAGGAGAGAAGCAGCCGTACTTGCGTTCAATCGAATCGCACAAAGAAGCGGGCCTGGAAACCTGACGGACGGTTACCTTGAGCCAGTTACGGCGACTATCAAAGCTTTGCCGGCAGATCCTGCGACTCCGCTGTTTCTTCCGAAGGTTGGCAGTAATGTGGAGATGGACGAGGACGAAACGAGAGAGGCACTCCGCAGATTTATAACTGACTGGAGAGTTCTCATCGGAGCGGATCCTTCCCAGCTATCACTTATTGAGCGGGTAGATCGGCCCGACCGGACGAAGATCGCGCTATACGAACAACGCGTTTTTCGCTACCCTCTGCGTGGCGACTTTGGCAAGCTGCAAATTCACTTCACTGCTGACAGGCGCTTGCTCAATCTTACGAGCAGTTGCATACCCGATGCCGACCGTTTACAGGCAATGTTGGCCGGATTGACTCCGCGATTGACCGCGGAGGACGCTATCAAACACGTGCGCGAGAGAGGCATCAGGTATATTGACTCTTCCGGAAATCAACAGACCTTCAACATTGCGGAAAGTGTTCAGATAGACTCCCAAGAACTCGTTACCTATGTCCTCCCCTCGAAAGCCAGGGCCGACTCTCTTGAGATACATATTGCCTGGGAAGTAACAGCTAAAAATGCCCCCTTCAAAACCGTCTACATCGACGCCCTTAACGACGAGATAATCGCCGTCCGGTAGCGGGTAGAAAACTGAAAACAGAGTGGCGGCGAAATCATTACCCTCTGACGTTATGAACTCAACTACAGAACAGGACCCCGTCTGGGTACCACTAACACAATTTGAGTCTGTCGAAACGGCCAGGTCGTTACCGCTTCCTGTTCTGTAGTTGAGTAATACTCTCATTAGTTGTGCTCAGTCGCTGCGTTACCCTCGTCTAAGGCTTAAAGGTCTCAATTTGGTTTTCACACAGGCTGGGCCGCGCCTTCGGATCGCACCCCACCCAAGGTCGTATCCAAATCTGTAGAGGCCTCCATCCGTGGGCTCCCCATCGTTGCGTTGGTGCTAGTAACATCCTATTGATGATGCCACGATGGGGCGCCCACGGAGGGACGCCCATACAGATTTAGGACGCGACTCCACCCCAACGCTTACTTGACCAAAATCCCGCCAGCAAGCATCCTAGGTGTGATTAGAAAACACCTATGTCGGAGCGCTTAATCAGATGCACAACTTTGATCCTACTAATAATATCTCATGGCAGTTGGGTAATCGTGGCAGGGTAGCCGTGTTCATTGATGGCAACAACCTTTTTCATGCCGCGCGTTTCCACAACATCGACATTGACTACAATAAGTTACTCCGCGTACTCCTGGGTGATGGCCGATTGTTGAGGGCCTTCTTTTATACAGGAGTTGACATCGGAGCCGAGAGACAGCAGGGGTTTCTGCTTTGGATGAGACGGAATGGCTTTCGAGTGGTGCAGAAAGAGTTGAAGACCTTTTATGACGGCACGCGCAAGGCAAATCTTGACGTGGAGATCGCCGTAGACATGCTTTCGCTCGCCGGCCGCTATGACACAGCCGTCCTGGTATCGGGTGATGAAGACTTCGTTTATGCCGTTAATGCAGTCGCCTACAAGGGTTGTCGCGTTGAAGTTGCCGGCTTTCGTTCCAACACCGCACCGAAGTTGATCGATGTTGCAGACTATTTTATCGACCTGGGTGAAATTGCGGATAAAGTGCGTAAGGAAGCGGCCCATGGTCATCGGTACGACGAGCGTGAATTGCACGAGCATGTGCCGACACAGTTCATTCACGAGCATTTGGGGTTGCAGGAAGACGACTCGTCACCTCGGTTTCCGACCGCGATTGCCGTCGTCCTTGAAGCAGAGATCAGCGAAGAAGTCGAGGAGTTCCGCGCGGCTACTGAATTCATCCGAGTTACGGATGACCACTAAACGCTCAGTAGAACCCTCGGACACGCGGATGAAAATATTTACCGTTGAAGAAGCTAATGCTTTGCTGCCCACTGTCCAGAATATCCTGGCCAGGATCCAACGTGCCCACAAGCGAATCTTCGCCTATCGTCATGACGCCAAGAAAGCGGCCGAAGGTGCAGAACAAGGGGGCGGAGGCCTGTTAGAGGGTTTGCAATACGCGAAACTTTTGATGGAGCTTACGTCGCGCACCGGCGAACTTGAGGGGCTGGGAGTTCAGCTGAAAGACTTTGATCGCGGCCTGGTCGACTTTCCCTCGCTACGAGACGGCCGGGTAGTGCTGTTGTGCTGGCAAATTGGCGAAGGCGATGAACTGGAGTGGTGGCACGACGTCGAGGCCGGTTTCGGTGGCCGTACCCCGCTATAAGAAGCAGGCAGGTGCGGGAGTTATTCTCCATTTCTCATAATTTCCCATTTCTCATTAGCCATTGTGCGCCGCTATTATTTCGTGTCCGTTCATGTGATTTCGTGGATCGTGTGTTTGCCTTACAGAGATAGAACGATCCACGAACTCACACGAACGGACACGAAATGAGATGGAAAGAACCACCGCGAAGGAATGAGCAATGGAAAATCGTCCTCGTGGTCCTGTCTCCTGCCGCTGCCTACTCATGCCCGCTTCCTTCCAATGATTTCCACAGCGCGAGTTTCTAAATACTCAACTCCGGGAATGGACAACTCCAACCACCTGAATAATTCTGGTTGACCACTTAAAGTAATTCCTGATAGTATGCCCCGCGACTTGGCACTAAGCTTGGGTTTAGGTGGTTACACTCTCATAAACGCCTGCTTAAACGGTCCCTTTGGAGGCACTCTGCTATGCAATGTTCCTCGTGCGGCGCTCTCCAGGAAATCGAAGTTGAGCAGTGCCCGAAATGCCTAGCGTTTTCTAATACTAAGAGCACATTAGGGAGCGCAGACTCGGCTGAAACTCCAACGACAGCCTCATACGATAAGCAAGTTCCTCCATCAAATTCGAAACTGATCGAGTTTCCAGGTGTTTCAAGAAGCTCAGTTCCCCAATGGCGCAAGGATTTAAGCGAACGCGTGCGTGAAGTTCACGAAAAGCGGGCCCGCGAAGCCGCTCTGGAGCGTGCGGAAGCTCAGTCCCGAGGGCATGCGCACGCAGCTAACGTGGCACCACAACTTGAGTTATTGCCTCATACTGACGCCGCGCCACCGAACCCTTTAGTGACTGCGGCACTGCGTCGCATTGAACGTGCGCATCATGCAGCGCGGGCCTTAAATCGTTCTGCCCGCCCGCCTGGCGCTGTTGCTTTGGCCTACGCAAACGACGGTGACTATGGAGCCGAAGCGATGCCGGAGTACGAAATTACCGGAGTTGATGCGTGTGGCAGTTTTGAGCCTCGGCCGTTCGACGGTCTTCCCGAAACTGAGCCCATTCCCCCTGAGAAAGTCCACAATCTGGTCGTCGTCCCTCCTGCGGTCACAAGAAATGACACTCATAGAACTAAACCTAAGCCACGGCGGTTGATCGTCGAGAATGACCCTGCCCTTAACTACTTAGATTCCATCCCTACATCCGTCGTTCGGGTCGAGGTCGTCAAATATCAACACGCCTCAGCTTTCGCTCAACTTCTGGGCGCGGTCGTGGATCTGATGGTGGTAGCCGTGCTTTGTGCTCCTTTCGCCGCGCTCGTGGTATTGACGAATGGAAACTGGCGGGACTTAAAAGTGGCCGTCGTGGGAGCCGCAGTCTTCTCCGTGATGAGCTTCTTGTATTTCACAATCTCGACTGCTTTGACCGGCCGCACGCTTGGAATGAGACTCCTTTCGATGCGGGTAGTTGATGCCCGGACCGGCTTGATACCAACGGGCAAGCAATCGGCCGGACGCGCTCTCGTTTTCCTGGGCACCATCCTGACTCTCGGACTCGCTTCACTCTACGTGCTTATCGACCGCGACAAGCAAACAGCCCACGATCGTCTCGCACGCACCACTGTTATCACCGTGTAGGATCAATTCAACGAGTCAGTCGGGCTCTGCTCTAATCTTCGAGCAGAGCCTTTTTGCGTGGTACGCAAAATCTGTTAGCCTTGCTTCCCACGCGGGCTGCCCGCCGTGCCGCTCCGAGTTGATTCCGTGGACCAACAAACAATAGAAGAGATCGTTAAGGAGATTAGCGGCCATTTGAGCGGCAGGTTCCTTGGCAAGATCGTCCAGCTGTCTCCCCTGTCTCTAGCTATCGACTTTGGCCTTCGAGACGCCGGATACCTCTTTATTAGCGTTGACCCGGTTGCACCGCGGCTTTATTTGATCGACCGCTCCTCACGAGCAATGGAAAAGCTATCTGTTACGCCCTTGCATTTCCTGCAGGCCATGCGGAGTAGCCTCGGGGGCGGCCAATTGCTCGCCGTAACAAAGGACGTTTCCGAGCGAATCGTGCGGTTGTCATTTTCCGTCGAGGATGAGTTAGGCGAATCAAAAGGTGCGACCTTGGTGGCCCAACTCACCGGCCGCTCCGCAAATCTATTCATACTCGATCAGGAAGGCCGGATAACTCACGCCTTGAGATCTCCAAAGGGTGCTAGCCAGCAAGTCGGCGAACAATACCAGCCTCCCTCCACGCGAGATGCTACTGCCGCCGCGCGAAAGCCCGACCTGCGGGACGAGCAAGGAAGCACGCTGGAAAAGGGAAGATTTCCATCGTGGTCGGCTGCGGCCGACGATTATTACCTTCGACACGAATCGGCCGCGACCTTCGCAGCGCGCTCCAAGGCCTCGCTGGGTAGAATCAAAAAGGATTTGGATCAAGCGATAAGGCTTCAAAGCAATCTGGTTAAAGACCTCGCAGCACATGGCGATGCGGAGCAACACAAGCGCTACGGTGATCTTCTGCTGGCTAACATTGCCAATGCAAAGCGCGTGGGTAACAAGGTTAAGTTGAAGGATTACTACGAGGAAGGCGCGCCGGAAATACAGATCGAGGTTGACGAAAACACGTCCCTACAAAACGAAGCCGCCCGCTATTTCGCCCGCTACACCAAGTCGAAGCGGGCTACTGAGGAAATTAGCGCCCGTCGGACTCAGTTGGCCGAGACCATTACCCGACTTGAAGAGCGGAAGGCGGAGATCGAACGAATTGTCACCGCTGGTGACGAAACTGCGCTCGCCTTATTCGAAGGGGCTGGTAAAACGCTGCCAGTCAAAAAGGCCAAACAAAAGCGAGCCGACAAAATACCGGGCGTTCGTCGTTACCGCTCTTCAGATGGCTACGAGATTCTGGTGGGGCGCGCCGCCCATACCAACGATCAATTGACCTTTCGCATAGCATGTCCTCACGATCTGTGGCTCCACTCGGCCGACTATCCCGGCTCACATGTGGTGGTCCGCAACCACACGCGCTCCGAGATACCCCATCGAACAATCATCGAAGCGGCACAAATAGCGGCCAAGTTCAGCCAGGCCGGGGACGACGCAAAGGTCAATGTTCATTACACCCAGCGGAAGTTTCTTTCTAAGCCTAAGGGCGGAGCTCCCGGATTGGTGCGCATGTCGACCGTCCGTACTATCGTTGTGCAACCAGGTGAAAATGTTCCGAGGATTAATGATCAGAGCTAAATCCATTTAGGTGTGATCGTTTGTGAAACAAAAGCAAAGAAAACACAACATTGGGGATCTTACGGAGGAGTATAGTTGGCTCACAACTCGGACAAATGAAAGGAAGTATAAGTATGGGACTCTTTGACAAGATGTTCGGACGGGGCGCTTCTGACGCGCAAAAACACGAGCAGCGCTTCAATACCCTGAAACAAAAATACCAATCGGTGCTGAACGCAGCCGATCAACAGCAAATACAGTTTCAGAACCTGCATATACAGGATGACAAGCTGTACATTAAAGGCACGGCGCCTTCCGAAGATGCGAAGGGCAAGTTCTGGGATCAAATCAAGTTGGTCAACCCAAACGCTGACGACATTACGGCGGACATCAGCGTGGATACCAGCCGTGCTCTGGGCGCGGCAGCGGGGGGCGGTGCCGGCAAGGGTGGAGAGACTTATGAAGTCAAATCAGGCGATAATCTCTCTAAAATCAGCAAGCAGTTCTACGGAGATGCAAACGAGTACATGCGGATTTTCTATGCCAACCGTGAGCAACTCCGCGACCCTGACAAGATTCAGGTGGGCCAGAAATTAATTATTCCACCCGATGACAAGTAAGGCTTTTGGTTTTTACTCTTTGAAGCGGCTGCCTGAATAATTCGGGCAGCCGCTTTTTGATGCTACGACAGCCCAGCCGCTATCCGCCGGTGGTTCCAACGTGAGAAAATCCCTTCATGAGTTCAGCACACGAAACTAAGGGAGATTCCTCAGCAGAGTTATTCGCTCGCGCGGTTGAAATAATGCCCGGCGGCGTCAATTCTCCAGTACGAGCATTTCGCGCGGTAGGCGGAACGCCGCGTTTCATCAAGAGCGCGAGCGGGGCAACGATCACCGATGTCGATGGCCGCACCTACATCGATTACCTCGGATCTTGGGGTCCGATGATCCTGGGCCATGCTGACCCCGAGATCGTTGCAGCGCTTCAGCAGGCAGCCGCGCGCGGCACGAGCTTCGGGGCGCCTAACGCACTCGAGGTTGAACTCGCGGAAGAGATCATTGACGCCGTACCATCAATCGAGATGGTTCGCATGGTTAATAGCGGCACGGAAGCGACGATGTCAGCTATTCGTCTGGCGCGCGGGGTTACGGGTAGAACCAAGCTAGTCAAATTTGAGGGCTGTTATCACGGTCATGGCGATAGTCTACTTGTGAAAGCAGGCTCCGGCGTTGCCACTCTCGGATTGCCGGACAGTCCCGGCGTTCCTGCAGCGCTGGCCGAGAACACACTCACTGCTCCTTACAATGATCCGGTCGCGCTGGAGCAAATCTTCCAACAACACATTGATATTGCCGCCGTGATCATTGAGCCGGTGGTGGGAAACATGGGATGCGTTCCTCCTGCGGACGGCTACCTGGAAACTGTACGCCAGTTAACCAGCCGGAGCGGCGCGTTGTTGATTTTTGACGAAGTGATGACGGGGTTCCGCGTGGCGCGAGGGGGCGCCCAGCAACTCTACGGAGTAATGCCGGACATCACGACGTTGGGCAAGATCATCGGCGGAGGTATGCCAGTGGGCGCTTATGGCGGAAGTCGAGAGCTAATGAGAAACATCGCACCCGCGGGTTCCATCTACCAGGCTGGCACACTTTCCGGTAATCCTCTCTCAATGACCGCGGGGCTCATCACACTGAGGCGGCTTAGAGATAAATCAATGTATGAAAGACTGGAAATTGCGACTGAGAGACTCTGCGTTGGAATGTCCGAAGCTGCCGCTGACGCGGGTATCAATACCGTGATAAACCGCGTCGGTTCGATGTGGACGAGCTTCTTCACTGGGGGACCCGTTATTGATTGGACCGCAGCCAACCAGAGCAACCGAGAGTCCTATGGCAGGTTTTTTCACGCAATGCTCGAGGAGGGTGTATATCTCGCACCCTCGCAATTTGAGGCAGGCTTTGTAAGTCTGTCTCATTCTGATGAGATCATAGAGCGAACGATCACGGGGGCACGAAAGGCATTTGAAGCCATTAAGGCTTAGAGAAATGACCAGCAATACAAGCAAGGCGATCCACGAAATGATTGAAGTAACTCGAACTAAGGGGCCAATCCATCGGCCTCGTGGATCTTTTGTTTTTCAGCAGCCGGCAAGAGTCTGCCAATCAAAAAACGCCCGCTTGAGCAGCGCGGGCGTTTTTATTCACGGAGTAAGTGGACTTTGTGCACTTAGCGCTTACTTCTTCGTCGCCGCACCGCGCCAGCAAATCCTGTCAGACCGGTGCCGAGCAGTAACAGCGTTGCGGGTTCGGGGACCGCGGTAATGGCGATGTTGTCTACGCGAAAAGATGAGTCGTCGCCGTTTATTTCTGTTCTGAGGCGGATCAAAATATCTGTGGCGTTGGCAGTGAACGTTACTGAGAAAGAGCCATAGACACCCTCTCCACCGGGACGACCGAAAGTGGTAAGAGGAGTTGTAGTACCGACGATGTCAACGGCAAAGGATTGTAAGGCAGGATTTCCGAAAGTGGACGCGAAGCTTGCGTAGTTGCCGGTTAGAGTATAGGACGCACCGACTGTGAACCCTGAGACCAACTGGCTAAGAGTCGGGTCAGTGAGAAGTTGACCGGCCTGGTTGATGATGAAGTTACTCCCCGGAAGTCCTCCCGTCGTTCGATGGCCGCCGTTGCCATCTATGTTGGATGAAGTCCAACCGCCACCTGTGCCGTTGCTCGGAACTACAGTGTTAAAGTTGCCGTTGATAATAACCGGATCGGCATACGTGGGTAGCGCGGCGGCAACGCCGATGATTACAAAAGAGAACAAGGAGAGTAAAAGTTTGTGAATGCGGGGCATCGGTTTAATCCTTCCTCGAAATTTGGCAGTCCAGCGGGCGTGAAGACCGGGAACAAAAGCTGCCCCCTGGGTCCTCTTTTGGAGACGAAATGGCGGTGCTCGAATTCGGATGGCAAACTGCGGGCCACGGAAGCTATTATCACCAAACTCTGCAGATGCCAGCTTATGCTCAATACTAACCAAAGCCGAATACCATTAACCAAAGCCGAATAATTTTTGGTCCAATGTTCAGACGCCTAGTCTGGAATTCGGACAGAGTTTGTGGCCGTTCAGGTCGAATAGATCCGCAGAACCCGCCAAAGGGAGCGGCAGAATTGTTGGTGTCGAACCAATCAATCTCAGCCTATTGATTTCGTCCAATTGCGATTGTGATGGTGGGATCACAGCGGCAGGTCGATAGTAAACCGTGTTCCCTTGCCAGTCGGGCTGTCCAGGGAAATCTTACCGTCGTGTAGTTCGACAATCTGCTTAACGATAGCCAAACCCAAACCCGTGCCGCGCTTCTTAGTGGAAAAGAACGGCTCGAAGATGCGGTCCACCGCGGCGTCGTCTATACCCTTACCTTGATCAGTAATGGCGATGCGCGCGTATCTCCTGATAGCGTCGCCATCGACTTTGCCGCTCTCATTCAGCGTTACTTCTTTGGTTGAAATCTGGATCGGCGAACCTTCGCTGCTGGCGTCGATGGCATTCGAGATCAGATTCACGAATACCTGCCGTAACTGGTGACCATCCCACTCGCCCATCAACCGTTCCCCGTTGAAGGCTTTCTCCACCGGAGTTCGCTTTTCCTTCACGCTCTCCGACACGAGATCGAGGCTCATGTCAATCAACTCATGAAGATCGACACGCGAGCGCTCCAGGGCTTTCTGACGTGAGAACTGCGTAACATCGACCACCAGCTTGTTCAGGTGCTTGATGCCCCGCTCGACCAGTTCGATAGTATTCAATGCGTCTTGGTCGTTGTTCACGCTGTCCCGCAACATCGACACCCCCAGCCGGATGCTGCCTAAAGGGTTTCTTATCTCGTGGGCCACCTGAGCAGTCGCCTGGCCCACAGCTGCGAGAGATTCGGATCTGCGCAGACCACGCTCCGATTCAGCTGCCTCAGTGGCATCCACCAGGGTTACAATCTGGCCCTGATCATCATCCATCGCCAGGGGGGAGGAATAGACATCAAACGTCTTTTCATTATGACCATTGTCCAAACGACACACCCAACGGCCCCTGTAGATAGCCTTATCAGCGCGTGCACTCGTGGCCGCCCCGAGCATTTTCATGGCGTCGTCGTCGCCAAACTTCTCAAACACGGACGCTCCAATAGTCGCACGGGGGAAAATTCTGAAGAAGGCTGCATTGGCGCTGCGAAGGTGGTTGCTCTGGTCCGTAGCAGCAACGGCGCTGACCATGCCTTCCAGCAACTGATTCGTGAAGACGCGCTCGCGGCGCACCTCAAACATGCTACGGCGCATCTGCTTGAAACGTCGCTGCACCTCCCAAATCGTCCCCACCGCTACCAGCACACCGAACAGTAGCGCCACCGTGCTCCAGCGACGGATGGATCGCGTGGCCTCCTGCTCAATCGCTTCGCTCTGGCGAAAGATTTCACCCTGCTCAATGTTGGAGTCAGTCAGCAAGCCATTGAGTTGCTCGTCAACTACCCGGAACTTTTCAAAACCCTCCAGCGAATAGCGACGAAGATCTTCACTCACCTCAGAGTATGACCGCAGGTCTTCCCGAAACCGCCGCCATGAGGGATCTTCCGAGAGCGGCGGCCTCTCGAGCTTCTGTAACTGTTCATTGATTTCCTCGCGCGCCCGGCTCGACCGAAAATCAAAGGGGGGCTTCAACTCACGCCGCGCTTCAGCGTCCTGTCTGGCCCGCACTTCGTTGTTCAACTTTGTGACCGCGAGACGCAGCTTCAGTAGCAAACCCAGTTTGGCAGCATGTTGGTGCTCGAGATCGAGCACCCGAAAGCTGACCTCATCCATTCGCTGCACACTGAGATAGCCCAGCACTGAAATGAGAATCAACAGCAGGGCGAAGCCAATGATTAGTGGGGTGATGGCAGGCGCAATCTCACGTGTGCGGGAACGACTACTCGTTTCTTCCGACGACGGTGATCTCGATCCAGTATCTCCCGCGGCCGTGTCGATGCGCCGGTAAACAACTTCGCCTGCCTCCTCTTGAGGCGGACTGCCCTCGCCGCCAACCGCGGTGCCTTTTTCAGGAACGCTTTGCTTGGAACGAGGTTTTTCGGTGTTAGGCTGGACCATGCGATGTCCGGTTTGATGATATGACGCGCTAGGGCTTCGCGTCCATCCAGTTATCTGCCATTCCCACGTCCACCACGAGGGGCACGTCCAGTGTTACCGCGGACTCCATCTCGCGCTTGAGGATGCCGGCGACTTGCTGACTTTCATCCGTTGGGGCTTCCACCAATAATTCGTCGTGGACTTGCATCAACAACCGCGACTTCAGACCGGCGCGTTTAAATTCCTCCTCCACGTGCAGCATGGCGATTTTCACAATGTCGCTGGCCGTGCCCTGAATCGGCATGTTTATGGCCTCGCGCTCGGCGGCCTTTCTGATGTTAGCATTGCGATCGTTGATACCAGGGAGCGGACGAATGCGACCGTAGATCGATCTGACATAACCGTGCTCCCGCGCTCGCAGCGGGACCTCTTCCATGTAACGGCGTACACCCTTGTAAGTGTTGTAGTAATCCGCAATAACTTTCTTGGCCTCCTGGCGGGAGATGCCGACTCTTTGCGAGAGACCCCATGGTTCGATTGCATAAGCAATGGCAAAGTTAACGATTTTGGCGAAGCGTCGCGCCTCCTTGAGCTCTGCTTCCGTCTTGGCGCCAAATACTAACCGAGCGGTGCGAGCATGAATGTCCTCGCCGTTTTGAAACGCCTCCAGCATTACCGGATCCTGCGTGATGTGGGCCAGCAGGCGCAGCTCGAGTTGCGAATAGTCAGCAGAAATGATCTGGTAACCCCTTTCGGCCACGAATGCCCGGCGGATGCGACGTCCCAGTTCCGTGCGAATGGGAATGTTTTGTAGATTAGGATCGCTTGAAGAAAGCCGGCCCGTCGCGGCGACTGTCTGATTCAGCAAGCAATGAATTCTGCCATCCGCTGCAATTTGTTGTGGTAGGGCGTCGGTGTAAACACTCTTTAGTTTATCAAGTTCACGGTAGTCAATAATCAACCGGGGCAGCTCGTAGGTCTGGGCCAACTCCTCAAGCACCGCTTTGCTAGTTGATACACGACCCGTCGAAGTCTTTCTCCCGGAGAGAATATTTAGTTCCCCGAGCACGTCTCCCACCTGCTTTGGAGAACCGATATTAAATTCCCGGCCTGCGAGTTGATAGATCTTAATAGTTAGTTTATGGAGTTCCTGACCCAGGTAGCTCGACAGATCTGCCAGGACTTTCGGATCGACCTTCAAGCCGGCGCGCTCCATTTGATAAAGCAGAGGGGCCAGCGGCAACTCCACCTCGGAATAGATCGTTTCCAACTTGTTCTCGAGAATGCGTTGACGTAAGACTTTCGCACTTCGCGCGGTCAGATCAGCGGCCGCGGCGGTTTGCCATTGTGATTCGGTCCATCCAACGGGCGTCCCGTCGAGCCCATCGACGCCAATTGCCTCGCGGGCCAGGTCACTCAGCTCATACTTGCTGCGATTGGGATCCAACAGATATGCAGCCAGGAAGGTGTCATCTTTTACGCCTTCGAGAGACACGTTGAGTTTGGCCAGCAACCCGACGGCCCGCTTAAGATCGTGAACAGACTTTTCGATGAGTCCATTGGTTAACACTTCTCGGAGTGAATCGACCGCCGCCTGGGGCCCTTCAACAAACTTATCCAGATCGACGTACGCAGAGGTTCCCGCTTTGGTCGAGATGGCAATCCCCGCCGCGGCCTCGTAATCGAATGAGCATTGCTGTTCACCGTCGCCGGCCGGGGTCACATCGGCAATTGCGATCCCCAAACTCTCCGCGTCCCAAAGCCCTCTGACCAGATCATCGAGCTCGCTCCGGTTACGTACAACCTTGTAATTGAGCTCGGACGTGCTTGCGACCGAAACTACTTTTGCATCGGCAAATTCACGCGTCAGGTTCGTAAATTCGAGTTCGTGAAACAGTTCATAGGCCGCAGCACGGTCCGGCGGCCTGGATTTGATCTCATCGAGATTCAGATCGACGTCGAGGTCGACCTTTATTCGCGCCAACTCTCGCGACTGCCTGATTAAATCGGCGTTATTCCGGAGCGATTCTCGATAGGTCTTGTGTTTCACCTCTTCCCAGCGCTCGAGTGCGTTATCGATCGAGCCAAACTGCTGGATTAACTGGACGGCGCCCTTTGAGCCAATACCCGGCGCGCCAGGAATATTGTCGATTGAGTCGCCCATGAGTCCCAGGAGATCTACAACCTTCTCTGCGGGCACTCCAAATTTCTTTTCTACCCATGCCTCATCGCACCACTCGACGGGCGGGACCGGCTCTTTCCGTTTTGCCACTTGCGAGTTTTGCCTCATCCCGACAACAAAAGGGTCGCGCACCAGCTGGCACATGTCCTTGTCATTGGAAACGATTACCGCCCGAAGCCCTTTATCGGCGACCTTGAGGGCCAGCGTTCCGATTACGTCGTCGGCCTCATAGCCCGGAGCATTGATAACCGGGATGTTGAAAGCTTCACAAAGACGAAAGATGTAAGGGAGTTGCGAGGCGAGGTCGTCGGGCATTGCCAGTCGATTGGCTTTGTAACCCGCAAACGTCTCGTGGCGAAAAGTCTTCTCCTTAGACTCGAAGATCGCGGCGATATAATTCGGCTTCTCATCCTGCAGCAGTTTGCGCAGCATGTTTGTAAAGATAAAGACTGCCTGGGTCACCTGCCCCTTGGAGTTTGAGAGGGCCGCCACACGATTCGCCATCGGCGCGAAGAACGCGCGAAAGATGTGCGACATGGAATCGATGAGAAAAACCCGCTCGACTGGTTTATCACCAGTTGCAGTACTCCTGGTTGGCATTTGCCTCGATCATAGAGAGCGGTTTTCGGAGTGTCAAACAAGCGGCGGAACGTTGAGGGTCATAAACTTCGAACGACTCGGTCGTTCCCCAACCAAGTCGGCGCTAGACACGACCCACTAAACTACACGGAACGAATTTTCGTGTCCGTTCGTGTGATTTTCGTGGATCGTTTGCATGTCCTGAAATGCTCAAGAGATGTGCTCGATATACTGTGGCATTCGCTCCAAACAATCTTGCCGTCATTGTTGCAGTCGTACCACATATCAGAGGGTACGGAGCGTATTTGTTTGGCTTTGTAATAGGCATAAGCATTGCACGTCAAGTGGCGTCCAAAGACTTCTGGGCCAAACCCGCAAGGAAGAGTCGACTAACTTTGCTAAGACAAACAACGCTCGCCTCATCAGTTGAAACGGACGGCATCGGACTCCACACAGGGGTAAAAGTGCATGTGCGACTTGTGCCGGCGCCTCCCGATACCGGCTACGTGTTCAGGCGCACCGACCTGGGTGGTTTTGAGATACCCGCCACTGTGGAATCAGTGGCCCATTGCGGCTACGCGACTACCTTGATGCGCACGGGGGTGATGCTCTCAACGGTCGAACATCTGTTGGCAGCGCTGCGCGGATCTAATGTCGATAACGTTTTCATCGAAGTCGACAACCTTGAGATCCCCATCTTGGATGGCTCCGCAGAAGAGTTTGCCGAAATGATCGAGCGAGCAGGCATCACCGCCCAGCCTTTAGCGAGGCGAGCCCTGCTGGTACGCGAACGAGTTGCCTTTGAACAGGGCAATAGACGGATTTCTGTTGAACCCGCTGACAGTTATCAGATTGACTGCCTCATAGACTTTCCTCACCCGATGATCGGCGTCCAACGCTTCTCGTTAGAACTCAATGATGGAGCGTTCAATCGCGAGATTGCTCCGGCCCGAACGTTCGGCTTTACGGCGGAAATTGAAGAACTGCAACAATCCAATCTGATACGCGGTGGCTCGCTTGATAACGCGATTGTGCTGACGCCGGAAGGAATGATGAACAAAGACGAGTTGCGGTTTCGCGATGAGTTTGTGCGACACAAAATCCTGGACATCATCGGCGATCTGGCACTGCTAGGGATGCCACTGTTGGGCCGCGTCACCGCGGAACGCAGCGGTCACATCATGCATGCGGGTCTGATGTCGAAGCTATTGCGAGTCCGTTCAGCGTGGGATATCGTGGATATGCAGTGACTACTTCTCCGGCAGAAACTCATAAGTGAGATGCAGATGCACCAGGCCGGGAACGATTTCCGGTTTCACTTCCCTAGCCCGCAAACGTAGCGAACCCCCAGCAGGAGCAATCGGAACGACACTCGACAACTGCTCCGGCCGTAGGATCTTTAGCGGATTGATACGAGCATCGATGGCTGATTGGACCAGGGTAACGATCGAACTTTGGGCCAGCGAGGGGACATTTTCCAGTCGCATATCGGTAATCCTGATTCTGGCCTGCAACACCTGCGCGCTACGATCAAACTCCAGACTCCATTCCGTGTAGGCTACTCCGCGAAACTGCAGGCACCCCAGAAGTGTTGAGTTGTAGGCACCCGAGAAGGCCAGGGGCGCTACGATCTTTCCCTGCTCGAATTTGACGGCCGTTTTTACACCGCTGTTTTCGCGTTGCAGCGTGATCGCGCTGGGACACGACCTGGCGGATTCGTCAGTTCTATTCTTGTCGGAGTCCGTAATGACCAACGGAGTGGAAGGTGCTTTCAGGTTATCGAAGATCGCCTCCAGGAAAGAGTTAAAGAACTGCTCTTTGACTGTGATCGTCGCTTCGCCGATTCGAGGCTGACGTCTCTGATTAGCTTGCCCAAATACGGGAAACGCGGTCAACACGAGCGTAATAAACATCAATGCTCTTGTAAGGTTGTTCATGGGATCTCTCATCCGCGCCGCATCTCATTCACGCCGAGTCTGCTAAAAACAAGACGATCCGCGAAACCCCACAAACCCCACGAAAATAGGCGGCCTATTCATGGTACTTCGTGTCATTTCGTGGATCGTATTTGCTTCTTGCTGCATACCACTTCTCAGAAGTCTTAGCTCGGAAATTACAAACCACTGCGAACGATGTCGTGCAGCCGGATCAAGCCCACGCACACTCGCGCTCCGTCAACAACCGGCAAAACCGAAATCTGCGAAGTTCGATCCTCCATTAAACGAAGCGCATCGTAGGCAAGCGCTTCAGCGGAGACGACTACCGGATTGCGCGTCATGATTTCTTCGCTTTTGAGATCTTCGAGCGCAGCGTGGTCCATACGTTGAATGGCGCGACGCAAATCGCCGTCTGTGATTATCCCCGCCAGTTGACCTGTTTCATCGAGCACGTTTACGGCGCCAAGTCCTCCATCGCTAATTGCCTTAACCACCGCTACCCAGGTGGATCCTGTTTTGACGGTTGGGTTCCGTTTACCGTCGTGCATTAAATCCGCAACCCTTAAAGTCAAACGTTTCCCGAGCCGGCCAGCGGGATGATTCACGGCAAAATCGTCTAGCGTGAGCCCCTTCATTTTCATAAGCGTCATCGCCAATGCATCGCCTAGCGCCAAGGCCACCGTCGTGCTCGTGGTCGGAGCCAGATTGAGTGGGCAGGCTTCCTGGTCCACCGAGGCATCAAGCACGGCATCAGCACGATTTGCCACAGTGGAGTTTAGATTTCCAACCACGGCAATGATTGGAACCCGCCGGTGCTTCAGGTAAGGAAGCATAGCAACAATCTCATCCGTTTCGCCGCTGTTGCTCAGGACGATTACTACATCATCCGCGTTCACAATGCCGAGGCCGCCGTGCAGAGCATCCGAGGGGTGCAAATGTAAAGCGGCGGTGCCAGTGCTGGTCATCGTGGCCGCGATCTTCTGCGCGATAATGCCTGACTTGCCTACGCCGACGATCACGACCTTCCCTCTACAGCCCGCCAGTAAACTCATCACGAGATCCACCTGCTCTTCGTTCAGGCGAGTGGCGGTTGCGGAGATTGCATCCGCTTCCAGACGCAGAAGGCTAACAACTTCGGGGAAGTGGGTTTTGCTGTTCATGCGCTGGCACCTTGATATACGAGCAAGGCCAGATTTTGCAAGTTCTCACCTCACGTAGCCAAGAAACACCGAGCCGGCACGATCGGATCATTTTTCATTTCTGATTCGTCATTTCTCATTATCATTGGCATGAGACTGGAGAATGGGATGCCGATCTCCGGTCGGATTCATGAGAAATGATCAAATGAAAAATTAAGAATAACGAATGAAAAATTGAAAGACTGCATTCGTAATTAATAAGGTTCGTAGTTTTCCACCTTGAGCGGGGGTATGTTATCTTTTGTGGCTCCGACGCCCGCGTAGCTCAGTGGATTAGAGCGTTCGCCTCCGGAGCGAAAGGTCGCAGGTTCGACCCCTGCCGCGGGTACCACTTCCTTCCCCGACTTTGGTGAATGTCATGGAAGGACACCTGCCCTCTGCACAGCCTGTCAAACGCACGATTTTGGTTGTAGATGATTTCGACGACACTCGATTGCTCTTGAAAACCTGGCTCGAGAAGAAGGGCTTTAATGTTGTGGAAGCTGAAAATGGGAATCAAGCGGTGTCGGCAGCCCAGGAAGTGCGCCCCGATTTGATAATCATGGATATAGAGATGCCGGAGTTGGACGGCTTAGCCGCAACTCGCAAAATAAGAACAAATGAGGAACTGGATAACATTCCGGTTCTCGCAGTTTCTGCTTACGGAGCGCAGGAGTTTCGCGCTGCGGCTTTGGCCGCGGGATGCAGCGAATATGTCTCCACGCCTTTCGAGCCCGATAACCTTGAGAGAGTGATCCTGTCATTCCTGCCCTGAGTTAAGCTTATGTCCGGCAGATTTCTCACTAACAACCCGGCGCCGCCTTCCTATTGCTTGAACATAGTAAGGCTCGTTTTTATCTTCCTCTCAGTTGGAAATGTTGTTGCCCAGGACAGCCAGTGCAATCTCAAACTGAGTGAACTTCCGGCAGCTGCTGAGTTGAGCGGGTTCCGGATGGGAATGACCATGGACCAGGTGAAGGCGCGTGTTCCCCAGGTCATGTTCGGACCAGCCGACGAGCTCGGGAGGTCCAAGACAAGCATCAATCCCTACTTCGACTCCCGAATAGACAAATCCGGATTCGCAGACGTACGAACGATTTCGCTCGACTTTCTCGACGGACGCGTAACTTCGCTTTGGATTGGTTATGACTCCAGCTTCAAATGGCCGACTGTCCCCGACTTTGTTAAAGGCATTTCGCAATCACTGTCGCTGCCAAACGCCTGGGCACCGTGGAAGTCGCAAGGGCAACAACTGAAGTGCGCGGATTTTCAAGCGACCATATCCATAGTCGCCCGGGGACCGAGCTTCCGGATTCTCGATCTAACCGCCGATACGGCCCTGACGGCCCGCCGATTTGCCCAGGAAGAGGAAAAGGAGGTGCTCGCAGAAGCTGCCGAAGAGGAGCCGGAGATCCTTGGAGATAAGCAGAGCAAGATCTATTATCCAGCCGGTTGTCGACTAGCTACAGAGATCAGCGCAGCAAACCGCATGACGTTCAAAACCGCGCTTGAGGCCGAAAAGGCAGGCTACAAACCAGCCCAAGAGTGCAAACGGTAGGCATTGCCGATTTCCGATTGCCAATTGCCGATTGGAGTTCAACCTTTAAAGTGCGCCTTATTGGTGCGGGCCAAGTAAAGCTTGATTGATGAACTATAATCTAAACCAGCACGCTAATCGGCAATCGGCAATCGGCAATGAAGGAGGCTTAAGATGCTAAAGGAATTCCGCGACTTTATTGCCAGGGGTAACGTCGTCGATCTCGCCGTGGCCGTGATTATTGGAGCGGCGTTTGGCAAGATCGTAACTTCACTGGTCGAGGGGATCATCATGCCGCCAATCGGCATGATGCTCGGCGGCGTCGACTTCGCAGACCTTTTTATTGACCTCTCCGGAGAGCGACCTCCATCATTGGCTGAGGCCCGGGTCAAAGGGCTGCCGGTAATCACTTACGGCGTTCTCATCAATGACGTGATCACCTTTCTCATTATTGCGCTCGTTGTGTTCTTGATTGTTAGACAGGTCAACAAACTCAAGAAGGCGCCGCCGGAAATGAAGGACTGCCCCTACTGCCTCTCGTCGATTCCACTCGGAGCAAGTCGCTGTTCTGGATGTTGTTCTGAAATCTGAAGCAGAAGCATGCGTGACTTCGTGCGACCTATTAGCGGGAACGATCTACGAAATCTCACGAAGTACCACTAATAAGTTTTCGTGCTGGTTACTGTGGTTTTAGTGAATCGCTTTATTGCTCAAAACCTTTCACTTACCTTGCTTAGTTTCGAAGTTAGCCGAACCCACGGCAGTCGCGCATTTTTGCAACCAGCGTCGAGTAGTTCTTTAATTCTCCGCCGCTACTACCAATAAAAGCGACAGTCAACTAGACTTCCCATCATGCGCGAGTGCCCCCGTTGCGAGATCTGCTATGAGGATGACGTCCTCGTCTGCCCTCAAGACACGGCGAACACCAAACACACGTTGCCCGGGGGCACGCTGCTTTCCCAACGTTACCTGCTTGAGAAGCGTCTGGGTCGCGGGGCCATGGGCCAGGTCTATCTAGCGCGCGACCAGAATCTGGTAACACGTCACGTGGCGGTGAAAACTGTCAGACCTGACATACTCAGCGACGAAGGCCTGCAGGAAGGAGAAGCCATCGCTCGATTTGAGCGCGAGGCTCGGGCTGCAGCTTCGATCAGACATCCCAATGTCGTCGATGTAACCGACTTCGGTAAGAGTCCGGAGGGCGTTTTCTTCCTGGTAATGGAATACGTGGAGGGCGAAACGCTTTATCAACTCTTGCGGCGCGAAGGCACGCTCAACATTCAGCGCACTGCCGTTTTACTACGTCAAATTGTCGGCGGCGTTGAGGCCGCTCATGATGAAGGCATACTTCATCGCGACTTGAAGCCCGCTAACATTTTCATCATGCAGCAGCGCCGGAAGTCGGCGAGTGGAACTGACGATGGCTTTGTGAAGGTTGGCGACTTCGGTTTGGCTAAGATCCTCCATTCCGATCGCTCGGAAACCCAAAGCGGGCCTGAATCCCGCGGGATTATCGGTACCCCTGAATACATGGCTCCCGAGCAGATGCAAGAGGGCGTGAAGTTGGACGCGCGCGCCGATATTTATGCGCTGGGAACTCTCGCCTACCACATGCTCGGCGGACGTCCGCCTTTTACGGGAGATATCGCCCAACTGATCGCCCAAAAACTGCTGCAAGCTCCACCCGCTTTGACAACGCTGCGCTCCGACATCTCTACCGAAATCGAACGGACCGTAATGCATGCTTTGGCCAAGGAGCCGTCAGATAGACCTGCAAGTGCGAGCGAGTGGCTTGAAGGGTTCGAGTCAGCGATACAGGCGTCGTCGGAAGACTCAGGTTCAGGCGAATCACGCGTAGTCATCATGGCGCCTGCGGGCTCGGAGGTGTATGTCGACGATGAGAGGAGAGGTAGTGTGGGACGCTCCGGGCGGGTCGTGCTCACTTCAATCGCGCCCGGACAGCATGTTCTCCGAGTCGCTCTCATTGGAGATGCAGACGATGAGCGGGTAATTGAGATTCGGCCCGACGGCGCAGAACAAATTATTCAGGCCCAGTTTAAGAGCGCCCCTTCGAGTGATCAATTGAGCCCCTCGAAAGGCGGAAGTCTCGATAGCCGGACCGGCACTCAACCGCTTACCACAGGGGTTGTTGTATGCAGCCGCTGTCGCTCTCGGTTCGCTGAGGGCACTAAATTCTGTGGCCGTTGCGGAAATACGACATTGCAGCCTGTTCCCACCCCGGATCTCATATCTCTAATCTCAGATCTCAAACCACAGGATCCGGATCTCAGATCTCAGATCTCAGATCTAAAATCACCGGATTCTGGTTACCCTCCCACTCGGGCGACGGTTCCCGCCCCGCCCACCCAACCTCCAGGTGTTGAGTGCCCGCGCTGCGGTAATCAATATTCTGTAGCAACTCGATTTTGCGGCAGATGCGGGATTCCTATAGGCACCCCATCGCTGAATTGGAAAACTCCGAAGCAGGTGGAAGTCTTCTGCAAAACGTGCGGCACCAGCTATGCCGGCAATACCAGGTTCTGCGGGCGTTGCGGTAAACCGATCAGTACTTGAGCGGGAACGAGTATCACTCAACCACAGAACAGTAAGCGGTAGCGACCTGGTCGTCTCAGCACCACTAACACAGTTTGAGTCTGTCGCAACGACCAGGTCGCTACCGCTTCCTGTTCTGTAGTTGAGTAAGATTGTCAAAGGCTATTTCACTCAGCTCTCTCTGTGCGAAGATGGTGTCTATCGATTGAAGTGAGACCACCCCTATCTCAAATGGCAAACTGAGAATGACAAATGAGAAATGGAAAATGAAACCTTCCCGACCTGCAAACCAGCGGAGATTGAACCGTCCTTTGGGATCAGGTCAGGATAGCGGGCAGGAGA
This sequence comes from Pyrinomonadaceae bacterium, assembly GCA_046261995.1. Classification (GTDB taxonomy): domain Bacteria; phylum Acidobacteriota; class Blastocatellia; order Pyrinomonadales; family Pyrinomonadaceae; genus PSRF01. The sequence goes on from JBHENP010000033.1 coordinate 34,640, forward strand.
TATACTCAATCGTGTGCTATAAACATCCCACGTCCAGCGGCCGCCGAATAACCGGGATACTTCATGAAGCGCTGCCCTAGTTGCAATCGCACTTACACCGACATATCACTAAATTTTTGTCTGGAAGACGGCACCCCGCTAGTTAGCGTTACTGCGCCTTCCGCTGATCCTAACGCAACCGTTCGGTATGCGGAGTCGCACCGTACCAGCGAACCGCCACCCACCGAGATCTACCAACAAAAGCCTTTGCTCAACCAGGTGCCGGAAATGATCCAGCCACGACAGGGGTCGTCCAGCGGACAGCCGGCCCGTGGTGGTGGACCACCGCGCCCCCAGTGGTCGCCGGCACCCCAGCTGCGGCCACAAGAGAAATCCAACGCCGTCTGGTGGGTGATCGGCGGCATTGCCGTCGTCGGAATCCTCGGGATTGGACTCATCATTATGATGATGACAGTGACCCGCCTCGCTGCAGATAACCCCGGAAATAACAACGCCAACACGCGGGTTCCTAATACGAACCGAAGCGCCAACGCCAACGCCAACCGAACTGCGAATGCCAATTCCAACACGAGCAGTCTGCCTGCTTCGGTTGCGGAAACCTTTTCCGAAGAAAAGTGGAGAACCGGGAACTTTCAATTCGGAGACATCTGGTACAAAGACGGTGAGTATCACATGCGATCGAAGGAGAGGACGTATCTGGTGATGTATGCTCCCTCGAGCGACTTCGCCACGGAAAATGCAACCGTACGCGTGACTACCAGAAGCGTCGACGGCACTGGCCCTACTTCAGGTTACGGTCTAATCGTCCACGGTCAGAAATCGCCAAGCAATGAACTGGAAGACTATGCGCTGCTTATTTTCACCGGCGACGAGCCTCGGTATCAGGTGGTGATGCATAAAGGGGGAAATCAAAAAGCGCTGGTGCCCTGGACTAAATCGGCGTTGATTCTCTCAGGAACCAGTCCCAATCAGTTGGAGATAAGAACCAAAGGCGATCAACTGCGGTTCTATATCAATGGCCGTTACCTCACCCGGATTACCGACAATGAGAACCCCAAGCGTGGGGTTGCGGGACTGTACACCAGCGAGACATCAGAAGTGGTCTTCGACGATCTGGAGATCACAAGGTAGCTTGTGCAAGTGGCATAGACTTAAGTCTGTGATTGGCGGCTGAGATGGGTTCAAAGCTGGATAATCTACAAAGCGGCTACACAGACTGAAGTCTATGCCACCAGTAGCATCATCTATTGAGCAATGCAGGTCAATCTAAAAGTATTGGCTGGTCCCTACAAAGGTCGCGTCTTTGCATTCAATCAACACGATACCTTCCTGATCGGACGCACGGACGACGCCCACTTATGCCTGCCCGATGATCGTTTCTTTTCAAGGCATCACTGTCTGCTGGAGATAGATCCGCCTCGATGTTTTCTTCGTGATCTCGGATCCACTAATGGCACTTTTGTCAATGGGCGGAGAGTAAGGGAAGTTTTTCTGAATCACGGTGACCAGATCCAGGGAGGTGAGAGTGTCTTACTGGTCGAGGTCAACGCACATCAAATCATCGACCCCAACGCAACACTGAGGGATGAACCGGAAATCAGCCGTCCCGCCATTGTTTTCGTCGAATGTGTGAACTGCGGCAGACGTGAAGAAACCCAGGCCTCTGCATCAGATGAGCAGCTAACTTTTCTATGCGAAGAATGCCGCGAAGAGTTGAAGCGCGCGCCGCAGCCCGTGCCCGGATACGACATGGTGAGAATCCTGGGTCGAGGCGGCATGGGGTGCGTAATGCTGGCGCGCGATCAAAAAACAGGACGGTCGGTAGCGATTAAGACATTGCTGCCTGAATGTGCCGTCAGCGATAAGGCGATGCGTCGATTCCTGCGTGAGATCGATGTCGCAGCCGCACTCAAGCACCCCAACATCGTTGAATTCGTCGATCGCGGAACACACAACGGCGTCGTATATCTGGTTACCGAGTTTGTCGAGGGCGCCGATGCAGCCAAACTTGCAGATACCCGCGGGGGTCAGCTGTCGTGCGCCGAAACTGTCTCAATCGTCTCGCAGGCGCTCGATGCCCTTTCCTATGCTCACTCGCTGGGCTTCATTCATCGCGACATCAAGGACCAGAACATCCTGGTCAGCGGTGCTGGGCCAGACTTCACCGCCAAGCTCACGGACTTTGGCCTGGCCAAAAGCTTTAAACAGTCAGGAATGAGTGGAGTAACAATGGCAGGCGAAAGTGCTGGCACGATCGCCTACATGCCTCCCGAGCAGATCCGAAACTTCCGCGACGTCAGGCCGCAGTCGGATATTTACGCAGTCGGCATGACGGCCTACAGTCTGCTCACGGGCGAAATGGCGCTGAATCTGGCCCAGAAGTCGAGTATGGCGGAGGCTATCAAAGCCATTTTTGAACAGCCCACCATTCCCTTGCGCCAGCGGGCGCCACATGTTCCGTCGGCCGTTTGTGAGATTATCGATCGGGCGCTCAATAAGGATCCGACCCAACGGTGGCAATCCGCCGGCGCCATGCGCACCGCCCTGATGCATGCTTAGTTTTGCGGGGCGGTTAGTTCAATCACTCAAGCCACATAAATTCGCAGGTTGGGAAGGGCGGCTTACCCCCGCTCGAGATTTGAAGCCGTGATCGGCGTCAAGAGAGGACCAAGCCGGAGTTAGAGCGTTTCCTGCGCTAAAGTGCTGGAAAGCCTGAAGATAAGGCTTTACATATGCCGTCGATGGACCGCATAATACATGGCCCTCGCCGCCTCTGCGCGGCGAGAATCGCAAATAGGCGCATTTCCCGGCGCCAAGAAGACTGTCAGCGACGCCCCGCGTCCCAGGAGACTTAGCCATGAGATCAATTTGGAAAGGTCACATAAGGTTTCTGCTGGTTGCCATTCCGGTCCGTATTTACAACGCACTTGAGACCTCGGAGAAGATCCAGTTTAACCAATTGCACCGCGAGGATTACGGCCCGATTGGGTATGACAAGCGCTGCAAGAAGTGCGACCAGGTCGTCACCAATGATCAGATCACCAAAGGCTACCAGTACGAGCCCGACCGCTATGCGATTGTCGAACCAGAGGACATAGCCAAGGTAAAGATCAAGACCACCAAGGCCGTGGACATCATTGGCTTCGTTGATGCCAGCGAAATTCCCACAACTTTCTTTGACTCTCCGTACTACGCGGGACCCGACGGCCCGGTTGCCGAAAAGCCATATGCTCTGCTGCGCGAGGTGATGAAACAAACCGGCAAGATTGGTATCGGCAAAGTCGTGCTGCGCGACCGCGAAGATCTTGTTGCCCTCTTCCCTCACGAGAAGGGTCTGGTATTGCAAAAGCTTCATTACCCGCATGAGCTTCGGAAGATTGATAACGTCCCTGAGATCGAGGGCGCGCAGAAGCTTGACAAGAATGAGTTGAAGCTGGCAACTACACTGGTGGAGCAGATGGCCACGTCATTGGAGGAGATCGACACTGTCGACAACTATCATGAAGCGCTCAAGAAGTTGATCGACTCCAAGATCAAAGGCAAGAAGACTGTTGAATTTGAGGTTGAAGAACTACCGAGACTTGATATCATGAGCGCGCTCAAGAAGAGCTTGCAGCAGTCGGGCCGTAAGCCCATGGTGAAGGCCGAAAGTACGACTAAGAAGAAGCCGCAAATCACGCTGGTCAAGCCGATGGCCAAGCCTAAGGCAGCCAAGAAGCGAAAGGCATCTTAGGCTCTTAGTTTTATTTGATGAACGAAAACAGTAATAAGGTTCTATCCTTCCCCGCACCTGTCCCAGCGAAGGCAGATTATCAACGTGTCAAATCCAACTACTCAATTCGCGAGATCAAACAGCTGTTTGGCCTAAGCGAGCGCACAATTCGCCGTTGGACCGAGCAAGGGATCATTCAATCCACTTCAGCGCCTGACGCCAAAGATTACAGCTTCGACTTTCACGCGCTCACGCAATTTAGACGGGTGCGCGAATTGAAATCTCAGGGCCAGAGCATTCGCCAGATCGAGGCCGAGCTTCAAGGGCAGTTGAATCTGTTCCGAGCGGAAGTTAGTAGACTGGCGCGTCTGCTCACCCCTTTCGAAGAGGCCCTGCTGTTGCACGAGCAAGGCGATCCGAAAGCGGCTGACTGCTATGTGGAGGCGATAGGCGAAGGCGACAATGTGGCTGAGGCTTACTGCAACCTGGCAATCATTAATCTGGAACAAGGGAACATAGCGAAGGCTCTCGACAACTTCACGTTATCGCTTAAAAGCGATCCCCGCCACGTCGAGGCGCACTACAATCTTGGGAACCTCTACTACGATGCCGGCGAGCTCTCCCTGGCGCGTCTTCACTACGAGGCCGCCACGCAGATCGAGCCGGGCTTCTCTCTCGTCTACTTCAATCTCGCTCTCGTCTATCACAAACTCGGCGAAAGTGCGGGTGCCTCTGCAGCGCTGGAAAAATATATGCAATTGGAACCAGACGACGAAGAGATTGAGGCCTTGAAGCAGCTCCTCAGAGCGATGCAGGATCCGCGCCGCCCCGCTCGGTAACCAAGATCACTGATGAAAAAGTGAGTGCTGCGCGAGTCAAGGGACTGTTCATTTTCCATTTCTCATCTTCCATTTTCATTAGCGGATTCAACTTGGAAGTGCAGCAGAGCCAGCGCGGGAAAGCAAGTACAGAACCGTGAGCGATAGCGACCGCACTCAGGCATCAGCAACCTTTAAGAAAGAAACACGCAATCGGTAAGCGTTCCTGTACCGATTCTCAACGGACTGAAGATTGGTTTATTGCCTCGATTTTCTGGTATAGGTTGAGTGCAGTCGCTATCGCTCCCGGTTCTGTACTTGCTCCTCCGCGCTGGCTCTGTTGCACTTCCAAGTTAAATCTGCGAACCACAAATGACAAATGGAAAATGATTTGAGAGGGTGAGTTTAGAAACCGAGGCAACTGACCTCGGGGAGTTGGCGGTGGGCAGCCCCGTAGCTGCCCACCTGGCTAGTACAGGATCGCAAGAGAATGTGAACGATCCTGGTTACGTAGGTACTGTATCGAAAGGCACAATAAGACCTGGATTCCAGTAAGAATGATGACTGGTCCAGTTTGAAAGGCCGCCCCTTGAATAATGTCTAGGCAGATGGCCCAAATGGGTTTACACTCTACTTCCGAACGTTAGTCACTGTACCCGCTATCCAACTTTACGTCTCTCAGGAGGGTTCCCCCCATGTCGCAAGTGAAATGTCGCATTCTGTGTGTCGACGACCACGCAGACACGTCAGAAATGCTTACGTTGCTTCTTTCTCAGGAGGACTACGAAGTGGTGACCGCGGTAACGATTGAAGAAGCGTTAAAACTGGCGAAAAGCAGGGACTTCGATCTTTACGTCCTGGATAAACGCCTGCCAGACGGGAGCGGTCTCGAACTTTGTAAGAAGCTGAGCGCAGCCACACCTGATGTTCCTTGCATGTTTTATACGGGCGATGCTTACGAGTGGCACAGGCTGGAGGCGGTCGCCGCAGGCGCCGATTGCTATGTGGCGAAGCCGGACATCGATGGTCTGATTGAGGGCGTGCGCATGCTGCTGTCACAAAGAGAATGTGCGGCAACAGTTTGAGTTGATCGCGCACCCGTTGATCGCTCATGAAGGGACACTATCTAGACGCGGAAACGTTCTATCCGCAGTTTGTGCAGCCTGCAAAGATCCTTCTACACGGCCCACAGTTTAGGACATGACCAAAACTCTTGCCTGCTTGACACACTAGTGAGCGGACGTATAATTTCTTTCCGTTTACGGGCCGTTAGCTCAGTTGGTAGAGCAGCTGACTCTTAATCAGCGGGTCGGAGGTTCGAGCCCTCCACGGCTCACCATTATTCTCAGTCGGCAGTTTTTAGCGGCAGGTTGCTCAAACCTGCCGCTTTTCCTTTGTCGGTTAAACCCGAAGCCGACACATACGTGTTTCGGTTGACAGCAACGCAGATCGCTCTACGATTGTGCGAGGTGCTCTCTCTCCCCTATCCAGGATCATGCGCACATCGGTCGCCAGTTATCTAGACGATTTCCTTTCTCTCGGTGATGAAACTGCGTTCGCTCACAGGCCCGGGCTAAGACTCAAGCAGTGGTCGTATGGCGACATTGCAACAACCGCAACACAATTCGCCAGAGAACTGGAAGCGCGAAGGATCGAAAAAGGTGATCGCGTATTGCTTTGGGGCCGGAATAGCCCTGAGTGGGTGTGCGCATTCTTCGGCTGCATACTTCGCGGCGCGATTGTCGTGCCCCTTGATGTTCAGAGCGAGCCCGGATTCATTAAAAGAGTTCAAGCGCAGGTAGAAGCTAAGTTGGCGCTGTGTGATGATGCAACTGCGAGTTTCATCGACCAAGAACCTAACGTGATGGAGATTGACGAACTAACCTCGCAGATCGGGCACCATTCCTCAAAACCTTATTTCTCCACAGAGATAACCGGCGACGACACCGTGGAGATCGTCTTTACCTCGGGGACCACGGCCGATCCCAAAGGCGTGCGCATCACCCACCGCAATCTCATGGCAAACCTAACGCCACTGGAACGAGAGATTAAGCGGTATCTGAAATGGGAGCGCCTGGTTCATCCGATACGTTTCCTCAACCTGTTGCCTCTCAGCCACGTCTTCGGTCAATTCATGGGCATCTTCGTGCCCCAGCTTCTCCGGGGCACCGTTTTCTTTCAGGAGTCCCTGGTACCAGCTCAAATTATCGAGACCGTTAAACGTGAGCGGGTGTCGGTGGTCATTTGCGTACCTCGCATTCTTGACGCGATGCGCGAGAAGATCGAACGAGACTACGAAGCACACCAGCAGCTCGAGAAGTTTCGAAGCGGCCTTCAGGCAGCAGCGCGGTCAAACTTTCTCGGGCGGTGGTGGAGATTTCGAAACGTCCATGAAAAGTTCGGATGGAAATTCTGGGCTTTTATCTCAGGTGGGGCAGCCATTAATCCCGACACGGAAGAGTTCTGGCAGCGGCTCGGTTTTGCTGTGATTCAGGGCTACGGCATGACAGAAACTGCCGCGGTGATCAGCGTTAACCATCCGTTTAAGAATGTACGCGGCTCCATCGGAAAGGTACTGCCGGGTCAGGACGTGAAGCTCGCGGAGAACGGCGAGATTCTGGTACGCGGCGAGAACGTTTCGTCGGGTTATTGGAAAGCTGACAGCGAAGCAACCGGTTTAGAAAACGGTTGGTTCAGGACTGGGGATGCTGGCGAGATTGATAAGGAAGGAAATCTTTACTTCAAAGGGCGGCAAAAAGAGGTGATCGTTACTTCCGCGGGAATGAATGTCTATCCTCAGGACATTGAGCTTGTAGTCAATCGCCAACCGGAGATAAAGATGAGTACAGTGGTGGAAACAAACGGACCGCACGGACCTGAACCTCTGGCAGTACTAATACTACGCGACGAAAACGCGAACGCCACCGCGGCGATTGAACGCGCCAACGAATCACTCGCACAACATCAGCGGGTTCATCGCTGGACCGTCTGGCCCGAAGCAGACTTTCCACGAACTACAACCCAGAAGGTTCGAAAGCAACTCGTTGGCAAACTGATGAAAGCCAGGCTAAACGCTGTCTCCCAAGCATCCGCCGGTTCGTCTGCGCCGGTTCATTCCGGGGATCTGGAAAAAATTGTCAGCCGCGTTATGGGTGGAGTACCTGCACGCGTGGATCCTGCAGCAAAGCTCGGAACCGACTTGAAGCTTGACTCACTTGGCAGAGTGGAGCTCTTAAGCGCTCTTGAAGAGAGCTATCAGATCGAGCTCGATGAAGCCGCCTTCACTGATACAACGACACTCGGCGAAGTCCAGAAACTGATTCATCAAGGTCAGCACACCAGCACAGGCCCCTATCCCTACCCGCGTTGGCAACAGCGTTGGCCCGTCAGCTGGCTGCGCATCCTGCTGCTTTATTTGATTGTGCTGCCGCTGACATGGTTCATGGGCCGGCCAAAAATCATCGGCAAGAATCACCTGAACGGACTTCGTGGGCCCGCGGTGTTTATCTCCAATCACGTGGCGTTTGTGGACCATGCGCTGGTACTGCTTGCGCTGCCGGGACGGTTTCGAAGGAAGATGGCAATTGCCATGGATGGAGAATTACTTCGCGAGTGGCTTCATCCCGAACCGGCTGTCGGACTGATTACTCGCGCGCGTTACCGGATCCAGTATTTCCTGGTAGTCCTCTTTTTCAACGTGTTCGCCATGCCTCAGAAGAGCGGCTTCCGGCAAAGTTTTGCATTTGCCGGCGAACTCATGGACCGTGGCTACAGTCTTCTCGTCTTCCCGGAAGGAAAACGCACCGAAACCGGACTGATCAATCCTTTCCGTACCGGCACCGGCTTATTGATTTCGAAACTCAATGCACCGGTGTTGCCCCTGCGACTTGATGGCTTATGGGAACTAAAGCGAGCGAACCAGCATTTTGCCAAACCAGGTCAAATCTCGCTGACTATAGGCGAGCCATTAAAATATTCGGCACAAGATAAACCGGAAGACATTACTCGAGATTTGGAGGAACATGTAAGGGCGCTGGGGGCTTGATAGTTATTATTGGTTCCTGCTAACCAAGCGGAGTCTCACATAGTTGGTAGTCGGTTCTGTGCTTTCCTGTTTTCTTCAGTTATGCGCCAGTCTGAGATCATGCACTCAACTACAGAACAGGGAGCGGTAGCGACCTGGCCGTCTCAGTACCACTAACACTTTTTGAGTCTGTCTAAACGATATGCACTCAACTACAGAACAGGGATGTAGCGACCTGGCCGTCTCGGTACCACTAACACTTTTTGAGTCTGTCTAAACGATATGCACTCAACTACAGAACAGGGAGCGGTAGCGACCTGGCCGTCTCGGTACCACTAACACTTTTTGAGTCTGTCTAAACGATATGCACTCAACTACAGAACAGGGAGCGGTAGCGACCTGGCCGTCTCGGTACTACTAACACTTTGAGTCTGTCGCCAACGGCCAGGTCGCTACCGCTTCCTGTTCTGTAGTGAGTGATGAATTGGTTGCCCGATCGTGACATCTTAATCCAAGGAGTGAATTAACCTGCACGCAGTTATGAGTAGATGACCTTCCTGGATTGCGTCGATCCTGTTTTTTAGATTGTTGAGCTCGATAAAGTGCAGGGATGAGCCCGTTATCTCGGTGGCCTCAACCTCCGCCACAAAAGGGTAAACAATTTCCGGAGTCACTCCGGGGCTCGGCATGTATGAGCCTCCCATTTCCCAAACATGCCTGATGCGGAGGTTGAAATCGCGCCGCATGGCTTCGCCCAGGAACCCAGGCAATTCTGTCCAATGTTCCATAGCGCGAGGCAAACGCCAGGCAGGAGCTGTTGCGATCTTTGAGCTACCGCTGAATGCCTGGACTGCCGGCAAATTGCGCAACTGAATGCCGATGAATGTGCCGCTGTTAGTCTTTGCTACGGGCAGGGCCACGACCGTACTGAGGCTTAGATTTCGCGGCAGAACGTATTCAAACGGTACCTGCGCCAGAACACTGCCATCATGAGCTTGCTCGGCGAACACTCCCTCCTTGATTACGAGGAAATCGGATTCATCGTGCGGCGGGCACTGCTCAAATGCAGCTAGCGCATAAGGCGATAACAAACACTCATTGGTCATGGGAGGAAGCTCGGCGGATTGTAAGGACAACTTAACGGGCGCTCCGATCCATGGGCCAGCCTTGCGCCCCAGCGCGCGCAACAAATGGTAGATATTGATCTCTATGCGCGCGTCGAACATTCCGCCGACGTGACAGGCTCGCAGTACCTGTATGGCATCGAGCTCGCGGACAGTCCCGGCATCCTTAAACTGGGTGTAATTCGGAAACGGAGCGGAGACCGACAGGCGCGGTCGCACCTGAACTGGGCAGGCCTTCACGCGCTCGTTAATACCGCCCGGGGACGTGTAGTAGTAAAAGGGCTCACCAACTTCAAGAATATCTTCTCCCGCGAAGCTTGCTCTCTGCATGAGAACATTAGCGACTGATTTTCCAAGGTCTGCCGATGAATCGACAATAGCGCTGATTGGCTCGGTAATGTAGCCCGAAAGAGAGTTGTGATTGAGGCGCGTTTGATCCCTGCCTGCGTTCACTATCGGGCGCGGGAAATCCTTCTTCGCGAAAACGAAAAGCTGTCCATTGCTCTCGAACCATGGCAGTACATCAATCGTCTGATTGGGTCGTTCGACCAGCTCATACGTGCGTTGACTCTCTTTGAGCCGATACGCACTCAGCCTCAGGAATTTGGAAGTTGATAGTGGTCGGCTGTTCTGCTCAATTAACTCGACGCCCTCGCCCGCGCTAATCTTCTCGCCGACGATCAGGTAATTAGTGGGCGGAAAAGGTAGTGTGCTCCCGTTAAGATCCGAAAGATAGAATTTATTCTCGAAGCGGTTCTGTACGATCCATGGATTCCACAGCGGGCGAGAGGTGACGATCCGCAGTCCTCGCGAACGAAACGCCTGCTCGAATTGCGACTGCGTCAGGTAGGTGTATTCCTCGAGTATCTCGGTTTCCCAATCCGCGCGATAGTCTTTGCGCAACACAAACTCCGCGGCTGTCCGCAGACCCAGTTCATAACGGACATAGCCAGAGCGCGGAGACTCAATCCGACTAAAGGGTACGGGGCCTTTACGATTAAGGCTGCTGCGCCAGTTTTGGGCAAACAGCTCGAACACAGCAGCCGTTGAGAGTTCAGTTATGCTACCCGACTCGGAACCGTCGGTTTCCGGCAGATCGAGATGGACATTCTCCGGTCCGTCAGGAATAACAAAGTCCCTGATAATGATCACGCCGCCCGGCTTGAGTTGGTCCACCTGATTGTCTAACGTGACCAGTACGCGGGATACATCAAAATCGTTGAAGCTCGTCACATGATGCAGCACCGATGAATCGAGAATGCCGTCCAGCGATTGCGCGGGAAAGACCATTTCACTGATGTCGCCGACGCCGTACGAGAGATTGGCACGCTGAAATCGACTGCTTGCCCGCTCGACTGAAACCGGGTTGATATCCACTCCGATCAGTTCCAGTCCCTGATAAAGGCTAGCCAGGTCATAAGTGCCGCGTCCGGAACCGGAACCCATGTCGGCGATGCGCCCGCGCACTGGAAAGTGGGCCGTGGTGAGGGCTACCTTCTGCTGCATGGATGAATCCATTCCAGCAAAATATGCCTCGTAAGCAGCTTGGGTCCCGCGGTCCTGCTTTTCGTAGTGTCCCGAGTAGCTGTTCTCGCTCATGGATGTTGGCTTCGTGTGGGGAACTGGAAACAGTGTGGCCGCAAAACTTTTTCACTGCCCTCTGACGATACTCACTCAACTACAGAACAGGAAGCGGTAGCGACCTGGCCGTCTCGATACACTAACGTCCGTCTAAAGATATGCACCCAACTACAGAACAGGAAGCGGTAGCGACCTGGCCCTCGCGGTACCACTAACCACAGTTTGAGTCCGTCTAACAATATGCACTCAACTACAGAACAGGAAGCGATAGCGACCTGGCCGTTGCGACACACTCAAACTGTATTAGTACAGGAAGGCCAGGTCGCTACCGTTCCTGTTCTGTAGTTGAGTGATTTCTCATTGGTGTAGTCAGGTCGCTGGCCTACCGGCAGACTCGGTAGCACTAACGCAGTGTGTGTCGCAACGGCCAGGTCGCTACCGCTTCCTGTTCTGTAGTTGAGTGACCCCTTAGTACGTAACCAGGTCGCCGCCTTACTCGCGCTCTGGTACCACTAACAGAGGTTGAGTTTATCGGAACGGCCAGGACGTTACCGCTTCCTGTTCTGTATTGAGTGATTTCTCATTGGTGTAGTCAGGTCGCTGCCTTACCCGCAGTCTCGGTAGCACTAACGCAGTGTGTGTCGCAACGGCCAGGTCACTACCGCTTCCTGTTCTGTAGTTGAGTGATTCTCATTGGTGTAGTCAGGTCGCTGCCTTACCCGCAGTCTCGGTAGCACTAACGCAGTGTGTGTCGCATCGGCCAGGTCGCTACTCTATATATGAAAGGGCGCCCCAAAGGTAGTAGCTTGGAGTTGTTCGACGACTTCAAGTAAACACCGAAGGAGAGCCCTATGAAAACGTATTATGTTGGTATGGACGTGCATCGAGCAAGCATTGTGATGGTTGTCTTGAATGGAGCCGGCAAGATAGTAATGCAATCGGTGATTGAGACTGGAGCAGAGCGAGTGCGCGGCTTTCTCAAGCAGCTGAGGGGAAAGGTGTATGTGACGTTTGAGGAAGGGACGCAGGCAAACTGGCTGCACGAGGTAGTGCGGCCGTTGGTCACCACGGTGGTGGTCTGTGATCCGCGGCATAACAAACTAATGCAAAGTGGGAATAAGAGTGACCGAGTAGATGCGCAGAAGCTGGCAGAGTTGTTACGCAACGGGTCCCTGCGTGCGGTCTATCATGGTGACCACGGGGTGCGGACTTTGAAGGAGTTAGTGCGCACCTACGACTGCCTGGTGAGCGACTCGACGCGAGTGATGAATCGCCTGAAGGCTATTTTTCGCGGGCGGGCGATTGCCTGCGGGGGCCATGAGGTTTACCGGCAGGATCGGCGTGAGCAGTGGCTGGAGAAACTGCATGAGCCAGGAGCGAAACAGCGGGCCGGCTTCTTGTATGAAGAATTGGCGGCGCTGAAGCCGTTGCGGCGTAAAGCCAAACTGGCGATGGTCAAAGAAGTGCGGCGGCAAACCGCATATCGGTGGCTAATGAGTGTGCCGAGGCTGGGGTCGGTAAGCGTGGCGCAGCTGATCGCTGTCATGGGCACGCCGCACCGGTTTCGGAGCAAGCAGCAGTTCTGGACCTATGTGGGACTAGCGGTGGTAACCCGGAGCACTGCAGACCATGAGGTAGTGGCTGGAGTGTTGCGCCGCAGTCAGCGGCCGGTGTCGAGGCGCGGTTTGAATCGCAACCATAACCATCTGCTGAAGAGAGTATTTAAGAATGCGGCCACCAGCGCTTGCCATAGTGGGCCCTTCAAAGCTGGTTATGACGTGCGGGTGGCGCGCGGAATGGCTCCCAGTTTGGCGCGTTTGACTATCGCCCGGCAGTTAGCGGCGACCACGTTAGCTATTTGGAAACGGGGAGAGCAATTCGATCCGGAAAGGAAGAAACAGCAAGCGGCTTAAGGAAGCAACTACAAAGACTCACGAAGTGGGTGCTGATTGCTAACGCGCGCCGCTGCTGTACCGTTAAGGCTTTGTGTGCCAGATGCAGGGGTCGTGGGTGAGTATCAAGGAAGCGGATGTTCCAGCAACTGCTGAGGACCAGTCGCTACTATATGCCCCCACGCATAACCAGAAATAGTCATAGGCCCAGCGCCATGAGGGGCTGGAGTCGCAAATAGAACCATGGTTGGCAGTTTTCACAACTGACCACGGCAACGACTATTCAAAATCAGGCTCAAACAAAGGCAAGAACAAAAACAGTCAACAAGAGGCGTGGCCATTAGCGTTGAACGGCTTCGGGTGTGTTGAGTGGCTAGCTGCCAAGAACTTTTGGCGGCTTGGGAGAAACTTTTTCCTTGACAGCCCTTTCATAGAACCGCTTCCTGTTCTGTAGTTGAGTGCACATCGTCAGAGGGGGATTGTAAGGTGGACACCTACTTACGACGTTTGAAATAGTACGCCGGATCGGTCGGAGGCCCTGCCACTGCCACTAACTCCCATCCGTTCGCGCCGAGTTTGTCCAGGTGCTGTTCCAGTACAAATGCCTCACGTCCAAATGGCGCCGTTGGTTCTTTTCGCATGCGCGGATTACCCGTGGGCGAAAGATTGCTGGTGCTTGGACCGGCCACCGCCAAATATTCCCACTGTTCGTTAACTGCTTTACTGCTTACGATGGTTTCTTCCTGGCCTGCAGTCTTCACAACAACAAACGCAGCGGCTAGACACAACGTGACGGCCAATACTGCTCGCTTAACGCCTACCCATTTTGGAATCATGGTATTAATCCTTTCACCAGCCCGCAAAAAACAGGGTCGCTTTGTGTTTGTACTTTGTGCTTTGTGCTTTGTACTTTGTGCTTTGAACTTTCAGATTCGCGCTTGCATTACGTTTAAAATCAACGCCAATACAAAGTACCAAGTAGCAAATACAAAGTACTAAGTACTAAGTACTAAAAC